>JAFRPY010000089.1 GCA_017428925.1 Prevotella sp. | reverse complement strand
GGGGTCGCGCATCACCTTCTGCTGTCCCACCTTTGGACGCAGGAAAACGCCCTGAATGCTGTCCCATCGGATGCCGTCACGGCTATAGATGAACCGCAATCCTTCGGTGGCCGGCTCATGAAACGAAGTGCTGACATAGATGTCTTTTGCCAGCAGCGTAGAGTTAGTTATTGTTAGTGTTGCTAAAAGTAATAGAAAAAGCCTTTTCATATCGACGTCTTTATTTACATTTAAGACGCAATGAAAAGGCTTTTGTAATCATTATTGGCCTCGACCAATATCGTTTTACGATATAACGTTATCACGTTATAACGAATTATCCGCAAGTCCTCCCTAATCAGGGAGGAACCAATGGTCGCTGGCCGAAGGGAAAAGCAATTAGGTGGGTCGCATTTTCTCCCCGAACTCCTTGCTGATGTAATTGTTCAGGCTTTTGCAGCATTCGGCGCTGAAGCGCTGGCCGCAGTCGATGAGCAGGTCCCACTGCTCTTCCGTGAGCCCGCGGTCTATCACCTCGCGGGTGATACCGTATTTCATCATGCCATACACCAGTCCGGCGTTGAAGTTGTCGCCGGCCCCGATGGTGCTCACAATATCGTTGGTGGTCATCACGGGGTAGTTCTTGCGGAGTCCTCCGTCGGCTCGCAGCTCTATGGGCTGGGCTCCCTGCGTATAGATGAATTTCTTGCAATAGAAAGAAATCTCGGCATTATACACCTTGTCGGCATCGTCTTTCTTATACATCACCAGGAAATCCTCGTACGAACCGCGCACGATGTCGGCCATCTCCAGGTTCTCGATGATGTTGGGCGTCAGCTTCATCACCTCGTTCTTATGCGAAGGGCGGAAGTTCACGTCGTAATAGAGAATGGCTCCCTTCTGGCGGGCATAGTCCAGAAAGCCCTGCACCTGCGGACGAATCACCGGATTGATGGCATAATAAGAACCGAACATCACGATGTCGTCGGGCTTCACATCGGGTGTCACGAAGTCGAGCCGGTCGTTAGGATGGTCCTTGTAGAACAGGTATTCCGCATCGTTCTGCTCGTTGAGGAACGCCAGCGAGAGTGGCGACTTAGAGTCAGGGAACACATTGATATACTCCGCGCTCACCCCGTTCTCCTTCAGGAACGAGATAATCATCTGTCCCACGCGGTCGTTGCCCGTCTCGCTGATAAACTGTGCCGGAACGCCCGCGCGTCCCAGTGAAATCATGGCATTGTAAGTACTGCCCCCAGGCACGGCGCCGATGGGCTGATTATCCTTGAAGATGATGTCGAGCACCGTCTCTCCGATTCCAATTACTTTTCTCATTCTCTTATTCTGTTTTTTATTCTTCTGTTGTGAACTAACAAGTATTTCTTGTGAGTTGCCTCCTCATCCAACTCTCCGTCTGCATAAATACCTTTTTGATGTAGGCTGATGTTCTGCTGAGTTGTGTTATAAATCTCTGCCAGCTGTGCCTGAGTCAGCCACACATCCTCATCGGCAAAACGAACATTCACGCTCACCCTGCCGTTCTCATCCTTATACAGTATCAGTTTGTTCTCCTTGTCCATCTCATATCCTTTGACAAGTGCAAAAATACAAAAACTTTTTCAGATACAAACAAATCTGATGGTTTTTATCCGAATTTTGTTTTCTCTATCCTCAAAACAAAAAAGACTAAAAGAAAATCCCCTTCCCACAAGGAGGGGTAGGGGAAGGGATGGGTTGTAGCGGTTAACTCTCGGGTTGGGGCACTATCATGAATCCCCGGCAAACAGCAGAAAACTCACCTGGTAGTCCAGCACATACTGCAACAACGGGTCGATAGCCCAAGTCAGTTCCGAAGGGAACTCCACCCGCAGATACAGCCATTTCTTGTTTTTCAGTTTGATGTCTTTCTCGAAAAACAAATTCCGGTCACCAACGCTTCCCGCCAAAAGGAACGAGTTCTGATTTACGGATTTCGTCACAGCCCCCATGTTAACAGCTTCATATTTCTCAAGTACTGGCATATCGCTTTCGTCATCGTAGGCAACGGCCAACATACTGATACCATGATATTCAACATGGAGCTTCCTTTCCCATGAATCGGGCATATATTTCATAAATTCAGGATACTCCACCGCAATGCTATCCTTATAGTTCCTCCATTTCTCCCACTTGGCCGTTTCAAAGAGTTTCCGCAGCCACTTGCTGTCAAAATACACCGTGTCCGTTTTGAGTTTCTCCACGATGAAACTGTCTTTGTAAATCGTGTCGTGATAAACTATCTTCTTCACGACCGAATTAGAAGTGTCCCGATAGCCACATGCACAAAGCATATATCCCATCAGTGCGGCCATAGCCCATATCCTTACTCCTTTTGTAGTGGCCATTTTAATTATTCATTTTTAAATGGGAAAAACTCTTCAAGGTCAAACTTTCTTATCAGATTTCTGACGGCCTTATTATCCATTAAATCCTCCATTCTGATGGGCTTATAGGTAGATGCATTTGTCTCTTCTTTCATAAACACAGCACCCGTTTCCTGCTTATAGTTAAAATTGAACTCGCCCAATGGTTTAAAACTATTTTTCCTTACAATGATTTGCATTATTCCACGCAGGTCTTCGCCATGCTCATCCGTGTAGATGTGATAATATTCAGGGCGATGTGCAAACATTACTACATCTGCAAGTTCCCCAATAAAACTGGAGTCCGGCAAGTTCGTCAGTTCAGGTCGCCTATAATCATAATCTTCATCATAACCTGTAAAATTGGCCAACATTGTCCCTACTATGATTGGCAGGTTTTCCTGGATGGCCAGTTGTTTCAGCGAACGCATCACGTTTGCTGTCCTCTCTGAAGGACTCCCGTTTTCATTTCCTATATCAATCATTTGCAGGCAGTCTATGAAAACGATGCTTATGTCCTTTTCTTTGATGCACTTTCGTGTGGTTTCAATCAATTCATCAAGGGGTATTCCCAAACTGTCGTGTATAAACAAAGTGTCATAGTCTAAAGTGTGTATGCCCTCATCCAGTTTCTTCCACAGATGAGGCTCCAAACGACCTTTATTCAAATCAAGCGTGGGAATGTCGCAGTGGATGGACAGAAATCTGGAAAAATATTCTGATTTCAGCTTTTTTGTAGAGAACAACAACACGGGAAGTTGGCTTTTCTGTATGATATTATCTATCATCGAAAGCATAAACTCCTCTTTTCCCATGCAGGGCTTTCCACCAATGACGTACACCTTCCCGTTCTCAAAGCCGTCCGTCAAATCATCCAATGGCTGGAATCCTGATGATATTCCCAACCAACCCTCTTTCGCTATTTTTTCCTGTAACCCTTGAAGGCACTCCTTCAGCATCTCTTCCATGCTGGAGCATCCGTTTTCACTCTTAGTTTCTTTCATACTTATCGTTTATTATTTGAATTATAGGCAATCTGTTGCAAATATACATGTTTGTATTGGAGCATCCAAACATTTTCACATCACAAGGCTTGTGGAAAAGGAAATCTTTTTCCACAAAGAAAAGAGCGATTTCCAGTATCACCAGTTTCACTTGCTGCAACTTCCAGAATAATAGGACTCTACGAGTGATTCTGCACTTTCATTTCAGTTTCACTTCCGTCACAGTCCGAATTCGGTTTCACTGGTTTCATTTGGCGTAACCCGTTGGAGTTTACTTAGATACGAGTGCAACCGCGGTTTCACTCCGGTTTCACCTCTATCTTTCTTTATCTCATCAGCAACCCCCCCTTTGTTCGCCTTCCAAAAGCCCTTTATTTGATGAGTGATTAGGCCCTAATCACTCCGCCAAAACCTATCTTTTGCCCACCCCAGTCCCTCCCCAAGTGAGGGAGTTAAGGATTATGAGTTAAGCGAAGGCTTTGGTGCAACCGCCGTGCAATCGCGGTTGCACCAATAACATACAGAAATACTGATGTTTACAAGCAGTGAAACCGGTGAAACCGAAATTAGCAAACCTTTTATTCCGTTTCCCAGATTACCAGGTCGCGGGGAAGGCTGATTTTCTTTGGCTCTCCACGCATGCCGTCTATGTAATAATGTTTGGCTAAATGATTGTCAAACTGCCCGACAAAAGCCCCACGAATTCTGGCGCATTTCTCATTAATGGAATTATTCAGTGGGTTCGTGACATCCTCGATGCTCTGCAAAGCCTTTTCCGACAGACCACTTGGCTTGACTTCTGAGTAAATCTTTGCCAATTCGTTTCTGTATGCAGGCAGTTCTTTGAAGACTATTCCTTCCGGGTGTTTCAGAAAGAGCAGGAAGACAGCTTTCACCAACGGCTCCATTTTAATCTCCATGCCTTGATAGTCGGGCAAAATTATTCTCTTGTCTTTGGTTATCACCATCCTACTCAAACGATTGTCTGGATGTATCAACTCTTCTAAAATATGCTCTGCTATCCCCCGTTGACGTAACTTACAGATTCGTTCACGCACTTCTTCCATCAAATCGTCAATCGTTTCCTCGTTTTGTTGTGATCGAAATCCGTCTTCGGCAGACTCGTAATGAGGTCCCCAATTGTCGTATTCATCTATTTCATCGCTTTTGCTCTTCTCATGCAGTTTTTTTTCACCAGCAATCTGAACCCCTATTCTGTGAAGCTGATCAATCAGAGACTCATCACTATTTGGATACAGTGGATAAAAACGATTCGTAACTTTTTCCTTGCCATCGCTTCTTTGATATGTTTTTATGGTACGAAGAAGCCCTTGTGTTATCCTTTTCCTGTCAGAAGGGTTTTCAAGATACTGAAGAATATAATCATTTCCAATGCGTATATCGGTCAAATCCCGCACATTCAGATAAGGTATCCGATACAAAAGCACTTCTTTGTTTGTCAAAGACTTAATGAGATTGGATAGATAAACAATTTTGAAACCTGTCTTTTCCCCCCATTCTTCCAAAACTTCTGGCTTCGTTTCAAAGAAATTTGTCAAGACATTATCATCTTCTCTCGCCACATAAATCAGCTCATCAGATGCTAATTCTCCGTTTTGCGAGAAGTCAAACTCATAATTCATCGGCTCTGCCATAGCAATCGTCCACTTATTTAGTTCCTTTACATGCATCTTTTTTAATTGACCTTTTATTGTACTAACTTCAACCCTTTCTCAAAGAGGCAGCAACGCTGCTTGGGATGTAACAGTTAGTCTTACGTCATATTTTATTTATGCGACAATTTTTCCCAATATGGGCGCAACTCATTCTGAATGTAAACTACGACATCTGCAAACGTGACATCAACATTTTTTCTGATTTTATGCAAGAAAGCCTGCCATCGAGCCTGCATTTGCTGATTATCGGCAAAGGCCTTACGGAAGAACATGGTGTTAGCATCGTATGAGGTATGCCTGTTCTCAAATGTACGTGTGATGGCATCCTGCAACGTATCCCTGTCATAATTCCCTTTCGACAGGATGTAATACAGATCATAATAGTCCTTCATGCGACTACTTTGGTCGGCAAGATCCACTATGGCATGCATCTTCTCTGCTATGACCGTTTCAAGCGAATAGGCCATGATATTCACGCCAGGCAGTTGTTCCAGGAGTACCGGATAGTCAAGAGCTATTGGGCTGGGTGTGACGACATCACCAAATCCGATATCCATCGTCAACACCTGTGCAATAGTATCCATCGTCACAGGAATGCTCAGCCGGATGCCATGATAGTCCTTGAACTCCGTGATGTTCTGGGCAGTAATATTGTCAGTGTCAAACTTAATACCATCCTCTTCGTATAGCACAGAGCAAATCTCCTTGAAAGCTGCAATGATAACCGTTCCCTCGTTGCTGATATTGCAGCCCAACAAGTCAATATCTAACGTGGGACGGGCAGCAAATTTCTCATAAGCATACATTAATGCTCCCCCTTTCAGATAGAAATTGCTGCGGTATTTCGTCTGCGATATTCTGTATAGCAGTCGCTCCTGAAAAAAACGCGTGAGGATGGTTTGATAGAAGACATCCTCCTTTTTAGCAATGTTCAGAAGTTTGCTACGTATGGACTTTCCGTAGTTTTTGGTCTGTTCCTTTTTCATAGTTTTACTTGCAAATATTGTTCGAGTATGGTACCCACTCGGAGCTTTCGAGCATAGTCCATCAGACAGCTCAGATTTCTGTCTGTACGTTTCAGGTATTTGTCAATGATTTCGGAACATACATCCAATCCCACCTTATTTCGAAACTTCACAGCATCACACACACAACGCTCTACATTATATAGCTGGATGTTGAAGCCATCAATCTCCATTCTCATCACCCCCAAAGCCAGTATAGTCTCCGTGTAATGGTGAATTTCAACTTTTGGAAATGACGGTACAGTTACCTTCCTGTTTCTTTTGATGGCCACATGAAAAGCCTGCGGCATAGAGGTGGTAAGCTGGTGAATGCTCCATGCCGACCACAGACAAAGTATACCGTCTGGAACAATCGCGTTGATGTCAATCATGTTTCCGCTAAGTTGGTCAATATTAGCATACACACCACGGCGCACCTGAATGAGTTCGCCCTGCCGTACACTCTCCAACATCTTGTAGTATGCTGTCCTGCCTTGCTCCTTTACGCTTGCAGAGGAGATGTATGAATTCTGCTCTTTTTCCATATTGTATTCTTAATTCCGGTACAAAGATACCACATTTTCTTTTTATTGTGGTACTTTTGTACGAAAAACCTTGCTTTATAAGCATTTATTTTTGAAAAAGGAAAAGCAACTTTCGGCATATCTCAAATCCTTTTTCGATGGCAAAGTTGCATTTCCAATGAAATCTTAATGAAAATAGGTATAGCAAAAGCAATGCATACTGATGTTTACAAGCAGTGAAACCGGTGCAACCGAAATTAGCAAACCTATTTATTCCGTTTCCCAGATTACCAGGTCGCGGGGGAGAGTAATTTTCTTTGCTTCACCACGTTTACCGGAAAGAGCATAGTATTTGACTACATTCGGGTGCAAGAAGCCAGAGAATATTTTCCGAATCCTCGCACACTTCTCGTTAATAGAATTGAGTGTCGGATTGGTCACATCAACAATGCTTTTCTTTATCCTCTCCGATAATCCATCATTAGGTCTTAACAGCAGATAAAGAGCCGTCAACTCCTTCTGATAATCAGGAAGGTGTTTCAGGACGATTCCCTCAGGGTGGGAGAGAAACAACAGATAGACCGCCTTGACTAATGGTTCCATCTCCACTTTCACTTCCTTTTCGTCTGAGTGCAGGACGATCTCATAATCCTTTGTCACGACCAGTTGTGGGAACAGTTCTTCTTCATTCAATACCGCCATAATCTCAGCATCCTCCACACCATACGCTTTAAGTTTGCGTACCTTCTCCTTCACCTCGTTCAAAAGAATGGAGCAATGGAACTGCCTCAACTCTTCTTTTATCTTCTCTTTCATTTGTGTATCCATAGTTTTTTGTGTTAGACTTTATGGTATTATCCCGCGAATTCCTGCCGCCTGATTGTTCGGCGAAGATACTCTACAGCCTTGGGGGCCTTCTCGCGAGCCGTTTGCAACTTCTGGGCAAACTCCTTTTCCGGCATGTCGCTGTTGAAGTCATCTACCAGTTCACGCGGCTCGTTAGAAGTCTTCACCAGTACCATCCCTTTCCGCTTCATCAACTCGCGGAGTGAAAGAATGGCCTTGTCGTACTTCGGTCTTGCTGCTATCAACTGCTGCATCAGGTTTAGTCCAGGATCTCCGACGTGCAGTTCGTTGAGCATGGCTATCGAATAGAGTACCTTGCAATCGGGTGTTGACATGTCGAACACATCACCCATCAGCACGTTTACTGCATCAGCCTCCTGATACCGTTCCAGCTTGGTCAGACAACGTGACTTCACGTAGAGTGCTTCCTGGCACTGATGTTGTGAAAGCACGCTATTGACATACTCCAACCCTTGTTCATATTTTCCCGCATAAAGACTGAGCAATGCCACTAGAAACTTGGGTGCCCAGTGGTCTGCCTCCATCAGCGATGCCGGTATCTCACTGATGCAGCCAAACAGATTCTCGTCACAGATAACGGTATCAAGAAACCGCTTAGCCTGTTGTATGGCTTCCTTGATGTCGCCACTTTCAGCCTTTTTCAGCACCAGTAATAGGTACTGCTTGGCTGCCTCGTCGTAGTTGTAGTGACTTAACAACTGATATACAGCTTTTCCGCTCTCTATCTCGTTGTTGATCACCTGCTCGTCGTTATAGCCGTTAGCATACGACAGCACTTCCCTGTTGGTATGACAATATTGGGGGATGATGCCTTTGGACAGGAACAAACCGTCCAAAGACTGCACACGACTCAGAGCGACATAGAGCTGACCGGCAGCAAACATGCCTTTGCTCAAGTCGAGCGACATCTTTTCAAATGTCATGCCCTGGCTCTTGTGTACCGTAATGGCCCAAGCCAGCTTCAGGGGATATTGGGTGAACGTGCCCGTTACCTCCTTCTTTAGTTTCTTGGCCTCCTTGTCGTATTCGTATGTCACAGAGTCCCACGAACAGTTAGGCACGACATAGGTTTCGCCAGCATTGGTTGTCACCTGTATCTCGTCCTTTGCGAGCTTTGTGACTTTCCCCAAAGTGCCGTTAGCCCAGCGCTTATGCTGGTCGTTGCGGGTAAACATCACCTGTGCACCCACCTTCAGCCTCATCGTCATTTCCACCGGGAAACGTTTTTCCTCAAACTTCCCCTGTACGGTTCCTTCATAGATATACTCCTCCGAATCAATCTCGGCGAGGCACTTTTCGTTGATGGCATCTGCCGTGCTGTTGCGGGATGCCAGTGTAATCACCATTCCGTCCTCCTTCGTAGGCTGACAGACACGACGGTTCAGGTGCATCAAGTCCTCCGGTGTCACCTTGTTGAGGCGAACATCTTCCAGTATATCGAGGAATTGCTTGTCGTCTTGACGGTACACTTTCTGAAACTCAATCTTCACCAACCGCATCCGCTTGATGACATCTGCCTTATAGAAAAAGCAGTCGTCTGCCTGATAGAGGTCATGCATCAACTCACGCTCTTCCTTCCTTGCAATCACCGGCGGCAACTGAAACATATCGCCCACGAAGATGACTTGCTTACCTCCAAAGGGCAGCGAAGAGCGCAACGTCTTCCGCATCGTGTAGTCGATGGCATCAATGATGTCACAGCGCACCATCGACACCTCGTCAATGATGATGGTGTCCGTATGCAGCAAAGTCTGGATGCGAGCCTCGTTCATCTTGCCCATCGTTCCGGGATAGCAAACATCCATTGGCAGTCCGAAGAACGAATGAATCGTATCGCCACCCGCCAGGATGGCAGCCACTCCCGTAGGAGCCAGCGTGATGAATTGCTTATCCACCAACTTTTGTACCTTGCGCAGGAAGGTAGTTTTACCAGTTCCGGCACGGCCTGTGAGAAAGAAACTGCTGTTGGTGTTAGCAATCAGTTCGTAGGCAAGCACCTGCTGCTTGTTCTCCTTGTCAATCTGTATCTGTTCCATAGTTATCGCTGTTCGAGTTTTGGAAGTATTTGGGTTAAACGTGTGTTGAAGTCAGAGTCAAGGAAACTCTTGTAGCAGCCGCTGACCAGTTCAGAAGCCTGTGCTGCAATCTGCTCTGCAGGAATGCAGATACGCTGGGCTTTCATCACGCCCGAGAGATAGTCCTTCACCATCTGCTCCGATTCCTGGCGGATGAAGTCCTCGTTGCGGAACACCTTATCGTAGTCCCGCTTTTGGATCAGTTCCATCTTCTGCCCGTTGAAGGCATAGATTTCGATGCCGTCGATGTAAGTCCAGTCGTGAAACAGTCCCACTTTCTCTACGATGACGATTCGGTCGCAGAAGCGGATGCCGAGGTAGTAGCGGTGTCCGTTGCCACTCTCGTATTCATCGCAGATGAACATCTTCTGGCTGTTATCCCAGATTGGAATGTGTACCCGGGGATTTCCGAATGACGGCAGGATGCTGTCAAACAGACTCTTGTTGATTGCTTTGGTCAGTGTTGCCATGATCGTTCGTAATTCGGAATATATTTGTTTTAGAATTGGTTACTAGGATTAATATCCTCCCCTAAGAGGGGGGAGGTTGGGGGCTTCACGCTAGTTGTCTCTGATGAGTCTCCTCAATCATATTACTGGCGAAAGCGTATATTTCCCGGTTGCTGACACACCCGCCCTGCGCTTTCAGTTGTGCTGCCAGGAAGTTACTCAGTATCAGAATACTCTCGTCTTTGGCGAACTGCTCGTCGAATACCTGGTAGTCGTAACCGCCCCAGTATTTCTGGGCAATGAGTTTTGCCTTTTGCCCATCCCAGCAGAACAACTTGATGCCATTCAGGAAAGTATATTTGTAGCCTTGCCCCAGGTCGTAATAAATCATCAGCCTATTCGACAACCGAATAGCCTTGTAGTACATATTCCCCGCAGCACTGGTATATCCCTGCGACAGAAACACATTCTTGGCAGCGTTATATGTTATCGACTCACCCGAGAGGGCAGGAAGTCTTTTTGCTACGATGGTCTGAAGAGCAGTGTTGTTCATAGTTGTCGTTCAGTTTAATTTCCCACCAATAAGCTTTTGCAGCATCAATCACGAGGTGGTATCGATGATTGACGCTGCAAAGTTAAGGTGATTTCTGCAACATAGCAAGAAAAACAACCTTGTGAACGGTTCCGTTCTACTTGGAACTGATTACGGCTATTCTAATAATTGTAAATCCTCCTCACGGACGAAGAGTGGGTAGTATTTCTTAGTACTACTACTGGTATTCTCTTTGGAATTCAATATTTTGACTTTTTTGCCTATCAATTCCCTGTTCCTAATAAGAACAGAATATTTGTTGTCAATATGGCAGTAGCCTTTTTCGTCCTGTTCTATTATTCCTTCAGGTTCATCATCTCTTATATTCTCAACTTTAATGAATTTCCTTAGATTCTCCTCCTTATCTGGATGCTCTTCAACGTAGCGCGTGAACCATGTTATGATTTCTATTACTGCAAATAATATTGAACGAATTATAAGCACATCTTGCGTATCGCGTATATAACGGCGAATCTTATATTGCAAGTCAGAACTATCATGTGAACCATCTTGAACCAACCTGATTACATAAAATAGAATTTCGTATAGAGCTTTAGGAAGAATATCCTCATTAACATGATATTTTGAATCTTTGTTTCGACATAAGAACTTGCTAAATTCATTTAGGGACAGTTTTTCTGGTACGATCCCGAAGTTTGCTGCTATTGTGTTCATATTCTCAAACAACGTTCGAAACTCATTGAGATGTTTTTCAGAATTTTGCAGGTCATTCTCTTGATTCTTTATAAGGAGGGAACGGATAATATTATAAGAATCTCCATTGCAATGATTATCGAATATCTTACAGCAAAAGAGTTCATTTTTAAACTGATTATCTATCTGGAATTCTGCACTATTGATTTTGTCAACATCATTCTTTATCCTGTCAAGCAATGGGGATAGATTATCTCCTTTGAATAATATGGCATTATTGTCTTTGAAATAAGTCAGCTCATCTTCATCGACGAGGTCTGATAGATTACCACGTTGTGTGTAGAGGTAGAAAGGCAAATGCCTGTATTCACCTATCAACCCCCTTGCTCTTCTGAAACCAGAAACATCTGTTTCGACTGAGGGAGTATAATCCTTTGCCGTAAAGTTAGCATCGACAATTACTGCATCAATGCGATGAGAAGTATTTCTTAACTTCTCTTCTAACATAGCAGCATTATAGCATTTTACGACCTCAACATGATGTTGCGAAATCAATGCCTTGCTGTTTTCATCCAGCAAAGCATCGATTTCATCATCAGCCCATATAATCCGATATATCTTATCCATAGAAAAAATTAAATTACAACACTAAAGGAACGGTAATCATGAATGTTGTCCACCATTCATTTTTTTCCGCAGATGAAACCGCTTCGCTTATAAAGTCAAGAGTACCATCCATAGATGAAACGATTTTATATACATGACTGCCACCAAGCCCTGAGCGGCCAGTATCAGTACCGAACTTTCCAGAGGTAATGTAATCGTCAATGCTAAAGTCTTTAGGCATCGGCTTTCCATTATTACCTACGGCTATAATGACAGCGTTCTCATTACCAATTGTGGCGCGGTCAAGATGTATCTTGACTTTGTTATCTGGAGAACTCATTTTATGGAATCCATGTCTATTGGCATTGTCAAGCAGACAGTCCATCATAATAGCGAGAGCAGTTTCGTTGGCAAGAATGGTATTTTCCCCTTTAAAATCGCCATCATAATAGAATTCTATAGAGAAGGTCTTGGAACCATAGTTTTCCCATCCCTGTATGTATCGCTCCATAAAATCAACAATGTTTACCTTAGCTTTTGGGTAATCATTGAAATTGGCACCATTCATCTCAATTAGGCGTTTGATATATCCGAAGTTGTCTCGGATGTATTTAATCCGCGACTTCCCTTTTTCATCTACATCCTGAGAAAGAAGTTCCAGTGCATTATTGATGCGGATATAGGGAGTACCCATCATGTGGTTTAGATCAGAAGAAGTCTTCTTGAGCATTTTCCGCTCTTTTGATGCCACAATATCATCAAGGTATTTTTCTTCAGCCTTGAATGCTGTTATCTTCTCTCTCTGTTGTGACAAAGAAGGAATCTCATATCCTAAAGATGCTCCAGGAGTGTCACCCATTTCAGTCAGGAAACATCCCTCCAATGTGATGGGAAAATCAACTATTTCAAAATAAAGGGAATAATCGCGACGATTGAGTAACTTCTCCCAAAAGCCTTGTCTGCATAGAAAAAACACGAACTCAGGAAGCAGGATAGTGAAATCAAGACTAAAAATCAAAAAGCCTTTACCCACATACTTACCCTCAGCAGTTTTGTCAAAACGAGCTGCTGGCACAAAGACAGGGCTATCCTGATTAGCAATCACGTAAGCCATACGGGGATTCTTCATATCCAATACAAGTGCCTTTCGATCCACTTTGTGGAAGGCTTGGTCATTTACGATTCCATCAGAGAGTTCAGCTGGAATGACATAGATTGAATCCCAGTCCTTTGCAAAATTATCAGCGGTGAACACCTTACCTTTAGTCTCACCAAACTTCTCAAAATTAATCACACTCAGACTACTGCGAAGATTACTCATAACAATCAAAAATTAAAATTAAACTTTATTTCGTTTGCAAAAGTACTACCAATTGTCGATAATAACAAGGATTTCAAAGTCATGAATGGTTCCGTTCTACTAGGAACCGATTTACTTCTCTAAAGATTGGATTTTGACAGCAGAATATGGATATTCTGCTTTTATCGCAGAATTAGTGTTTTCCGACTCTTCTAAGACAACAATCTTTTTGCCAATGAGTTGTTTGCTAATTGCATCCTTTGCTGATATGCAGATGCAAGATTCTCGTCCTGGCCTCTTACTTTTAACAATGCAGATTGACTCATTCCCTTCTATCTTTTCTATAGTGCCAAAAGTTTTGCACTGTCTTTTGTTCTCAGCAGAATCCATATGGGCTGATATATATTTACCCATAAAAACTGCTATCTCACATATTTGCAAGGCAAGGCTATAAATGAGATACAGAGAATTGCATACATTTTCTTTGAAATACGAGCCCAACTTCTTTTGTTCATCATCATTCAACGTTCTTGAATGTGAGTTGATGTTGCCAAGATTAAGTACTTGAAACATCATATTCTTAATGTGAACAGGAACAATACTTTCTTTTGCTCCACCAAAACGAATACCAATCCAGTCAGCATTACCCCCCGAAAGGAACTGTACGCATTGGTTCAAATTGACATCATCCTTAGTTTTTCCGATAAATTCGTCTGGAATGATGCTGGTTTTATTTGCTTTTCTAAAGATGTACTCCAAAGTTTGCCTTAAAGGGTTATAATAGAGCAAAGGATCAATTTTTTTTTCTGGGAAATGCATTGCTTCCAATATGTCGAGGATCTTTTCGCAGCACCATTCATCAATCGTCTCAAGCACTTCTATCGCATCCGAATATTTGTTTTTTACTTGGAACCTAGTAGACTTACTTGCGATTTCTTTTATATCCTCAATAAGTCTTTGATCATCCTGCTCTTTAATATAGTATTTGCCAAATGCCTGTTCGAATGTTTCGTTACCCATCAAATCAGGTTGACCTGTAGAAATGAAATATGGAATCTTGTGACTTAGTGAGATTTGATTAATGTGTGTCACAGCCTCACGTAATCCTGTTACTCCAACTCCATCTTTTTCAAGTTTTGCGTCTAAAATGATAGCATCCCATTTCTTTGGATTTTTATCAAACTCATCCATTCCCGCCTTTTGTGTTGGGAACGGATGAAGATATATCTGATGAATCACTTCACACTCTTTTTTGAATTGATCCATTTTCTCCCATTCGTCATCTATCCAAATGACCTCATACTTTGTCTTCATATTGTTACGATTGGTAATAGTATTCTTATTGTTGTAATTCCATCTTTACAAAATACGTCATAGTCACCACCATAGTGATTCACTATGGACTTGACTATATAACCCCCAGAACCAGACCCTGCTGCAAGACCGGCTTTATCACCCTTGATACCATAACGGGCTTTTGTCATTCCCTCAGGGAGGAGGTTACCGTTATTAGTGAAATCTATCTGATACATATCTCGTTCAGAATTGTATGACAACTCGATTCCAATGTAATAGTCTCCTCGTCTCATGTCCGTAAAGCCATGCCTACGTGCATTCTCTATTATGTTGGACACCATTCGTTGGAAGTCAACAGAAGCAATGTTTATGAACAATGGTAGTTCTTCTTGAGACTTGTCTTTTATGAACTTGACAATATCAAGTCCACGCTCTCTCGCCATTTCCCATTGTTCATCAATATTTGGTATTGAAATACCACGATTTCGGAAAGAGTCCTCATTGCAATCATACTTGATAACAAATCCTTCACTATCATCATGATTCACCTCAATGCCAGAAAGAATGCCGTCAATGTTAAGAATCTCAGGCTCCCCAAATTTCTCTTCATCGCTTAAGTGGTCGACAATGGTAGATATGCTTGATAAAGCAATATGGCTATGCTCAAGCTGACTTTTCAAATTATTCTTCAGCTCTTCCATGTCGTTTGCATTGTCAATATAGTGGAGCATCAATCGCTCTGAAGATGCTAACTGGCGTAAATGTGGACGTATGTCATGCTTGCGCATCCTTACCTCGTTAATATACTCTGTCTTCATTGCTTGAACTTTATCTTCCAAATCGTTAGTGACAGACTCTTCTCTCTTCATACGATTTAGTTCGTCGCCAATGACACGCTTGTCTGTAGGAACAAGTATATCATCTAAATGGTTGTCAATACCATGTTCTTGATATGTGATTAATTGTCTATAAACAATAGGCAATCTTAAAAGAGCAGCCAACGAGTTAGCATCATAATTATCCTTAGGACAGAAAGCAAGGATACCACTACTAACAGCATACGGGTAACCTGTTGTGCGAACTATCGCTACTTTAACCCAATAATTAATAGAGCGTTCAAATAGAGCGCAAATCGTATCATCTTGAGAACGCGCATATAGAACCGTATCGTTATTGCCATCAATGTAGGTACTCTTTCTGTAAGACAAGGCATCATGTCCTTTCTTTGTATACATTTGAGCCCATATAGAATCAACAAATTTTCCATTATCATCAAAAGCATAGTCCTTACTACCTTCAACATAAGAGGGGTTGTTAGGACAATTTGCCTTCTTTATATTGGAAGTATCTAAATCACCAGTGTATAATGGCGTTAAGTCACTCATGGCTATCAACGGGGTGTCTTCTGGCAAATCGAATTGCACATCCCGAACTCTTTTCGTTACTAAAGAGCATAATGTTGACAATGGAACAGGATGTTCTGTTTCAGATGGTCTTTCTATCACATATACTTGTGGTATGAGAATATCCGGTGATAATACTTCTGAAGATACTTTCACCATTTTTCTCAATCCCGTATTAGGATCAATGCCGTCATTTTCCATGATAGCATCGAACTTAGCAATATTAAACGAAAGCATATAATGCCTTGAATTCAATTCCTCACTTGCCACCCGAGCGTCAATTAGGGTCACATGCTTATCATGGCGCCCCTTTTCTGCTATCAATAAACAATAAGAATCGCCATCATTGCCCATAACTTGGGGTAGTTGGATAATCTCTTTTATTGCCTTGTCTTCAATTAGCATCTTCCTAAAAGAGGAATGCACTTTGTCGGTAAGGATTCTTGGAGGGCATAGTAATACCATGACGCCTCCAGAGTTTAGATTTTTATATGATTCACATAGGTGAGCAGACATTTTATTATCATCGTCTGAACTCTCATAGAGATAAGAGACAACGGCATTATATGAGGATGGTACGAAATCGTTGGCAACGAATTCGGCATCAACTTCATTTGCATAAATAGCCACTTGCATCCATGGATTTTTGTCATCACAGAAAAACTTGCAACCTTTAAACAGGCTTGTAAATTGAGCATAGCCTGTATATGGATTGTAAATTTGAGAGCCAGTAGGAACCTTTATGCGAGAATTAATGAACTCAAGAACTTCATCAGGAATTGTTATTATATCCTTACGATCGTCACGATGAACATATACTAGGCTTTCATCACATGGAGTTAGTATAATATAATTCACCATCTCCTTGAAATGATTTTTCAAGAAGCTCTCATCCTCTTTCGTGAATATTGTCCTGTCATAGACATTTGGCAACAATTCCGCAAGAACGTCTTTGTCAGCGTTATCTCCAGCTACCTCAGCATAGAAATGTCCAAGTAACTGTTCATTGACCATCAAATGCTTAATCCATTCCTCGGTGTGTGGCCCTTCGCCATAGATACCTCCGACCATGCTTTCAATGGACATCATGTCAACTGATGATTGCATCCAGAAATCCCATTCGGCCTTTGCTTCTTTTGCTATCTGACTCTCCCGACCCACCTTAGTGCGGTAAAGCTCTACGAGGTTAATCACTCTCTGCTGGATCTCTGTTGCGTTTTGTACGTTCTGCATAGTTTTTCTGTATTTGTTGGTTAGTACTCTATGTTATGCACCTGTGTCTCAAGTGCGTTGCAAAGGTACAACCGATTTTCGATTGCTGCAAGCATTTCTGCCTCATGAACGGTTCCGTTCTCCATGGAACCGTTTTGGATGTTACGGTTAATCATGTTTTATTCCCTTTTCCGTTTCGTCTATCAAAAACTTCTCTAACGTCGCCTTGTCGGGTAATTTGCATTCAGTCCTACGAACTCGAAAGTGAAGGGCTGACGGATAGTTAGTACAGGCGTGTTTGTTTCGGATTTGATAGTACTCAACAATCTTTGGGGATTTTTGCTGACTCCGCTGCGGAAATAGAGGTTAGTGGAAATCTGGCGACGCAGTTCCTTGACCGACCAAGTTCCCTTGATGCATTCTGTTTCGTAGAAGAAACGGGCGAGAGGGTCTTTTTGAGTCATGATTTCAGTGATATGCGAGAAAGACAGCTTTTCTACCAATGATTTTGGGGATGTGATGAATTCATCCGACGCCGTCGGATGAATTATAGCAGGAAGTGTTTCCAATTCATCCGATGGCATCGGATGAATTCCTGTAGCCAATTTGTGCGACGACGTCGCACTTTTCTCAAACAGCAATGATACTTGAGGATATATTTGATAGAAAGTCCTGGCGTTACGAAACAATGTCTCGTTCAGTCCCTTGGTGTTTACTCTTTCCTCCAGCCGTTTCAGCAATCTTTCACCATATCTCGCCCTGTCGCTGCCTTTCTGTTCATACTCCACAATGTAACAGCCTATCAGCCAGTTGCGGAGGGTTGCCATCTGGTTGACGGCTTTAATGGCATTGGCCTGTGCTGACTGGTGGGTCTGAAGAATAGATGTTGATAGTTCATCAAAGGTTGGGGTATCTTTATGCAACCATCCTTCTGCTATGATTGAGAGTTGTTCGGTATTCGTATCCATGATCTTATTCTTTTATATTGCTATAGTTTTCTAATTGTTTTGCGAGAATCTCCTTGATTTTCTCTCTTAATGGATGAGGCTGCATTACTTCTAAGTTTTCGCCATAAAGCATGATTTTACCTCGCAGTTCACGGTTGGGTTCTATCGTCAGTGTGACCTCGCCGTACCATTGGCAATCATGTTCGCCAAAGGGCAGC
This sequence comes from Prevotella sp., assembly GCA_017428925.1. Taxonomy (GTDB): domain Bacteria; phylum Bacteroidota; class Bacteroidia; order Bacteroidales; family Bacteroidaceae; genus Prevotella. The sequence goes on along the minus strand of JAFRPY010000089.1, from coordinate 36,028 downwards.
GTTTCTTTCTGGGAATGATGCAGGGGCTTTGTCAACAGCAAACCATGCTGGTATTCCGTTTTGGTTCTGATAACCACCGTTTCCACTTTGGCATCTTTTTCGTGGGTAACACCAATGATATTTTTAAAGAACTGTTGATAGAATCCTTTCTCGGCAGGAATATACTCGACGCCCTCTACAGTCTCCAGTTTCCCGACGATTCTGTCCAATGGAACATTGTATGCCTTGTAAGGTTCGCGATTTGCTTCACCGAAGACAAACCAGCGGCCATTGTATTCCTTCAGGAACTGCGGATGGAAGATAAGTTCGAATGGCTTCTGGCCAAATCGCTGATAAGAGAATCGCAAAACCTGCTCGTTGGCAATGGCTTTATAGAATACAGGCAACAAATCGATATTGGTAAGATTCTGTTCTAAACCTGAGATAATAGGAACTCTTCCTTCTTGGGTGTCCTTGTTCGTGTCAAGCAGTAATTGGGTATTCTCAAAGAATGAAGAGAACCAGCTTGCAGGCAAAATTCCTGCCGATGCCTTACAGAAAGAGACATAATCTTCCACGGATTTCTGGACTATTGCCTTTCGCTCTTCTGACAGCGGATCGTTACTTTCGCCAACATATCTGTATGCTTTACCTTTGCTTTGTCCGTTGTCCTCAATACATCCGGGACAAGATTTTTCCAATGCTTTCAGCACTTCGGGAAATGCCTTTTTCAGTTCGCCATAGCCTGGTTCGCGATTGCAGGCTTTCTTTTCATAATAGCCTTTTGGCCTTTTGCAATACAGGGCGAGAATGTCGGCATAACTGACGAACTCGCGCTTCATCAGTTCCGAGTATATGAGGTTAACAAACTCTGATCTGACACCAAATCCGGCAAAGATGTTTTTGGCAGGCATATTCTATTTGATTTAGGACTTTGCAAATATACAACTTTTTTCAAGAAACTGTATCATTCCATAAAATTTATTTTTCACAAGGCTTGTTATTGGTTTTTGTTTGGAGGGTAGATGAGGATAGTCTATCTTTGCAGCATAATTATTAATTCAATTTTCGCATATTATTTTGATCTAAAAAAGACTGTCTTGAACAGAAAAAACAAGAAAAACACTGACACCACCGCACACCCCCGATAAACAAAGGGCTCAGGCGTGACAGGCGGACTGTCACCACTGACACACCACTGACACATTTTGGGGTGTTAGGTGTTGGTGGCTTATTGGGTGTTGGAGTGATGAAATATTAATGAGGGTGCGAAAATCTCTAGAGATTTTATTGCAACGAATGATAACTTTGGCCTGTAAAACATCATCAAATGCCGTAAAATTTCTAGAGATTTTACCACCCTCCAACACCCAACAAACCTCCAATACCCATCAACCAACACCTAAAAACCGTGTCAGTGTTGTGTCAGTGGTGACACATGTTATGTCACGCCTGAGCCCTTTGTTTATCGGGGGTGTGCGGTGGTGTCAGTGTTTTTATGAAAAAATTCTGTTGGAGAGGACAAAAAATCGTCAGCGGAACGAATGTTCTTCGTCCTTTCCTGAATTCGCTCTATGGCAGACAGGATATCATAAAGGATTCCAGAGCCAGTGCTTTATTTTCAGAAGACAGTGACTCCATCGCGTTCTATCCTGCTGCGCAGGCGGGGATTTAGGTTTTTGTGATTGCGTATGATATCGACAGAACGCCCAACAAGTTGTTCCAGAAAGTCTTTGGCATCCATCAGCAAGAAGGGATTGGGAGTTTCCGTATCCACGAATACATCAATATCACTGCCTTCGTGGTCTTCACCACGTGCCACAGAACCAAATAGCCGAAGCGACTTTATGCCACAGTCGTTTCGCAATGTGCTGCTACAGCCCTGTAGAATTTCAATGTAATCAGACTTGCTCATACGCTTTTATTATTTCTTGTCGCAAATTTAGAGTTTTTTTCGACAAATCCAAATATATTGGGAGAAAAAGAGCTTTCGGTCTTAGAAATATTGCTCTGCCTGCTTTTTAACTATCTCCTTGATTTTTTCTCTTAATGAATTAGGCTGTACGACCTCAAGTCCCTCTGCAAAGTTCACGGTTGGGTTCAGTCATTCGCTGTCAACCCGGCATTTGCCTTGCCGCAATTTCTCGAGTCGTGGATTGGGATTGCCTTGATAATAACGGTTCTTGTCGAAAGCAAATGATTGGGAGATGACATAATCGTAGCCACAAATGAACGAGGCAACATCCACGCCAAGCATTAGTGAGTCACGATAATATACACGATTGCCATCACAGGAATAACTTGAACTTTTATTGTTGTTCGACACATAATCTTCTGAGACATAATGAGACGGGAAAATTTTGAACGTCTGTGGGTTGGCTTTAGGCAAAAGACGATTTTGATAGTAAACACGATTCTTGTCCGCATACCAGTCGCGATAACGTTCTACCCTGTGGATGGTTGCAAAGTCGGTGCCTACGGGCATTGCCATCAGTTCAGGATTGTATACCGTCTTTCCATCGGTATGGAAAGTTTCATACAGGCCGTTGCCCGTCTTCCTGTGCTTCAAGGCATCGAGGTTTCGTATTGTTGTTCCGCGAGCCTCATAGTAGACGCGATTTTTATCTTGGCCGTAGTCATTCCCACCCTTCAGCACGACGAAAGTCTTTGGGTCTGCCCCTTCTACTATCTTATTTTTGTAATAGACATTTTTTGCATCGGCTGCATATAAATGATTCAACACACGGAATGTGGTGTAATCGCCAATAGGCACTATGTCTTTTCCTATTTCGGCTTCTATTCCAATAAAATAGACATTCAGACGATCAACAGCCCAACTGCCATCTATCCGCTTAAAACCGGCCATATCTGCAACGTGAAGTGGATTGTTCTGACTATAATAATCGTGGTCGTCGTGAGCAAGCGCAAGGGAAATTTCAAGAGAATTGCTTTTCTCTGGAGCTACAAAGGTTTTGGGATCGGCACCCTCGATAATATCTTCTCGATACCAAACATGCTGACTGTCAGCAGAATAGTCTTCGTCTAAAGTTCGGAAAGACTTTGGGTCTGCATCTTTTAGGATTTCATTATAAAAATATACATGATTGATGTCTTTTGCGAATGCTTCATTTATGCGTATGAAAGTAGAAGGATCGTACCCTTCTGGTTTCTTTGCTGCATAATCGCTTGAGGCTAATTCTACAAACGAGAAGAATATAATCACAGGTATGAGAGGACATAGATAGAAAAGCCATGTTGCCCGCAGGCATTTTGACAATCGGTACCATAATCCCATTAGCGGAAGTAAATAGAGGGGATAAAGCCAAATGGTAAGAGTCATCCCCCAACGGCTGATTTCATCAACAGTCGTCTGGATTGGAGCGTCAAAGAAGAAAAGGGAAGCGAAGAAACATATCGGCCACAGTGTGAGCGATAGAATCATGAGCCAGAAAAATCCTTCCTGGCGACCTGTTGGTTGCCCTCCCAATATACGAGCTGCTAATCCTTTTTTGCTAGAACCTTCTGTTATTTTTTGTGCCATTGACTCATTACATTTGAATCCACCAAACTCCTTGCCAATTATTCACTTGCTTTTTTCATCAGACGTTTAGTAGCCCTAAGCTCCTTCTGTAGCAGTTCCATCCGTTCCTTCAGCTGCTCTTGGGTTGGCAACATATCCTTAATGCGGATGTTGTTATAGGTGGCCACTCCCATCGGAGTCGTAATCCCTCGGAATGACCATTGTACATCAGTCTTATCCATATCGGAACAGATCAGGAGGCCGATAGTAGGATTGTCATCAGGAGCTTTCAACAGTTCATCAACGGCACTAACGTAATAGTTCAACTTGCCTGTAAACTCTGGCTCGAATGGCTTCACTTTGATTTCGCACGCTATATAGCAACGAAGGCGGACATGGTAGAACAGCAAATCAATCTTTCGTGAGCGACCTCCCACTATGATTTCCTTTTGTCTGCCCATAAAAGCAAAGCCTGTCCCCATCTCCAATAAGAGGTTCGTCACGTCGCTGGTAAGGGCTTCTTCCAGTTCTCGCTCTTCAAACGGCTCATGGTCAACAGCTGCGAAGCCGAAGTCATAATTCTCCTTTAGCACTTCCTGCACCAAATGACTTTGCGGCTCAGGAAGGTAAGTTGAGAAATTGTTTATTATCTTGCCCTGATGCTCATAAAGATGAGCCTTGAAACAATTGATGAGGGCAACACGGCTGAGGCCTTGCTCTATAGTCTTGCCCACATAGAACAAGGCTTCATCTATGGACTTGGATTTGGTTATTATCTCAACGTGATGCCTCCATGGAACAAGAGCGAAAGGTAATGGAAATTCTTCACCGACTTGGTGGATTTTTTCTTCTGATAATTCTGCACCAACCTGGTGCAATTTTCCTTTTTCCATTTCTGCACCAGCTTGGTGCATAATTTCTGCAACAGGCCGTTGCAATCTTGCCGCTTCCGTAGTATAGAACAAGTACCACTGTTTCATATACCTTAAGTTACGAGTAGAAAAACCGTCCTCGTTAGGAAATGCTCGTCGTAAGTCCAAGCTGACTTGCTCTACGACACCAGCACCCCAATGCTCCTCAGCCTTCTTTTGCACAAGGTCACGTCCTAACTGCCAGTTGAAAAGCAGTTTCTCGCCATTCACCTTGATTGCAGCCTTCACCTGTGCCGAGCGATAGCGGTGTTTCACCTCTGCTATCCACTCTGCATATTCTGCATCCAGTTTCACGTCGTGCGACTTCACCATGCGCGAATCACTGATTTCTAAATCCTTATTCTTTTTGTCCATATCTCGTTTCGTTTGCAAAATAAATCAATTATTTCGATTTCCCAATAGATTTCTTACCTATCCGAATGATTCAGAATCTTTCCCTTTGATTCTAAGTCGGAAGTAACTGATAGGTTTGAGGCATTCTTTACGTTTGTTCTCAATAAGTGCAGTGAATTCCATAAGTGCAGAGACAGACTCAAAGTCACAATTACCGTTAGGATTGTTAATGCCACAAAGCACCCATTCAAACACCCCGTTAGGGACATCGAAGAAATAGTCTTCGTATTCCCGCTCACTCACATGAGGGGGCATGTGCATATTGAATTGGGAAAAATCCACGTCAATACTGTCTATGTCTACTCCTACCATTTCTTTCCAAATGCTTTTCATCTCATCGTTTTGCTTAATGGCGTCATTACGTGTTCGCGTGGCCCGATTCTCATACATAAACTCCTGAAGTGCTGCCTCATAGTCATCTTCATCGTCCTCTTCGGGTCCTATCATGAAGGCAAGATGTCCCAATTCGCCTTTCAGCAACACGTCCCAAGCTTTCGTAACATAATAAAGTGGAACCACATAATCTCCACCTTGCACACCGTCAAGAAGTGACTTGTCGAATGCTTCTGTCTGAAGCCTTTCCTTGAACTTCTCTGGCAAGATGTCAAACACACAGCCTATGCTCTCACAGTCTATACTTTCTTTCCAGGCTTTGTTCTTGTCTTTCCATTCCTTCTGTTTAATGGTATATTCCACACAACCCTCAAACCTTTCTCGGGCCTCAGTTTCATTATCAGCCGCAAATCCACAATTGGGAACTTTCTCATTAGGGGAATCGCAGTCATAAATATTGCCATAGTAGCGAAGGTCGTTTGCTTTGATTCTCACCTCAGTGGAATATCCCTTGTATTCAAATCGCAACACAGGCTTACTGAGATAAAATGACTCAATCTCATTGGAATAAACCGTTTTCTGCATCTTCTTTGCATCCCATTTCATTCTGGTATATATGAACCGTACAAAGTCTTCGGTATTGCAATAGGACCTTGACTTCATTAGTCCGGTGAAATAGTCAAAGATATAAAATCGCCCATAGCCAGGAGTGTCTGGTATGTAGTTCAACTGATAGTGTTTGTTGCCAAGAGTCGCGTCGCCTATATCTAACGTACATGCTTTTTCTACGCCATGAGTGATAACCTGTTCAAGCCATCCGATAACAGGTTTGAGGGGATTAGTATTGTTTGGCAGGTGGACAATGTCTGGCGTGTCGTAATAGCCATTCACCACTATTTCGATGTAGAAATGTCCGTCTTCGGATTTCTTTAGGCAGAAACTCACTTGATCTGTCTTCCGAAGTGGTTTTACGGACAAATAGTCCTTATAATCTGGTGTCATATTTACGATGCTTTGGTTTTTATTGCTTTTACAAAATAACAAACTCAAAGTTTCCTCGTTATGCAAATGTTAATGCCGTCATCTTTGTCCTTTATTGTTTTCATGTAGCCAGCAAACAATGCCTCCAACAACTTAGCCTGTTCTTTGGTCAGGAGTCGACCAGAGTAGCCGCCCCTCCACATGAAGTTTAAAATAGTGTTCTCTAAATCTTCCGTTGTTAACATAGGAGCAGTCTCGGGATTGAGAATCATATTTGGTTTCAAGTCTATAATATGCGTTCTTCGTCCTTTCGCATTTCTACTTTCGGACATATAGGGCTGTGAGCCAAAGATTCCAGACATGACTATACCTGTGTTTCCGTCGCCGACTCTTACAATATAGAAACGATCTCCCATCTGAGCTTCTTTCCACTCATGGACACGTCTGCTGAAGTCGTTTTCAAACATATTACGAATGCTTCTAATATGCTCATCCAGAGTTATTTCCGATGTTTCGGGATTCCACATCAGCACAAAAGTCTTTTGCCGTTCGTCATAGCCGGAGCCGGGATAGGTGGGACGATAGTGCAGGTTTTTGGGCACATATCGTTTAGCCCTTTCCATTATTCTCTGTATTTCTTCTACGGTAGGTTCGCCGCAGCAGGTGCGCATCTGCCATTCGTCAACACAAGAAAAATGGTCATCTTCATCTACAGCCTTTCTGAAATCCTCAAAATGAATGATGACGGCCTCGTCGGTTTCCAAATTTGTGATAGCAAGGAAAGGAGCGTATGAAACGAAGTCGAACTTTTTGTATTCGTTGTTCTTCATCGCGATGAGAGAAATACCCGAGGGCTCAGCGTCTGGATCGTCTGGGTTTGGCAAGGCCAGCCTTGAATGTGTGTCTCTTGCTTTCGACAACCACCATTGTATCTTGACAAGATATGCTGTCAGTTTATCGAAACAATCCTTCTCGTCATTATAGTCACTATAAAGACTCACCCCAAAAGATTTCAATAAGCGTGGACCCACACAAAAAGGCTGAAAAAGTCCATACATAACGATAGCTGTGCCGCTGTTCTTTGCCAGAATTTTGATGACGTTCCAACTCGACTCCATCTGTTTTTGGATCCATTCGTCGTGGAAGGTCTGATAAGGGTTCGTGACCATCTCGTCATCATCTGTATATGCTGTTGCATCTGTTATTTCCAACAGTACATCAATAGCGACGACAAAAAGGTGATAGTCTGCTACATTAGCTCCTGAACAGATTCTAACTTCCATTCCATCTTCTTCTTCATTTACCTCGATACCACGTAATGCTTTATTCAAGGTTCCAAACCGAAGGCAAGGGTAGTTGTTGGACGTGATGATGATACTCTCACCACGTTCAATAAATTTTTGGAACACCTCTTTAGGCTGAGGTCTCTTGTCTGTTTTAATATTTACGCAATAGCTCATAGTAACTTGTTTTCGTTTAACTAACTATTTGATTATGTCATTTCCATTCTATATTTTTAGAAACTCTGCTATTCGGTACAGATGAATGGTAAAACGCTTCCTACATTTTAATTTTAATGGTAACCCATTTTTGAATAACAGTTCAAAGATAAAAAATCTCTGACAAACGATGTTCCATGACAGCCATATTTTTACCATTTTTATGATTCTGATAGTTTTTTTTACTGTTTCCGCGTTTTTTGCAAGTATGCGCTTCTTTCTATCTATGCAACCCTTTCTATCATATGTCATAGATTTAGTAATCAAAAATAGTAATTTTCAGAAACGAAAAGCGTTAATCTTCTCTATTCGCTTCGTGTATAGAAGTTTTTTACGTAATTTTGCCGACAAATTGGCGAATTATATGAAATATAATACCCATACTCTGCCTAACGGGCTGCGCGTCATTCATCTGCCTTCGGCATCGCCCGTGGTGTTTTGTGGCTACGAGATAGCCGCAGGAACCCGTCATGAGCTGCCCGGAGAGGAAGGACTGGCGCATTTCGTGGAGCACGTTACGTTCAAGGGAACCCAGCGCCGCAACTACATGCAGATTCTCAACACGTTGGAGCGCGTGGGTGGCGACCTCAATGCGTTTACGCAGAAAGAAGACACCGTGTTCTATGCCGCCATCATGAAGGAACATCTGCCGAAGGCCGTAGACCTGCTGACTGATATTGTTTTCCACAGCACCTATCCGCAGACGGAAATCGACAAGGAGGTGGAAGTGATTTGCGACGAGATAGAGAACTACAACGATTCGCCCGCCGAACTGATCTACGATGATTTCGAGAATATTGTGTTCGAAGGGCATCCCCTGGGACACAACATTCTGGGTAATGCCGACCGCGTGAGGAAGTTTACCACGGAGGATGCCTTGCGCTTTGCAAGAATGCACTATATCCCGATGAATTCGGTGTTTTTTGCGTATGGGGATGTGGAATTTGAGAAACTGATTAGGGTGTTGGAAAAAGAGGAGAGAGGAGAGAGGAAAGAGGAGAGATGTGGGCTGTATTTGGAGGATAGAGGAAAGCGGAAAGAGGAGAGAGGGGTGCTTCCTAAAAAAATAATAAGGGAGAAGCAAACTCACCAAGCTCATGTGATGCTGGGGTGCCGTGCCTACGACATTCATCATCCGCTACGCATTCCGCTCTATCTGCTTAACAACATTCTCGGCGGACCGGCAATGAATGCCCGCCTGAATATCGTGCTGCGCGAGCGCAACGGACTGGTTTATACGGTAGAATCGTCGATGGTGAGCTATGGCGACACGGGACTGTGGGCTGTATATTTCGGTTGTGACAAGCATGACGTGAAGCGTTGCCTGCATCTGGTGAGGCGCGAACTCGACAAGATGATTGATAAACCGCTTTCAGCATCCCGGCTGATGGCGGCCAAACGCCAGCTGAAAGGGCAGATAGGCATAGCTTGCGATAACCGCGAGCAGTTTGCCCTCGACTTCGGCAAGAGTTTCCTCCATTATGGATGGGAGAAGGACATCACCAGTCTCTACGAACAGATTGACCAAGTGACGGCAGAACAGATACAACAGGTGGCCCGCGAACTGATGGCAGACGAACAGATTACGACTTTAATTTATAAATAACCCCCACCCCTTTTAAAAACAACGAATTTATCGAATCATTATGGACAAAAATCTACAAAATTCGTAAAATTCGATAAATTCGTTGTTTTTTAATTTCTATTGTTCCAGTAGTGCTTTCAACTCTTCGAGCGAATTGGCCACCTGAATATAGGAGCGCCATTGTTTGCGGGTGACGCCCTTCGTGTGCAGGTCGTCCAAGAAGGTGATGAAACCGTCCCAGAATCCTTTCATGTTGTAGAGAATCACCTTCTTGTTATGATAGCCGATAGTAGACGAGGCCACCACGGTGAAAATCTCGTCGAGCGTACCCATTCCGCCAGGCAGGGCTACGAATACATCACTGTGCAGCATCAGAAGGTCCTTGCGGTCGCTGAGGTTTTCGCAGGGTATCGTCACTGTGGAATAGTCGCTGGCCTTGCCGTGCGTTTCCACGATTTTGGGAACCACGCCTATCGTTTTTCCTCCCGCTTTGAAAGCCCCATGAGCCACGCATTCCATCAGTCCCATGTTGCATCCGCCATAGACGATAGTATGCCCCGCCTGGGCTGCCCATTCTCCGAATTCGTGGGTCAGTGTGAAGAAATCGCGGTCGATGCCGTGATTGGCACTACAGAAAATTCCGATGTTCATAATTGTTTGGATTTATTGGCGCAAAGATAATCAATTGTCAGGAAAGTGCAAAATTTAGCCGTTGGAATCTTCTCCGTTTCTTCATGGCGACAATCAACTTTTGTTAATTGTGGGAGCAAATTAGCGATTTTGGGCAAAAAATAATATCTTTGCACAGAGATATGATTTTGATTAGCGAAAATAACAAAACATTGAGGATATGACACCACAAGAAGAAAGAAACAGCAAACTGGCAGAACGGATGATGAAGAATCTGAAACGCCGAAACATGGAGGCTTTCTACTGCCCTACTGGAGAAGAGGCGGTGAAGAAGGTTTCGGAACTCATCGCCGACGGCAGCTCCGTGACTTGGGGAGGTACTGCCACTGTACGCGACCTGGGCATCCCTGCCGCGCTGAAAAGCAGGGGTACACTGAATGTGCTCGACCGTGATATGGTGGAAACTCCAGAGGAAAAAGAGCAGATGTATCTCAGGGCTTTCACGGCCGATGTGTACCTGACGAGTGCCAATGCAATCTCGGAGGACGGCGTGATTGTGAACATCGATGGTAATGGCAATCGTGTGGCAGCCATCACATGGGGACCGAAGAAGGTTATTTTTGTAGTCGGACTTAACAAGGTGGCTCAGACGGTAGAGGCCGCTTTAGCCCGGGCGAGAAGCACGGCATCGCCCATCAATGCCCAGCGTTTCGACATTAATACTCCGTGCAGGGTTGACGGCGTGTGTCACAACTGCAATTCGCCTGAGAGCATTTGCAGTTATGTCCACTTCCTGAGAAACAGCAGGAACAAAGGCCGCCACGTTGTGGTGCTTGTCGGTGAGGATTTGGGATATTAGGCATGAAAGCTGCAAAAATTTGCAAGTAATCTTGGGTTTTTACCTGAAAAGTTGTAAATTTGCAAAAGTCAAAAGAAACTCATAAAAATCGTATAATTTGAAAACATTTGAAGAACTGGGCGTAAGCGAACAGATTCGCCGAGCCATTGACGAACTAGGCTTTGAACAGCCCATGCCCGTGCAGGAGGAAGTGATTCCTTATCTGCTGGGAACAAGAAACGATGTGATTGCACTGGCACAGACAGGCACCGGCAAGACTGCAGCCTTTGGCATCCCGCTCTTGCAGCGCGTCGACGTGCGCTCACATCAGACGCAGGCCATCGTGCTCTGTCCCACCCGTGAACTCTGTTTGCAGATTGCCGACGATCTGAACGATTTCGCCAAATACATTGAGGGCATCCGGGTGGTGCCCGTCTATGGTGGCACGGATATCGTGCCGCAAATCCGCGCACTTAAGAAGGGTGTCCATATCATCGTGGCTACTCCAGGCCGATTAATTGACCTGATGGAGCGCGAGGTGGCTCAGCTGAACGCTGTCTACAACGTGGTGCTCGACGAGGCCGACGAGATGCTCAACATGGGATTCTCAGAGGATATCAACACCATTCTGGCCGGTGTCCCCAAGGAGCGTAACACCTTGCTCTTCTCGGCTACCATGAGCCGTGAGATTGAGAAGATTGCGAAAAACTTCCTCCACGATCCGAAAGAAATTGTGGTAGGTTCGCGTAATGAAGGTGCTGAACATGTCAATCATATCTACTACATGGTGAATGCCAAGGACAAATATGCAGCGCTGAAACGTATCGTTGATTACAATCCCCGTATCTTTGCCATTATCTTCTGTCGTACGAAGGTGGAGACGCAAGAGGTGGCCGACTTGCTGATTCGCGACGGCTACAATGCCGAGAGTCTGCACGGTGACCTCTCGCAGCAGCAGCGCGATTTGACAATGGCGAAATTCCGCCAGCATACCGTACAGCTGCTTGTGGCAACCGATGTGGCTGCCCGCGGACTTGACGTAGACGACCTGACGCATGTCATCAACTACGGACTTCCCAACGATATCGAGAGTTATACGCACCGCTCGGGCCGTACGGGCCGTGCCGGCAAGAAGGGTACCAGCATCAGTATCGTCCACACCCGTGAGAAAAGCAAAATTCGGGCTATCGAGAAGGAAATCCAGAAAGAGTTTGTCAGGGGCGTGATTCCTTCGCCGCAGGACATCTGCAAGAAACAGTTGTATAAGGTGATGGACCAGATTGTGAAGACCGATGTTGATGAGGAACAGATTAGTCCCTTCATGGCAGATATCAGCCGCTATTTCGAGTATATCGATAAGGAAGACATCATCAAGAAAATGGTGTCGATGGAGTTCGGAAGATTCCTTTCCTATTACGCCGATGCACCGGAGATAGAAGAACCTGTCGAGAAAAAGAAAAGAGAGAAGAGGGAGGATAGAGGAAAATCGGCTGAACACGGGCCTCGTAAACCCGAAAAGGGATACAAGCGCCTGTTTATCAACCTCGGAAAGAAAGACGGTTTCTATCCAGGTGAGGCCATGCAGTTCATCAACCGCCATGTGGGCGGACGTGTTCCGGTGGGGCATATTGACCTGCAGAACACCATTTCCTTCTTCGAAGTGCCTGAGCGCGAGGCGCGCAAGGTGATGCAAGCGCTGAACGGAGCCTGGTACAAGAGTCGTGAAGTGCGCTGCAACGAGGCCGATGCCACACCTGCTGAAAGACAACGGGCAGGCGACGGAACGTCGGGCATGCGAGGCACTTCGGGCGCAAAGGTTCGGGATTTCCGTCGTGGCAAGGCTCGTCCCGCCCGTTTCCAAGAACAGCCTGAGCAACATAAATTCAAGAAAGACGACTGGATGCAGTTCCTCAATCCCGGCGGTATGAAGTCGAAGAAAAAAGACCTGAAGGGAGAAGAACCCGATTTCAGTGAAGAGGGCTGGGCTCGCCGCAGACCGAAGAAAAAAGGGTAACCACCATCACCCAACACCTATCACCTAACACCCAAACCCATGCTACAAATACGCTGCAAGAACAATAATAAGACCAAAAGCTTCCCCGAGGGTACGTCTCTGCTGGAGGTCTACCAGGAATTTGCCGATGATTTGCAATTTCCTTATCCCGTGGTTTCCGCCAAAGTCAATAACGCCTCTCAGGGACTGAAGTTCAGGCTTTTCCAGAACCGCGATGTGGAGTTTCTCGATGCCCGGCAGGGGTCGGGTCATCGGGTGTATGTACGCTCTCTCTGCTTTGTGCTTTACAAGGCTACCAGCGACCTGTTCCCTGGTTCAAAACTGTTCATTGAGCATACCATTTCGCGTGGCTATTATTGCAATTTTAAGAAGAAATCGGGCGAGCCTCTGGCCGAGGGTGACGTTGAGCGCATCCACAAGCGCATGGAGGAAATCATTGCGCTCGACATGCCCTTCCGCCGTAACGAAGCCACCAACGAGGAGGCGATACGCGTGTTTGCCGAACGGGGATTTACCGACAAGGTGAAACTGTTGGAGACCAGCGGACAGATTTATAGCGACTACTATACGTTGGGTGACACGGTCGACTACTACTATGGACCGCTTGTACCATCGGCCGGCTATCTGAAAGTGTGGGACGTGGAGCCCTATCACGACGGCATGCTGCTGCGCGTTCCCGACTGGAATAATCCGCTTGTACTTGCTGAGAAGGTGGATATGCCGAAGACCTACGAGATGTTTGCCGAGAAAACGAAGTGGGACATCATCATGCGCCTTTCCAACGCCGGTGACGTGAACAAAGCCATCCTGAACGGCCATGCTTCGGAACTTATTCAGGTCAGCGAGGCTTTGCAGGAAAAGAGAATCGTACAGATTGCCGAGGAGATTGACCGACGTTTCCGTCGCAAGGAGAATCCCATACGCATGGTGCTCATCACCGGACCCTCAAGTTCAGGAAAAACCACCTTCTGCAAGAGGCTCTGCGTGCAACTGATGGCCTGCGGACTGAGGCCTTATTCCATTTCTACCGACGATTATTTTGTGAACCGCGTGGATACGCCCAAACTGCCCAATGGCGACTATGATTTCGACAATGTTGAGACTGTTGAATACCGGCTGATGGAGGAACATCTGACGCGTCTGATGAACGGCGAACGTGTGGAAGTGCCCGAGTACAATTTTGTTACGGGCAAGCGTGAATACAATGGCAAGAAGGTGAAACTCTCTAACGACAGTGTGCTTATCATCGAAGGTATTCATGCGCTTAATCCGTTGCTCACGCAACAGATTCCTGACTCTATGAAGTTCAAGATTTACATTTCGGCACTCACCAGCATCTCGCTCGACGACCATAACTGGATTCCCGTGCGCGACAACCGGTTGTTGCGTCGAATCATCCGCGACTACAATAAGGGTGCCTTCACTGCCCAGCAGACCATTAGCCAATGGAAGAATGTGTGCGAAGCTGAGGATAAATGGATTTTCCCCTTCCAGGAAACAGCCGATGCCATGTTCAACTCTGCCCTCAACATTGAGTTCGCCGTGCTGCGCACCCATGCCGAGATCATTCTATCCAGCGTGCCCAAGAACTGTCCTGAGTACAGCGAGGCCCACCGTCTGCTCAAGTTCATCCATTACTTCATCCCTGTGGACGACAAAGAAATACCACCCACAAGCATCATGCGCGAGTTCGTGGGTGGCTCCAGTTTCAAATACAGGTAATAATTATTTCACCTTCCAGACGTTCAGAACGATTCCCTTGAAATCGGTCTTGAATGTGGGCTGGCAAACGAAGATGGCGTTATTAAGCCAGGCATAACGACTATCGGCAGGTGCTTCGAACTTTGGTGCAGCCTTAAAATAGAATGAAGGCCGGCCATCGGCGTCTTTGGCAGTGCAGATAACGCCACAATTGCGCACATGGATATAGACGCCATCGTCGGTCTTAATGCTATAGATGGCTTCTATTTCGGTACGGCTGCCATCGGCACTTCCCAGCTGATAATCTGCCCCGCCGTTGATGATGGTGCCTTTCAGCAGGGGGCCTTCGAAGGTTCCGCCTGTGATCGGGATAACGGTGCGCCGCCCATGCTGGGTATCGCCCACGGAATAAGCAGCATCAAGCGTCACTCGCAGTTGCAATGCAAATTCCAGTTGCGGTGTTTCTTCTGCCGAAGGTATGATGTCTTGTGCATTTGCAAAAAACGTCAAAGTGGACATCATTGTCAATAAAAAGATTCTTTTTAACATAGTTGCAAGTTTTATTTGTTCAGTTAATATTGCGAGATATTGAAGAGTTGTTTTATCTTGCCTTCCTCAACGCGAGTGGAAAGCAACTGGCGAAGTTCTGACGATGAAATGGCGGTTTTCGGTGCAAAGTCAGTTCCTTTCATATAATTGAGCAGGCTGGCGTAAAGTTGGCGTGCCTCGGGATATTGCTGTAACTGATGAAGTGGACTCATGCAGATGAGCAGACTTCCCTTGCCGACACGGAACTCGAAGATGAGGCCGAGTTTATGGTTGCGCTCGACGTTGTCGATGACCTGTACCACGGGGCGATATTGGGCCGGGCTGTTGTCGAGAATGAACGGCCGGGCGTTCTTCACGATGGGGAACCACTGCCAAGAGGTGTGTTCGTCGGTGGGGAACAGACTGAATATTGGATGCTCGGGGGGTGTGAGAATGCCGAGGGTCCCGGGAGAGACGGGCTTCTTGTTGTTTTCGGAGATGGTCTTGAACATGCGGTAGTTCCAGTAATCGGTTTGGAAAAGTCCGCCGACGGTGGTTTCTTGCAGCGGTGCTCCGTCATTGACGATACGGGTGGCAGTGCTGTCGGCCATTAGGAGTACTTTTGCGCCTGCATTCAGTTTTTTCACGATTTCATCGGTAAGTTGATGGACGGTGAGGATAGAAGGAACGGGCTTGACGGTTGTCTTCGGATAGAACCAGAGGGGATAGGTGTTGTGGTATGATGTGCCTTCGATAGTCAGTGTAAGCGTCATTTTCTGCGGTGTTGTTACTGAACAAATGGTGCTTATTCCGCCAACATCGAGCAGACCGCGTGAGGCAGGAATGGTAAATTCTCCCCCCCGTAGGGAAGGTGTATCTGACTTAGTTTCGTTGGCGGGCGTTATTGCCCAGCGAAGTTTTTTGCCCTCAATGTTTTCTTGACCATAGTTGGCAATCTGGATTTTGGCATCTATCTGTTCTCCATCGGTATAGCAGAACTTAGGAAGGACGGCCAGAGGTACGATGTCGTTGCACCACTGCTTCCATTCCTCAGGGGTGGTAATCCCTTTTGATTCCATAAAGGCATCGAGGATACCTACATAGGCGGAGCCCTGACCGGGGTAATCCTGAATGTCAAGAAGTTGGAATCCGGCCATTCCCCGTGTGCGCAAATCCATCTCAATATCAGCTTTGTATAGTTGTACGCTCCAACGGCCTGAGGCACGGTGGAAGGCTTCAGCTTGATCGGCCATGCCTGCCTTTTCAAGGCGGTTTCGGAAAATTTCCATATTATAAGGATAGAGCACGCCCCTGTATTTCTTTATCTCGTTATAGTCGGGATAAGTCTGGAATTGTCCCGTCTCATGACTGATGATAGGCACTTGGCATTTGCTTATGGCCTCATCGAAATTCATCGATGAATTGGGATAGAAATGATTAATCATTCCACCATCATAGGCATCGGCAAAGGAGAATGAACCGCGAGTGTGGGTGTTAAAGTTTCCCCATCCTTCGCCACCGTTACGGCAGGTGGTGAAATAGTCCATTCCCTCATTCCATCCCTGATAGCCCAAGTAGTAGTTGGACCCGAAGGTATAGAGTTTTGAGGGGTCAATGTGGCGGAAACTGTCAACGAATTTCTTCATGGAGGGGATGTCGCCCCAAAGTTCGTTGCCCAAAGCGAACATTACGAACGAGGGATGATGACCGTATAGGCCGAGGATGTTGGCGCCTTCTTTGTGGAGGAAGGACATCAGGTTTCCATCATCTTTATTAAAATCACCCCAGAAAGGGAGTTCAGGTTGTAAATAGACACCCTCGATGTCGGCTGCCATGAAAGCGGCCTCGGGTGGGCACCACGAATGGAAACGGATATGGTTGATGCCATAGCCCTTACAAATTTGGAGATAACGGCGCCATGATGCCATGTCCATGGGCACATGACCAGTGTAAGGGAAGACACAGGCATCGTGCTTGCCTCTCAGATAAGTGGTACGGCCGTTCACAGTGAACTGGGTGCCCTCGGCTTTGAAATCTACAAGTCCGAAGTCAACTTCCTGCATGTCGTGACCTTCCAATTCGACTAGTAACCGATAAAGGGTGGGATGGAACTCGTCCCACAACTGCAGGCTGTCGCTCTGGTACTTTAGTGAGACGCGGCGGTGTTTTTTCTTGTCATCCTTTATGACGTCGTTGGCGACGACAGAACCATAATCGTTGCCAAACATTGCCACGATGGCCTTCACCGAGGCTTGCTTCTTCAAGTTACCCTCAATGTCGATGGTGGCTATGAAAGATTTTTCGGCAGCATTCGTCTGTATGCTGATTTTGCTGATATGGATTTCGTTGATGGCCTCCAAAAAGATGTTGCCGATGATACCGTTCCAGTTGGTTTGGGTGTCTTCGGTGTAGGCATGGCTGTTGCTGAGTAGCTGCGGTGGAACGGATTTGTCGGAATTGTCGACACTGACGGTAAGTTTATGATTACCTGGTTTTAGGAATTTTGAGAGGTCGTAGGTCTGACGGGTGGAAATATCATTGCTTTTGCCGACCAACTTGCCATCGACGAAGACCTGTGTAGGTTTGGTACGTTCCAGGTGGAGCAGAATGGTCTTTTTATACCAGTCATCAGGGATGGTGATTTCACGTGAATAAGCCAGTTCGCCCACAAAACTGTATAGTCGGGACAGATGTGTAGTCTCGTCTTTTTTTTCAATGGCTTTGCCTTTGCGGTTGGTATCGGTGGTGCCAGGCAGAGTGATTTCGCCGAGTTCGGTCTGCCATGTTCCTGCTAAATTAATCAGCTGACGGTATTGTTGAGCCTGTGCAAGGGGCATGAAGCAAATTGAACAGATTAAGATAAAGGTAAAGGCGATGATGCGCCCTAAAGCCTGATAGTTGTTGAGGTAATTTTTCATATAGTCAGGTTTATTCTTGTTTTTTGAAGATTTCATTAATCAGACGATCGGCATGGCCCCAGCGGTCCATCATAAACAGAACGAAGCGGATGTCGACACCGATGCATCGGGCCAGTTTGCTGTCGAAGAAGATATCGCTGGAAAGTGAATCCCAGTTGCCGTCGAAGGCCAGTCCGATGAGGCGTCCCTTACCGTCGAACATCGGCGAACCGGAATTGCCGCCGGTGATGTCGTTGTTGGTGAGGAAACAGAGTTGCATCTTTCCCGTCTCGGGGTCGGAATAGGTCAGGTTTTCGGTGCTGGGTGTGGTTTGCTGTAAGGTGTTTGCTGCCGGGTGCTGGGCTTTTTCCATCAAGTCAATCATCTCGGGTTCTACTTTGTAGTCCTCGTTGGAATTGCCCTTTCTCATTTTCTCCAGCAGACTTTCGGCAGTGGTGTAATAGCCCGAAGGTTGTCCGTTGAGCAGGTATTCGCCCACCTGTCCGTATGAGAGACGCATGGTGAAGTTGGCATCGCTATAGTGGGGCATGTCTTCTTCCATGCGGAGTTTTGCTGCACATAGCATTTTCTCTTGGGCATCAATCTTGTCGCCGATAGTTCCGATTTCATCGGAGAAAGTTCCCAATCCGAGAGCACCAAGGTCGATGCCAAGCTGTACGCCAGGGTCTTTCAGGTATTTCTTCTTACTGACGTAGATTTTCTTGCCGCTCTTGATGAGCATGCTCTTCTTGTAAAGCCAGTCCACATAGGCCGTGAAATTGCCACGGAACTTGCGGTCGACGGTTTTATAGAAGTCGGGCCAGTATTTTGAAGGTACTTTTTCGCGATAGTTTTTCATCAGTGCGGCGAGCACCTCCTTGTCGAGGGCTTCGTCCCACTCGCCGTTGTTGTCCTTGAAGACGATGAACTGCTTGCGGGGCTTATCGACCGGACCTTGCAGTTCAACCCCACCATTGTTGGCCTTCATGGCACGAGTGACCAATTCATTGGTACGGCGGAATGTCTCTATGTAATAATAGTATGCTCGAATTGTCTCAAAACGCTGTTGGTATAGTTTTTCCAGATTAGTGAAGTCAAGTTCATTTTTCAGGAATCCTGTTGAGTCCTGATAGGCGCGGATACGGTTTTCGTAGGCCTTTTTCTGACCAATAATACCGATGGAATCGATACATTTGTTCATGCCTATCGCGTTTTTCCAATAGTTGGCGCTCGACGCATATTTGGAATCATATTTGATGCGGACAGCCTCCGAGGCATCCATGTGGCGCTTCATAATCTGCTGTTTCAATCCGCGCACCTGAATGCGGGTGGCATTTTCAGCATCGCGCATCTCCTTGATGCCATAGGACGAGAGGTAGCGGCTGGTGCTGCCGGGGTAGCCTACAGTCATGGAGAAGTCACCATCCTTGTAACCCTCGGTGCTGACGGGTGCCCATGAGGCAGGGTGATAGGGAACGTTGTCTTTGGAATATTTGGCCGGACCGTTGGTTTTTGGATCGGCATAGATGCGGAATACGGAAAAATCGCAGGTCTGACGTGGCCACATCCAGTTGTCGGTGTCACCGCCGAACTTACCCATCGACTTGGGTATGGCGAAGACCAGACGGAGGTCGTTGAACTCTTGGTAAACCGTAGCAAAATAACTGTTACCCTCGTAGAACGGATCGATTTCCACATGTAGCGTTTGGTCGAGTTTCTTAACCGAGTCGGTCATGGCATTTTGCAATGAGTCGACGAGACTGTCCCAGTTGTTGTCGGCTATCTTCCGTTTCTTTGCTTCTGCCCATAGACGGTCGGTAATGTCTTCCTGGGACCGCATAAACGATACAAACATATTCTCGTTGGGCAGTTCTTCCTCGTAGCTTTTTGCGATAAAGCCGTTCAGCATATAGTCGTGTTCCACGGTGGAATGGCTGCGTATCGACTCGAAGCCACAGTGGTGGTTGGTAAACACCAGCCCGTCAGGACTGACCACGACACCCGAGCAATAACCCGAGAAGTTTACTACGCAGTTTTTGATGGCATTGGGATTACTATAGAGCGCGGTGCTGGGCAGCGAGAAACCCTCCTGCTGCATCTGGGCATACACCTGCGACGGCAGGTTATAAAGCGTCCACATTCCCTCGTCGGCAACTGCTTTTTGAGAGGAAAGAGGAGAGAGGAAAGAGGAGAGAGAGATGCACAGGGCGATGATGTTCTTTTTCATGTTTTATGGATGGTTTATGATTTGCGGAAATATTTGCCAACGACAGGAAGATTGGACAAGGGAAAGTCGCGCTTTACGATGAGGGCGACGAACAGCAGAAGCAGGACGGTGTTCAGGGCGATGGCTCCGAACATGCCGAGATTCCGGTTGAGCATCAGCATCAGCACCATCAGCAGGGCGGCAAAAACCACATAGAGTGCAATGTCCTTCAAGGGATAGTTAATGGGATTCTTCTTGCGACCTACGAGGTAACTGAGCGCCATGCAGGTGAAATAGCCGGAGAATCCGCCCCAGGCACAAGCCATATAGCCATAGCGGGGCACGAAGATTACGTTCACCGCGACGAGCACCATGCAGGCAATGCCCGAGAAGATGGCTCCCCAAATGGTCTTGTCGATGAGTTTATACCAGAAGGAGAGGTTGAAATAGATGCCCATCATGATTTCGGCGGCCATGACGATGGGCACCACGCGCAGGCCTTCCCAGTAGTCGCTGCCGATGATGTAGCGCAGAATGTCGAGGTAGGCGATGACGGCCAGATAGGCCAGCAGGGTGAAAATGATGAAGTATTTCATGGCCTGGGCGTACATCTCCTTGGAGTCTTTTTCGCGGGCCTTGCCAAAGACAAAAGGCTCGTAGGCATAGCTGAACGCCTGGGTAATCATCGCCATAATCATGGCTATCTTCGAGGCGGCGCCATAGATGCCTAATTGGGCATGGGCATCGCTGGCTGTATAGATATAGGGGAAGAGAATCTTGTCGGCCGTCTGGTTCAGGATACCGGCAATACTGAGCACGAGCAGCGGCCAGGCATAGTGGAACATACGGCGGAAAAGCTCACGGTCGAAAATCCATCGGAAACCGCTGAGCTCTTTGCACAGACAACAGAGCAGGATGCTGGAACAGGCAAGGTTGATGTAGAAGGCATATCCCACGTCCTTTCCGTTGATAACGGCAAAGTAGATGAGGTTCATCGTGATATTCAGTGCGATGTTCAACAGCTTCAGCGATGCAAACTTCAAGGGCCTTTTCTGGTAACGCAGATAGGAGAAAGGTATGGCAGAGAAAGCATCGATGCCGACTGTAACGGCCATCACCCAGATGTATTGCGGATGATCGGCATAGCCCATGGTCTGGGAGATAGGCTTGATGAAAAGCAGTACAAGCACGATGAAGGTGAGAGCCAAAGTGCCCACGGTAATCAATGTGGTGCTATAAACGCGGTGGGGATCCTCGCCCTCCTTATTGGCGAAACGGAAGAAAGTGGTCTCCATGCCAAACAGCAGGATGACCATGATGAGGGCCGTATAGGCATAGATGTTGGTGATGATGCCATAACCGCCGGAGGCTGCTGCCAGTTTAGCCGTATAAAGCGGGACGAGCAGATAGTTGAGAAACCTACCGATGATGCTCGATAGTCCGTAGATGGCCGTGTCCTTGGCCAAAGATTTCAAGTTCGCCATAGTTTATCCGAAGAACAGGTATGCGATGAAAATAGCAGAAATGATGCCTGCTAAATCAGCCAGCAGTCCGCAAGCAACGGCATGACGTGTATAGCGGATACTTACACTGCCGAAGTAAACAGCCAACACATAAAAGGTAGTGTCAGTAGAACCTTGGAAAATACAAGCCAGACGCCCCACGAAAGAGTCGGCACCGTATGTGGTCATTGCATCGACCATCATTCCGCGGGCGCCTCCACCGCTCAGCGGTTTCATCAGTGCCGTTGGCAAAGCTCCGATGAAATCGGAGTTAATGCCTAAGGCATCAATACACCATGCCAACCCATTGATGAGCATATCCATTGCACCCGAAGCGCGAAAAACGCCGATTCCAACGAGAATAGCCACCAGATAGGGTATGATGACGACAGCCGTCTTGAATCCGTCTTTGGCTCCTTCGATAAAGGCATCATAGACATTCACTTTTTTGCGGACACCCGCCAAGATGAAACTCACGATGACCGTCATCAGCAGGATGTTTGCCACCAAGGTGGAAACCACGTTCATCTGGTCTTTATCCAATTGCGAGAATCCCCAGATGATGCCTGCTACAATGGCGCACATGCCGCCCAGCGTGAGCAGCAGCGTGCGGTTCAGTAGGTTGATTTTCTGGTAGAGCGAGGTCGCGATGATACCGGCCAGGGTCGAAAAGAAGGTGGCCAGCAGGATGGGGATGAAGATGTCTGTGGGCTGGGCGGCTCCCTGCTGGGCGCGATAGACCATGATGGAGACGGGGATGAGCGTCAGTCCTGAGGTGTTCAGCACGAGGAACATGATCATCGGGTTGCTGGCTGTGTCTTTCTTCGGGTTGATTTCCTGCAGCTGCTCCATGGCTTTCAGTCCCAGCGGCGTCGCGGCATTGTCGAGTCCGAGCATATTGGCCGCAATATTCATGAAGATGCTTCCCGTGGCGGGATGCCCCTTGGGAATATCCGGGAACAGCTTCGTGAATACGGGCGAGAGCACACGGGCAAAGAGATTGATGACGCCTCCCTTCTCGCCAATCTTCATAATACCTAACCACAGCGACAAGACGCCCGTCAGTCCGAGTGAAATCTCGAAGGCGGTCTTGGAACTGTCGAATGTGGAATTCATCATGGCGGGAAAAACCTCCACGTCACCTAAAAAAATAAGTTTCACCAAAGCAATGACAAATGCGATGATGAAGAATGCAATCCAAATGTAATTTAAAACCATGCTGCAAAATTAGTGCAAAAATTCGATAAAAACCAATTTTATTTTTGATTTTTATCTTTAGCTCAAAAAAAGCTTTAGTTTTGTCTTTACCGTTTTGAATCCATCGGCACTGATGCTGAGCACAGGAGTGGCCGCTTTCCTGCCTGCGCGTAGGATGACGAGGGCAGAGCCGTTGTAGAGGCAACGTTTGTTCGTGACGTTCAATTCGTGGCCGTTATGGTCGCCGCTGGATACGGCGATGATTTCGGCCCCGTCGCTGACGGTGAATGTCAGTTCCTGCTGGGCATTATATACCCGATGGCCTTTTTTGTCGACGGCATAAACGCGCACATGCTGCAAATCGATGCCATCAGCTTTCCATTTGTCATTGTCGGGAATGGCAATCAGCTTCACCGCCTCGCCCGTGGTCTCTATCCTATGACGGGCCACTTCTTTGGGTGACGTTAGATAGTTTCGGGCTACGGCCTCACAGTACCCCTCCTCGTAGGGCACGTTGTCCCAGTGAATCTGGTTGCGCATCTTCGGGTTCTTCTTGTCGTTCTGCTTCACGCCCTGACTCTTTCCGTTGACGAACAACTCCACCTCGTCGGCATTGGTATAGGTGATGATGTTCAGCTTTGAGCCCGGCTTGCGGTTCCAGTGGTCGCTCATGCCGTCGTTGCCCGTCTGCACGCCGTTCCACATCTGATCGCCTTTCGAGTCGACGACTCCGATATGCACCAAGGGTTCTTCCGCTTTGAAGAAACTTTTCAGGTAGTAGGCCTTAGGTTTGGGTTCCAAGGCAATGTCGAACACACCCTGTGCCCACCCCTTTGCGGGCCACCCTTGGCTCTCGCCCAGATAGTCGATGGCACCCCAGTAGGCCAGTCCGATAACTTTGTCCAGATTCATGGCGAAATAATTTTCTCCCATTGCCGATATCGAGGCCTCGCTTTGGTAGAATTTCATCCACGGGAAGCGCTTCCCGTCGCCGGGGAAATACATGTATCTGTAGTTATAGGCCTGCACATCGGTCTGCATGGCGAGGTCGCAAGGCAGTGAGTCGGTTTCCCAGTTGCGGTAGCGGGGATGCATGGCCACGGTGACCAGTCGGGTGGAATCGTAGCGGTGGAGCAAGGTCTTCATCAGCTGGTACATCGTCACGCCAAAGTCGTTGTAGGGCATATTGGGGTCTTGCTGCAACTCGTTGCCGAGACTCCAGAGAATTACTGATGGCGAATTGCGGTCACGCTTTACCCATTCAGGTACGTCCTGCTGCCAGAGGGCTTCGAAAGGCACGCGTCCGCCCGTGTGCTGGCGCGTCCATTTGTCATAGAGTTCATCGACGACGAGTATGCCGTAGCGATCGCAAAGCTCGATGAATTCGCGGCTATATGGATTGTGGCTGGTGCGGATGTGGTTCATGCCAAACTGCTTAATCAGCTGGATGCGTTTCTCGATGGCACACGGATAGGCGGCAGCACCGAGTGCGCCCAGCGTGTGGTGGTTGGCATATCCTTTGAGCAACACTTTTTTGCCGTTGAGCAACAGACCTTTGTCGGGTGTTATTTCCACGGTACGGATGCCGAAATCCGATGAGGCTTCGTCGACCACCTTTCCATCACCATCAATCAGCGTCACCACAGCTTTATAGAGGTTGGGATGCTCACAATCCCACAACTGCGCATGGGCTATTTCCACCTCGGGAAGTCTGGCCTCCATGGTATGTGATGCCGTGATGCGTTTCTGCTGTGAAGTTCCTTCGTAGACGAGTGTTCCATTGGGTGCATAGAGTTTCATGCCGACGATAGTTTCCTTCTCCTTACCGCGATTGGTAAACTCGGCCGTGATGTTCACGAAGCGGTTGTCGCGGGTTGTAATGCGCAGCGGATGACGCTCGAAATACAAGTTTTTGTCGGTTGTCCGGATATTTACGCTGCGGAACAGTCCGCCGCCGGTGTACCATCGCGAGTTATTGGGCTCGCGGGTGTCGGCCATCACGGCTATCACATTGTCCTGTCCCCATTTCAGCTGGTTGGTGATGTCAATCTCAAACCCCACATAGCCATAGTCGGTTCCGCCGATGCGCTCGCCGTTCAGATAGACATCGCCCACGTACATGATGCCCTCGAAATCCAACAGTATGCGCTTATTTTTATCGATTTCATCGGGGATAAGGTGGTAACGGTACCATCCTTTTCCCATCTCTTTGAAGCCACGGCTCGACAGCCGGCTCTTGATGTTGGCAGCCGCGTCGGTGTTGTCGGGACGCTCCGAGGGATCAGGTTCCACCCACGGCTGTTCTATTTGGAAATCGTGGGGCAGGTCGATGTTGCGCCACTGGCTGTCGTCCAGGTTCACGGCAGCACCATTCTCCACATCACCCGCATGGAAACGCCAGCCAGCATTGATGTTCTTCAGCGTGCCCTGTGCCGTCGCCGGTGTAACAGTCAGCATTGCCGTCAGGCCGATGGCAGTGCACAGCACCCCTTTCATCTTACCCAATATGATTTTCCACGTTCTTACCATAAAAAACAATAACCATTAACAAATTAACACCCCCTCCCTTTGGGGGAGGGTTGGGGAGGGCCCTTATTTTTTCAGCAACCTATAATACTCCACGGCTCCCAGCAGGAAGCAGCCCGTTCCGTAGTCTTCGAAGTCGGGAACTTTGTCGTATGCCAAAGGCTGTCCGGCCGACGGATCTTTGCCCGTGCCCTGTACCCATCCGAGAAAACCGTCCCGGTGTACGGCATCCTTTGCCATGGCATTCCAAGCCCGGTCGCATGCTCCGCGGTATTGCTTCGCTTTCAGTATGCCGTGGTTCATACCCCAACTCATACCATAAAGGAACAGGGCGGTGCCCGTGAGTTCCTTGCCGCCGTAAGTGACGGGCGACATCAGCGAAGGGTTCCAGAACCCGTCTTCACGCTGACAGGCCAGCAGTCCCTGACTCATCAGCACAAAGTCCTTTTTCAGGCTCTTATAGTATTTCTTCGACTGCTTCGAGAGTTTAGGCATGGCCTCCAGGTCTTCCAAAACTCTTACCAAAGCGGCATATACCCAACCCGAACCACGGCTCCAGTAACAGTTCTGTCCGTCTTTCTCCTTATAGGGAGGCACATAGTCGGCATCGCGCCACCAAAGCCCTTCCTTGGTGTTGAACAGACCGCCGGCCAGCGTGTCGCGGCTCCAGGTGTACATCCGCATGGCATGGTCGATGTACTTCTGCTCGCCCGTGATGCGGTACATTTTCGAATACACTGGCATGGCCATCTGTATCGCGTCAATCCATGTCCACCATCCGTAGAGTGCGCCGTTGGCCTTGCGGTCGTTGCCCGTCTTCATCTGGTGGGCCAGGTTTTCCTTCACGTGCACAATCATCTTCTCATCCTTTGTCATCATGTAACGGTCCAGATACGTCTGCTCACAGCACTGGTCGTCGGCGTCGCACGATGTGATGCCGTTGCGTGGCGTCCATTGGTGGAATTCGGCCCAGCGGTCGGTGTAGTCGATATAGCGCTGCTGCGCATCAACTTTATAGAGTTCCATGAGTCCTTCGTAGTAGACGGCGCGTGTCCACAGGCTGCTCGGGCGTATCCTTCCCACGTTGGTGGGAACGGTGGGATCATCGTACTTGGTCATGAAGTAGTCGTTGGCTTTCTGTGCCACGCCGAGCACTTCCTGGGCAGTTTGTGCCTCAACGCTCACGATGGCGAACAGGGCGGCGATGAGAGATGCGATTTTTTTCATAAGTTTTTAAGTTTATAAGTTTTTAAGTTTCTGAGTTGCAAATATATAAAATTATATTCACATCAGCACACTTTTGTTCAAAATAAAAGGGTAAAAATCACATTTCAAATGAAATTTCCTTCGGTTTGTGCTATGCCTTATTCAGAAAAGACGCAATAGGGAAAAATGTTGTCGGATATTATCGATGGCAAAGATGGTATTTATTTTGGATTATACGGAGTGAAAGCAAGTTTTTTCCTTCTTGGCACCACGAAAATCAGCTGATGTCAAATAAATTCTGAATTTCGGGGGTCAAAACTCGCGTATTCGTCACGAAACCTACTTTCGGGTGTAAATACGCGAAATTTGGGCTTGTTTCGTGTAAGTCGTTGATAATGAGTAAGTTTGCAAGATTTTGAGGCTTTCAAGGAGATGTTAACAAACCAAAATCCTTGTTTTTTGCTGAATTTTCTCCATGAATTCCTTATCTTTTGCTCTTCAATTCCGTATCTTTTGCTCATCAAATCCTTATCTTTTGCTCATCAAATCCCTATCTTTTGCTCAGCGGAAGGAAAAAATCGGCCGAAAATCCGCAGATTTTCCATTCCAAAATGCAAATTTTATGTTCTTCAGCAGGTCAAATTTTCCAGATTGCAAAAACCCGTTGTCAGGATTTTTTCTATTTTGGATTACGGAGAATCTCGGCGGATATTTTCTGTGAGGGTGTGAGTCTACTCCTTTATGAGTCTTGTTTGCATGAACTCGTCGAGCGTGACGAGATTCAGCTGTGGGAACGGCATGTCGTGGAGTACGCGGAAATGGCTGTCCTCAGACACCTGGTAGTCGGCACCGGCAGCAAGGGCACAGTCTACGAACTTGTTGTCGTCGGGATCGGCTGTGATAATGCCCATGCGAAAGTGCGGGTCAACCAGCAGCACGTTCTCCCGGTTGAGTATCAGCATGACCACATTCTCGGCCACCGTTGGGGTGATTTGCTGCTCCAGAACCTCCTGATACTCGTCTATGATTTCGTTCGACGCACATAGCATGAAGCGCCCTGCGAGGAATGCATCCCATATCGGGCGATAGGGACTCTTGCGGGCGATGATCTGCAGCAGACAGTTGGTGTCAATCACTACTGGGGGCATCCTTAGCCTATTTATTGTAAGGTGTGCGGAAGTGGGAACCACGGAGTTCCTGAAGTCGTTTTGCGTCGAACTGGCCGCTCTCCCATAGTGCGTCCATCTCTTCGTCTATCTGCTTGGCGTAGAAGGCTGCCAGCTGCTGGCGCAGCTTTTCCAGCCCCGCAGGGGTTTTGATGTGGGACACCAGATTGAACACTTGTACCTGTGCCGGAGTGAAGGTGATTGCTTCCATTATCTTTTGTTGTTTTGTGATTACGGTTGCAAATATACGTATTTTTTTCTCAAATGGCAGCTATTTCCCTTCAGATTTTTAGAATCACGGGAATCATGGGGGATCATGGGGTCGGTTATAGTGATCATTTTGTTAACTTCTGAACTACTCCAAATGAAAAGACCTCGAATCTGCCGAACCATAGTACTTCCAGCTATAGTGTTTAACGAAGGCAAAGATACTAATATATTATCAACCAAATTTTATACTCAAATAATGATCAATATAACCCCATGATTTGTGATTTGCATGATTTGTAATAATGTAATAAGAATCTTGGTTGGGTACAATCATAGGACAGTAAACAGAAAAAATCCCCAATATTATATCCTGTTTAAAGGAAAAAATCCCGAAAATAACATATTTATTGAAGAAAATGGAAGAGGACATCCGTTTTGAACGGATATCGAGCGGGTCAAAGAGGATGTAATAGCTTTTGTCGACAATCCTCACGAACTGGATGTCTGGTCGAACGACTATTTCCTGCAGTTGGCTGACAGGATTGTATTTAAGGAATAGATGCCTTTCTGCACAATAGGGCAGCCGCGAAAAGTCATGGCCAGAAAGCCGTAAAATGTTAAAAAAAAGAAAAATCGCATATATAATAAGGTATATGCGATTTTTTTGTTCTACATTTGCACCCCAAAATAAATTTGTTATTTGATTATGCAGCAAAACTTGGTGATTGTTGAGAGCCCTGCAAAGGCTAAAACTATCGAGAAATTCCTGGGAAAGGATTTCAAGGTGATGTCGTCGTATGGACATATACGCGACTTGAAAAAGAAAGAAATCAGTATTGATATGGACTCGCTGGAACCCGACTATGAGATTCCCGACGAGAAGAAAAAACTGGTTGGCGAACTGAAACAGAATGCGAAGAAGGCCGAGAAGGTCTGGCTGGCATCCGATGAAGACCGTGAGGGAGAAGCCATCGCATGGCATCTGTGCGAGGTGCTGGGGCTGGACGAAGAGAAGACCAGCCGCATCGTGTTCCACGAAATCACAAAACCCGCCATACTGAAAGCCATTGAGACGCCGCGGCGCATCGACATGAATCTGGTGAACGCTCAGCAGGCCCGCCGTGTGCTCGACCGACTGGTGGGTTTCAAGTTGTCGCCCGTGCTTTGGCGCAAGGTGAAGCCGTCGCTCTCTGCCGGCCGTGTGCAGAGCGTTGCCGTGAGGCTCATCGTGGAGCGTGAGCGCGAAATCCAGCAGTTCAAGAGTGAACCTTACTACCGTGTGAGTGCCATCTTTGGACTGACTCACGAAGACGGTTCGCAGAGCGAAGTAAAGGCAGAACTCGACACCCGTTTCAAAAGCCACGAGCAGGTGGAGCAGTTCCTGGAAATGTGCAAGACGGCATCGTTCCGCGTGGCCGACGTTCAGAAAAAACCGCTAAAGCGCACACCGGCTCCCCCATTCACCACCTCCACCCTTCAGCAGGAGGCTGCCCGCAAACTGGGCTTCACGGTGAGCCAGACGATGATGGTGGCACAACACCTCTACGAGCACGGATTCATCACTTATATGCGTACCGACTCGGTGAACCTCTCGAGTCTGTGCATCAACACCAGCAAGGAGGAAATCATAAAACTCTGGGGTGAGGAGTATAGCAAGGTGCGCCAGTACCACACCTCATCGAAAGGTGCACAGGAAGCTCACGAAGCCATCCGTCCCACCTATATGGAACAGACGGAAATCCAGGGCACGGTGCAGGAGAAGCGCCTCTATGACCTTATCTGGAAACGTACCGCTGCCTGCCAGATGGCCGATGCCCAGATAGAGAAGACCACGGTGGAGATAGAGATTATTTCAGAGGAGAGAGGAGAGAGGAGAGTGGAGAGTGGAGAGAATCACTCATCGCTCAACACTCATCACTTCATTGCCCAGGGCGAGGTGGTGAAGTTCGACGGTTTCCTGAAAGTCTATCGCGAGAGTTTGGATGAAAATGAAAACGACACTGACCAGGAAAACGAAGACGGACATATACTGCCCGAAATGAAGGAGGGCGACGAACTGCAGCGCCGCGAGATTACCGCTATGGAACGCTTCACGCAGGGACCCCAGCGCTATACCGAGGCCTCGCTGGTGCACAAGCTGGAGGAACTCGGCATAGGCCGTCCTTCCACTTATGCGCCGACTATCTCGACCATTCAGCAGCGTGAGTATGTGCAGAAGGGCGACAAGAAAGGCGAGGAGCGTTTTTATACCATCGATACGCTGAAGGGCATCAAAGTAACCCAGAAGACACGCAAGGAACTGGCCGGCAGCGACAAGGGAAAGCTGCAGCCAACGGATATCGGAACCGTGGTGAACGATTTCCTGATGAAATATTTCCCCGCCATCATGGACTATAATTTCACCGCCAAGGTGGAGCAGGAATTCGACGAGATTGCTGACGGCGAAGAGGCTTGGACCGAGATGCTGAAAGACTTCTACAAGGATTTCGAGCCTACCGTGGAAAAAACAATGAACGCACGCGAGGAGCACAAGGCCGGCGAGCGCAAACTGGGTACCGACCCGAAGAGCGGAAAGCCCGTTTTCGTGAAGATTGGACGCTACGGACCTGTGGTGCAGATAGGAACCGCCGACGACAAGGAGAAGCCGCAGTTTGCCCAGTTGCCGAAGGAGAAAGGCATGAACACCATTACGCTCGACGAGGCTTTGGAACTCTTCCAACTGCCGCGTACGGTGGGAACCTTCGAAGGTTCTGATGTCGTCATCGGTGCCGGACGTTTTGGCCCCTACGTGCTTCATAACAAGAAATACGTAAGCCTGCCCAAGGGCGAAGACCCGATGACCGTGACGCTGGATTATGCCATAGGGCTGATCAACGAGAAGCGGTTGCAGGAGCAGAAGAGCCATCTGAGAACATTCAGTGAAGACGAGAAACTGGAGGTGAAGAACGGACGTTTCGGCCCCTATCTGGCCTACGACGGAAAGAACTACCGTCTGCCGAAGGCCATGCACGCCAAAGCAGCAGAACTGACTTTTGCGGAGTGTATGGACGTCATCAACAAGAGCAAAAAGTAACCGGCGGACGGTCGTTATGGTTAGGATCATTATCGTTGGATACATGGGGTCGGGAAAGACCACGGTGGGCAAAGCCCTCTCGAAAGAGCTGGGCATTCCATTCTATGATCTCGACTGGTATATCGAGAGCCGTATGCGCAAGACTGTTCCGCAGATTTTCGCAGAGCGCGGCGAGGAAGGGTTCCGTAAAATTGAGCATAACATGCTGCACGAGGTGGCAGAATTTGAGAATGTCATCATCAGTTGTGGCGGCGGAACGCCCTGCTTTTTCGACAATATGGACTACATGAACGGACAGGGTGAGACTGTCTATCTACAGGCATCGCCAGAAGTGCTCTACGACCATCTGAAGATGGGAAAGACAGAACGTCCGCTGTTGAAGAACAAGACTCCCGATGAGATGCGCCGGTTTATCGCCGAGCAGTTGGAACGGCGTGATCCTTTCTACAGCAAGGCCAAGCACACGCTCAACGTGGACCTTCTGGAGAACTATGAGAAAATAAAGATTAGCGTGGCCAAGGTGCGCGCATTGTTAGGAATATGAATTAAACACTACTTCTAAGCAATGAAGAAATGGACCATTGAAGATGCGAAGGAACTCTACAACATTACCGGATGGGGCACTTCCTACTTTGGCATCAACAACGAAGGTAACGTCTATGTGACGCCCTGCAAGAACAAAGTGCAGATCGACCTGCGCGAGGTGATGAACGAACTGGCCCTTCGCGACGTGGAGGCTCCTGTGCTGCTGAGGTTTCCCGATATTCTGGACAACCGTATTGAGAAAACGGCTTCGTGTTTCAAGAAGGCTGCCGAAGAGTACGGCTATAAGGCTGAGAACTTTGTCATCTATCCCATCAAGGTGAACCAGATGCAGCCTGTCGTCGAGGAAATCATCATGCACGGCCGTAAATTCAATATCGGACTGGAGGCAGGATCGAAACCCGAGCTGCATGCCGTCATCGCCCTGCAGTGCCAGAGCGATTCGCTCATTATCTGCAACGGCTACAAGGACCAGAGCTATATCGAACTGGCCCTGCTGGCACAGAAGATGGGCAAGCGCATTTTTATCGTTGTTGAGAAACTCAACGAACTGGACATCATTGCCAAGGCCGCCAAGAAACTCGACGTGAAACCCAACATCGGCGTGCGCATCAAACTGGCTTCCAGCGGCAGCGGAAAATGGGAAGAGAGTGGGGGTGATGCCTCAAAATTCGGACTTACCAGTTCGGAACTTCTTGAAGCGCTTACCATTCTTGACCGCTACGATATGCACGATTGCCTGCGGCTCATCCATTTCCATATTGGTTCGCAGATAACGAAGATACGCCGCATACAGACGGCCCTTCGCGAGGCTTCGCAGTTCTATATCCAGCTCCACAAGATGGGCTACAATGTGGACTTCGTAGACTGTGGTGGTGGTCTGGGTGTTGATTACGACGGCACCCGCTCGCCTTCGTCGGAAAGTTCGGTGAACTATAGCATTCAGGAGTATGTCAACGACTGTATCTATACTTTTGTTGAGGCTGCAGACCGCAACGGTCTTCCGCATCCCAACCTGATTACCGAGAGCGGCCGTTCGTTGGCTGCCCATCATTCGGTGCTGGTCATCGACGTGCTCGAAACGGCTTCGTTGCCCGAGATGCCTGAGAGTTTCGAACCCGCAGAAAATGCCCATCAGCTGGTGAAGGACCTCTATGAGATATGGGATAACCTGAACCAGCGTACGATGCTTGAGGACTGGCATGATGCCGAGCAGATTCGCGAGGAAGCCCTCGACCTGTTCTCCCATGGATTGGTAGACCTGCAGACGCGTGCCGAGATAGAGCGGATGTATTGGAGCGTTTGCCGGGAGATAAACGCTCTGACCAAATCGCTCAAGCATGTGCCCGAGGAACTGAAGGGACTCGACAAGCTGCTTGCCGACAAATATTTCTGCAATTTCTCCCTGTTCCAGAGCCTTCCCGACTCGTGGGCAGTCGACCAGATATTCCCGATTGTGCCGATTCAACGGTTGAACGAGCGGCCGTCACGCAATGCCACGCTGCAGGACATCACCTGCGACAGCGACGGAAAGATTGCTAATTTCGTGACCTGTCGCCACATCTCGCATGTACTGCCCGTGCATACGCCGAAGAAGAACGACAAGTACTATCTGGGCGTGTTCCTCGTGGGTGCCTACCAGGAAATCCTTGGTGATATGCACAACCTTTTCGGCGACACCAATGCCGTGCATATTTCCGTGAAAGAAGATACCTATCATATCGACCAGATTTTCGACGGTGAAACGGTTGAGGATGTGCTCGACTACGTGCAGTATAATCCCAAGAAACTGGTCAGACAACTAGAAACCTGGGTGACCAAGAGCGTAAAACAGGGAAAGATCAGCCTGGAAGAAGGCAAGGAGTTCCTGAGCAACTATCGTTCGGGCCTCTACGGATACACCTATTTGGAATAAACTGTCAGGTGTTCGGCGGTCACACCGCCGAAAAAAAAGCATAATATGAATGAAGAGAGAGAATTGAAAGACCGTCGAGAGACACTCACGGTAGTTAAAGTCGGCGGTGCCATCGTAGAAGACGAGGTGCAGCTCAACCAGTTGCTGAGCAACTTTTCGGCCATTCCTGGAAAGAAAGTCCTTGTTCATGGAGGAGGTCGCCGGGCTACGCAGGTGGCCGGACAGTTAGGTATCGAGACACAGATGGTCAACGGCCGGCGCGTAACCGACGAGCAGATGCTGCAGGTGGTGACGATGGTTTATGGCGGACTGGTCAACAAAAATCTTGTGGCGCGTCTGCAAGCAAATGGTGTAAATGCCCTGGGACTTACAGGTGCCGACGCCAACGTCATACAGGCCCATCGCCGTCCGGTAAAGAACGGTATCGACTACGGATTTGTCGGCGATGTCGATAAGGCTGACGGACAGATGCTCAGGAACCTGCTTGAAGCCGGCATCACCCCCGTCATGGCACCTTTGACGCACGACATGCAGGGCAATATCCTCAACACCAATGCCGACACCATTGCCTCGGAGACCGCCAAGGCACTCGCGCCTTATTATGAAGTGACGCTCATTTTCTCGTTCGAGAAGAAAGGAGTGCTCAGCAATCCCGACGACGACGAGAGCGTCATTCCCACCATCACCCGTACCGATTTTGAGCGCCTGAAGGCCGACGGAACCGTTGCTGGAGGCATGCTACCTAAACTGGAGAATGCCTTCAATGCTATTTCCAGTGGAGTGAAAGCCGTGAACATCACCCTTGCCACAGCCATTGACGGGAAGCATGGAACGTTTATCGTGGAATAGGTGATACGAAAAAAAATCAAAGAATTTTGTAACTTTTCAAAAAACCAATCGTCATTATTTTAGAGTGCAGATGAAAAAAATCAGCTTCTCGGCAGATATCCTGCCCATGAAAAACCTGCTATATCGTCTGGCGCTTCGCATCACGATGAATCGTGAAGAGGCAGAAGACATCGTGCAGGATACGCTGATAAAAGTCTGGAACAAGCGGGACGATTGGGATAAAATCGAGAGCATAGAAGCTTTTAGTTTGACCATCTGTCGCAACTTGGCACTCGACAGGATGAAAAGGGCAGACCACCAGAATGCCTCGCTTGACGAAAAACAGTCAGAACGCCCCGACCGGGCACGCTCACCATTAGAGCTGATGGAACAACGGGACAGGGTGGAAACAGTGAGACGACTGGTCGACAGCCTTCCGGAAAAGCAGCGGAGCTGTATGCAACTCCGCGATTTCGAAGGAAAAAGCTATCGCGACATTGCCACCATCCTCGGCATTACTGAAGAACAGGTCAAGGTGAACATCTTCCGGGCACGACAGACCATAAAGCAAAAGTATCAAGAAACCGAAGAATATGGACTATAAGTACATCGAACAACTGCTGGAGCGCTATTGGAGCTGCGAGACTTCTCTCGAAGAAGAGGAGATCTTGAAGGCATTCTTCTCGCAGGAGGAGATACCTGCCAGTCTGCGTCGTTATCGCGACCTGTTCGCCTATGAACATCAGGAAGTGAAGGACGATATGTTGGGCGATGACTTTGACGACCGTATGATGGAATTGGTCAGCGAAAAGAAGGCCCGCACCGTAAGCTTCACCCAGCGGCTGATGCCGCTCTTTAAGGCTGCTGCCGTGGTTGCCATCTTCCTGACATTGGGTAACGCTGCCCAGCGTGCATTCGAGGCACCCGAAAGTGAGAACACCGACATGGCTGTTATTGAGCAGCCAACGACCGACAACAAGTCGGTGGCTATGGGCGACTCGCTCAAGGTGGACACCTTGCAGAAGGCACAGCAGCCGGAGCCCATCATCAAGTGATATTTTCTATGCTTTCTCTATAAATCATTTAGTAAAACATCTTAAACGAAACTGTGAAGTTTCAATTCTCTCAAATTTTTCATAACATACTAACGTAAGAAGAATGGGCATTGTCTGTGTTGACAATGCCCATTTAAGTGGTACACTTGGCATCGATTAATAAGGGCTCGGTGTTCGCAAGGTGTTCGCGAATAAGAGAAAAGCACTTACAAGAAATTTGTAAGTGCTTGATTTTCAGTGTGGACCAGGTAGGGCTTGAACCTACGACCTCCAGATTATGAGTCGTTTCCAGACCTATTTCATGAAATTACAAATAATGTTAATGCACTGAAAATAAACGCATTAACTTATTTGTCTATTTCTGAAAATTTCGTAAATTTGCAGCAGTTTTCGCGGCAAAAGGTCACCTGAAGGTCACCAAAATTACCAATAGACTATAGTCTGTAAGCCCAATAAAATAAGGACTTTTTAAAAAGTAACGTCATGAAATTAGAGAAAAATAAGGCAGTAGAAGACCAAAATTTTACTTCTAACACCACCCCGAAAGGTAGTCGAGGTGAGAAATGTTTGGCAAAATTCACATCCTCCAACGGAAGTGTTTTTGGTTCATTGATTCTTGACATACGCAAAGCTGGCGATTATAGCCAGCCCTTACCTGTCGCAGTCAGGATTGCCCATGAGGGTAAGAAGGCTTTTCTCAGACTTGGCGAGAAATACACAATGGATGAGTGGATTCAACTCTGCGATTATGAGAAGACAGGAAGAAGAGTC
>JAFRPY010000061.1 GCA_017428925.1 Prevotella sp. | reverse complement strand
GACCTCGCAGCGACAGGGTGTCGCTGGTTGAATAGGTTCTGCCAAACCACTTGCCGAACGCCGTTGAATCGTCATTGGTGTTCTGCTCCAGAGCAATCTGGAAAGGTAATTTTGCTGCTGCCATAATTTTAAAACTTTACATTGTTAATAACTAATAAATGAACGATATGTCGTTGTTAGAGAGTAGGCAGGAAAGTCCGACTTTCATGACGGGAATCTCTGAGTTTCATCCCGGGTATCTAAGAGTTTCCCCGCCTGTGTCCGTCGAACCGCCGTCCTCTCGTTTCCGACAATGCAAAGTTACGCAATAAGTCTTATACCAGCCACTAGTTATAGTTACGTTAATATGCCATTAACGATCAGAAACACCGAAACGTCTATTAATTTAACAGTCTGTTACATTTCTGCCATCCCGTTTAAGATTCATTAACAACTCGTTCAAGACTTCTTCACATTTCGCTCATCGTTTCGTGCCTCCCCATGCAAATCCTAAAATCTATATTTCATATTTGATATTTCAGTCTCTAACCTCCTGAAAATTAGCCGCTTGTCTAAAATTTGCCCTATCTTAATATATATATTATAATATATATATTAAGATAGACTATTATTCTATAAAATTTCCAAAATCCTCCCTCCCAATTCTCAAAATATAAAATATAGAATTTAGATTTTATACCTCTTTTAGCAGGAAAGCCATGTACATTGGCAGGGTCAGTAACTGATCCTTACATCCGATATTATAGTCGCCAAGTTTTATGGCATTCGTAACATGGTATTTCTCCGGATGACTCATTACCGTACGCATAGACTTGGCATTACCCGTGGTAGCCTTACATTCCACAGGTGTACACTGCCCCTTGTAACGCATGAGGAAATCAAGTTCCACACCACCGTCTTTATGAAAATAATACAACTTACGCCCCATCTTACCGAAAATGTCTGCCACAAAATTCTCTTTGATGGCACCATGATAACTAAGCAAGTCGCCTTGCAATATGCTCGACTGAGTGCCATCTTCAAGCATAGAAATAAGCAACCCGACATCTGTCATATATACTTTGAACTCATTCTTGATTTTGTGCCCATCAAGCGGCAGTTCCGTAATCTCTGTATTATAGCACCTGCGAATGATGCCGGCATCCTCTATCCACTGCAGGCTTCCTGCATAGTCGCGCCCACGGCCTCCCGGACGAACTACGTTGTAACTGAACTTCTTATATTCGCGAGCCAGTTGGGCGGGTATCGACTCGAAACATTCCCTGATGCGTGACTTGTCAGCAACAGGAGCATACTTCACCATATCCGACTTATACTCATCCACGATGCGCCTCTGCACAGCAAGCACTTTACCTATCTGCTTCGTTTCCATGAAGGTCGTCACTACCTCAGGCATACCGCCCACCACGATATACTGATGCAGCAGTTCGCGGAAACGGTCGTGCAGTGCCTCTTCAACAGGCGTTACGCTGTTCAGGCATTTCTTCAAGTAATCGAAGTGTATCGTCTTAATGCCATTGGCCCACAGCCATTCTTCAAAGTCCATCGGATACATATCCACAATATCCTCGAACCCAACTGGTATAGAGGCTTCTTCCTCCTCCTTCTGTTCCTCAGGTGACTTATATCCGTTGACTCCCAACAAAGAGCCAGTACACATCACTTCATAGCGACCGTCCTGATGGAAATATTTCAGCGAGCCTCTTGCCTTCGGACAATCCTGAATCTCATCAAAGACAAAGCAGGTCTTGCCTGGCTCAATCTCCGCATTGGGCATAGCCGCCGTAATGCGCATGATGATTGAGTCCACTTCCAGATTCGGAGTGAAGAACTTCTTGTAATCCGGATGCTCACGGAAATCCAGATATACCACATGCTTGAAATGCTTTTTGGCAAAGTCCATCACACTGCTGGTCTTGCCGCACTGGCGGACTCCTTTCACAACGAGTGGCTTGTGAGAGGCGTCATCCAACCACGATTGGAGTACGTTTTCTATCTTTCTTTTATACATATACACACGTTTTCATACCGACTTTTGTACGTACTATGCACATTTTCATACCGACTTTCGGTGCAAAGATACACATTTTTTTATACATCATTACTTTTTAAGGCTGAAAAATGAGATTATTAAGTCAGTTTAACTATTGGATTCACCTCTCCCTTCCTTTGATCCTTGAGCGCACTCCCAAAGTAGTCGCTGGGACAGGTACTTGGGTATGACGGCTCCTATGACTCAGGTCCCCACGGCTACCTCGCATCCACTCCAGGAACTTGGGCAGGATGTTGCGCTGATAAGCTTCTGTATGTGTGGTATCAATAGCATTGATTTATTCTTTGCGAAGAAGAGTCAGTATCACAATGGAATCTTCCACTATAACAGAAGAAAAACAAGTAAATCCCGTTCCGATAATGCATACTTTGAGATAATGGTGCCACAATTTATAAAGCCCACATTCGAGAAGTACTTGTCCAAAGACATGGCATCTCCTTGGCTGTTTGAATTTCAAGACCGCCTAAGCACATCAGACTCATTCAATGCCAATGTAAATGCAGGCATCAGCCAAATCTGCAAGAATGTATCATCAGACTTCCATGCCAGCCTGTATTCCTTTCGCCATTCTTGGGCAACGATAGCACAGAGCGGATGCGGCGCATCGCTTGGCGATGTTGATTTTGCTCTCAATCACTCAACATACAAAATGGCAAGAGTATATACAAAGATAGACTACTCGCCAGCATGGGAGTTGAATGAGAAAGTCATAGACTATATTTTCTTTAGCAACGAGGATATTGATAATCGTGAAGATTCCTGTAAATCCTTTGAGAGAATGTCGAAGTACAATCTTATCCGCGGAGAGGCATTCATAAGCGGTGAATGCGTATCTGTAATCGAAGATTCTGGATTTACAAACGTCGAACAGGTTATAATGAAACTTCTTGTTTCTTTACCTAACGACATATCACGACCATCCAAGGTTCAGATAAAGATTACAAATCTTGATAAGAAGCAAACGCAGTTATATCAGAGGCTAATTCAGTGATAGACACATAAACGTTGGTACGATTGACCTCACGGAAACCCAGAAATCCTCAAATTTGGAATTTGAGTTGTATTAGATGAAGAAACATGCTAAGTATGTTCCCCGCATTATCCTATCTTTCGGAACTCCTGCGGGGTCTGGCCGGTCTGCTTTTTGAACAGGCGGGAGAAGTACTGGGGGTACTCGAAGCCGAGGGCGTAGGCTATCTGGCTGACGGTGTCGGTGGTCGTGGTGAGGCGGTGGCGGGCCTGAGCGATGAGGTGCTGCTGGATGAGCTGCTGCGGACTATTGCCCGTCTGGGCTTTTACGAGGTCGCCGAAGTAGTTGGCCGAGAGGTTCAGCGCGTCTGCGAAGTAGCGCACGGTGGGCACTCCCTGACGTGCGGCTAGGCCTCGGGCAAAATAGTCGTCGAGCAGGACGGTGAAGCGCTGCATGAGCTGGCTGTCGACGGGTTCGCGGGTGATGAATTGGCGGTCGTAGAAGCGCACGCAGTAGTTCAGAATCAGGGCGACGTTCTGCGCCATCAGCTGGCGGGTGTGGCGGTCGATGCCGCGTTCCAACTCTGTCTCGATGTTGCCGAGGATGTCGTGCAGCTGCTGGCGCTCACGCTCCGATACGTGCAGGGCCTCGTTGACTGAATAGCCGAAGAAGGTGTAGGGCGACATCGATAATCCCTGCATCAGTGCCGGCGAGAAGATGAGCATCACGCCCTGGTAGCTCTGTTCGAGCGTGCCCAGCTCAACGTCGTGGTCGGGGGCGAAGAAGAGCAGCGTGCCGTTGTCGTAGTCGTACTCGTTGCGCCCGTAGCGCACGGTGCCGCAGCGTGCATCCTTGTAAACCACGCAGTAGAAGCCAAACGTATAGCGGGTGTTGCCAAACGAGCTGCAATCAGCAAGGTCGTCGAGATGGATGACCTCAATGAGCGGATGGCGGACATCGTCACGTCCGAGGGCATGCATGAATGCCGACACGGTGGGGAAATGGATTTGTCTTATCTTCATGGCGCAAAGATACAAATTTTTTCGCAGATAATGACTATCATCCTACATTTTCTATCTTCACGGTGTCCAACTCTTGCTGATAAATCACGCCACGCTCCTTCGAGAAGAAATCAATTGTCAGGGCGGCGAGGGCTACAAGGATGAGCGCAAGGGCAGATGCTCGGAGCCAGGGCTTATCGCAGAAGGTGAACACGCAGACAGCGATGACCATCATGACGGCAGAGACGATGATGGTCTGCGGATAGATCTTCATGAAAGCAGCCACGCGAGCCTTCTCGCTCTCCAGAAACTTCTCAGGCGACTCCTGGTATTGTTCCACGAACTGCTTGCTCCGCTGATGATTATTATAGGCTAATGCAGCTCCTCCTCCGATAAAGATTACCGCCACCACCGTCAATGGCAGAATGATGGCGCGAGCCGACTCCGACGAGCCCCAACGCCATGCCACAAGAGCCAGCAGGAGGCATACCACGCCTCCTGCAACCATTGCCAGATCCTCCTGAATTTCGCCAGTCAACCATTTGTTGGTATAGTCAATCAGTTCCATATTATCTACAATTATAACCGCCGTCAACGTTGAGGATGGTACCTGTCAGGAATTTGTTGTCGGGACTAGCCAGATAATAGATAGCCAGGGCAATGTCCTGCACCTCGCCCATGCGATTCATCGGATGGATGGCAGCAATGCCCTTCTCATCATAAGCCCCAGCCTCGATAGCGTGCTTCAGGATGTCGGTCTTGATGGCACCGGGAGCAACGGCGTTGATGCGGATACCTTGCTGGGCGTAGTCGATGGCAGCAGCCTTGGTCAGTCCCACCACGGCGTGCTTAGTTGCGCAATATTGTGCGGTGTAAATCAGTCCGTTGAGTCCTGCGATAGATGCCAGATTGACAATCGTGCCACCGCCCGTCTTCAGCATGGCGCGGATGGCATACTTCATGCCGTAATAAACGCCCAGGACGTTGGTGTCCAGCTGCTGCTTGAACTCGTCCGTCTCGGTGTCAGCCAGCGGTGCGGCACCCAGCGAGATGCCAGAGTTGTTGACAATGCTGTCCAGCTTGCCGAACTTGGCCACCGTCTGCTCGATGACCTGAGCCACCTGCTCCTCGTTCGTCACATCCAACTGGAAGAAGGTCATATCCAACCCCTCGTTCTTGGCTTCCTCGACGAATGCCTGACCCTTCTTTTCACTTCTACTTGTAATAACCACATTCCAACCGTTCTTTGCAAACTGGTAAGCCGTAGCCTTACCGATACCTGTTGTACCACCCGTAATGATAATTGTTCTCTTCATAACCGCAATTTTTTTAAGTTATTAATACTGTTATTTATTCTCGGCTGCAAAGGTACGACGATTTCACCGAACCATCGCTAAACAAATTACTGAAAGGTGTATACAAATTACTGATGGGGTGATTTTCCCTATTTTTTTACGCTAAACTTTGCCTTATACTGGCTGGGAGTCATGCCAAGAACGCGCTTCACGTGTTAGTCACGGGGACAGATTCTGTCTTAATCTCCAAATAAAAGAGAAGAAAAATGGAACATATTAACAAACATTATCCGTTTGACATTTAAAAGCATAATTATCTTGTCCTGTTTCATAGCCAATATGGAGCAGGACATTTTTCTGGATATGTTTTTTGCTTTTTTCTTTGCTGTCTC
>JAFRPY010000088.1 GCA_017428925.1 Prevotella sp. | reverse complement strand
TTTGTACACTGGCATTGGGATATTGAGTCTTTTTGTTTTGCACCATAAAGGTACTCAATTCTTGCGACATATGCAAGATTCCAATGCCTTTTTTGCATCTATATATTCACGTTTTTATTAACTTCCGAAACTTCAATTATTGAATTATCATCAACAGAAATAATATAAGGAAGGTGTGCCTCTGTTATATGAAAAACATTGTCTTGATATTCAATTTTCGGCGCACGGAACCCGATGCTGTCGATGGCACTGATGGGAATGCGATAAACGCTGTCGGGAGTCCACACTTCCTGAACCACGATATCGTCGTGCTCCACGCCGTCCAGGTCTGTGCAGCTATAGGTTATCTTTTCTACGTCTATATTCATCCATGCGTTGAAATCTCCGTCATTACGATAGTTATAGATAGCATACTGCTGGCTTTCCTGGGCAAAGGCAGGTGCAACGGACATCAAGGCAACCATCAGGATAAGCAGACGGGTCGCTATATGATTATGTAAGTTGTGCGTTTTCATTTCTTCAGGATTTTATAGGTTTCGTTGTTGATTTTCACGAAATAGATGCCAGTTGGAAGCATGTGCAGCGACACTTGTGCACTGCCGCTATAGCGTTGGCTCATCATAGTCTTTCCTTCTGCATTATAGACATCCACCTGAGTGTTCTCGGACAGTCCGCTGAGGAACAGCATTTCTTTCTCCACGGAAACAGGGTTTCCTTCATCCTGAGCGGGGGAAGATATGCCTGATGAAATGAATTTGCGGCCATAGCTCACCTGGTTCATGCTTTCCAGAGCGTATGTAAGCACCATGCCGTCTGTTTCAATCACAAGGTTGGGCTGCTCA
Organism: Prevotella sp.; assembly: GCA_017428925.1. Taxonomy (GTDB): domain Bacteria; phylum Bacteroidota; class Bacteroidia; order Bacteroidales; family Bacteroidaceae; genus Prevotella. The sequence goes on along the minus strand of JAFRPY010000088.1, from coordinate 21,887 downwards.
ATTGACACTTTAGTGTCCTTATCTATCAGGTACTCGGCCTTGCCTCCATCAAGCGTTTTAATAATTATGGTTGTTCGCCACACACCGTCTTGTGCAATAGCTGGAACTGTGTGAATCATCAAAATGACAAGCAAGGCTGTCGCCGCCGTCATTATCTTCACGTGTAATGTTTTCATCATTTTCATCCGAATTTTTGAGAATAAGAAAAGGCGTGCAACCATCCGATGCTTATTCTCAACCTTTGGTTACCGGCAAGTGACCATACACGTAAACAAGCAAGAACAGTTCACGCCCATCGGGCGCGAACTTTCTGAACAGCTTGCTCTCACGTGTGAATATTTTGCCGGTATTCAAGGTCGAGAGAGACAAGAGCAGAAAGCTCAAGTATCTAAAAAGTACGAACGGAACTTGCGACGCACGATTCTATTGGGTTAGTAATTAGAATTTGTTTGTCTTGGTCCCTTTGGGGAGGGCATCACTTCGTGCTGCGTTTAAACTCCCCTAATCTTGTTGTACTGTCTGGTTCTTACGTAATTTTGGGGTTATACACTATTGTTAAGTTTGAATTTGCTATTGATTTTGCAAAAATACGGAATAGTTTTTGCATTTGCAAGAAACAAGAGGTTTTTCTTGTTCAACAGCCTTCTTTTCGAAAAAAAAAGAGGGAATAACTACCCCACATTGCGGACAACGAGCGTTTTGAACCAATCGCTTAAAACGCCCATATAGCGATGCTGGGAGTCGGCAACAAGAATAATAACTTGGAAACCATCTTTCAGTTTGGGGCCCAAGCACATACCCTCGTAGTTGGCAAAGTCTTGGTGGAAAAGGGAGATGTCGGTCTTCCAATCATGAATGAGGTGCTTTTGTGCGTTGGCATCGGGAACAAACTGATAGAGTTTGCAATTTGCCCATGCGCCGAACTTCTCTTCAGGAATAAGGACCTCGCGCTCAAGAACGAGCAGGGTGCCATCGTCGAGAGCCGTCATCTCGCTAACGCCGTGGACATGATTACCTTCGGCTTCCTCGGCTATAGGCGCATCCATAACATATTCAACCTTTTTCACTAGCTGAAAATCCTCGTCAAAGCTACAAAGAACAAGAGTGGAATCGCCAGGAAGCGGACTCTCGGTGGTCGTCCAAAACAGGTGGGTTTGCCCATTATATGCCAAAGCCTCAAGTCCCCGATTGGGCACCGCCTTCTTAAATATATCAGGCATGATGATTTCTCTTTGGGTAGGCCGGCCTTTCAAATCATATTCAAGCACTTGATTGTCTTTTTCGGCGCTAATAAAAACAGTCTTCTGCGAAGGGAAATAAACTATGCCCTCGGCATCGCGACTATGCAAAAGATCGCCCTTGAAACCGAGATTGCGTACCGAAAGGATGCGGCCATCGGCATCAAAAATGATACGAAAGACATGGAAACCATCGCCCCGCTTGTCATCGACAACCGCATAAAGGTTCCTGCCAATGGGCGTAATGCCACTGAAATTGCCGGCGGGAACGCTCTCAGGAAACGACTTCTGCGGATGGTCGGCAACCAGTTGCAAACGAGAAAATGTCTGTGCATGCAACGACACATACACAGACAGCACGATGAATAAAAAGACTAATCTTTTCACTAATTACTTGAAATAGCGTTTCAGCAGTCCGGCGAAGCCAGCACCATGACGAGCCTCATCCTTTGCCATTTCGTGAACGGTATCGTGGATAGCGTCGAAACCGGCAGCCTTGGCATTCTTGGCAATGCGGAACTTGTCTTCGCAAGCACCGGCCTCAGCGGCTGCACGCTTCTCAAGGTTGGTCTTTGTATCCCAAACACACTCACCCAACAACTCGGCAAACTTTGCGGCGTGCTCTGCCTCCTCAAAAGCAAAGCGCTTGAAAGCCTCAGCAATCTCGGGATAGCCTTCACGGTCAGCCTGGCGGCTCATAGCCAGATACATGCCCACCTCGCTGCATTCGCCATTGAAATGATTCCGCAAGTCTTCGATCATTTCGTCGCTCACGCCCTCGGGCTTGCCGTCGCCAAGCTTGTGAACGGTGGCATATTCCATTTCCTCCTCGGTAATCTCCTTGAACTTGCTGGCAGGAACTTTACATACTGGGCATTTTTCTGGTGGTTCCGGTCCTTCGTGGATATAACCACAAACGGTACAAATAAATTTCTTCTTCATAATGTTTTTTGGATTTTTGTTAATGTATAGTTAATTAAAACGCTGGCAATCGGCACACACTCCTTTATAGTACAGCTGCATCTCGTCTACCCTGTTGCCCTCGATTTCAAGGTTTGCAGGCATTACGGGTGCTGACTCGTTCATGAAATCAATTACCTTTCCACATTCCTTGCAATAGAAGTGAACGTGAGGATGGGTATCGCCGTCATAACAAACCCTGTGCTCGTCGATGGTAATCATCAGGGCTGCCTTATGCTCGGAGAACAACCGGAGCGTGTTGTATACAGTAGTGCGACTAAGTGTCTGTATCTTATGACAGAGCGAGCTGTAAACCTCTTCAACTGTAGGATGCGTGAAGTGCGTCATCAGATAATTCATTATCTCTACTCGCTGTACTGACGGTTTTATGCCACATTCTAAAAGTCGCTTCGTGGCAGCATCATTGTGATTAATGTTTCGTGACATTTTGTTTCTGCAAATATATTATAATTCGGTTAAAGTTCCAAATAATTATGGAATTATTTCAAATTCCTTTTTACATTTTTTATTTTCTTAATATCCACCTTCTTTCTCAATGCAGGGACCTGGCGCGATATCTCTTCGGCTAAAAGAGCGGCAACCACCGTTCCGCCATAAACGTTATAATGAGTATTGTCTTTACGGCCATTGGGCATCGAGGGGTGCTCGCCGGGCTTGAACCACATGTGCAACTTACGGCTTCCTTCAATTCCCATCGCCTGCTCCAAATCGTGGGTAATCCGATTGGCATCGATGAAAGGAACTTGATACTCTTTGGCCACATTCCTCGGTGAAAGAAGATAGGCACCATGAGTATCGATAAGCGTGTCGCTGTTCACCTTCTCGTCCTCGTATGTCGTATTACGCAACGACTCATCGTCAACACTACTGTCCACCTGGCGATAGAAATTACGCCTGACAACGGCATTGCAAAGAATAGGAATACCGCCCTTGGCACGACTCTCGATAACGAAACGCTTGAGGTTCGCATCGAAAGTAGTTCCCGGATCCGTATGGCGGTCAGCAGCCGGTTTCTCATCATTGTGCCCAAACTGGATGATCACATAGTCGCCGGGCTTTATCTTTTCAAGCACAACATCCCAACGCCCTTCATCGATGAAACTCTTTGAAGAACGCCCGTTCATTGCATGATTATCAACAATTACCCCTTCCTTGAAAAACTGCTGAAGCATCATGCCCCATCCACGCTCTTGTTTCCCGCCGGTTGTGTCCTTATTGGCCATCGTTGAATCTCCAATCATGAACACGGTGACGGGGTTCTGCATGGTGAATGCACTCATCAACATGATGAGAACAAATGCGATGGAAAGCGTCTTCAGTTTCCTCATTTTGTCACCTCGTCAATTAGTTCTTCAGGTGTAACAAGCTGCTGTTCACCCGTTATCATATTCTTCAGGGTGAGTTTTCCTTCGCCAATCTCGTTTTCTCCGGCAAGAGCAACAAACGGAATCTGCTTGGCATTAGCATAACTCATCTGTTTCTTCATCTTCACGGAATCAGGGAACACTTCCGTTCGAATACCTGCTTGGCGAGCCTTCGAGGCTACAGGCAGACAATAGGCTGTTTCCTTCTCTCCAAAATTGATGAAGAGCAGCTGAGTGCCATTCACGGCTTCCTTTGGATAGAGGTCGAGCTGGTTGAGCACGTCGAAAATGCGGTCGGCTCCGAAACTGATGCCTACACCCGAAAGCCCAGGCATTCCAAAGATTCCCGTCAGATTATCGTATCGTCCGCCACCGGTGATGCTTCCTATCTGAACGTCAAGGGCCTTCACTTCGAAGATGGCACCCGTGTAATAGTTCAATCCGCGGGCAAGCGTCAGGTCGAGTTGGATTTCATTCTTCAACCCTGAAGTCTTCAGCATATCAATAATGAACTTCGTTTCTTCCACACCCTTCAATCCCGTCTCTGAATCCTTGAGCACTTCGGCGATAACCGCAAGTTTTTCCTCGTTTGTTCCTGCCAGTGAGATAATCGGCTGGAGTTTCTCTATCTGCTCTTCAGAAAGACCATTCTCGCGCAGTTCCTGATTCACATTGTCAATACCAATCTTGTCGAGCTTGTCTATAGCCACGGTGATATCGACAATCTTATCGGCAGCACCGATGACCTCGGCAATTCCGGAAAGAATCTTTCGGTTGTTGATCTTGATCTGAACACGAATGCCGAAACGGGTAAATACCGTGTCAACAATCTGCATCAGCTCGACTTCGTTCAGCAAGGAGTCGCTGCCTACCACATCGGCATCACACTGATAGAACTCACGGTAGCGTCCTTTTTGAGGACGATCGGCACGCCATACGGGCTGAATCTGATAACGCTTGAAAGGCAACTGCAATTCCTCGCGGTGCATCACCACATAGCGTGCAAAGGGAACCGTGAGGTCATAGCGAAGACCTTTTTCACAAAGACGAGCAGCCAAATGGAGAGCGTTGCGCTCCATGAGTTCCTTGTCGTCAATTTTCGAAAGATAGTCACCACTATTAAGGACTTTGAAGAGCAGTTTGTCGCCCTCCTCGCCATATTTTCCCATCAGCGTTCCGAGGGTTTCCATTGCGGGAGTTTCTATCTGCTGGAATCCGTAGAGGGCATAAACGTCCTTGATCGTATTGAATATATAATTGCGCTTAGCCATCTCCAATGGAGAGAAATCGCGCGTTCCCTTAGGGATATTAGGTTTCTGAGCCATAATTGATTGTTATTTCCTTACAATGGTCTGGTCACGGTCTGGACCGATGGAGATAATCTTGATGGGCGTCTCAAGTTCGGCTTCAAGGAACTTGATATAGTCTGAGAATTCTTTGGGGAACTGATCTTCGGAAGTAAACTTCGTCATATCGGTCTTCCATCCTGGCAGCTCTTTATAAACGGGCTCGATACCTTCCTCGATGCTATATGGGAAATGGTCAATCTCTACGCCGTTTTGCTTATAGGCAACACAAGCCTTGATGGTATCGAAACCGTCGAGCACATCGCTCTTCATCATGATGAGCTGGGTGACGCCATTGACGGCAATGGCATAGCGCAAAGCCACCAGGTCAATCCATCCGCAACGACGCTCGCGGCCGGTAACAGCTCCATACTCATGGCCAAGGTCACGAATCTTGGCACCTGTCTCGTCGAACAACTCGGTGGGGAACGGACCGGCACCTACGCGGGTGCAATAGGCTTTCATGATGCCAAACACCTCGCCAATCTTGTTGGGACCAATACCCAGACCGGTACATGCACCGGCGCAAATGGTGTTCGATGAAGTGACGAAAGGATAACTGCCGAAGTCAACGTCGAGCAATGTACCCTGAGCGCCTTCACACAGAATGCTCTTGCCCGACTTCAGTATCTGGTTGATTTCATATTCCGAGTCAACAATCTGGAACTGCTTCATGTACTCGATGCCTTCCATCCAGACCTTCTCGACTTCCGTAATATCATAGTCGGTATAGTCAAGCGATTTCAAGATAGCCTCATGGCGCGCTTTGTGGGCGGCATACTTCTCCTCGAAATTATCGAAGATATCACCAACACGCAAGCCGTTGCGGGAAATCTTGTCCGTATAGGTAGGACCAATGCCCTTGCCTGTTGTCCCCACCTTGCTCTTGCCTTTCTGGGCTTCGTAGGCAGCATCAAGCACACGATGCGTTGGCATGATCAAGTGGGCTTTCTTGGATATGTGTAGACGGTTCCTCAAGTCATGACCGCTTTTCTCCAAATCCTTGGCCTCATTCATGAACAAGTCGGGAGCAAGAACCACGCCATTTCCTATAATGTTCACTTTCCCGCCCTGGAAGATTCCAGAAGGAATGGAACGAAGCACATATTTCTCGCCTTCGAACTCCAGCGTGTGGCCCGCATTGGGTCCACCCTGGAAACGTGCAACTACATCATACTGAGGTGTGAGTACATCCACAACCTTTCCCTTACCTTCGTCTCCCCATTGCAGACCGAGGAGAACATCAACTTTACCTTTTTGCATTTTCTTTTATTTGTTTTTTTGTTCTTTTATTCTTTTCGCGAGTCAGTTTTGCCTGGCACGAGCTGCAAGTGCCATAGATGTATAGTGAAAAACCTTCACGACGGAATCGCCTCAGGTGAACCGTCTGAATGGTTTCTTCAATCTCGGGCGACTTCACCACCGAGGTCTTGCCACATACCGTGCATATCTGCATGGAATGGCTGCTGTTGGCGTAATTTGCCTCAAATCTTTTTCCCGAATCCAGGCGGTGACATACTACCAGCCGCATGCGCATAAACAGATTCAGGGTGTTATATAAAGTTGCCTTACTGACATGGAAATTGTGAGCCTCCAGATAATCATCCATATCCTGAACAGAGAATGAACCGCCAAAACTATACACGGCTTCGAGCAGCGTATAGCGCTCTGGCGTCTTACGCAGATTATTCTCATCAAGATAGTCTGTAAGTATCTGCCTCACAGCAGTAAAGACACTTTCCTTCATCTGTTGTATTCAAAATGCTTGCAAAGTGGTGCAAAAATACGAATATTATTTTAGAAAAGTGCGCAAATTATTTAAAAAAGTTCTAAATTAAGTGTTTTCAAAGCACTTTTTGCAATTTGTGTGTATTCTTCGCCCAATGAAGCAAAACGGCGGACGCTGTTCAGGGCAGCATGACGTACACCGAGCGAATCGTCCTGAAGGGCTGCCAGTGCCTGGTCGATAAACTCCTGAATGCCTCGTTCATTTGGTTCCTGTCCTTTCATAAAAAGCCGTGAAAGTATCTGGTAACCGCAAATCTGCTCCATCTCTTTATTGCTTGAAATCCATTTGAAAGCCTTCTCTGGTGCATAATCAAGATGCTGATAGAGATTGAAAGCCGACAACTCGGCAATTTCTTGCGAACGTGTCTGCTCCATCCAGATGTCGACAACCTCGGGCAACATCTGTTCAGGGGGCATTATCATTGTAGCCAATATCTTGCATTCGCGAATGTCCTCTTTCCACAAGGCAATGGCAAGCTCATAGTCCTTCCCATACGCGCCAGCCATTACTTTCAAATCGGGCAGGCTCACGCCCCAGTTGATTTTATAGTCGAGTCCCTTCTCGCGCATGGAACGCGAGGCCATCCCATCCATCTTCAGGCGGAATGCGCGCTTGATATCCTTCAGTTTCTGCTGAGTCAGTTCATCCATAGCCTTTATTCGTCAAAACATACTATAGTCGTGGCTGTAACGAAGCATCTGGGCGGCATACCCTTCCGAATAGTCGAGGATGACGTCGGTAATCTCTCCGCTGGCATCGGTCACAGGCTTCATTATCGGGTTCAGGAATCCTTTGTAGGGAGCAAGATTGAGCTTGGCGTATCGCTCGAGTATTTCATGATGAAGAACGGGGTCAACCTTTACGGCATATTTCTCCACGAGTTCGCGGGCAGCCTCATAGTCACCTTCGCTCTTGATGCGCTGAATCTCGGCAAGCAACCGGGAAACGAGCCGCCGTAATTCCTCATAGTCGCGAACACAGACATAGGTCTTTCCTTCGCGCTGAACCATCTCAATTGCGTTTCCATTGTCCAGACACCAACGGGCAATCAACGCACGGTTGCGCATGTGGGCCTCTTCAATCTGGTGGCCTGGCTTTATCCGCGTCAACTGAGTCATCAGGCCGTTCATCATATAGGTGTAATACTGGCTCTTGTAGGCTTCCTCGTCGGGAGTCAGCCCTAACTCCACCAGTTTCTTGTCGGCAATATAGTAAAGGCCAAAAAGGTCAGCACGCGCCTCCTCAATGGTATTGCCATAATTCTTCAGCGCATCGGGGTCGACGCCAGGCAACAGCTGGCCGCTGCCATGACCAAGACACTCATGCAGGTCTGTATGAAGGTCGTCGCAGACATCACCATACTTGTCAATCAGCTCAACGGTATCGGCATCTATGACGAACTCTTCGCGGAAACCGCTTCCGCGCGATGCCTTGTTGTAGGCTTCCGTGAGATTGCCTATCGTCACGCTCTTGCTGCCATATTCCGCACGAATCCAGTCGGCATTAGGCAGATTGATCCCGATGGCCGTCGACGGATATTCCTCGCCTCCGAGCATTGCCGCACAAATAACGTTAGCGGTCACTCCCTTCACTTCAGGCTTACGGAAACGAGGGTCAACGGGCGAATGGTCTTCAAACCACTGGGCATTGCCTGCAATCAACTGGGTGCGGCGGGTGGCTTCCAGGTCTTTGTATTCCACAATTCCTTCCCACGTTCCTTTCAACCCGAGCGGATCGCCATACACCTCAATGAAGCCGTTGATGAAATCCACGCGCGAAAGATGCTCGCTCACCCACTCGATACAATACTGGTTGAACAGGCGCAAGTCACCCGTCTCGTAATAGCGGATAAGCGTTTCGATATAGGCCCGCTGGTCATCGTTTTCAGCCACCGTCGTCGCCTTCTTGAGCCAATAGATGATTTTGCGGATGGTCTCGCCGTATCTCCCTTCGGCAAACCATCTTTCCTCATGAACTTTCCCGTCGCGCTTCACGAGCGTGCCGTTCAGGCCATAGGAAACGGGCTCAGGGTCATCAGCGTCCTTGATGGAGGCATAATATTCCTCCACTTCCTGCTGGCTCACGTTATCATAGAAATTGCAGGCCGACGTTTCCACAAGGTCAACGCCATCGGCCTTGTTCACCCGCTTGGGATAAAGCTCAGGCCGGAAGATTACCGGGAAAAGTTCTTCGTATTGAGAGATATCCTCCCCTGTGGTTTCGTGCAACGCTTCACGCAAGAATTCTTCGCTGAACCCCGGCATGAACTTCTCGCAACCATAGTGATGATAGATGCCGTTGGAGAACCACACACGCTTCAGGTAGACCTCAAGGGCCTTGAAGTCCTCACTCTCGCGGCTGCCGTCATAATGCAAGTATACCGTCTCGAGCATCTTGCGAATGCCGAGATTGTATTTCCCATATTGGTCGAACGTGATGTCGCGCCCCCAAAGGGTTGCCTCTGAAAGAAAGTAAATGAGTTTCTTCTGTTGCAAGGTAAGGTCTTCGAAACCATTCAGACGATACCTCAACAACTGTATGTCGGCGAAGCGTTCGTCCGAATAGTTGAATCCTTCTGCTTGCATAAAACAATGGGTGTTATTTTTTCTTTGATTTTCTTCCACGTTTCTGAGGTTGTTTCATATCCTCAGGATGCTGCTGATAGTGACGCAGTTTATACTCGCGCGGAGTGATGCCGGTAATCTTGAAGAATGAGGCATAGAACGACTGGCGGTTAGCGAAACCCACCATGTCGCTTATATCCTCCATGTTCAGGTCCCGGTAACGCTTGTCAACCAATAGTGTCATCGCCTCATCGATACGGTATTTGTTCACGAACGATGTGTAATTCATGTGAAAACGAACATTCACAACAGCCGAAATATACCGAGTGTTGGTTCCTAAGTCTTCTGCCAGCCTCTTTGCCGAATAGTCCTTGTCTTTGTACTTTTTTTGAATGAGAATGATGTCCAGAATCTTTTCCTTTAGTTCATCCATCAGTTTGGGGTTAACCAGGCTACGGTAGGCGGCTTTCTTCTCTTTCAGTTCAGTAATGTTGTATTTTGCCATACCTTAATTAAATATGTAATTAGATGTGAATCTATAATTTCTTCTAATAACACTGCAAATTTAGTTTTTTTTTTCGAATAATCAAAAGATTTGTACTTTTTTTAATAAAAATTGAATAGCTTTGTACGATTTTTTTAGACAACTACAAAACAATGGACGTTTCAGAAATACTAAAAACCTATTTTGGCTACGATAAATTCAGGGCCAATCAATTAGAGGCCATCGAGCATGTCATGCGGCGAGAAGACTGTCTTGTGCTCATGCCCACGGGAGGCGGGAAGAGCATCTGCTACCAGATTCCCGCACTTGCCATGAAGGGTACGGCCATCGTTGTATCGCCGCTGATCAGCCTCATGCGCGACCAGGTGGAGGCATTGAGGGAAAACGGCATAGAAGCTGCCGCGCTGAACAGCGGAAACGACCTGACAAGCGATACGATAATACGCCGGAAATGTCTTTCGGGCGAGTTGAAATTACTTTACATTTCGCCCGAAAAGATTCTGTCGGAGAAAGACTTCTTGCTGAAGAACTTGAACATCTCACTCTTTGCCGTCGACGAGGCGCATTGCATATCACAATGGGGGCACGACTTCCGCCCAGAGTATACGCGCCTTGGCGTCCTGCACGACGAGTTTCCTGGCGTGCCCATCATGGCACTCACGGCAACAGCCGACAAAATCACGCGCAACGACATCGTCAAGCAGCTGAAGCTGAAATCTCCCAAAACGTTCATTTCCTCGTTCAACCGTCCCAACTTAAGCCTGAGCGTGAAGCGGGGATTCACCGCCAAGGAGAAGCTGAACTTCATGTTAAGATTCATCTCGCAACATGCTAACATGCCGGGAATTATCTATTGCCTTTCAAGAAAGACTACAGAAAAGGTTGCTGCCCAGCTTGCACGTTACGGCATCAGGGCTGCCATCTATCATGCAGGCCTCACGTCGGAGGAACGCACAATGGCACAGGAGGCTTTCAAGCAAGACGATGTTGAAGTGGTTTGTGCGACCATCGCATTTGGCATGGGTATCGACAAGAGCAACGTCCGCTGGATTATCCATTACAACATGCCCAAAAGCATTGAGAATTTCTATCAGGAAATAGGGCGTGCCGGGCGCGATGGTTCACCTGCCGACACGGTTCTCTTCTATAGTCTGGCCGACGTGATTCTGCTCAGTAATTTTGCTGAAGAAAGCGGACAAAAGGAAGTAAACATGGAGAAGCTTCACCGCATGCAGGAATATGCCGAGTCGAGCGTCTGCAAGAGAAGAATTCTGCTGAACTATTTTGGCGAGGAAACCTCGTGCGACTGCGGGAATTGCGACGTGTGCCTGAACCCGCCCCAAAGGCTCGACGGCACCATCATTGTCCAGAAAGCACTCTCGGCCATTGCCCGCACAAGCGAGAGCATACGCTTCAATACTGTAATAGAAATTCTGCGTGGCATGATGTCGCCCACCATTAAGAAACATCATTACAACTGCATAAAGACTTTCGGCGTTGGGAACGACATCGACACCCGCGACTGGCAAGACTATCTGCTGCAAATGCTCCACATGGGATTCATCGAGATTGCCTACGACAAGGGCAACGTATTGAAAATCACCTCACTTGGATGGGAAATCCTTCGCGGAAACAACCGTGTGCAGCTGGCCATGCCCCAACGCGAAACGCCAACGTCCAAAAAGCCGAAGAAGAAAGAGCTGCAACTTGAAATCCCCGTCATCGGTGCCGGCGGCAAACCCACGCCTCAGAAAACCGAAGACCGCGAGCTGTTCGAGGCATTAGGGGCATTGCGCAAGCAACTGGCCGACGAACAGGGATTCCCAGCCTACATCGTGCTTACCGACAAAGTGCTTCATGCGCTTGCAACGCTAAAGCCGACAACCGTAGAAGCCTTCGGCATGGTCAGCGGCATCGGCGAGTTTAAAAAGAACAAATACGGCAAGTTGTTTGTCGACGTAATTCAGAAGTGGGGATAGGTTTTGCTGAGCGGATGAAGGCCTTCTGCTGAGCGGATAAAGGCCAATTAACCAGCGGATAAAGTCCATTTGCTGGTCATCTAGAGCATCCAGAATGCCTAGAAAGGCTAGAAAATCCTGAAAAAACCAGCCCACATCATTAAAATAAAGGCCAAATATTTTGCCAATTCAAGAAAATGTTGTAATTTTGCGCCCGATTTAGTCCGTGGAGGCTCAGTTAAGCAGTGGCAAGAGGTCATTCGCCTTGCGGAAAAACCCGTTTAAACATTAACAAAACAAATGTACGCAATCGTAGAGATTAACGGTCAGCAGTTCAAGGTTGAAGAGGGCAAGAAACTCTTCGTCAACCACATCAAGGACGCTGAAGAAGGTCAGACCGTTGAGTTTGACAAGGTTCTCCTCGTTGACAACGACGGAGCCGTGACGGTAGGTGCACCAACCGTAGAAGGTGCAAAAGTAGTAGCCGAAGTGAAAAACCCGCTCGTGAAGGGCGACAAGGTGATTATCTTCAAGATGAAGCGCCGCAAGGACAGCCGCAAGAAGAACGGTCATCGCCAGCAGTACACCGAGGTGGAAATCAAATCAGTAACCGCTTAAATTTCAGGAGGACTTTAGAATGGCACATAAGAAAGGTGTAGGTAGTTCTAAGAACGGACGCGAGTCAGCTGCTCAGCGACTTGGCGTGAAGATCTGGGGTGGACAGAAAGTTATTGCCGGCAACATCATCGTTCGCCAGCGCGGTACAAAGCACAACCCCGGTACAAACGTAGGCATTGGCAAGGACGATACGCTCTATGCACTTGTTGACGGTGTGGTTAACTTCAAGAAGGGCCGCAACAACAAGAGCACAGTATCAGTAATCCCCGCTGACGCTGAAGCATAAACAGTAAACAACTTATTCCAAACAAACAACAGGAACCTCTGCCCCACCCGGGTGGAGGTTTTCTGCGTTTATAGGGCTTCGCTTCTGCCCATTGGAAGCAACCTCTCCGCCCATTGGATGCATTCTTTCCGACCATTGGAAGCGAGGCTTCTGATGAGTAAAAAGGAGTCAACACTATACAGTAAAAGACAGGTCTTTTCTGATGACAAATGACAGTTATGACAGATGACAGTTAATTAAAATCGAAGAGAAAAAAGGAGAATAGAAGTTTATTATTATATATATTTATAAATATATATAATAATAACTTTTTAATCGCACTTTTTTTTGCCAATTAAAAAAACTGTCATCTGTCATTTGTCATAAGCTGTTCAAACGCGTGCAACAATCTATCGCATGCGCGTACATTTTTTAGACAATTATTCTTGCACGGTTCAGAAAGTTTTTGTACCTTTGCATCGTTATACGAAAACCAAGAATAAACAATATAAAACAATGCTGACATTACAACTCATCAAGGAGCAACGCGACCGCGTGATCAGCGGTCTGAACAAGAAGCACTTCAACGGTGCCGAAGAAGCTATCAACCAGGTGCTCGCCATCGACAAGCAGCGCCGCGAATCACAACAGCAACTGGACGCCAACCTCTCTGAGGCCAAGAAGATGGCCGCACAGATAGGCGGACTCATGAAGCAAGGCAAGAAAGACGAAGCCGACGCCATCAAGCAGAAGGTTTCGGAAATGAAGGACACCAACAAGCAGCTGGAAGAGCAGATGAAGAAGGCTGAGGAAGACATGACGGCCCTGCTCTGCACCATCCCCAACATACCATACGACGAGGTGCCCGAGGGCTCATCGGCCGAGGACAACCACGTGGTGAAGTCGAACCTGCGCGAATGCCGCGAGGGCGACACCGTGGGCAACTGGGACGTGAATCCCAACCTGAACATCGAGAATCCCCTGCCCCACTGGGAACTGGCCAAGAAATACAACCTCATCGACTTCGACCTGGGCGTGAAAATCACCGGTGCAGGATTCCCCGTCTATATTGGCAAGGGAGCCCGCCTGCAGCGTGCGCTCATCAACTTCTTCCTCGACGAAGCCCGCAAGGCCGGCTACACCGAGATCATGCCTCCCACGGTGGTGAATGCCGCCAGCGGCTACGGCACAGGCCAGCTGCCCGACAAGGAAGGCCAGATGTATCATTGCGAGGTTGACGACTTCTATCTCATCCCCACAGCCGAGGTGCCCGTGACGAACATCTACCGCGACGTGATTCTCGACGAGAAGGATCTGCCCATCAAGAACTGCGCCTACACCGAGTGCTTCCGCCGCGAGGCTGGTTCCTACGGCAAGGACGTGCGCGGACTGAACCGTCTGCACGAATTCTCCAAGATTGAGATTGTGCGCATCGACAAGCCCGAACACTCCAAGGAGAGCCACCGCGAGATGCTGGAGCATGTGGAAGGCCTACTCAAGAAACTGGAACTGCCCTACCGCGTACTGTTGCTCTGCGGCGGCGACCAGAGCTTCACAAGCAGCATCTGCTACGACTTCGAGGTCTATTCGGAGGCTCAGAAACGCTGGCTGGAGGTATCGTCGGTTTCTAATTTCGACACCTATCAGGCCAACCGTCTGAAGTGCCGCTACCGCCCCGAGGGAGCCAAGAAGCCCGAACTCTGCCACACGCTCAACGGATCGGCCCTGGCGCTGCCGCGCATCGTGGCCGCCCTGCTCGAGAACAACCAGACGCCCGACGGCATCAAGGTGCCTGCCGCACTGGTTCCCTACATGGGCTGCGACATGATTGACTAACCATAAACAGGAAAATGCCATGATAGTAGCAAAACTGCGCCTCACACTATTCTCAATTCTTGCGGGATTTGCAATTGCATCTGTCGCACAGGTGAAGGTGGTTGATGCCACCAACGACAACGTGGTGATTCTGGCCCAGGTTATCAACAGCAAGGGTCAGCTGGCGGGATTCACCACCAAAGACGGATTTCTGCCCGCCGACGTGAAACCCGCTCCGGGCATCACCATCCAGCACATGGCCTACGAGCCATACGCGCTGACAGCAGCCGACATCGCCGAACAGACGGTCAGGCTCACCCCGCGCACATACGATGTAGACGAGGTGGTGATAAAAGGTGCCAAGCAGGACTATGTTTATCTGCGCGGCTACTACCGCAAGTACGGCACGGAAAATTGGCTCGACACGCTGAAGCAGAGCTACGCCGAAGGCATGCTCGAATATGTCGTCAAGAACAGCGATTGGGCATTAGGAAAGAAACCGCGAATTCTTTCAGCCGACGTTTATGAACTCGACATGTTTGGCGACTCTATTTGTCAAACCTACCACAAATTCAACGACGAGAAGAAGTTGAGCTCAGCCAGCCGTTTTCTGCCCAGCATGGACGCCGAACTGCTCATCAACTCAAGCCACATGGAGAAGCTCGACTTCAGCCTCGACGCCGACACTTTGCAAGGCAAATTCTGGCCTAAAGCCTACTTTGCCAAAAGCGGAAACACCATCAGCGTGGGCGCAGACCAACTTGCCAACAAGGAAGACCACACCATGAGATTCCCGCTTCTGAACACACTTCTGGGTATCGACATCAAACTCACCGACATCAACCAGAACCAGCTGTATCACCAGCGGGAAAAAGGACAATACAAGTTCTCGAGCCTCGTGGGTATCTCGGAGTGCAATGCGGCTCTGATAGGAGGACGGCGGGTGGCCAAGGCGTTCAAGAAGAAATACAACGTGGAGGTGTCGAAAAAAGACTATCCCGTGAAAGCCCACTATTATTCCGAGGTGTATTTCACCGAGATGGAATACATCTCCAAGGAGAGAGCCAAGGAATTAAAAAACCAAAAAGGATACGACACAAGCATCAAGAACGATATTCCCGACAACGTTCCGGAACTGTCGGCCGCGACAATCAAACTGAAGGAAACAGTTATCGGGAACGAGAACAAAAAGAAAAACAATTAGAATACAACATGAACAAGATTATCCGTAAAGAACAATTCTCCGAGAAGGTTTTCCTCTTCGAGATTGAAGCACCGCTCATCGCCAAGAGCCGCAAGGCGGGCAACTTCGTCATCGTGCGCGTTGACAAGAAGGGTGAGCGCATGCCGCTGACCATCGCCGGCGCTGACATTGAAAAAGGCACCATCACGCTCGTCGTGCAGATGGTAGGCCTGTCGAGTAAGAAGCTATGCGCCCTCAACGTGGGCGACTCCGTGGCCGACGTGGTAGGCCCCTTGGGCAACCCCACCCACATCGAGAACTACGGCACGGTGGTATGCGCCGGAGGCGGACTTGGCGTGGCTCCCATGCTGCCCATCATCCAGGCGCTGAAGGCAGCCGGCAACCGCGTGCTCTCCGTGATGGCAGGCCGCTCGAAGGATCTGATTATCCTGGAGGACAAGGTGCGCGAATCATCCGACGAGGTGATTATCATGACCGACGACGGTTCCTACGGAGAAAAAGGCGTGGTAACCGTGGGTATGGAGAAATTCATGGAGCAGGAACACGTTGACAAGGTGTTCGCCATCGGCCCTCCCATCATGATGAAGTTCTCAAACCTCACCGCCCAGAAGCACAACATCCCCTGCGAAGTCAGCCTGAACACCATCATGGTCGATGGTACGGGTATGTGTGGCGCGTGCCGTCTGACCATCGGAGGCAAGACCAAGTTTGTCTGCATCGACGGTCCTGAGTTCGACGGAGCCTTGGTTGACTGGGACGAGATGTTCAAGCGTATGGGCACCTTCAAGCGCGAAGAGCAGGAAGAGCTGGCCCACTATGAGGAGCACCTCGTAAGCTCGTCTTCCACTGCAGGCAGCGACTCCGTCGTTGCTTCCACCGACATCGTCATGGACGAAGACCCCACCAACGACACCATCGAAATCCTCACCGACCCGAAGGCCGAATGGCGACAGCAGCTCCGCAAGAGCATGAAGCCGAAGGAGCGCATGGCCATCGAGCGCGTAATAATGCCTGAGCTTGATCCTGCGTATCGCGCCACGACTCGCACCGAGGAGGTGAACACTGGTCTCACCAAGCAGCAGGCTCTCACCGAGGCCAAGCGTTGCCTCGACTGCCCCAAGCCTTCGTGTGTGGAGGGTTGTCCTGTAAACGTGAACATTCCCTCGTTCATCAAGAATATCGAGCGCGGTCAGTTCCTGGCTGCCGCCAAGGTGCTGAAAGACACCTCTGCCCTACCCGCCGTTTGCGGCCGTGTTTGCCCCCAGGAGAAGCAATGCGAGAGCAAGTGCATTCACCTGAAGAGTGGCGGTCAGGCCGTAGCTATCGGCTATCTGGAGCGCTTTGCCGCCGACTTCGAGCGCGAGAGTGGCAATATCTCCCTGCCCGAGATTGCTCCCTCTAACGGCATCAAGATTGCCGTCGTGGGCTCTGGTCCTTCGGGATTGAGCTTCGCCGGCGACATGGTGAAGAAGGGCTACGACGTGTATGTGTTCGAGGCGCTTCACGAGATTGGCGGCGTGCTGAAATATGGTATTCCCGAGTTCCGTCTGCCCAATGCCATCGTTGACGTGGAGATTCAGAACCTGGCCAAGATGGGAGTTCACTTCCAGACCGACGTCATCGTGGGCAAGACCATTTCCGTTGACGAACTCGAGGCACAAGGCTTCAAGGGCATCTTCGTGGGTTCCGGTGCAGGTCTGCCCAACTTCATGAACATCCCCGGCGAGAATGCCATCAATATCATGTCGTCTAACGAGTATCTCACGCGTGTGAACCTGATGGATGCTGCCAATCCCACAACCGACACCCCGCTGAACCCGGCCAAGAGCGTGCTCGTGGTGGGCGGTGGCAACACGGCCATGGACTCTTGCCGCACGGCCAAGCGCCTCGGTGCCGACGTCACCTTGGTGTATCGCCGTTCGGAGGTAGAGATGCCTGCCCGTCTGGAGGAGGTGAAGCACGCCAAGGAAGAGGGCATTCGATTCCTCACGCTCCACAACCCCATTGAATATATCGCCGACGAGCAGGGTGCCGTGAAACAGGCTGTGCTTCAGGTGATGGAGCTCGGAGAGCCCGATGCTTCAGGCCGCCGTTCGCCTGTGCCCGTTGAAGGCAAGACCGTGACGCTCGATGTTGACCAGGTCATCGTGGCCGTAGGCGTTAGTCCCAACCCGCTTGTGCCGAAGTCAATCAAGGGTCTTGAACTGGGCCGCAAGAACACCATCGCCGTAAACGACGACATGCAGAGTTCACGCCCCACGGTGTTTGCCGGCGGCGACATTGTGCGCGGAGGTGCAACGGTGATTCTCGCCATGGGCGACGGCCGTCGTGCTGCTGCTTCCATGGATGCAAAACTTCAATCATAACAAACGGAGAAACTATGTACAAACTGAAATCATTCCTCGTGCTCGCCTTCATCATGGCTTCAACGGCCTTGATGGCTCAAGAGACAGCCGTAAAACAAATGTCACACACGCAAGTTCTCTACGAGAACATGCTTCAAGCCACTCAAAAGCTGCTCATCATCGACAGCATCGTGGTGGCTAAGGACAGTTTCATCGACTATATTCCGCTTCCTCCCGAATGCGGTTCTATCAAACGTACGAAGTATGGTTACCAGTTTGTAAACGAGATTGGCGACAAGATGTTCTATACGATTTGCGACACGATGGGAAGTGCGCGAATCTACACCAAGGACAGGGAAGGTGATCAGTGGGGTGACCGGCACTTCGTGGAAGCGCTTGGTGACCCCGCCAACTATCCCTTCCTCATGACCGATGGCATCACGCTTTACTTCTCGCAGAAAGGCTCGGAAAGCATCGGCGGCTACGATATCTTCGTAACCCGTTACGATGATGTGGACAACACCTACCTGAAGCCGCAGAACATTGGTTTCCCGTTTAATTCCACCGCCAACGACTACCTCTACATTGAGGACGAAATTGATTCGCTCGGATGGTTCGTTTCCGACAGAAGGCAACCTCCCGGACGCGTCTGCATCTATACCTTCGTCCCCTCTCCTACACGCGAGAACCTGAGCATCGAACGCGATGGAGCTTCCTTCGTCCGCTCACGTGCCACGATACATAGCATCAGCGACACATGGATTGGCAACTATACCGAGCTGGCCCGTGCCGAGAAAAGGCTCAAGGGACTAAAGGAACATAAAGGGCGTCCCACCTCAAGCAAGTTCGTCTTCCATATCAACGACGATGTCACCTACTACGACATCGAACAATTTACCGTTCCTGAGAATAAAAAGCGAATCCAGCAAATCCAGGAAATGCAGCAGATGCTTGACAAAAGCGAGAAAGAAATCGAAGAGGCCCGCATAAAGTACCGTCAAGCCAACCGCTTCGACCGTACGGCCCTTGGTTCCGAAATACTGAAGGCCGAGAAGGAAATCGAGCAACTTCGCTCCGACATCAAGGCTACCGAAAAGAAAATACGCATTATTGAGAATATTGCTCTCAACAACTAAAAGTCCTTCCTTGTAAAATGGCGTTCAGCCGCCAACCTAATGTTAATTATTCAATCTTAAAGACTATGGCAAAAAAACAATTTCCCGAATCTGAGCTCATCATCAATGCTGATGGCTCATGTTTTCACCTGCACCTTCGCCCTGAGCAACTGGCCGACAAGGTGGTGCTTGTTGGCGACCCCGCCCGCGTCAATACCGTAGCCGCTCACTTCGACTCGATTGAGTGTGAGGTCAGCAGCCGCGAGTTCCATACCATCACGGGTACATACAAGGGCAAGCGAATCACTTGCCAGTCGCATGGCATCGGATGTGACAACATCGACATCGTGATCAACGAACTCGACACCCTGGCCAACGTCAACTATCAGACGCGTGAGGAATTTGACGAGCACCGCACACTCACTATGGTCCGCATCGGTACATGTGGCGGCCTCCAGCCATTCACGCCTACGGGTAGTTTTATCGCCAGTGTGAAGAGCATCGGCTTCGACGGCTTGCTGAACTATTATGCTGGCCGTAACGTAGTTTGCGACATTCCCATGGAAAAGGCATTCACAGAGCACATGGCATGGGACCCTATCAAGGGGGCACCCTACGTGTCGGTGGCTGATGCTGAGTTGATTGATCAGATTGCCGGCGAAGAAATGGTGCGCGGCTATACTATCTCATGCGGCGGATTCTATGGTCCGCAGGGACGTGTGCTCCGTGCTGACATTGCCGACCCCCAGCAGAACGAGAAGATTGAGGCTTTCGAGTACGAAGGCATGAAGATCTGTAACTTCGAGATGGAGTCATCGGCCGTGGCTGGTCTTGCATCGCTTCTTGGCCATCGTGCTATGACCTGTTGTATGGTCATCGCCAACCGCTATGCGAAAGAAATGAATACCGAGTACAAGAATAGCATCGACACGCTGATAAAAATCGTTTTGGACCGAATTTAATGAACGACACCATCTGCGCGCTTGCCACGGCTCCAGGTGGAGCGATTGGAATTATAAGAATCTCAGGCCATCAGGCGCTTGAGATTCTTTCTCGCGTATTCCAAGGCAAAGGCGATGTGCAGTCATATCTCCCCAACACCATCCACTACGGTCACATCGTAGAGTATGATGCTGTGTCACAGCATCATATCCCTATTGATGAGGTAATGGTAAGCACCTACCGTGCCCCAAACTCCTACACGGGCGAAGACAGCGCTGAAGTCTCCTGCCACGGCTCGCGGTATATTTTAAACAAGGTATTAGGGCTTTTGATTCAGAACGGTTGCCGTCAGGCAAACCCGGGCGAGTTCACCCAGCGTGCCTACCTCAACGGAAAGATGGACCTTAGCCAGGCAGAAGCCGTGGCCGACCTTATTGCTTCTACAAATCGTGCCACCCACCAACTGGCAATGAGCCAACTCCGCGGACATTTCTCCGACGAACTCGCACGACTCCGGGACCAGCTCCTCAAACTCACCTCTCTGCTAGAACTCGAACTCGACTTCTCTGACCATGAAGACCTTGAGTTTGCCGACCGTGGAGAGTTGCTAAAACTTACAAAAAAAATTGACAATCGCATCGTCCTGCTTGCTCGTTCCTTTGAGACAGGACAGGCTATCAAGCAAGGCATTCCTGTGGCCATTGTCGGCAAAACCAATGTGGGCAAAAGCACATTGCTCAACCAGCTGCTTAAAGACGACCGCGCCATCGTCAGCAACATTCACGGCACCACCCGCGACACCATCGAAGACACCATCGAAATTCACGGAATTGTGTTCCGGTTCATCGATACGGCAGGCATTCGTCAAACTTCAGACGAAGTAGAACAGATTGGTATTGAGCGAACTTATCAAGCCATAGAAAAAGCCCGCATCGTACTTTGGATCATTGACACCGAACCTTCAATAGAAGATATTGACAACATATTGCAACTAACCGAAAACAAAAAACTTATTGTTATCATCAATAAAATCGATAAGAACGGAACAGAATCCATCCCTTCGCTCTCTTCCCTAAAATCTCCCGTCATTAAAATCGCGGCAAAATACGGACAAGGCATTGACACACTCGAGCAAGCCATCTATGATGCCGCCCAAATACCAGAGATAACCGACACCGATATTATCATCACCAATGCCCGCCACTACGACGCCCTTATCCGTGCCCACGAGAGCATCCTGCGTGTGATTATCGGCATGGAGCAGCAACTCTCTGGTGACCTCCTGGCAGAAGACCTCCGCCTCACCATCGACCACCTCGCCGAAATCACCGGTGGCCAAATCACCCCCAAAGAAGTATTAGGAAATATCTTTAAAAACTTCTGCGTGGGCAAGTGACCCCTTATAAATAACTCTGAACAACTTGGAGTAATTTGAACTAAGTCCCTCTAAATGAGGGACTTTTTGTATTTTAACACTTCAAGTTGCATATTTGTTAGTACCAGTTTTTCGAGCTATTTTTGCACAGTATTTCTACCGCGAGTGTAAAACAGATAATAAAAACGCCCTTAAAAACGCGATATTTGGAACAAAGGTGATACACCATGAGAAAGTACCAAAACGCCATCGAAGGGACAATGTGATACACAGTGAGAAATTGCGATAAAGAGTGATACAAAAATGGCTGTTTTTTAGCCGGGTTAAAACTTCAAAGTGACGGACATTTATGGATATTCAGAAACGCTGCCAGTGGTGCGGGAAACCATTTATCGCGCACAAAATGACGACTCTTTACTGCTCAACAGCATGTATAGACAAGGCTTACAGGGCAAAAAAGAAG
>JAFRPY010000060.1 GCA_017428925.1 Prevotella sp. | reverse complement strand
CTTTCATCGTTATGATGGCGGTGAGGGTTCTCGGAGCAAAGCGGAGAGGTTCGTCGGCGTCAGCATAACGAAACCTTATCCAGCGCACCTTCTGCGCTCTGTGGTAACTTTTCGTGTTGCAAACATAGTAACTTTCTAAGGAGGGGGGTAACTCTGGGGCAGAAAGCCTCCCCTTCGGGGAGGTTGGAGGGGCCAGCAGTACTTCCCTCCCTTCGGGAGGTTTGGAGGGGGTCTCTTTCCGAGGAGTGCCATACGCGGACATTGCGGACGCTTGGCTGCGCGCCGAGTACGGACACCTTCCGGCGGTCGGCGAGCGCAACGCGTGCTATTATGCGCTGGTGCAGCAGTGCATGCGCTACATCTGTGATTTCAGCGAGGACATGGTGGTCGGCGCCACTCCTGATTACGGACTTTCTGAACAGGAGCGACGGCAGTGTGCTCGCTCGGCTATCGGTGCGCGACGATATTCAGCCATGCCAAGGAAACTCGTGGCCTTCCTGCAAGGTTTGGGTATCACCCTGCAGGGAGAAGGAAAGGCGGAGGGAATACGGTCAGGCAACCAGGGCACTGACCAAGCGGCTGAATGGGATTTCGAAAAATGGGCCGAGTGTTTCTCTCCGTATTTTGAAAGCCCCGTATGGCGGCCCGTGTGCGCCGTTCTGCCAAGGTACTCTCGTCTTAACGGGATGCTGGTGGCAGGGACCATGTTCGGCACGCTTCTATCGGGATGCCGACTGCGAAACTGGTACGACGGCTCAGACCTTGCGCTGACCTACATGACCTACATCATCGGCGATGCCGGAACGGGTAAAGGTGACTACCGCGAGCTGGACCACCTGATTATGGAGCCGCTGCGGCTGGAGGATGCCCGTGGTCGCAAGGCCGAGGAGAACTATCTGGCCGAGATGAAACGCCTGCTGATGGCGAAGGCGAAGAAAGACGATATTCCCGAGGAAAAGCATTTCCCCATACGCTATCTGCCTACGGACTGTACGCTGAAGCAGAAACTGGAGCGATGCATGGACGCAAAGAACACCTTCGGCACGGTGCAGCGGCAGGTGGCCTGCTATAACTTTGAATCGGAGTTGTCTTCGAAAATCAACTACGAGAAGAATTCGTGGAACTCCAGTCAGGACTTCGACAAGAAATCGTTCGACTGCGAACTGACGGGTTCGGAAAGCCGCTCGGCAATGACCAGAAACGGACTTGTTCCGGCATTCTTCAACTTCGTGGTGACGGGCACGCCCGACAGTCTTCAGAAGAAGATAACCCTAAGGAACTGTCTTGACGGTCTGCCCACGCGCCTGATCATGGGCGTGCAGTACGGGCAGCGCTATGAGATGCTGAAGCGCAAGGCCCGCCGCCGTTCGGACAAGGACAGCGACTGGCTGCGAACCATTGGCAACCGTCTGCTGCACTGCGGATGGGACGTGAACCTGGAGCAGCGTGTCAGCGTTCCCAAGCGGTGGCAGGACAAGCTGGGAACGACCACCTCGTTTGCCGATGCCCTCTACTACTGGGGGCAGCAGAAGGCTTTCGCCCTCTCGCTGGACGATGATCGCCTGGGCGACTACTTCCGCAAGCGACCGCCGCTGATTGCCGTGCGCCTGGCTGCCGTAGATGCCATCATGAACTCGCTGGACTCTTTCGAGGAATCGGGCAAACTGAACCTGAAGTTCTCGAGCATCGAGCTGGCCATGCACCTGGCCGACTACATCTTCGAGTCGCAACTGTGGTACTTTGGGCGGCTGGTGGATGAAGCGTTGGACGGCGTGGGCTTGACGGGTAACGTAAGGCGCGAAACGAAGAGAATTAAGGCCTACACGGAATTGCCTGACGAGTTCACGGCTGAAGACATCGTGAAATATATGGGCATTACAAAACCATCGGCCTACGTGTGTTGCACAAAATGGCAGAACTCGGGTTTCATCGAGAGAGTGAGCCGTGGAAAGTACAAGAAAATCGTGAAGGTAATTGTGTGATTTCTTAGTTTCTTATATTCTTATATTCTTATCTTTTAGGTTTTTGAAACAAAAAAGGGATGTGTCGTTGAAACACATCCCTTTTATAATATTAAAAAGGTGAGCGCGGATTACTCGCCCTTTTCGAGCTTAGCCTTCAGTTCTGCCAGTGCATCGAGGTCGCCGAGAGTAGTACCGGCGGCAACGTTGTTGATAGCAGGAGCTTCTTCCTTCTTGGGAGCGCGCTTGCTGCGAGCAGCCTTCTTGGCCTCTTCCTTAGCCTCCTCGAAGGTGCGGCTGTGAGAGAGGATGATGCGCTTGGTGTCCTTGACAAACTCGATGACCTTGAACTCGAGTTCCTCGCCGAGCTGGGCCTGTGTGCCGTCTTCCTTGGCAAGGTGCTTAGGTGTAGCAAATCCTTCGCCACCCTCGTTGAGGGCGATGACAGCACCTTTGTCCATCATCTCGGTAATCTTGCCCTTGTGGACGCTGCCGGGAGTGTAGAGGGTCTCGTAGGTGTCCCAAGGATTGTCTTCGAGCTGCTTGTGGCCAAGGCTCAGGCGACGGTTCTCCTTGTCGATTTCGAGCACGACAACGTCGACGGCCTCACCAACCTGGGTGAACTCTGACGGGTGCTTAACCTTCTTGGTCCAAGAGAGGTCGCTGATGTGGATAAGTCCGTCGACACCTTCCTCGAGCTCAACGAAGATACCGAAGTTGGTGAAGTTGCGTACCTTGGCGGTGTGCTTGCTGCCAACGGGATACTTGACCTCGATGGTTTCCCATGGGTCTTCCTTCAGCTGCTTGATGCCGAGGCTCATCTTGCGCTCGTCGCGGTCGAGGGTGAGAATAACGGCCTCTACCTCGTCGCCAACGTGCATGAATTCCTGAGCGGAACGCAGGTGCTGGCTCCAAGACATCTCAGAAACGTGGATAAGACCTTCAACGCCGGGAGCAATCTCGACGAATGCGCCGTAGTCGGCAATAACGACAACCTTACCCTTCACGTGGTCGCCCACCTTCAGCTCGCTGTCGAGAGCATCCCATGGGTGCGGAGTGAGCTGCTTCAGACCAAGGGCGATGCGCTTCTTCTCGTCGTCGAAGTCGAGAATAACGACATTGATCTTCTGGTCGAGGGTAACAACTTCGTGAGGGTCGCTTACGCGGCCCCAAGAGAGGTCGGTGATGTGGATGAGTCCGTCGACACCGCCGAGGTCAACGAATACACCGTAGCTGGTGATGTTCTTGACAGTACCTTCAAGAATCTGACCTTTTTCGAGCTTGCTGATGATTTCCTTCTTCTGCTGTTCCAGTTCAGCCTCGATGAGGGCTTTGTGAGAAACAACAACATTGCGGAATTCCTGGTTAATCTTGACCACCTTGAATTCCATAGTCTTGCCTACGAATACATCGTAGTCGCGTATGGGATGAACGTCGATCTGGCTGCCGGGCAAGAAAGCCTCAATGCCGAATACATCAACGATCATACCACCCTTGGTGCGGCACTTGATGTAGCCCTGGATAATCTCTTCGTTATCCAAAGCAGCATTTACGCGCTCCCAACTCTTAGAGAGGCGAGCCTTCTTGTGGCTGAGCAGCAACTGGCCCTTCTTGTCTTCCTGGTTCTCAACGTAGACTTCTACCTTGTCGCCTACCTTGAGGTCGGGGTTGTAGCGGAATTCGCTGGCGGGGATGATACCGTCGCTCTTGTAACCGATGTTCACGATAACCTCTTTCTTGTCGACAGAGATTACGGTGCCTTCGGTGACCTGGTGTTCTGAGACCTTGTTAAGGGTTTCGTCGTAAGCTTTGGTTAATTCTTCCTTGCTGAGGTTGACGTTTGTTCCATTCTCAAACTCGTCCCAGTCGAATTCAGCCAGTGGCTGTACGTTCTTTAAATCTGACATAAAAAATAGTGTGGTACTACAAGTACCGGTTAAAAATTAAACATGTGAATTAACTCGGTTTTCGCGCGCATGCGCAAAAAGTGCGGCAAAGGTACGAAGAAAATGAGAAATTAAGAGAATGAGAAAATGAGAAATGGGCGTAATTTACGTTTTTTTAACCATTTAGGACGATGGTGTAGCTACTCAACTATAGATTTATGGACAAAAATCATCCTTTTTTTTACGGAACACAAAGACACAAATATACAAAGGTCTGCCGCATAGAAAAAACTTTCTGTCTTCGTGTCTTTGTGTTCAGTTAAATATTCCCTGCTTTAGAGCTTTCTTTACTTCTGTGTGCTGTTGATGCGTTTGCGACGGAAGAGGTCGGGAATGGAGTTGAAGTCGCGCTTCAGAATGAGGCCGATACCCTGGGTGTTGAGCGAGTTGCGGGTGAAATAGCGGTCGTTGGTCTGATTGTATACCCTAATGGCGGCATCACCGCTGGGGAAGAGCAGGTAGCGCACATCGAAGTCGCCGATGAATGACGAGGTGGCCTTGGCGGCATTGTCGCGATAGCCGAACTGTCCGTTGATGAGCAGGCGGTTGTTGAAGAGCCTTCCGCTGAGGATGCCTTCGTATTCGGCATTGTACCATCCCTGGTCACCGGTAGAAATATTGGCGCCGAAGTTCCAGTTGGAGTTGTTGGTGAGCGTCGAGAGCACACTGTTGATTTGCTGGCTGACGGTTCCCGACAACAGGCTCTGCATGGCCAGCGACGTCTGGCTTTGCTGCTGCTCGTTGTTGTTCTCGCCCTGTGAATAGAATCGTCCGATGGCCAGCAGGTAGATGACTTGCTGATTCATTTCCTCCTCGCTGTTGATGAGCGAGCGCACCATTTGCTTGGCATCGGTTCCCAGGGTGGGGAGGTCGAGGTCGAAGTCGACTTGTGGGGAGCTCGGCGTACCGTTGATGTTCATCATACAGTCGACGCGCACGTTGTTGTTCTTGAATGAGTTTCCGATTTGCAGGTCGGAAAGGGGTACTCCGTTGACGGTGTAGAGTGCCTGCAGGCTGAGCGTGCTGTTATAGGGGTCGCCGCCGAAGATGATGGTTCCTCCCTGCTGGAACTGGAAGTCTTTTTTGATGACGTTCTGTATGGTGAGCTTGTAGACGCCGTGGTCGATGAGATAGGTGCCGAACATGTCGAAGTTTCCCTTGTTATAATATGAGGCGCGAAGGATTCCCGAACCGTTGAGGGCGATGTAGTCGCCGCTCTGCTTGTCCATGAGCAGGCGCAGCGTGAAGTTCTCGGGCGAGGTGTTGAAGAGGAAATTCATGTGGATGTTGGTGGGGATGTCGTCCACTTCTTCCTGTCTGATTGTGGCCTTTTCGATGGCTGCTGCGGTAGTGGTGTCGTTGAGGGCATTGGCATCGCGCCATTCGATGAAACTCTGGTCGGAGATGGCATCGGGGCTTGCTGCATTGTATTCGATGAACGAACCTTTCTCGGGGGTGGCATTGATGTCGAAGTCTATTCTTCCGCTACGGCCTTTGACAACGCAACGACCTGTGCCATAGATGGTTCCGAAGAAAGATGCGTCCTGATAGTCGTGGAAGTCGTAGGCCAGCAGGTTCTGGGCCTCGATGTCGAAGTCGTAGGTGAGGTTGGTCAGTTCGTCGTGGTGGATGGCACCGTTGACGATACCTATGTGGCCGTCGTGGTCGTAGATGGTGTCGTTTTCGAAGAAGATTTCGTTGGGAATCATGCGCACCCTGCCGTTCTTCAGGGTATATCCCGTGTTGAGCGTGGAAATCTCCAGCGAGCCGTCAGCCATCAGGTTGCCGCTCAGGTTGATGCTGTTGTCGCCGCTAAGGAATCCTGCAAGCTTGACGTCGCCGCTGCCGCGAAGGTCGGTGTTGCGCATGAACGAACTGCAGAAACTCTCTACGAATTCCAGTCGTGTGTTGTCGGCATGGATGTCGAGGTCGAGATAGTTGCGCTCGGGCGAGATGTATCCTTTTATGAGTGTTTTTCCGTTGACGTCGTCGGTATGGGCATCGATGTTGATTTGCTTTGAATGCTTGCTGAAATCGGCCTTTGCGTAGAGTGTTCCCATGCGTCCGTCCTGAAAACGGAACTCTCTGACGTTGAGGTCGGCAGAAAGTTTTGGGGAGTCGAAGACTGACTGCACGCACACATTGCCGGAAGCCAGTCCGCTGAATTTGACGGCATCGAAGTTGACAAGGTCAAGGATGTATTTCACGTTTACTCCGCTCATGTCGATCATCATGCTGTCGGTGGGGTTCGAGGTTGCCAGTCCGTTAATCGTCAGGTGCTGGTCGTTATGGTCGATGGTGAAATGGTCGATGCTGAGATGCTTGTTGATGTACTTTATCTCAGAGGGACGCAGGTGCCACGCCGTATCGTTGATGACGACCTCGGATTCATGCACCTGGGTGTGGAATCCCTTTATTCCGTTGCTGGTCAGGAGTTTGGTGGTGCAGTTGAGGGTTCCCTTGAAGGGATTCCGTTTGCCGTCGTCCCATTTCAGGATGCTGTTGATGGCGCCCGTCTCGTCGCGCTTCACCTGGAGGTCGTAGTTCATTTTCACTCCGCTCACCGTGAAGAAGGGCAGCTGTGCAATCATGTCGATGGCGTTCGATTTCGTGTTGTAGTTTCCTTTGAGCCTTACCGGTTTCGAAATCTCCACGGGGATGTCGAAGAAGGTGTTGAGCCAGTCGCTTTTCGATACGGCAAGGTCCATGTCGGCAATCTCGAAATTGTTGCGCTCGGTGATGGTGCCATTGGCAAAGTCGCTCGTCAGGGTAATTCTTCTCCCTTCGTCGGTGGGTTCTGCGTTGATGGTCAGGTTGTTAAGGTGGTAGTTGGCCTTGCTCGACTGCATGTCGAAATTTGTTAAGTGGACGGTGCCCAGAAGCTGGCGAAGCGATTTGCCGTTGACGTGGGCGTCGATGTCGGCAGAGAGTTTCCCGTCTTCGAAATAGTCGGTCAGTTTCAGGGCACGGGGATAAATATGTTTTACGCGGGCAGAAACGTCAGCCGTGGGATTGTTGCTGGAGAAATCAACCGTTCCGTCGGCCTGTAGCTGCACGTTGGGATCGTCGATGGTGAAGGTGCCTTCGGCCATCTTGCCGTTGAGCGTGCCTTGAATGTCAAGGTTCTTGTAGCTGTAGCCCTCGTAATCGAACTGCGATACTGTTCCTGCCACCTTTATCCTGCTCAGCGACCTGTTGCCGTCGATGTCAAGGTCTGAGGCCAAAGTTCCAAATTTATTGTCGTCGAGAATTTGCTTGAGGTCTATTCCTTTGGTTTCCAGGCGGGCGGTGAAAGCGTCGCCATGCATGCCTATGCCCAAATCGGCGTTGCCGGCATCGGTTGCGAGATGACCTTTCATCGAGACATCGCTTCCGAAGCCACCTACTTCACCAACGAAATTGATGTCGCCAAGACGCTCGATTTCCGCAGGCAGTTGCTTCCGTTCGTCGAGGAAATTCTTCTGAATGAAACCGATGGTCTGTGAACTGATGTGGAGGTCATTTATCTTGCCGAACCATCGCTTGTTGTTCGAGATGCTGCCGCTGGCATTTAGCGATAATCCGCCATCGTCGGCTGCCAACATCAATTCCGGGACATTGATCATGTTGCTGGTTCCCGATACCGATGCCTTAAGTGTAATAGGGTTGTTGGCTTTGTTTGCTTGTGGAAAGAAACAGCCTAGGTCTGAGGGAGTTATGGATGATGTTGGAATAGTTCCTTCAAACCTTAGCGTTGGCATTTCCAGCTTCCCGTTTTGGAATTCGTAAGTGGCTCTCAGCGAGTCGAGCAGCAAGGTGGAGTGGGGAAGAGCCAGCGAGAAACCGTCCATCGACATTTGCTTTCTTCCCGCATTCAGCCGAAAGGCAAGGTCCTTTACTTTCAGCCCCGATGCTTCGGTGAGCGAAAGACGCTTGAGGTTTAGCGATATACTGTCGTCGGTAAGCTTGGGCAACAGCAGGTGGGTGCTGATGTCGTTTATTTTCAGATGGTTGAGGTCAAAGCGATTGGGGGTTACTGGCTGACTGTAGTTGTCGTAGGTAAAACCACTGTGGCGAATGACAACCGAGCTGATTCTGAGATTGAGCGGTGTGTGCTTTGTGGTGTCTTTTGATGCCAGGGAGTCGAGAACGAATTGGAAATTGGGTTTGTCGGCATCGCTCTTCTTGTAGAAAGTGCCTTTCATTCCGAAGATTTGTGCCGACGAGATGTTGATGTCGCCGTTCATCAGCGCCGTGATGTCGATTTTTGCCGACAACCTTGATGCCGCGAGCATGTCTTTTCCCTCCTTGTCTTTCATTCTGACATCGTCAACGATAATGCGGTTGGCGAATCCCAGGTCGACTCTTCCCACGGTAACTTCGGTTGCGAATTTTTCTGAAAGAACCTCGCCGACCTTCTTTCCGAGGAACGACTGGAAGGCAGGAATATGGAGTAGAATCATAGCAAAAATGTATAGGCCGATGATGGCCCATACAAGTCCACTGACGATGTGTTTTGCTTTCTTCACATTGCAAAGTTACGCTAAATGGTTAACAAAAAAGAAGTTTTTAAAAGTTTTTTTTTGTAAAGTGATTTTTTTTAAATATCTTTGTGCCAACTATTCATGAATATTATTAGTTTTTATAAAATGTTATGGCAAATGTAATCAAATTACGTAAAGGCTTGGACATTAACCTGAAGGGCAAGGCTCTTTTGGAGAAAACGATTGTAAAGGCGGGCGCGGAATATGCTCTGACGCCCGATTCTTTTGTCGGAATGACTCCAAAAGTTGTTGTCAAGGAAGGCGAGCACGTCAAAGCTGGGGATGCCTTGTTCGTTAACAAGCATTGTCCCGAAGTTAAGTTTGCTTCGCCTGTTAGCGGACAAGTCTCTGAAGTGGTACGCGGCGAGCGAAGGAAGGTGCTGTGCGTGAAAGTTACGGCTGATGCCCAGCAGCAGTTTGTGGATTTCGGCAAGAAGGATCCTGCAACGATGAGTGGAGAGGCGGTCAGGCAGGCATTGCTTGATGCTGGTCTTTTCGGCTACATCAACCAGTTGCCCTATGCCATCAGCACATGGCCCGACACCAATCCTAAGGCGATTTTCGTCAGTGCGCTGAGAGACATGCCGTTGGCAGCCGATTTCGAGTTTGAACTTCAGGGTAACGAACAGGATTTCCAGGCTGGACTTACTGCTCTTTCAAAGATGGCCAAGACTTATCTCGGCATTGGAGCCGCACAAAAGGCCGATGCATTGGTGAATGCAAAGGATGTTGAGATTAACATCTTCGACGGCAAGTGTCCCGCTGGTAATGTGGGTGTTCAGGTGAATCATGTTTCTCCCGTCAACAAGGGTGAAGTGGTGTGGACGGTAGATCCTACGGCCGTCATTTTCTTTGGACGCCTGTTCAACACTGGAAAGGTAAACCTCACCCGTACGGTAGCCATCTGTGGCGACAAAGTACAGAATCCTGCTTATGCTGATGTACTTGTGGGCACCAAGCTCGACAGCATCCTAAAGGACAACATCGGCGACGGAAAGCTCCGCATCATCAACGGCAACGTGCTCACCGGAGAGAAGTCTTCTATGGACGGCTATCTCGGAGCGCATACTTCCGAGGTGACGGTGATTTCCGAGGGCGATGACGCCGACGAGATGCTGGGATGGATCATGCCCCGCTTCAATCAGTTCTCTGTGAATCGCAGCTATTTCTCATGGTTGTTTGGCAAGAAAGACTATTCGCTTGATGCCCGCATCAAGGGTGGTGAGCGCCACATGATCATGAGCGGCGAATACGACAAGGTGCTTCCGATGGACATCTTCGCCGAGTATCTCATCAAGGCCATCATTGCCGAGGATATCGACAAAATGGAGCAGCTCGGCATCTATGAGGTTTCTCCCGAAGACTTCGCGCTTGCAGAGTTTGTAGACAGTTCAAAGCTGGAGTTGCAGAAGATTGTTAGAAACGGTCTAAACATGTTACGTAAAGAAAACGCATAGAATTATGAGTGCACTGAAAAAATACATCAATAAGATAAAGCCCAACTTCCAGGAGGGAGGCAAGCTGCACGCTTTTCGCAGCGTCTTTGACGGATTTGAGACATTCCTTTTCGTTCCCAACGAAACATCGAAGAGCGGTGTTCACATCCATGACGCCATCGATTCGAAGCGTATCATGAGTATGGTGGTCATAGCTCTTCTTCCGGCATTGCTGTTCGGAATGTACAACGTGGGCTATCAGAATTATTTGTATGCAGGAACATTGGCAAGTGCCTCTTTCTGGGAAATTTTCTTCTATGGTTTCCTGGCTGTGCTGCCAAAGGTTCTCGTCAGTTATATCGTCGGACTGGGCATTGAGTTCATAGTTGCCCAATGGAAGGGAGAGGAAATCCAGGAGGGTTATCTCGTCTCGGGTATGATTATCCCGCTTATCCTTCCCATCAACTGTCCGCTCTGGATACTTATAATAGCCATTGCCTTCGCCGTGATTTTCGCCAAGGAGATATGGGGCGGAACGGGAATGAACATCTTCAACGTGGCCGTGGCTACGCGCTTGTTCCTCTTCTTCTCTTATCCCTCAAAGATGACGGGTGATACCGTATGGGTGGCCACCGACAAGATTTTCGGTCTTGGCAATCAGTTACCCGATGCCTTTACCGCTGCCACTCCGCTTGGCGAGGTAGCTCAGGGTGTTGTTCCCCAGGCATCGCTTAACGATATGATTATCGGATTGATTCCCGGTTCTATTGGCGAGACAAGCGTCATTGCCATCGCCATTGGTGCTGTTATCCTGCTGTGGACGGGCGTTGCCTCATGGAAGACCATGCTGAGCGTATTCCTTGGCGGCGGCTTGATGGCTGTACTCTTCAAGAGTCTCGGAATGACTGAGCTTGAGTGGTATGAGCACATCGTCCTCGGCGGCTTCTGCTTCGGTGCCGTCTTCATGGCCACCGATCCTGTTACCTCTGCCCGTACCGAGTGCGGCAAATGGTACTACGGCTTCATCATCGGAGCCCTGGCCGTGATTGTCCGTGTGATGAATCCCGGCTATCCCGAAGGCATGATGCTTGCCATATTCTTCGGCAATATGATAGCTCCGCTGATTGACTATTGCGTGGTACAGCGTAACATCTCACGCCGTGTAAACCGTGTAAAATAAGGAGGAAAAGAATTATGAAGACAAACAGTAATACTTATACGATTATTTATTCTGTGGTGCTGGTCGTCATTGTGGCGTTCCTTCTGGCATTCGTTTCCCAGGCCCTGAAGGACCGTCAGGATGCCAACGTTAAGCTCGACGTGAAGAAGCAGATACTCTATTCCCTCAACATCCGCGGATTGGACGATGCTGCCGCTGAGACTAAGTACAGCGAGGTGGTGAAGAGCGAGGAGAACGTGGGCGAGCAGAAACTCTACATCTGTGAGGTTGATGGCGCTCCCAAGTATGTGTGTACCGTCAAGGGAATGGGACTCTGGGGCCCGGTGTATGGATTCATCTCCATCAATGAAGACAAGAACACCGTCTACGGAGCCTATTTCAATCACGACAGCGAGACCGCAGGTCTTGGTGCAGAAATCAAGGATTCCCAGGCTTGGCAAGAGAAGTTCCAGGGCAAGAAGATCATGAAGGAAGGTTCCAGTGAGATCGACCTTGGCGTTGTCAAGAAAGTAGAGAATCCCGAAAGTGAAGTTGATGCGGTGACGGGTGCCACCCTGACCTCCAATGGCGTCAGCCAGATGCTGAAGGAAGGTCTTAAGCCGTTTATGGAAATCTTAAAAGACAAATAAGCCATGAGCAAGTTATTCAGTAAGGAAAACCAGGAAGTTTTCAAGAATCCATTGAACTTGGACAATCCTATACTTGTTCAGGTGCTTGGTATCTGTTCGGCGCTGGCCGTTACGGCTCAGCTCAAGCCGGCAATAGTGATGGGATTGGCAGTGACCATTATCACCGCCTTCTCAAATGTGATAATCTCTGTGGTCCGCAACACCATCCCCACGCGCATCCGTATTATCGTGCAGCTGGTGGTGGTGGCAGCGCTGGTGACCATTGTCAGTCAGGTCCTCAAGGCATTCGCTTACGACGTGAGCGTGCAGCTCTCCGTTTATGTCGGACTTATCATTACTAACTGTATTCTGATGGGCCGTCTCGAGGCATTCGCCATGATGAACAAGCCTTGGCCTTCGTTCCTCGACGGTATCGCCAACGGTCTTGGCTATGCCATGATACTCGTCATCGTGGGAGCTGTTCGCGAACTGTTCGGTTTCGGCACGCTTCTGGGCTTCAAGGTATTCCCTCAGGCCGTCTACGATGCAGGCTATATGAATAACGGTATGATGACCATGCCCGCCATGGCGCTCATACTCGTTGGATGTGTCATTTGGGTTCACCGTGCATATTTTTATAAGGAGAAGTAAACTATGGAACATATAATTAATTTGTTTTTCAGGTCGATTTTTGTCGACAACATGATATTCGCCTTCTTTCTTGGCATGTGTTCTTACTTGGCAGTTTCTAAGAACGTAAAGACCTCCCTTGGACTGGGTATGGCCGTAACGTTCGTGCTATTGGTCACGGTTCCTGTAGACTATCTGCTGCAGACTAAAGTGCTCGGCCCCGACTGTCTCATTGAGGGCGTCGACCTCAGCTATCTGTCGTTCATCCTCTTCATCGCCGTCATTGCTGGCATGGTGCAGCTCGTTGAGATGATTGTCGAGAAATACTCACCGTCGCTCTATGCGGCTCTCGGCATATTCCTGCCCCTCATTGCCGTGAACTGCGCCATCATGGGTGCATCGCTGTTCATGCAGCAGCGTATCAACCTTGACCCGCTCAACTCACAGTTCATCGGCTCCATCTGGGATGCCATCGCCTATGCTGTGGGCAGCGGTATCGGTTGGACGCTCGCCATCGTGATGCTGGGTGCCATCCGCGAGAAAATGCAATACACCGACGTGCCTAAGCCCCTGCAGGGACTCGGCATCACATTCATCACCGTGGGACTTATGGCAATGGCCATGATGTGCTTCTCAGGATTAAAAATTTAAAGAAGGAGGACAACAGATATGGTAAATTTCATTTTAGCAAGTATAGGAGTATTCCTCGTTATCATTCTCCTCGTTGTTGCCATCCTGCTCATCGCGAAGAAATACCTCTCGCCCAGCGGAGATGTCAACATTGAAATCAACGGCGAGCACACCATCAGCGTGCCCCAGGGCTCCAGCCTGATGACCACGCTCAACGAGAACGGCATCTTCCTTCCCAGTGCATGTGGTGGAAAGGCCAGCTGCGGACAGTGTAAGGTGCAGGTGCTTGAGGGAGGCGGTGAGATTCTCGACTCCGAGAAACCCCACTTCACCCGCAAGCAAATCAAGGAACACTGGCGACTTGGCTGCCAGTGCAAGGTCAAGGGCGACCTTAAGATCAAGGTGCCTGAGAGCGTTATGGGCGTGAAAGAGTGGGAGTGCACCGTCATTTCCAATAAGAACGTCAGTTCCTTTATCAAGGAATTTATCGTAGCCCTGCCTCCTGGCGAGCACATGGACTTCATCCCCGGCTCTTATGCCCAGATAAAGATTCCCGCCTACGATTGCATTGATTACGACAAAGACTTCGACAAGGCCGACATCGGTCCCGATTATCTGCCCTCATGGGAACGCTTCAACATTTTCTCCCTGAAGGCCCACAACCCCGAGGACACCATCCGAGCCTACTCTATGGCCAACTATCCTGCCGAGGGCGACCGTATCACGCTTACCGTGCGTATTGCTACTACGCCGTTCAAGCCAAAGCCAGAGGTAGGATTCCAGGATGTACCCACGGGTATTGCCTCAAGTTACATCTTCTCCCGAAAGCCTGGCGATAAGGTTATTATGAGCGGACCTTATGGCGACTTCCATCCCATCTTCGATTCCAAGAAAGAGATGATATGGGTAGGCGGTGGCGCAGGTATGGCTCCTTTGCGTGCGCAGATTATGCACATGACAAAGACGCTCCATACCCGCGACCGTGAGATGCACTTCTTCTATGGTGCCCGTGCATTGGTGGAGGCATTCTTCGTAGAAGACTTCCTCGAGCTCGAGAAGGAATATCCCAACTTCCATTTCCACCTCGCACTCGACCGTCCAGATCCTGAGGCTGACAAGGCAGGCGTGAAATACACCGCAGGCTTCGTTCATCAGGTAATGTATGAGACATATCTGAAAGACCACGAGGCACCTGAAGACATCGAGTACTACATGTGTGGTCCTGGCCCTATGTCGAAGGCCGTTCAGGGCATGCTCGACTCTCTCGGCGTAGACCCCGAGAGCATCATGTTCGACAACTTCGGATAATCCCTTTGACATCATCCCTATCGCATATTAGAGCGCAGGTCTTCATTGACTTGCGCTCTATGTGTTGTTATACTTTCTAAGGATGTTGCCCCCCCATTCATACTTTCCTCCCTACAAGGAAGGAATACTTCCGAACTTCGGAAAGAGGATTTCCAAACTGTGGAAACGAAGCTTCTAAACTGTGGAAAGGATGCTTCTAAACTGTGGAAAGGATGCTTCTGAACTGTGGAAAGGATGCTTCTGCTAAGCGGAAGGAATACAATGTTTTTTCAGAAGGGCAGTATCCTTTCCATTGTTGTTTACAAGTTACTTTTTTATGTCGTCGAAGACTATTTTCCACGAAAATACGGGGAATTGAAAAAAAGTGACGAAAGTTTTGGCAGTTTTGTGAAAAAAACAGTAACTTTGCAGTCTAAGCTACCTAAATGAGCATGAAAAGAATACTACCGCTGATACTTTTGGCATTCGTTGTGAATGCTAAGGCTAATCCCATTAGTGAGCAAACGGCCCGTCAACGAGTGTTGTCGTTCATTGCCGCATCGAATGACGGAAAATCGAGTTTCAGAATGAAAGCACCCAAGGCGCCCCTCAAGGTCACTACCGTTGAGGAACTGAGCCGCGAAGGTGCTTTCTACGTGATGAACGTGGGCAGCGAGGGTTACGTGATTGCCGCTGCCGACGATGCTGTGGAGCCTATACTGGGCTATTCTGACGAGGGAAGCCTCTCTGCCGATGACGTGCCCGAGGCCTTGCAGGCGCTGCTCGACAGCTATGCCGCACAGATGGGGAACATCGCCGCACGAAGGGCCGCCCCCGCATCGGTGATAACCCATACGCCCATAAGCCCAATGCTGACCACGAAGTGGAGTCAAGGTACGCGAAACGGCACTCAGCCCTTCAACTTGCAATGCCCCGTCTATAAGGAAAACTACTGCTATGCTGGGTGTGTTGGCGTGGCTATGGCGCAGCTGATGAAGTATCATCGCTGGCCTTCTCGTCCGTCGATGACGATTCCATCGTACAAGACAAACGACCTTTTAGGGACGCTACCGGCACTATCGCCCGTGAACTTCGACTGGGACAACATGCTCGACACGTATGAGGGCACCGAGAGCGACAGGCAGATGAACGCTGTGGCGCAGCTGTTCAAATACTGCTCATGGTCTGTTTGCACCAATTTCGGAACGTCTTCGTCGAGTTCCATCGTGAGCAACCTGTGTAGCGCGATGATTGATTATTTCGACTATTCTCCGGCCCTGCACCTCATCTTGCGCTCGGCTTATACGAGCGGCCAGTGGGACGACATCATCTACAACGAACTACTAGAAGGCCGCCCCGTGGTCTATTCGGGACAGTCGGCCACCAATGGGGTGCATGCCTTCATCTGTGACGGTTGCGACAACAGTGGCCACTACCACGTGAACTGGGGATGGAAAGGGAAACACGATGGTTTCTTCCTGCTCTCGCTGATGGATGCGTTCAACGACCAGACATCGCCAGGCCACAATAAAGAGGACGGCTACAGCATGGACCAGCTGATGGTGGTGGGCATTCAGAAGAAGACCGCTGGATTGGAGGCAGACTTCGCGCTGACCACAAAGAACGTTTATACAGATGAGGAGGACAAGTCGCTGCGATTCCTGATTTCGAACGACAGCGGGCAGACGCTTTCGGTGGACTATGGATGGGGATACTATGACAACAGCGGACAGCTGCAGCCGCAGAACTTCAAGCATGTGGACAGCTATCTGACGGGCTTCGGATTCATCACTTCGGTTCCGTATGCGTCGATGGCGCAGACCTTCGGCAACGGCACTTTCAGAGTGGTGGCCATCTCGCGACTGGACGGCAGTGGTGACTGGACGGTGAACGACGGCAGCGGACTATATTATGCAGAGGTGACGGTAAGCGGAGGCAAGGTCACGAAGGTGGTATGCCATCCACAATGTGAGCTGTCCCTCCAAGACGTCACAATCAATGGCAACGCCACTTCGTTCTCGACGCAGGAGATTGTGGCCACGTTCTACAACGACGGCAGCGACGAGTTCTATGGTACGGTGCAGATGTTCGTTGACGATGAATCAACGCTGACGGGCGCCTCGGGTGTCTCGGCAAAGGCGCAATCTACGGGAACGGGCAATTTCTATTTCACTCCGGTGGAGTCAGGCAACTTCAAACTTATCTTCAAGGATGCTGCAGGGAAACTGCTAGGAACGAAGACCATATACATCTCGGAGGGCAAGCCCAAGGTGCTGGTGACGGCAACCATCGAGGGAATGTATGAGGAGGACGGAACCAACTACCTGGGAACGACAACGGCCAAGGTGACGGTGGATGTGACGAACATGACGTCGGAGGTGATTTCGCAGTCGGTGCTCGTGGGCATCACCGACTTCAAGGGCTGGACGTTTACCATCCCCGTAGGAAAATCGGCCTCGGGAATCATGAGCATCATGGGACTGCAAGTGGGCAAGACTTACACGGTGAGTGTCATCGACAATGCCCACAACAACTTGTGCACGCCCATCACGTTCACTGTGGTCAACGGCCCTGCCACAGGCATCGGCGAGATTGATGCCGAAAGCAATTCGCCTTCGGCAGTATGGAACCTTAACGGCCTGGCCGTCAGCCGTCCCGCCAAGGGCATCTACATCAAGGACGGAAAGAAAATAGTGGTGAGATAGCGTTTCAGGAGAAAGACTATTTACGACCAAAAAATCGCAGGTATTCGTCTTCAAAGTTGGGGGTGAATACCTGTTTTCCTATATTGTCGGCAATCTCCTGGCGCGTCCAGAATCGTCCACCGTCGAGTTCGTTGGCGCTTGGACGGATATCACCGTCGTAGATAATTTTGTTCACATAGACAAGTTCGCGTTCGCGCTTGCTCTGAAACACATAGTGGCCCATGGATTCGGGGGTGAAGGAGGTGATGCCGAGTTCCTCGCGGGCCTCGCGCTGTAGTGCTGTCGCCACGTTCTCGCCGAAGTCGATGTGCCCGCCTACGGCCGTGTCCCATTTGCCCGGCTGGATGTCTTTCCACTCGGGGCGCTTCT
The DNA here is from genome assembly GCA_017428925.1 of Prevotella sp. Lineage (GTDB taxonomy): Bacteria > Bacteroidota > Bacteroidia > Bacteroidales > Bacteroidaceae > Prevotella. The sequence goes on along the minus strand of JAFRPY010000060.1, from coordinate 44,649 downwards.
GCAAGTAGAGGTCGCCCTTACTGTTGAAAACGTGCAGGTGGACGACGGGGTGGAGTACCATGCTACCCGAATGGGCCTCACCCCGGGTGATGCAACCCATGATGTTGCCCTGTTCGTCGACCATAGGGAAGAGTTCTTTCAGATTATCCATGTCTTGCAGTCGGTGAATTGGTTATCGATTTGTGGACGGTTCTTGAAGAGTGCGAAGAGTGCCGAGCCGCTTCCGCTCATGGCAGCATAGGTTGCCCCCAGGTCATAGAGTTGCTGCTTGATATCGCGCAGTCGGGGATAAAGCGGGAAGATACTGTCCTCGAAATCGTTCACGAGTTCTTTCCTCCAGGTCTCTACAGGTTGCATCACGATGTCTCGACAGCATTTAGCCGGGCGTCTAACGCTGATGCCATTGAAGGCCTCGCGAGTGCTGACGGCTATGGGAGGCTTCACCACGGCCATTGTGTAACGGCTAAGGTCGAGTGGGAGAGAGTAGAGTTTCTCGCCGATGCCCTCGGCATAGGCAGGAACGGCTTCGATGAAGAAAGGGCAATCGGCGCCTAACTTTACTGCATACTCCTGCATTTCCTCGACGCTCATGCCCAGCTGGAATTGTTCGTTGAGAAGCCGGATGGTGAAAGCACCGTCAGCAGAGCCTCCGCCCATGCCTGCCTGCATGGGAATCAGCTTGCAGAGTGTGATGTCAACCTGTGGAAGAGGATACTTATCGGCTATCATCCGATAAGCCTTTACCACAAGGTTCTTCTCGGGGTCTCCCGTTATCGGCTCTCCTTCTACGTGGAAGGCAAATTGCTCAGCTACCCTTATCTCGATGCTGTCGAAAAGCGCAACGGGATAGAACACCGTTTCAAGGTCGTGATAACCGTCGGCCCGTTTGTTCACGACGTTGAGTCCCAGATTCACCTTAGCGCATACCTTTGTCTTCATTATTTCCTTTTTTTCTGCAAAGATAACGCAAACTGCTGGAATAATTGTAATATTGTCTTGTTTTTTTTCGTATCTTACGGGAAAGTGTTATCTTTGCAAAACGATTGTTGATTATCATCCTCCTACGGCTATGTGCTGGAGGAATGATACGGGACAGAAAATGGTGTAGAACAGGATATAATAAGTCAAGTATGGCAGCACATAATGAGTTGGGAAAGTGGGGAGAGGCCGTGGCTGCCGTTTTCCTGCGTAGCAAGGGGTATCTGATTCTTGAACAAGACTGGAAATCAGGTCATCGCGACATCGACCTCATCGCTAAAGACGCCGATGTTGTGGTTTTTGTGGAAGTGAAAACCAGACGAAACCGACAGTTCACGGAACCCACCGACGCCATAAACTACAAGAAGATGCAGAACCTGAAACGTGCCATAAACCACTACATCAAATATCACCATATTGACAACGACATCCGTTTCGACATCATTTCCATCGTCGGCTCACCCGAAACTGGAACGCCCGAAATAGAACATATTATTGACGTTCCAATTATCTGATTCACAATGACTAAAGCGAAAGAAGTTATAGCGTTGATGGAATCTCTTCAAAACGAAGAACAACGCCAGGTATTGATACGATTTTTCAAGACTGGAGAGGGAGAATACGGCGAGGGCGACGAATTCCTTGGACTGAAAGTTCCGCAGACACGAGCCATCGCAAAGGAGTCGAAGGAACTTCCACTCGACGAAGTTCCAGAACTGTTGATGAGCCGTTGGCATGAAGTCAGACTATGCGGGCTGCTGATTCTTGTAGAGAAGTTCGAGGCGCTTTCCAAGAAAAAGTTTGTCGATGACCCTCAGGCGATGCTCATCCGCGACAAGATTCTGACGATGTATCTGCAATATTCCGCTCAAGCTAACAATTGGGATTTGGTAGATTTGTCGGCTCCCAAGATTCTCGGCCGATGGGTGATGCTGCCTACAGGCATCAAAGGCTCCCGTCAACAAATCATCGACGAGCTTGCCTATAGTGACAACCTCTGGAAACAGCGCATAAGCATGGTCTTCACATGGATGACTTCTCGCGAAGGCGACCCTTCGTGGTGTCTTCGCTATGCTGAAATCCATCTCCGCCATCCCCACGATTTGATGCACAAAGCCACGGGATGGATGCTTCGTGAAATGGGTAAGAACGTCAGTATGGATTTACTCCGTGAGTTCCTCAGCCAGCATGTTCACGAAATGCCAAGGACGACACTTCGCTATGCCATTGAGAAGATGTCGGCCGATGAGCGGCAGTATTGGATGAAAGCCCAGTGAACGGGCAGAGCAACAAGAAGGATTAAGAAAATACAAAGAGGATGCTCTGCCACAACTGCATGGCTAAAATGTAGACAAGCAGCCAATGGGCAACATGGTTGTTTACGGGATGTGACAAATGGCGCAGCTGACCATTGGCAGCTGCATAGCTGACGCTGACAATGAATAGTGTGAAGGCGGCAAGAGGAACCAGCGAAGCAGCAAAACTGGAAGGAAACAAGTCTCCAGTGATACTGAGCAACATGGCATGGGGAACAAAGGCTAATCCGATAATCACGCATAGAATAATCACAAGTTCGGCTAATACCAGCCAAAGTGCTGTGCGCTGGCGTAGTAGGAGGCGTTCACCGTGGATGATGCTCTTCAATGTATGTTGCAATCCGCTCTGACGATAGGCCACACATGCCACATAGATAAGGATGAACCATACCAGAAAGGGATGGGCAAGATTGCTTGTGAAACGGCCGAAAAACCATCTTAAACCTTCCGACGAGAGTAGTGAGTGCATGGCTATGTCTGGCATTGCTGCCGGAACAAGCCATGACACAAGCACCACCAAAAGCTGCATCACGACTAAGAATAGGCAAAGTCTTATCGTCTTCACGGATAATGCTGAATAATTGTTCTGTTACTCTATGTCTGCATGCAGGTTGTCGATGTCAATAATACGGAGCTCGCAGGCGCGAACTACCAGTCGGGTGGCGTTGACGCCCATGCCTCCATTGCCATCTGGGAACAGTTTCTGCACCAGTTCGTTCTGGCGTTTCTCCAGACTCTTCACACCGAAAGGCATTCCTCGCAACTGTGTAATCTGGTCCTTGGTGTATCCCAGGGCAAGGTGGCGAAGGAAGCGCTCGTCGTATTCGTCGATTTCATAGTCTACCAGAGCTTCCTGGCGCATCAGTTGTGCCCCAACGCTGTGCTTAAAGCGGTCGATGATTTTCTCTAAGATTGGCTGGTTAAACACCATACGCTTCCCAAGCATCACGCTCTGCACATCACCCCGTGTAAGCAACTCGCCGCTTTTCAGGCAGATACCATCGCAGCCGGCATCCAGCACATCTACCCAAAGCTTCTCGTTGAGTATTTCGCCTGTGAAGATAAGCACCTTTATCTTGGGATAAGCCTCCTTTGTCTGGCGGCAGATTTCCACGCCAATGGTGGTTGATCCGTTGAGTCCGAGGTCAAGTAATACAAGGTCGGGCTGCTGTTGCTTAATGAGCCTCCAATAGGCTGTCTCGCTTGCAGCGGTGCCAATAATTTCTGCCTCGGGTATTTCGTTACGAAAAATACCTTCTGTGCCCTTCAGTTCAAGGGGCACGTCTTCCACGATGATAACTTTGAAATTCTCCATATCCTTCTTGTTTTTAATGAGTTTCTGAATCGTTGTTTGCGCGGTGTGTGGGACACAACGTGATGTTGAACTTGCTGCCTTCTCCCTCAGGAGTGGCCACGATGCCGCATCGGTGGCGGTTGGTCAGCTCGCTGTTTTCGCGAACTATCTGACGGCAAATGAGAAAAGGAATATTCTCAAGTGACGGTTTAAAGAAATTCCTGTATGTCACGCGAGGCATGCTAGCCTCGTAAATGGTATAGCCACCATCGGTCTCACTCTTGACTGCCAGGGGCTTTTCACCCGAAGCTTTCTCGAGCAGGCTGAATAGATATTGTTCCACGGTTTCGTCGTAACAGGGCGTGAGCACCTGATTTGCAACCTGTTGGGAGAGCAGGACGTATAGTTCCTTATAATAAGTGGCAAGTTCGGCAATCGGACCGATGTCTGTATTCTCAGCAGTTGTCCCTTCATCAGGTAGCAGTTGTGCAATTCGCGATGGATAGTACATCGTTTCGTGCTTCAGGGTTGAGAGACAATTGTCAATCACATTATTGCTGATATATAGCTGCTGCAACTCATAGTCGGTGCGATGCAGCTCATCTTGATGTTGCTCTAGCAGTTGCTGTTGTTTGTTTACGGCCATCTGACTTCGCGAAAGCGCGCGTTGCTCAGCAATATAGCTCCTTCGCAGCTGTGGACGATAATATAAAATGAAATAAGCCACGATAATAGCCACAAGAAGCAAAATCAGCAAAAAAATGGCAATATTCTTGTTCTGGCTGGAACGTTGCATCATTCGCACATAATCGCCTAAGCTGTGGTCGGCCGAATGTTCTTTGTATAGTTGGGTATAGATACGATTGTTCTTATGGTATATATCCCATTTATGAAGGGCCAGTGCTGCCACAGCAGTCTCGTTGGCGACACCAAGGATAACGCTAGTGTCTTTCTTATTGCAGAGGTCCAGGTAGTGACGGGCGCTGTCGGTAAGCATCAACGTGCGTGAGAAAGTCCCGTCGAGATTGCTGTAATAGGCGCTATCCGCATAGTTAATGGCCTTCATCAAAGCGGTTTCCTGAGAATTGTTGGCTGCGGAAAGGGGATTGGCAGTTAGCATTCCAGTTATGGCCAGTAATAATATGAGGATTTTACGGGCGGCAAGTGTTGACGTCCTGCGAATTCCAACCGGGAGGCGGAAGTAAAAACGGCTTCCCTTACCGCATTCGCTTTCTGCTTCGAGGGTGCAGACAGAAAAAATTTTGCTGATTTTTTTGTAGCGTTCAATGATGCCGCGGCAGTTGAGCAGTCCGAAGCCATGACCGCCTTGTATTTGGTGGGTGAATATGCGCGATAGCTCGTCGCTGTCCATTCCCTTGCCCGTATCGGTCACAGATATTTCCACATAGTTGTCTTCTTGCTTGGCCTCAATCGTTACCGATCCTCCTTGTGGAGTAAATTTGCGGGCATTATCGGCAATGGTGTTTATCATGAATAGGGTGAGGATCTTGTCGGCCTTCACCACTGCATCACTGTCAATTACCTGAAAATTAATGCCCTTCAGTTGGAAACTCATTCTGGAACGTTTCACCATGTCGAACAGTTCCTGTATGGCAAAACTTCCTATCTGGAGTTGGAGCTGACCTTGTCTGAGCTGAATCCATTCGGTAAGTACCTGATTGAATTCGTTGATTTTGTTGGTGATCTCACCAATATAGTCCCATCTCTCCCTTTTCACCTGTTCCGTTTCTTGGGCATTCTGCAAACGGTCTATTTCGTGAATCATGCGGTCGATGAGCGGAGTGATGCTATTCACAAGGAATATCTTAGCACGGTTCTCGACATTACGTTTCTTATTGTCTTGAAGATGAGAACGGGAGATAATCAAATCTTCGTCAATCTCTTCAATCTTCTTCTTGGCTTCTTTGATAATCAGCTCGTTATCATGATTAATCTGATTGTCCATGAGGCGTCTTGATTTCTCTTCATTCCTTCGGCGAAGGTAGCTGAATAGGAACAAAGAAACGACCACGAGAAGTATCATGCTGATAACAGCAAGTATCATCCAGTTGAGTTGGGCTGAGACGCGGTCGAGCTGCTCTGCACGTGCTTCGAGTTGTCTGTCTTGCCTGGTCTGTTCTTGTAAGTCGAGATACAGATTACGGTAGTGGTCGCTTTCCGCTTTCTCGTCAAGTGCGGAATAGGTTATTGAAAAGCGTTCATAAATACTGGCTACAAGGTCGGGGGCTTGGTGAATGGCAGGATTCTCGTTGAGTGATTTTTCAAGGAAAGTTAATGCCGAAGTATATTCACCGATATCCCAATAACAGGAGGCTAACGTACGGTAGCCACCAGCCGTCTGATATACATCTCCATATTGTTGGAATAGCTGCAGGGAACGCTCTGCCAGATATCCCGCTAAAAGTGAGTCTTCAACTTCATTAGGGTTGATAAGTGGCATGCTGGCATAGGCGTCGTCAAGCAGTGGTTGCCGTATATCCTTGTCAAAGAGATGTTCGCTGAGTGCTTGAAGGGCATTGGCCTGCCAAAAGATATTATTTGAACTGATGCTTCGCTGATAGCAGCGCATCAGGTAATCCCATTCCTTTCGGACAATTTCCTCGGTGGTTCCTTCTGTGATGATTCCGCCAGCACCAATCTGATATAAATAATTAAGGTATTGGGCAGTATCTTCTTCGATTTCATTCTCGTCAATTTTTCGCAATGCCTCAACACTGAGGTTCTCAAGTCCTACATAATAAAAATAGGTGGAAGTGACGATATGAAACTCACTTTCGGCATAGCTGAGCCTGCGCTGCAAACGCTCAGAAATCATGTTGCGCTCCTCATCTATGCGATTTAAAGCCCTTAGCGCCCGCTCATGATGGTCGTAGAATTCTTTGTTGCGTGATTCTCGCTGGCATAGACGCATCAGTTGGACCTCGGCAACCAATAGTTCCACCTGATTGTCGGTGATTTGGCGCACACTGTCGAGCTGTTTGTAAGCATCCGGATAATTCATCTTCATGATGTTTACAAACGCAAGGTTGTTCAATGCTTCTGCTTTTCCAGCAGGATAATCACTTGCCGCCTTCAATGCTTTTTCAGCATAGAAGGCTGTAGAATCAAGGTTTTTGTAGTGGTAATAATATGAAACGGAGTTCAGGTTGTCAGTTTCCTCCTGATTTCGGGTATGACATGCTGATAAAAAGAGAGATAAAAAAATAAACATAAAAACACAGAAACTGCCTCGCCTCAATGACGACGCAGCATTCTGTGCTTTTATGTCCTTACGCTTCATTATCTTATGCTCGGGCAGCAGCTACGTAACCCAGTGCTTCCTTGCACTTGTCTGTCACATATTGCCAGTCGCCGGCTGCTACTTTGTCTTTCGGGAACAGTTTGGAACCCATCCCCACGCAGTAGACACCTGCCTTGAACCATGACTTAAGGTTCTCGGCTTCAGGAGCGACACCACCTGTGACCATGATCTTCGACCAGGGCATTGGAGCCTTCAGTCCCTTCACCATGTTGGGACCTACGACGTCGCCAGGGAATACCTTTGTCAGATCGCAACCCAATTCCTGAGCCTTGCCAATTTCTGAAACTGTCATACAGCCAGGGCAATAGGGAACAAGACGGCGGTTACAAACTGGTGCAATGTCGGGATTGAACAGTGGACCAACCACGAAGTTGGCACCAAGTTGGATGTAAAGTGCTGCGGTAGGGGCATCAACCACGGAACCGATACCCAAAGCCAGTTCAGGACATTCTTTGTCGGCCCACTTCACAAGTTCACCAAACACTTCTTGGGCGAAGTCACCACGATTAGTGAATTCAAATGCACGAACACCTCCTTCGTAGCATGCTTTCACTACGTTTTTACATATTTCTATATCCTTGTTGTAAAAGACTGGAACCATACCGGTATCGCCAATCTTTTTCATTACTGCAATTTTGTCAAACTTTGCCATTTTTGTAGTTTTTTTTGTTTCAACTTATCTCTGCACGCGTCCGTTCGCATTTCCGCCAGCAAGGCTTTCCACCTCGTCAACACTTACCAGGTTGAAGTCGCCGTTGATGGTGTGTTTCAAAGCGCTGGCAGCTACAGCAAATTCGAGGGCTTCACCTTGAGTCGGCTTTGTGAGCAGACCATGGATAAGACCACCGGAGAATGAATCACCACCTCCAACGCGGTCGATGATAGGATTAATCTCGTAACGCTTGCTCTGATAGAACTCCTTGCCATCGTAGATAAGTGCCTTCCATCCGTTGAAAGTTGCAGAGAACGACTCGCGTAAAGTGCTAACTACATACTTGAAGCCGAATTCCTCACGCATCTGCTTGAAAATGCCTTCGTAGCCAGCAGCATCGGTCTGGCCTCCTTCAACGTCAGCATCAGGCTTGAAACCAAGGCAAAGTTCTGCGTCTTCCTCGTTACCAATGCAGACGTCGACATATTGCATCAAGGGGCGCATGATGGATATAGCCTTCTCTGAAGTCCAGAGCTTTTTGCGGAAGTTGAGGTCAACGCTCACAGTCACGCCATGACGCTTTGCTGCCTCGCAGGCCAGTTTTGTCAATTCTGCAGCCTTATCGCTGATAGCTGGTGTGATGCCACTCCAATGGAACCACTGAGCCCCCTCCATAATTGCATCGAAATCAAAGTCTTCGGGAGAAGCTTCGGCTATGGAAGAGTGGGCACGGTCATAAATGACTTTAGAAGGGCGCATGCTTGCTCCCGTCTCGGCATAATAGAGCCCCACACGGTCGCCACCACGAGCAACGAACTGAGTGTTCACGCCATAGCGACGAAGGGCATTTACGGCAATTTGTCCAATCTCATGCTTAGGCAACTTGCTTACAAAATATGCCTCATGTCCATAGTTTGCCACAGAAATGGCAACGTTAGCTTCACCGCCACCGGGAATAATTCGGAAAGAGTCACTCTGGATGAAACGGTCGTTACCGTTGGGGGAAAGGCGAAGCATAATCTCGCCCAATGTTACAATTTTTGCCATTGTCTTGTTTTTTGAATGTTTATAGATTAAGTTGTTAATATTTTGTTTGCGCCCACAAAATTACAACTTCAGTTGCAAATGTACAAATAAAAACCGAAAAAAATAGTATTTTAACAAAAAAAATCACTGTGCTTTCGCACAATTCAATAAAAATTGTTATTTTTGCACCCGATTTTGCGGTTGTGTTCGCAAACACACCTGCGCAAACAACAATAATTAATCTACAATGGCAGAAAAGATTCGCATTAAAGACATTGCTGAACTTGCTGGAGTATCTGTAGGAACAATTGACAGAATACTTCATAACCGCCCCAATGTTTCTAAGTCCGCTCGTGAGAAAGTTGAGAAAGTTCTCAAGGAGATTAACTATCAGCCTAACATGTATGCAGCAGCATTGGCTTACAATAAGTCATACAGTTTCATGATTCTCCTCCCCAAGCACGAGAGTGAAGCTTATTGGGAAGAGATTGAAGAGGGCGTGCAATATTGTGCCGAGGCAAGAAGAGATTTCAATATCACTGTAGATGTGAAATATTATAAACGCTTTGATGCCGAATCTTTTACTAAGTCATTCAATGAAATACTTGACCAGAATCCTAATGGTGTCGTAATAGTTCCGAGCGACCTGGATATCACTCAAGAGTTTACAGATAAACTCCACGAACGCGAAATACCTTTCATTTTGCTCGACTCTTATATGCCCAGCCTAAATCCTTTGAGTTTCTTTGGGCAGGATTCCTTGCAAAGCGGTTATTTTGCGGCTAAAATGCTGATGCTCATTGCCCATAAAGAGACAGAAATCATGCTGATGAAGCAAATGAAAAACGGTAAAGTGGCATCCAAGCAACAAGAAAACCGAGAGGTGGGTTTCCGCCATTATATGCATGAATTTTATCCTTCATTGAAGATTCTGGATTTGAACCTCCCACTTGACGAAGAGCGGAGTCTCTACGATGACATACTGGAAAATTTCTTCAATTCTCATCCTAACGTACATCATTGCATCACCATGTGTTCCAAGGCTCATATCGTTGGTGAATTCTTGTTGCGCACAAATCGCAGCAATGTTCAGATTATGGGTTACGACATGGTGGGTAAAAATGCAGAATGCCTTCGTCGGGGAAGCATTTCTTTCCTCATTGCTCAGCATGCTTTCATGCAGGGTTACAATTGTATTGAAACCCTCTTCAAGGCCATCATATTGAAACAGGAAGTAACCCCGGTAAACTATATGCCTATAGAGTTGCTATCCCGCGAGAATGTGGAGTTTTATCGTCGAACACAACTATAATAATTGAAAAGCAATATAAAACAATCTACTATGAAACAGTCATCATTCATTAAAATTAACCCGGCAGACTCTGTCGTGGTATGCCTGCGTCCCCTCAATAAGGGTGAAACTATTGAAGTGGACAACAAGACCATTACCATACTCCAAGACACCCCTGCTGGCCACAAAGTGTTAATCGTCGATGCTCCAAAGGACACTGATATTATCAAATATGGGTATCCTATCGGACATGCTCGTGAAGACCTGAAGGCAGGACAATGGGTAAATGAGAACAACCTGAAGACTAATTTGTCAGGAACACTTTCTTATGAATATCATCCTGTAGGAGAAAAACTGAATATTCCTACCGACAACCGTACTTTCCAAGGTTTTCGTCGTAAGAATGGGGAGGTGGGTATTCGCAATGAAGTTTGGATTGTGCCCACTGTCGGATGCGTGAACGGAATAGCCGAGCGCCTGGCATCACAACTCGAAAAGGAGACTCAGCTTGAAGGAATAGATGCCGTCCACGCCTGGCATCACAATTATGGTTGTTCCCAGCTCTCAGATGATCATGAAAATACAAGGAAGGTGTTGCGTGACATAGTGCTTCATCCGAATGCAGGAGCAGTACTTGTGCTTTCACTTGGTTGTGAAAATAATCAGCCAGATGATTTCATGCAGATGCTTGGAGACTATGACAAAGACCGCATCAAGTTGCTTGTGACACAGAAAGTGGAGGGCGACGAAGTTGAGGCTGGCATGGAGATTCTGCGTGGTCTTTATGAGATTGCACGTCAAGACAAACGTGAATCTTGTCCGCTCAATGAACTTCGAGTGGGCCTGAAATGCGGAGGCAGCGATGGCTTTAGCGGTATTACGGCCAATCCATTAGTTGGTGAGTTCTCTGATTTCCTAGTGGCTCAAGGTGGTACGAGTATTCTTACAGAGGTTCCCGAAATGTTTGGTGCTGAAACCATTTTGATGAATCGTTGTGAAACACCAGAATTGTTTGACAAAACGGTTAAATTGGTTAACGACTTTAAGGAATATTTCCTTTCTCATGGAGAGCCTGTAGGTGAGAATCCAAGTCCAGGTAATAAGGCAGGAGGAATCTCCACACTTGAGGACAAGGCCCTTGGCTGTACTCAAAAATGCGGACGTGCGCCTGTGAGTGGCGTGCTTGGCTATGGCGACCGCTTGGAAGTGAAAGGACTCAATCTTCTTTCAGCTCCTGGTAATGATCTAGTTGCATCTACGGCACTTGCATCGGCAGGTTGTCAGATTGTTCTGTTCACCACAGGGCGCGGCACACCTTTTGGGACTTTCATCCCCACCATGAAAATAAGCACTAACAGCACGCTCTACCGTAATAAACCCAATTGGATTGACTTTAATGCAGGGCAATTGGTTGAAGGTCGTCCGATGAAGGATGTTCTCAATGATTTCATTGACAAAATCATATCGGTAGCCAGCGGAGAGAAATCCCGCAACGAAATAAACGGCTATCGCGAGATTTCTATTTTCAAGAACGGAGTGACGCTTTGAGTTTAGTGAAACGTCACCTTAATTGAGATATGAAGCCCACCCCGGAATTCGAAAAAGAATTTCCTGGGTGGGCTTTTAGTTCAACAATAGTAAACGTATTCTAACGCGTGTAAGTTTCTAACGCATATTTCATGGAAGCTTACTCATAGCTGCCACCAATGTTTTTTCTTCGGGTGTTCCTGCTGTGTTGCATCTCCCAGGCGTTCTCGTATGATGTCGGTTAATGTCATGTGATGGGAAATCATACGGTAGATGGTGCCCCAGTCGGGAATGCCACCAATATTACGATCGTCAATAAACATATCAACCTTGAGTTTTCTGGAGAAATGATTATTGTTTTCAGTTGTCTCTTCTGGGTAGTCGCGGTTGATGGCATAGAATTCAACACCTCGCTCACGACACCAGTTAATAGCATCATCAAGTAATTTCTCCTCACGACAACTCCATAAGATAAGCTTGTGTCCTTCTTTGATAAGAAGTTTCAGCGTATCAGTGGCAAAAGGTAATTCTTTGCCAATTTCTGGATATTCGTGGGTTACTATAGTGCCGTCAAAATCAACTGCGATCGTCATGTTTTATTTATTTTAGTTTGATGGAGTCGTCAGCCTTGTTTCCATAATTACTCTGACTATAGTTACCATACTGACCATAGCTGCCGTATGAACCATATCGTCCATAGCCATATCGTCCATAACCGTAGCGTCCGTATTTGCCATAGCTGTTATATCGTCCATATCGCCCATACTTACCGTAGCGTCCGTAGCCATAATAGTAGCCATACTTCTTCTTCGACATGTCGATACCGTTGATAACTATTGCCATGTTTGGAAGTTTCTCTTCGTTAGCAAGACCATTGATTAACTCGAACGATGATTTTGCTGTAAAGTCTGCACGGCACATGTAGATAGTAGCATCTGCCACACGACCTACTTGTAGCGTGTCGGTTACCAGACCAACGGGCGCTGTATCAACGAGGATATAGTCATATTTGTCTCGAAGGATCTTGAAGATGACATCGAGTGAGGGACGAGCCATCAACTCTGCGGGGTTGGGTGGAACCGGACCTGCCATAAGCAAATCGAGGTTTTTGTTAACACCTGAGGGCAAAATCTGCTCTGCAATATCGCTCCATTTGGGCTCTTCTAAAGTGAGAAGCGGTGTGATACCGTTATGATGGTTGTTGATTTCGAAAAGTTCTGCAAGACGTGGCTTACGAATATCAAGACCTGCAATGAGAACCTTCTTGCCGAGAAGTGCGAAGGAAACTGCGAGGTTGGCACAGTTGAATGTCTTACCTTCACCAGAGGTTGTTGAGGTAAACATAACGACTTTGTCACTCTCCTTAAGCATGAATTGCAGGTTCGTTCGCATGGATCGGAAGATTTCTTCCATTTGGTTGTTTTTGTTTTCATGCACAACAATGTCGGCCTTTGTCTTGGCTGTATCGCTTGCAATAGCCACATCTGCCAGAATGGGCAGTGCTGTCAGTCTCATCACGTCATCGTGGCCTTCAATTCGGTAACGGAGAAGTGAGAGTACGAACATAATCAGTGCAGGAAGCAAAATACCTATACCAAGAGCTGTAAGATATACCATATTGTTTTTAGGACTCACCTTTCCACCGAAGAGGGGAACCTCAATCATGTTGGCTTTGTTAGCCGTAGCTGAAAGTGAGATGGAGTTTTCTTCACGTTTCTGCAAAAGCATCAGATAAAGACCGCTGCGTACCTCTTGCTGACGTCCAATCTGGGTAAGAATGCGCTCCTGCTCAGGAGTCTTGTTGATTTCGCCAGTATAGCGACCTAATTGTGAAGAAATAGCATTGCGCTGAATCTGTGCTGTCTGCATGTTGTGCTGATAGGCGTTGTTCAAGCTCTGCTGAACGCTCTGGTAGAGATCGTCGATGTCGGCATTCAGTTTCTGAACGGCAGGACTCTGTTCTGAAGCAGAGCGCAACAGACGGTTACGCTCCAGCACGCGTTGATTGTATTCTGATACAAGTTGTCCTGTCTGACCATCGTTCAAGCCTACGTTTGATGGCATAATCTGACCTTTGTTCGTAGGTTTATTTATATACTGACGGTATGTGTTAATCAACTGAATTTGGGTGTTGGCATCACTAAGCCGTTTCTCATAAGCATCTTGGTTGCCGGCCGACTGGCTTGCATCAGAACGAAGGTTCACAAGTCCGTGACGGCGCTTGTAGCTTTCAAGCTCGCTGTCGGTGGCATTCAATTCTCCATTAATCTTCTCCAAACGTTCGTTGATGAATGCCTCTGTGCGGCGTGCCACATCGTTTTTGTCTTCATTTGCCAAACGATTGTAGACGATAAACATCTGGTTCAGATAATCCACGGCACGAGTAGTGTTTTCATCATTTATGCTCAGCGTAAGCACGTCAGAGCCTTCGTTGCTAACAACATTCAGTCTTCCGGCATAGCTTTTACCAACATTCATTGGCGAATTGATGGAGATGTTGATAACCTGACCATCTTGCATCTTCGTTGTTACAGGAGCAGGATTCTTGAAAACAGTTATTGTTCCTGCCTTGGTCTTGATTGTTGCAGGAAATGTTTTAATGGTTTGGTCGATACCATAGGGAGCCGATGAGTTCAGTTCATCGATGGGAACTCGATATGTTCCAGTGATATGATAACTGCCCTTATCTTTCTCCAGTTTCATATATACTGGTGTGTTGAGTTTTTCCACGTGTGCAGCATCCATATCTACAAGAATTTCCTGGTTCTTATAGAGAATTCGATCAAGCACACGACCTTCCAGAGTGTATGTGACATAAAGTTTCAAGTCACGAACTACTTCAGCAGCAGTTGTTGACGATTTCAGAATCTGTCTCTCATTCGACAGACCATAGTTCTGGATAATGTCACCGATGGTAAGAGCCTGGCTTGCTTTGCTGCCTTTGGTTTCGCTTCCTTTAACCATAATCTTAGTATAGGTGTTATACACTGGCTTGGTGTAGCGAAGATACAGGAATGCTATACCTAATGCGATAACAAGGCTCAAGGCAAACCACTGCCAATTGAGTACGAGCATTCTGAAAATAGACTCAAGACTGAAGAACGATTGTTCTTCAGCAAGAGGCTGTTGTTCTTTCTGAACTGTTGTTGTTTCTTCTGCCATTTATTTGTTGAGTTTTAATCGTTAATTTTAATCCTGCGGAATTGGCAATCCGCAATAGGCGGTGCAAAGTTAACAATAAAAATCGAGATATGAAGTTTTTTAGTGTTTTTTTCTTTAATAAAAGAAAAATATCAATAAAAAAAGGAAGATTTCTCTTCCTCTTGGTACACCCGCAGGGGTTCGAACCCTGGACACCCTGATTAAGAGTCAGGTGCTCTACCAACTGAGCTACGGGTGCAGTTTTCTTGAATGCGGTTGCAAAGGTACGGTGTTTTTTCGAAAACACCAAATAAATACGCTTTTTTTTTCAAAAAACTTTTCAGTGCAATGTTTCGGGCAATGTAATGGTCGTTATGCGTCGCCGTGATGAAGTTAGAGTGTATTTTTCTTGTTTTACTGCTGATAAGTTGCAGTTTTACTGCCAATAGGGAGCAGTTTTTCTGCCAATAATGAGCAGTTTTACTGCCGATAATGAGCAGTAATGCGATGAATAATGGAATGAATGTTTGTTTGCCTTGTTTTACTGCATACTTAAAGGCGGCGGACAAGACACTCTGATATGTTCGTGTCGCCCGTCGCCTTGTAGAAGATTTCAACCGAAAGGTGCTATTCTGAAAGTCCTATGTAGAACAGGTTGATAGAGGCAGATTTCTTTATCTCGTGTTCACCTGCGGCCAGGTCAACGGTAACCGCAGCTTTGCTGTCAGTTGTATACTCGGTTCCGTCTACCTTCACCTTTTTCCCTGTCTCGGTGGAAGCAAATACAAGCGTCAGTTTCATGGCTTTCTCTGTGGTGAACTTGATGCTGGTTTTTTCTTCCATCTTCAGACAGGTGGTGTAAGTTGTTCCGTTGACGTTGGCATAGCCTTTCGATGTGCTGTAGTTTCCGCTTATGGTGAAGAGATTGCTCGACGGCTTGCTGCCTGTGAATGTACATTCCACCGAGGCTGAGATGGTGGTTCCGCCACTCTGTCCGCCTTCGTCGGAGCCTCCGCCTTGTTCATTGCCTCCTTCGCCGCTTGACGAATTTTCGTCGCCGAAGATGCCTATGAGCGAAGAACTGTAGTCGTCGAGAAGGCTGCCAAGCGTGTTGTCGTACGCGGAGTCAGTGTCGTCGTTGCCAACGTTGTCGCTGAAAGTGTAGGTGAAATCACCGTGATTCATTCGACCTGCACCATAGAAGCCTGTCACGACAGCCGGAACATTCTCTGCTCCTTCGGGTGTGTAGTCATACATCAGGCTGGGTGTGGTGTCGAAGTTGTTGTAACTGTTATTGCCCGACTTGGTCACTTCCGAAGCGGGTATCTGCTCATCGCGGCTGTCTGTCTCGTAGGCATCGTAACCCGTAGAGGAAGGATTCTTCTGGGTGAAGTACTTGAAGTTGGTGGCCGTGCGGTCGAAGTAGTTTCCGTAAGCCTTGATCATACCGCCTTCTTCACCTGAGAAGGTTCCGCTACCTTGTGCGTCGGTTCCTTGCAGGGAGGAGAGAATAGGCTTCTTGGTCTTGAGGAAATAGTTGTTCTCCACGAATACGCTGGCGCCTGTCGTTGCGCCCACGCCATACTTGGCCACATTGTCGAAGTAGTTGTTCCAAACGTGAACACTCATGGTGCGCACACGCGGATGGCGCGAGTCGGAGTGGTCGAACCAGTTATGGTCGTAACTGATATAGTTTGGGCCGCTCTCGCTCTTCATGCCGAACATATTTGACTTGCCGGTATCCCAGAAGCGGTTGTAAGATACGGTGACCAGCTTCGAGTCGCTCTTCACGTCGCAGGCACCGTCGCCCTTTATCTGGTCGCCGCTCTTCTTTGGGCCGTAGAAGAAGTCGTTGTGGTGAATCCAGATGTTAGAATTGTCGGTGTCGAGCGAAAGGCCGTCGTCCATACAGCGCATGATACCCAGGTTGCGGAACTCCACGCTCTTCGAGTTGCGAACCAAGAAGCCGAAGCCCTTCACGGTGGCATCGTCGCCGATGCCCTCAAAGGTGAGGTTCAGCTCCGAGTCGGCCTTTCTGCCTTTAACCTGAATGCCCTCTTCCGAACTGCCGATGGCATCGAGGTCGTCTATGGTTACGAGGCCGACGAAGCGGAAGGCGATGGGCGTGGTGTCCTTGCCCTTCTCGTAGCCGGCGATGATGGCCTGCAATCCCACGCAGGGATTCGTCTCGGCACCTGTCACAGTGGTGGAGATGGTCTTGGCTGTGTTCTTTGTGACGTAGAAGACCTTCGCACCCTGTTTCAGTGTGCCGTCATTGTTGTAGGCACCAGGAGTGTAGCCATCCATGAAGGCAAATCCCTGTCTACTGTAGTTTTTTACGTCGATGCCGGTAGCTTCGTTGGCATTGCTTTCGCTACCCTCGGGGGAACTTTCCAGAACAGGAACCACTTTGAAGGCGTAGTCGCTTCCTGCCGTTAGCCCAACTGCATCGGCACGTCCGTAGGCACCATAGTTGCGCACCAACTGGTCGTCGAGTTTCGTCCAATCGCTGTATTGTCCGCCTTTGATGTAGACAATATACGACGTGGCATTCGTGAAGGGTTGCCATTTCACGTAAGCCGACTCCAACCATCCCTTAGCTTCGGTGATGACCACTTTCCCGTCCTGGTTATCGAAAGTGCCCTCAGAGCCACTTTCAGCCTTTTTGGTAAACGACAGCCGGGCCACGCTTCCGTAGTATTCATCGGAGCCTCCTGTAGCAGAGACGACGCTGATTTGGTTGGTCTGTTCGTCAATGTCGATGCTGGTGAGCGACTCAGTGTCGTAATACTTCTTTTCGCCACTGTTCAGCGTGAAGACAGCTTGGTTCTTGTTGGTGTTCATGCTTACGGCGTTGTTGATGACGTCGTTGCTTGTGGATTCAGAACCGCCGCCCGAAGCTGAAGCGCTGATAGTGATGGAGAATAGATTGATTCCGCCCTCTTTCGTGGTGAATGCAATGCTTCCGTCTTCGGTAACCGTGGCTTCATTGGTGATTTGCTCGTCCTTGTCGTGTGTGGTAAAGCCGCTTTTCACGGTCAGGTTGGTGGTGGCTTCCAGATAGCGGTTGGTGCCATTCTTGTTGCCAATTCTTGATACAATCTTGACGGTCTGTCCCTTCTTTAGGTTGGGGATAGTCACCGTGAATCCCGAACCGTTTAGTCCTAATCGTTTGTTGGCCCTGTCAACACGGATTCCATCGGCTTTTGTTATTGTAAACAAGATGCCCTTGGCGTATGCCAGTTCCGTGTTTCCTGCAATAAGTTGTGAGTTAGTCAGTGCCTTTGCATTCCCGTAGCGGTCTACTTCGGAGTCCTTCGTCCAGTTGGCTGCATCGTTTGCTATGGCGGTGTAGTCGGCATCGCTCACGGTGGTGAAGTCCCATGTTGTATCGGCTTTAGCACCGAAGATGCCCAGCAGGGCAATCAGCGATAATATGATTCTTTTCATTACTTTTGGACTTTAATGGTTTTGTTTGCTGTTTTCTTGATGTATGTGCCGCTCTTGGTTGGCATTCCTGAGAGTTTCCGGCCTGCCAGATCGTACCATACGGCCTCTGTGTCGATGGTCTGGTCGGGGGTAGAGATGCCGTTGGAAACACTGAACGTGATTACGACGAGCGACAAATCGTCGCCCGAGTATGTCGTTCCATCAGAATAGTGGAGCACAATCTGGTCTCCACTGAAAGTGATTTGCCTGACGGTCTTTGCCTGAGTGGCTCCGTCAATGGTCACAGTTTGTGTGTCGTCGGCCCATGCTATGCCTGTGCATGTTAGGGCGAGACAGAGTGTAAGTAGTTGTTTTCGCATATCGATAATAGTTGTTTGTAGTCTTCTTTCAATAGTTATGCCATCAGAAGTGCGGTGCAAAGATACATTTTTTTTTGTGATATTGATACCACGAGAATTGATTTTGCTCACGAAATCGTTTGCAGAAGTGTTACGGTTACACGGTCGGAAGAGGATAGTGAAAATAATGCTGCCGTGAGCGTTGAGTTTCCAGAAATTTTAATTAATTTTGCAAGCAAAAAAGATGGATATAGAAAAGACGCTTGACAAACTTGGTTTTGCAGAACTGAACCCGATGCAAAAGGCTGCCATTGAGACGATAGGGGAGTGTAACGACGATGTGGTCATACTCTCGCCGACGGGTAGTGGCAAGACCTTGGCTTATTTGTTTCCGCTTATCGAAAAAGTTGATGCTAGTCTTGCCCAAGTTCAGATTCTTGTGTTGGTTCCCGGACGTGAACTTGCGCTTCAGTCGCAGACTTTCCTAAAGGATTTGGGTTGTGGGCTTCGTTCGATGGCACTTTATGGCGGTCGAGCCACTATGGACGAGCATCGCCGTTTGCGCGAGGTTGAACCTCAGGTTGTATTTGGAACCCCAGGCCGAATTAATGACCATTTGGAGAAAGGAAATATTTCGCCGCTTTTCATCAAGTATGTGGTTATCGATGAGTTCGACAAGTGCCTTGAAATGGGTTTTCGCGACGAGATGAGCAAGTTGATGGGAAAGCTTCGCCATGCAGAACAGCTTGTGCTGTTATCAGCTACTGATGCAGAAGAGATTCCCCGTTTTGTCCGTATGGGAAAAACACGTATATTGGATTATCGTGTTGCCGACGAACAGATTCCTGAGCGTATTATATTATATAAGGTGGAAAGTAAGTTGAAGGACAAACTCGAAGCTCTGGCCAATTTGCTTAGAAGTCTTGGCAACGAGAGCAGCATAGTGTTTCTCAATTATCGTGACAGCGTTGAGCGAACCGACCAATATCTTCGCAAGTGTGGTTTCACCACAAGCGCCTTTCATGGAGGTATGGAGCAGAACGACCGTGAGGCAGCACTCTACCGCTTCTCGAATGCATCTTCTAATATCCTGGTATGCACCGATTTAGCCAGTCGTGGCCTTGACATTCCCGACATTCAAAACATCATCCATTATCACCTTCCCCTTGGCTCCGAAGGTTATGTTCATCGAGTGGGACGAACTGGCCGTTGGGACAAGTCGGGGCGCACGTTCTTTGTCCTTGGTCCAGAGGAACATATTCCAGAATATGTGAAAGGAGAAGCGGAATCTTATCAGATACCAGAATCCTTGCCTGAGCCAGCTTTGCCCCGAATGTCGACCGTATATATCGGAAAAGGCAAGAAGGACAAGATTTCCAAGGGTGATATCGTTGGTTTTCTATGTAAGAAAGGTGGGCTCAATAGTGACGAAATAGGCCGTATCGACGTGAACGACCGCTACAGCTATGCAGCCGTCAGTCGTGAGAAACTGGGAACATTGCTTCGAAATGTTGTCGGAGAGAAAATAAAGGGCGTAAAGACGATTGTCGAAGAAGTCAGATAACGACCAATAAAAAAGCTTCAGACAACCATAAAAGTGCTATTCATAAATGACAAATTGCCATGTAATTTTGATTATAATTATAAATTGTGATAAAATATTTGGCTATTTTGCAGATTTATTGTAATTTCGCACCCGTTTTAGAAAACAATACATTTAACATTAAAACAATACAATCAAATGAAGAAGTACAACTTTAACGCAGGTCCCTCGATGCTTCCCCGCGAAGTGATTGAGAATACTGCTAAGCAGATTTTAGACTTCAACGGAAGTGGTCTCTCGCTTGCTGAGATCAGCCACCGCGCAAAGGATTTCCAGCCTGTTGTCGATGAGGCTGAAGCACTTGTCAAAGAACTCCTCGACGTTCCAGAGGGTTACAAGGTTCTTTTCCTCGGAGGCGGTGCGTCTCTGGAATTCTGTATGATTCCCTACAACTTCCTTATTAAGAAAGCTGCTTACCTGAACACTGGTGTTTGGGCTAAGAAGGCAATGAAGGAAGCCAAATTATTCGGTGAGGTTGTTGAAGTGGCTTCTTCTGCCGATGCCAACTATACGTTTATCCCGAAAGGATGGACTGTTCCCGCTGATGCCGACTATCTGCACATTACTACCAATAACACCATCTACGGAACAGAGGTACGCAAGGAATATGAGGTTTCTGTTCCGATGATTGCCGATATGTCTTCCGACATCTTCAGCCGTCCAGTAGATGTGGCTAAATATGATGCCATCTACGCCGGTGCCCAGAAGAACCTTTCTATGGCTGGTGTGACTATCGTAATTGTGAAGGAAGATGCCCTGGGCAAGGTTCCCCGTGAGATTCCCACCATGCTCGACTATCGTACCCACGTAGACAAGGGTTCAATGTTCAACACTCCTCCAGTAGTTCCCATCTATACTGCTCTCGAGAACCTTCGTTGGATTAAGGCTCAGGGCGGTGTTGCTGCTATGGACAAACTGGCCCAGCAGCGTGCCGAGATTGTGTATGGTGAGATTGACCGCAACAAGTTGTTCCGTGGCACAGTGACTGCTGAGGAAGACCGTTCGCTGATGAACATCTGCTTCGTGATGGCCGATGAGTACAAGGAACTGGAAAAGGACTTCCTCGACTTTGCTACCTCAAAGGGTATGGTTGGTGTGAAGGGTCACCGTTCGGTTGGTGGTTTCCGTGCATCTTGCTACAATGCCCAGACCATCGAGGGAGTTAACGCTCTTGTGGCTTGCATGAAGGAATTCGAGGCTAATCATTAATAATTAACTGAACACAAAGACACGAAGAAACAAAGATTTAAACGACAATAAAAATATCCTTTGTGCCTTTGTGTCTTTGTGTTCCATTAAATAAATTAAAATGAAGATTTTAGTAGCTACAGAGAAACCATTTGCAAGTGCCGCTGTTGAGGGCATTCGCAAGGAGATTGAAGCAGCAGGCAACGAACTCGTGCTGCTGGAGAAATATACCGAGAAGGCCCAACTTCTGGATGCCGTGAAGGATGCCGATGCCCTTATCATCCGTTCCGACAAGGTGGATGCCGAGGTGCTCGATGCTGCCAAGCAGTTGAAGATTGTGGTTCGTGCAGGTGCAGGCTATGACAATATCGACCTGGCTGCTGCTACTGCCCACAATGTGGTGGCTGAGAACACTCCCGGACAGAACTCAAACGCCGTGGCTGAACTGGTGTTCGGCCTGCTCGTATTTGGTGTGCGCAACTTCTTCAACGGCAAGGCCGGCTCTGAACTGATGGGCAAGAAACTGGGTATCCTCGCATTTGGTAATGTGGGCCGCAATGTGGCTCGTGTGGCCAAGGGCTTTGGAATGGATGTCTATGCATACGATGCCTACTGTCCTGTAGAGGTTATCGAGGCTGCCGGTGTGCATGCCGTTGCCAACCAGGATGCACTCTTCGAACAGTGCGACGTGGTTTCACTCCATATTCCTGCAACTCCCGAGACCAAGGAGAGCATCAACTATGCCTTGGTGAACAAGATGAAGAAGGGTGGTATCGTGGTCAACACAGCCCGCAAGGAAGTGATCAATGAGCCTGAACTGCTCAAACTGATGGCAGAGCGTGAGGACATTAAGTACATCACCGACATCAAGCCCGATGCCGATGCTGAGTTCCAGAAGTTCGAAGGCCGCTACTTCTCAACTCCCAAGAAGATGGGTGCACAGACCGCTGAGGCCAATATCAATGCCGGTATTGCTGCCGCCAAGCAGATCAACGCCTTCTTCAAGGATGGCTGCACAAAGTTCCAGGTGAACAAATAATCAAAACTGAAGATAACTGAGTCCACTTTAAATCGGTGGACTCAGTTTTTTTATCCATCAGATTCCATTCAAACGCTGGTTACTTGCACTCCTTCCACCCAGTGGAAGCAAGAGTTTTACTGAGCGGAACTGGTAGTTTTAAACTTTAAAACTGGCAGTTCTGAACTTTAATACTGGTAGTTTTGAACTTTAAAACCAACCCATTGTGACTTTATTTGTTGTCCAGCAGAACTTTATCTGATCATAAAAACATATTCGTATGGTTATTATGTACGAATTATATTACACATTCTACTTTTTTGTTTTTTTTTAATTGAAAGTTTGGACTTATCGGATTTTTTTTCTAATTTTGCCTTCACTAATAGCATTATTGAAACTTAAACCATAAAATTATGACACAAATTACTGGGCATATCTCCCAGATTATCGGCCCGGTTATCGACGTTTTTTTCGATACCAAGGGTTTGGATGCTGAGAAAGTGTTGCCTAAAATCTACGATGCCCTGAAGGTGAAGCGTCCTAATGGCGAAGAGATGATTATCGAGGTGCAGCAGCACATCGGTGAGGACACGGTGCGCTGTGTGGCTATGGACAATACCGACGGGTTGCAACGCGGCATTGAGGCCGTTCCGCTGGGTTCTCCTATTACTATGCCTGCAGGCGAACAAATCAAAGGACGAATGCTTAATGTCATCGGACGGCCTATCGATGGCATGGGGCAGCTCTCGATGGAAGGCAGTTTCCCCATTCACCGCGATGCGCCTAAGTTCGAAGAACTGTCTACGACCAAGGAAGTTCTCTCTACGGGAATCAAGGTGATTGATTTGCTTGAGCCTTATCTGAAGGGTGGAAAGATTGGACTCTTCGGTGGTGCTGGTGTAGGAAAGACCGTGCTTATCATGGAGCTTATCAACAACATTGCCAAGGGACACAACGGTTTCTCGGTGTTTGCTGGTGTAGGCGAGCGTACGCGTGAAGGTAACGACCTGATTCGAGAGATGATTGAGAGCGGCGTTATCAAGTATGGTGAGAAATTCCGCGAGGCAATGGACGAGGGCAAATGGGACCTCTCGCTTGTTGATCCCGAGGAACTGAAGAAGAGCCAGGCAACGCTGGTTTACGGACAGATGAACGAACCGCCAGGAGCACGTGCTTCGGTGGCTTTGTCGGGTTTGACTGTGGCTGAAGGTTTCCGCGACAGCGGCTCGTCGGCTGACATCCTGTTCTTCATCGACAACATCTTCCGTTTCACGCAGGCTGGTTCCGAAGTTTCTGCTCTGCTTGGCCGTATGCCTTCAGCCGTGGGATATCAGCCCACGCTGGCCTCAGAGATGGGAGCCATGCAGGAACGAATCACCTCAACGAAAAACGGTTCTATCACTTCTGTTCAGGCTGTGTATGTGCCTGCCGACGACCTTACCGACCCGGCACCTGCTACAACCTTCACCCATCTGGATGCTACCACCGTGCTCGACCGTAAGATTGCCGGTCTTGGTATTTATCCAGCAGTTGACCCGCTGGCTTCGACTTCGCGAATACTTGACCCGCTCGTTGTGGGAAAGGAGCATTATGAGTGCGCTCAGCGCGTGAAGCAGATTCTTCAGAAATACAACGAGTTGCAGGATATCATTGCCATCCTTGGTATGGACGAGCTGTCGGATGAGGACAAGCTGACGGTTAACCGCGCCCGTCGCGTGCAGCGTTTCCTTTCGCAGCCGTTCACCGTGGCCTCTCAGTTCACTGGACTGCCAGGCGTAATGGTTTCCATCGAGGATACCATCAAGGGCTTCAATGCCATTCTTGACGGTGAGGTTGACGACTTGCCCGAGCAGGCATTCCTTAATGTCGGCACCATCGAAGACGTGAAGGAAAAGGCCCAGAAACTGCTTGAGGCTGCTAAAGTTGGTTGATTATCGTTAGCCGGTAATCGATGAGCGCACTTGAGTGTTGCCCATCGTTAGGTAGTAAAAGGTCAATTTCTAAATAAGGATATTGAAATGTTGCAACTGAAAATAGTTTCGCCCGAAAAGATTGAGTTCACTGGTGAAGTGGAGAGCGTGAAGGTGCCCGGAACGCAGGGTAACTTTGAGATTCTCTCAGGCCATGCCCCCATCATCTCAACGCTTCAGAAAGGAGTGGTGGAGTATGACGGCGTGCAGCTGCCCATACTGGGCGGCGTGGTTGAAGTCCAGAAGGGTGTAGTGTCGCTCTGTATTGAGAAAACCGAATGACTCCCGTTTCGGTATTCCTCAGTGTCCTGTTCTTCACGTTGCTTGGGATGGCTTATGTGAAAGGATACGATGCAGTGAAGCGCCGCTCGCCTGAGAATCTGGTACAGTTCTACCTGATTATGGCCACGATACGCATGGTGCTTGTCGCAACCGTCGTTGCACTCTACGTCGTTTTCTCCACAGACCGTGAAAAAACCATCGAATTTGCAGCTATGTTTATTATAATGTATGCAATAATGATGGTGGTGACACTTACAATGAGACACTAATTACTAATGTAACTGAATAATAATACTATAACTCTAAATGAATAAAATCAAACGACTGCTTCCCATTTTCCTTATGCTGATGGCATTTGCCAGTACGGCATGGAGTGCCGAGTTCAGCGCTAAAGAAGTGGTGCTTGAGCATATCAAGGATTCCCATGAGTGGCATATCACCGGTGAAGGCGAGAATGCTCTGGTCATTCCGTTGCCTGTTATCGTGAAAAGCTCTACGGGATGGCATGTGTTCATGTCGTCAGCCTTTGAGGAAGGTGACGGACGTCCATACGGACTGGAATTGGTGAAGGAAGGTGAGTTGGCCGGAAAGATAGTCGAGAATGGCGAGCCTGTCCTCGACCTTTCCATTACCAAGACTGTTGCCGTGATGTTCATTAATGTCATCCTGTTGCTTTGTTGCATTCTTTTAAGTGCCCGCTGGTACAAGAATCGCAAGGCATCGGACAAGGCGCCTGGCGGTTTTGTGGGCTTTGTCGAGTTGTTGGTGATGTATGTAGTTGATGAGATTATCAAGCCGGGAGTAGGCAAGGGATATGAGAAATATACGCCCTACTTGCTGACGTGCTTCTTCTTCATCTTCATCTGCAACGTGATGGGCCTTATCCCATTCCCCCCAGGTTCTGGAAACGTGACGGGTAACATCGCCGTGACTTTCTTCCTTGCCCTCTGTACGTTTATCATCGTGCAGTTCTCGGGTAACAAGCACTACTGGAAAGATATCTTCTGGCCAGATGTGCCAACATGGCTGAAAGCCCCGATTCCCATCATTCCGGTAATTGAGTTTGTGGGTATCTTCACAAAGCCATTTGCCTTGATGATCCGTCTTTTTGCCAACATGATGGCAGGACATGCCATTGCCGTTGCCATCACCTGCATTATCTTCTTGGTGGCTTCTCAGGCTATAGCCGTCCAACTGTCTATGTCGGTCTTGAGTGTGATAATGAGTATCTTCATGATGTGTCTTGAATGTTTGGTCTGCTTCATCCAGGCCATGGTGTTCACGATGCTCTCCGCTGTGTTCATCGGCTTAGCTAAAGTTGAGCCAGAACACGAATAAATTTCTAAAAATCAAATAATTAAAAACAATAACAAATTTAAAACTTTAAGAATTATGATTACAGCATTATTAGCAGCAGAAGGTGTTGCAAAGTTGGGTGCCGCAGTAGGCGCAGGTCTCGCAGCTATTGGCGCAGGTATCGGTATTGGTAAGATTGGCGGCCAGGCCATGGATGCTATGGCTCGTCAGCCGGAAGTAATGAACAAACTGTTCACGAACATGATTGTGGCAGCTGCTCTTATCGAGGGTGTTGCCCTGTTCGCAGCCGTTATTGCATTCCTCTGCATCTAATCTGACAAACCATTTGAGAATTGGGAAGATGAATTGACGAGAGGGGATTGCCCCGCGTTTGATTTGTCGACCATTGTTTACTAAAAGAAGTATTTCAGCGTATGGATTTATTGATTCCGAGCACAGGACTACTGTTTTGGATGTCATTGACGTTCTTGGTGGTGCTGTTCATCCTTTGGAGGTTCGGTTTTCCGGTCATCACCAACATGGTGAATGAGCGCAAGGCCTTCATTGATGAATCGCTGCAAAAGGCTCATGAGGCTAACGAGAAGTTGGCCAACATCCAGAAGGAAGGTGAATCCATCTTGCAGGAAGCTCGCGAGAAGCAGGCTCAGATACTGAAGGAGGCTGCCGAAACCCGCGACGCAATTGTGGAGAAGGCTCAGGACAAGGCCCGCCAGGAAGGTGCACGTCTGCTTGACGATGCGAAGATTGCCATCGAACAAGAGAAGAAGGCCGCCATTGCCGACATCCGCAAACAGGTTGCCACGCTCAGTGTGGAGATTGCCGAGAAGGTGATTCGCCAGCAACTGAAGAGTGACCAGGCCCAGATGGATTTGATTGAACGTATGCTGGATGATGTATCTGCTAAAGAGTAATTATATATGGATATAGGAGTTATATCGGTTCGCTATGCCAGGGCACTGCTGAAAGCTGCCGCTGACGCGAAGAAAGAGGATGCTGTCTACGGTGAGATGTCGTCGTTGGCCAAGAGCTACATCGATGTTCCACAGTTGCGGCATACTATTGACAATCCGATGCTCTCGAAAGACAAGAAGGAAGTTCTGTTGCTGACCGCCGTCGGCCAGAATCCTTCCGACTTGACGAAGTCTTTCATCGGTCTCGTGCTGAAGGAAGACCGCGAGAACCTGATACAATTCATGGCAAACTCGTATGTCACGCTTTACCGCAAGCAGAAGAACGTCATCCGTGGAAAGCTAACCACCGCAGCACGCGTCAGTGCCCAGACGGAGCAGAAGATGCGCCAGATGGTGGAAAGCAAAACTAATGGAACAGTAGAGTTTGAGACCGAGGTGAACCCTGAGATTATCGGCGGCTTCATCCTTGAGTACGACACTTATCGCATGGATGCGAGTGTTAAGACACGTCTCAACACGATACTTACAGCATTGAAGAAATAATCATGCATAAAGCATAAAGAATTAAGCATTAAATTTATGTCAGATAAAATAAAACCAAGCGAAGTCTCACAGGTGCTGCTCGAGCAGCTGAAGGGCATCTCGAATGAAGAGAAGTTCGACGAGGTGGGCACCGTGCTCACCGTTAGCGACGGCGTAGCGCGCATCTATGGACTCCGTAATGCCGAGGCCAACGAACTGCTGGAGTTTGAGAATGGCACAATGGCTATTGTCATGAACCTTGAAGAGGACAATGTGGGTTGTGTGCTTCTCGGTACGACTTCGGGCATCAAGGAAGGCATGGTGGTGAAGCGCACCAAGCGCATTGCCTCAATCCGTGTCAACGACAACATGCTGGGGCGTGTTATTAACCCGCTTGGCGAGGCTGTTGATGGTAAGGGTGACATCGACCTCGCGGGTGCCTTCGAAATGCCTCTCGACCGTAAGGCTCCCGGTGTGATCTATCGTCAGCCCGTGAAAGAACCTCTTCAGACGGGCCTGAAGGCAATCGACTCGATGATTCCCATTGGCCGTGGACAGCGTGAGCTGATTATCGGTGACCGTCAGACGGGAAAGACCGCTATTGCCGTCGACACCATTATCAACCAGAAGAGTTTCTACGAAGCCGGAAAGCCTGTGTATTGCATTTATGTGGCCATTGGCCAGAAAGCATCTACCGTTGCAACATTGGTGCAGACGCTGAAGGAACATGGTGCCATGCCATATACCATCATCGTGGCTGCTACAGCTGCTGACCCGGCTGCTATGCAGTATTATGCTCCGTTCGCAGGTGCTGCCATCGGTGAATATTTCCGCGACCGTGGTTTACCGGCTCTTGTTGTTTACGATGATCTTTCCAAGCAGGCTGTGGCCTATCGTGAGGTGTCGCTTATCTTGCGCCGTCCTTCTGGTCGCGAAGCATATCCTGGCGATGTGTTCTATCTTCATTCCCGTCTTTTGGAGCGTGCTGCCAAGATGAACGAACAGCAGGAAGTAGCCGAGCAGATGAACGACCTTCCTGAGTGCATGAAAGGCCATGTCAAGGGAGGCGGCTCTCTTACCGCACTGCCCATTATCGAAACTCAGGCAGGCGACGTTTCGGCTTACATCCCCACGAACGTGATTTCAATCACCGATGGTCAGATATTCCTTGAGTCTGATTTGTTCAACCAAGGTTTCCGTCCTGCCATCAATGTGGGTATTTCGGTATCTCGTGTGGGTGGCTCAGCTCAGATTAAATCGATGAAGAAGGTGGCAGGTACACTCAAGATTGACCAGGCACAGTATCGTGAACTTGAGGCGTTCTCAAAATTCTCAAGTGATATGGATGCCGTGACAGCCATGACGCTCGACCGCGGACGCAAGAACAACCAGTTGCTCATCCAGCCGCAATATAGCCCAATGCCCGTAGGTGAACAGGTGGCTATTCTCTATTGTGGTGTGCATGGTTTGATGCGCGATGTGCCCATCGATAAGGTTCGTGAGTGCCAGACGCAATTCCTCGACAAGTTGCGTTCATCGGCTCCGGAAGTTATTGACGCTTTAGGTGCCGGAAAGATTGATGATGACACTACGAAGAAGATTGAGGCCACGATGGCCGATATCGCTGGAACGTATAAACAGTAATCGCTTATGCCGTCACTGAAAGAAATCAAAGGTCGCATTGCATCGGTCAACAGCACCCGGAAAATCACTTCTGCCATGAAGATGGTTGCTTCATCAAAGCTTCATCATGCGCAGGTGGCTATCCAGAACATGTTGCCCTATGAGACGATGCTGGAGCATATCTTGAAGTCGTTCCTGGCGGCCGAGGCTGAAGCTCAAACCATTTACGACAAAGTTCGTCCCGTGAAGCGTGTGGCACTGGTTGTCTTTTCCAGCAATTCTTCGCTTTGTGGCGGTTTCAACGCCAATGTCATCAAGTCGATGATGAATACCGTGGATAACTATGCCTCTTCAATTGGACAAGAGAACATAGACATTTATCCTATCGGCCGTAAAGTGGAGGAGAAGGCACGCAAGCTGGGCTACATCGTCAAGGGCAGTTATGCAGACCTTTGCGACAAGCCCAATGCACGACAGTGCATAGACTTAGCCATGTTGCTCGGAAAGAGATTTGCTGAGGGTGAAGTGGATAAGGTGGAATTCATCTACCATCATTTCAAGAGCGCTGGTTCGCAAGTGCTTACCCGAAAGACATTCTTGCCCATCGACTTGGAGACTGAGCTTGAGCGCGATCATGAGCGCGACCTTACGTCGATTGCAGCCACTAAGGAGAGCCAGGAATACCTGCGAAAGCATGCACGGCATACTTCAGCATCGACAGGCGAAGAAGTAAAACCGCTAAACGACAACTTCATCGTGGAACCCGACATGGACACCGTGCTCTCTCAGCTGATTCCAAAGATGGCCCACCTGATGCTCTATACTGCCCTGCTCGACAGCGTGGCTTCCGAGCATGCTGCCCGTATGGTTGCCATGCAGACAGCAACAGACAATGCCGATGAACTGTTGCGCGAGCTGAATCTTCAGTACAACAAGAGCCGTCAGCAGGCCATTACCAACGAGTTGCTTGACATTGTGGGCGGTTCTCAGAACTGACCTTACATTATCAGTAATAAAAAGGGTTGTTTTCCATTCGTTCGGAAGACAACCCTTTTTGTTTATGCTTTCAGATTTCCTCTTTCATTGCTTGTGATAGCGCCAACGCAAACTGAGCAGGGCAGCTGGTATTCTTGTAGCCGCATTTCACGTCTTTCAGCATGCTGATCAGCTTTTGGGCATCGTGGCCTTCAGAAAGAAGGCTTACTCCAGTGGTGTTGCCCGGGCATCCTCCGATGAACTGTATATTGTGTACTTGCTGCTGCTCATCGAGGTCGAATACGATGGCCTTGCTGCAAACGCCTGAGGTCTGATATTCGTAGTGTTTCATTATTCTTTCTTTTTTGAATGACTGAAAATATGGAGTAATTATAGTTTAGGGGCAAGATAATGGCCAGTAAGGCTTTCTTTGCATTTTGCCACCTCTTCGGGTGTTCCTGTGCATACCAGCGAACCGCCGCGGTCTCCGCCTTCAGGGCCTAGGTCGATAACATGGTCGGCGCATTTTACAATGTCAAGGTTATGCTCGATGACGATGATGGTGTGTCCACGCTCAATGAGCGCATTGAATGCGTCGAGCAGCCGTTGGATATCGTGGAAATGCAAGCCGGTGGTAGGTTCGTCGAAAATGAATAGGGTAGGGGCCTGCTGCTCTTTTCCGATAAAGTAGGCCAGCTTTACGCGCTGGTTCTCACCTCCCGACAAAGTGCTGCTGCTCTGTCCCAGCTTGATGTATCCCAGCCCTACATCATCGAGCGGTTTCAGCTTGCTGACAATCTGCTGCTCATTATGCTCTTTAAAGAAATCAATGGCTTCAGCGATGGTCATGTCAAGAATGTCGTTGATGTTTTTATCGTGGAAGCGCACTTCAAGGATTTCACGCTTAAAACGCTTGCCGTGACAGGCCTCGCAGACCAGCGTAAGATCGGCCATAAACTGCATCTCCACATTGATGACACCAGCTCCCTGGCATTCCTCGCATCGTCCGCCGTCGGCGTTGAACGAGAAATACTGCGGCGTGAATCCCATTTGTTTCGACAGCGGCTGCTCGGCAAACAGCTGACGGATGGCATCATAGGCTTTCACGTAGGTGGCGGGGTTCGAGCGCGAACTCTTTCCGATGGGATTCTGGTCAACCATTTCCACTTGCTTTATTTCCTGCCAGTCACCCTCCAGCGACCTGTATTCTCCCGGAATTTCGGCCACCTCGTCGAGATGTCGCTTTAATGCCGGATACAGAATGCCTTTCACCAACGACGACTTTCCGCTTCCCGAGACGCCAGTAACCACATTGAAGACATTCAGCGGGAACTCCACGTCGATGCCTTTTAGGTTGTTCATCCGGCACCCTTTCAGCCAGAAGCTGCGGTTCCATTTCCTTCGGCTTTGTGGCACGGCAATCACTTCCGTTCCCGTCAGGTATTTGATGGAGTGGCTCAGCGGATATTTCGCAACGATACTTTTGGCCTCTTCCGACTCTGGGTCGTTCTTGATGTCGGCCACGTTTCCCTCGAAAACAATCTCACCGCCCAGTCTTCCAGCCTCAGGGCCGATGTCGATAAGATAGTCGGCAGCCCGCATGATTTCTTCGTCGTGCTCCACCACAATAACCGTATTGCCCAGGCTTTGCAGTTCCTTGAGCACGTTGATAAGCCGGAAGGTGTCGCGCGAATGTAGTCCGATGCTGGGCTCGTCGAGGATGTAGAGGCTGCCCACGAGCGAGCTGCCTAACGATGTAGTGAGGTTGATGCGCTGGCTTTCACCACCCGACAATGTGTTCGACGGACGGTTCAGCGTCAGATAGTTCAGCCCCACGTCAACCAGGAATTGCAGTCGCATTTTGATTTCTGCCAGCAGTCGGCGCGCAACCTCAGCGTCATGCTCGTCAAGCACCAGGTTGTCGAACCATTGCTTCATGTTCCCGATGGGCATCTCCACGAGATTGGTGATGCTCATTCCGCCTATCTTGATGTAGTCCGTCTCCTTCTTCAGACGAGTCCCATGACAGTCCGGACAAATGGTCTTTCCGCGATAGCGGCTCATCATCACGCGATACTGAATCTTGTATTGGTTGTCTTTGACCATCTGGAAGAAAGCGTCGATGCTCACTTGCTGGTGGATGTCTTTCGAGTCAGAGGGCAGCCCATGCCACAGCCAGTCCCTTTCCTGTCGTGAAAGGTCCATGTAAGGCTTGAAGATGGGGAACTGGTCGCGTGCTGCCCGTCGGCAAAATTCGTCTTGCCATTGCTTCATCTTGTCGCCATGCCAGCATTGCACGCAGCCTTCATATACCGATAGCGTTGTGTTGGGAATCACCAATTTCTCATCGATACCAATCACGCGGCCAAAGCCTTCACACGTGGGACAGGCGCCAAGCGGAGAATTAAACGAGAACATGTTGTCGTTGGGCTCCTCAAACTTGATGCCGTCGGCCTCGAAGCGTGTGGAAAAGTCGTAGCTGATGTTGCTGGGGAGGAACATCAGTCGGCACTCTCCGTCGCCCTCATAGAAAGCGGTCTCTGCCGAATCCAACAGGCGCGAAATGGTATCCTTGCTGTCATCTACCGAAAGACGGTCAATGAGCAGCCACAACAGGCATTCGTTTGAGGATGATTGCTGCCTCTCGGCCTCGTTCAGCAGCGTCTCGTCTTGTATGAAATCTTCAATTCTGTGGAATTCCCCCTTATAGAAAAGCCTGGCATATCCCTGCTTGATGTCCATTTCAAGCTGCTTGCCGAGCGAGCGGTTCTCGGGGATGTGTAGCGGAGCCATCACCACGAACTTTGTTCCCGCCTGAAACTGCTGCGCGCATTTCAGGATGTCTTCCGTGGTATGCTTCTTCACCTCCTGCCCACTGATGGGGGAGAAGGTCTTTCCGATGCGGGCGAACAGCAGCCTGAGGTATTCGTAGATTTCGGTGCTGGTGCCCACGGTGGAACGCGGATTCCTGGTAATCGTCTTTTGCTCGATGGCAATGGCCGGTGGCAGTCCTTTAATGTAGTCGCATTCAGGTTTGCTCATGCGGCCGAGGAACTGCCGAGCGTAAGAACTCAGCGACTCCACATAGCGCCGCTGGCCCTCGGCATATAGCGTGTCGAAGGCCAACGAGGACTTACCTGAACCAGACACCCCCGCTACCACGATGAAGCGGTCGCGAGGGATGTCGAGCGTTATGCCCTTCAAGTTGTTCACCCGAGCATTGCGTACTTCTATCTTATCTGTCATGCATTATATTCCTGCCATCCCTTTATCTTGATGTCTTCCATCTTCAGCGCACAGAAGGCCTCAATGAAAGCTTTGGCCAGACGTACGTTGGTCATCAGCGGAATGTTGTGGTCGATGGCACCTCTGCGGATGCGGTAGCCATTGGTCAGCTCACGGTTGGTATGGTTCTTGGGCACGTTGATGATCAGGTCGAGCTGATGGTCTTGAATCATGTTCATCACGTTGTTCTCGCCGCCTTCATCGGGCCATGCCACAGCCGTAGCCTCCACTCCGTTCTCCTGGAAGAACTTGGCCGTTCCTGCCGTTGCAAAGATGCGGTAGCCGTTCTTCACCAGCTCGCGAGCCGGCTCAAGCAAGTCAACCTTGCCTTTCACGGCACCCGATGAAATCAGGATGTTCTTCTTGGGCAGACGGTAGCCGGTGGCAATAAGTGCATTCAGCAGCGCCTCGTTCAGGTCGTCGCCAAGGCATCCCACCTCACCCGTACTGCTCATGTCAACACCCAGCACGGGGTCGGCATTCTGCAGTCTGGCGAACGAGAACTGGCTGGCCTTCACGCCGATGCGGTCGATGTCGAACTCGCTTCTGTCGGGTGTCTGATAGGGAGCGTCGAGCATAATCTTCGTGGCCGTCTCAATGAAGTTGCGCTTCAGAATCTTCGAAACGAAGGGGAACGAACGGCTGGCGCGCAGGTTGCACTCGATGACCTTCACCTCGCGGTTCTTGGCAAGGAACTGGATGTTGAACGGACCGCTGATGTTCAGCTCCTGGGCAATCTTGCGCGAAATCTTCTTAATCTGGCGAATGGTCGAGAAATAGATGTGCTGGGCAGGGAACACCATAGTTGCGTCGCCAGAGTGTACGCCGGCATATTCCACATGCTCAGAGATGGCATATTCCACCACCTCGCCCTTGTCGGCCACGGCATCGAACTCGATTTCCTTGGTGTCCTGCATGAACTGCGAAACCACCACCGGATAATCCTTCGACACTTCGGTAGCCATGTTGAGGAAGCGGTGCAGCTCGTCGAAGTCATAGCAGACGTTCATGGCTGCTCCCGAGAGCACGTACGACGGACGCACCAGCACGGGGAATCCCACCTCGTTCACAAACTCCTTGATGTCGTCCTCCGATGTAAGTGCACGCCATGCGGGCTGGTCGATGCCCAGTTTGTCGAGCATGGCCGAGAACTTGTCGCGGTTCTCAGCGCGGTCGATGTTCACCGGACTTGTACCCAGCACGGGAACGCCCTGATGATAGAGCTTCATGGCCAGGTTGTTCGGAATCTGTCCGCCCACGCTCACGATGACGCCGCGGGGCTCTTCCAGTTCGATGACGTCGAGCACGCGCTCTAGCGAAAGCTCGTCGAAGTAGAGGCGGTCGCACATATCATAGTCGGTCGACACCGTTTCGGGGTTGTAGTTAATCATTATCGACTTGTAGCCCAGCTTGCGGGCGGTGTTGATGGCATTCACCGAGCACCAGTCGAACTCCACCGACGAACCGATGCGGTAGGCACCCGAACCGAGCACCACCACCGATTTCTCATTCTTGTAGTACTCAATGTCATGCTCCGCTGTTTTGTAAGTTGCTGTGCCACAGCAACTCACCGAACCGTTGGCATCGGCCATCGTAGGTTCCACCTTCGAAAGATAGGTGAAATACAGGTAGTTGGTCAGCTCGGGATGCTCGCTGGCCACGGTATTGATGCGCTTCACCGAGGGCACGATGCCACGCTGCTTGCGGTACTTGCGAACGGTGAGGTTTTCCTTCTCCATGTTACCCTGAGTGGGCTTCAGCACGAAGCGGGCAATCTGGAAGTCAGAGAAACCGGCACCCTTCAGTTCGCGCAGCTTCTCGTCAGAGATGTCCTCCAGCTTGTTGTACTGCATCAGCTCGTGCTTCAGGTCAACGATGTGCTTCAGTCGCTCCAGGAACCACACGTCGATTTTCGTAAGCTCCTCGATGCGCTCCACCGTGTAGCCCTCCTCCAGTGCTTGGGCAATGGCAAAGATGCGCAGGTCGGTAGGATTCTGAAGGGCATCCTCGATGTTGTCGAACTTCGTGTGGTCGTTGCCCACGAATCCGTGCATGCCCTGGCCAATCATGCGCAGGCCCTTCTGGATCATCTCCTCGAACGAACGGCCAATCGACATGATTTCACCCACCGATTTCATCGACGAGCCAATCAGTCGGCTGACGCCCGAGAACTTCGTCAGGTCCCAGCGCGGTATCTTACAAATCATATAGTCGAGGCTCGGGGCCACGTATGCAGAATTCGGAGTTCCCATCTCGCCGATTTGGTCGAGCGTGTAGCCCAGCGCAATCTTGGCGGCCACGAAGGCCAGCGGATAGCCCGTTGCCTTACTGGCAAGTGCCGATGAGCGGCTCAGTCGGGCATTGATTTCAATGATGCGATAGTCGTTGGTAGTGGCGTTGAAGGCAAACTGAATGTTGCACTCGCCCACGATGCCCAGATGGCGCACGCAGCGGATGGTGATTTCCTGAAGCTGCTTTACCTGCTCGGCTGTCAGCGAACAAGTCGGAGCCACAACGATTGATTCACCCGTATGGATGCCCAGCGGGTCGAAATTCTCCATCGAAGCCACCGTGAAGCAGTGGTCGTTGGCGTCGCGGATGCACTCAAACTCAATCTCCTTCCATCCCTTCAGCGACTCCTCCACAAGAATCTGGGGGGCAAACGTAAAGGCACTCTCGGCCAGCTCAATGAAAGCCTTCTCGTCGGGACAGATGCCCGAGCCCAGACCGCCCAGGGCGTATGCCGAGCGAATCATGATGGGGAAGCCAATCTCGCGGGCAGCCTTCAGCGCGTCGTCCATGTTCTCCACAGCGTGGCTCACGGGCGTCTTCAGCTCCACCTCGTCGAGTTTCTTCACGAACAGGTCGCGGTCCTCGGTGTTCATGATAGCCTCAACACTAGTGCCGAGCACCTCCACGCCGTATTCCTCGAGCGTGCCGTTGCGGTAGAGTTCAGTACCGCAGTTCAGTGCCGTCTGGCCACCAAAAGCCAGCAGAATTCCGTCGGGGCGTTCCTTCTTGATGATTTCGGTTACGAAATGAGTAGTCACTGGTTGGAAGTAAACCTTGTCGGCGATGCCTTCCGACGTTTGGATGGTGGCGATGTTGGGGTTCACCAGAACAGATGAAATACCTTCTTCGCGGAGAGCTTTCAAGGCCTGAGAGCCAGAGTAGTCGAATTCTCCTGCCTGTCCGATTTTCAATGCGCCAGAACCCAGTACGAGCACCTTGTTGAGTTTCTTTTTCATTTTATTGTTATCTTTGTTCTTAAGTTTTTGCTACTTGCTCAAATTTGACTGCAAAGATACACTAATTAATTGTAAAATGGACATTATCCTTTCTTTAATTGCGTTTTCCTGCCGTTAAAAAAATAAAACTGCAAGAATATCCTTTTTATTTTTGAAAACGGTAATATCATTGGACTATAGGTGTGGACACTTTTCAAACAAAGTCTAATTGAGTTGCAATTAAAGTCTAAATGCATCCAATTTAAAGTCTAATTGCGATGCATTTAAAGTCTAATTGCAAGTCATTTAAAGTCTGGAAACAATGCAAGTAATGGTTAATTACTTTACTCCTGCTTTTATAGCAAAACGGTAGAAAAAATAATTGCCGTCTCCTCAAAAGGGAAACGGCAATTATATGTCAGGCGAATGGCCTGAAGGAATGGGAATTTACTTGATGACTTTCTTGCCCTTCTTGACAACAATGCCCTTGAAGTCGTCATTCACGCGCTGGCCGGCAACGTTGTAGGCAGGAGCGTTGGCATCGGTCTCGGCGCTGATCTGGTTCAAGCCGGCTGTGATGCTGACGAGATGGCAACTTGAAATTTCAGGAGTTCCAACTCCATTCTTAACATACATTTGAAGAACACCCTCAACAATTACGAAGTCGCCTTCCTTAAAGTTGTTGATGGTTTCTTCGGTATATTTTGCATTATCCAGGTTGTTGCAATGATATACTGTGAGCGTGTTTGATCCGCCTGCCTCATCAGCAATCTTGAATTCAACGTTGCCATAAAGCGTGTTGTCGGCTGGTTTGCGCTGCCAATCTGGAGTTCCTACAACATATCCCTTAACTTGGAAAACAGCCTTGTTATCTACGTATCCAGTTGCCTCTGTTCCAAGGGCATTAATCTTTTCGAGAGCCTGAGCTACGGTGAGTTCTGTTGCGGGAGTGTCGCCACCGCCGCCACCGCTGTTATCATTAACGGTTATATCGACGGAAACGGTCTGTGCTTCGTACTCGCTGTTGCCTGCAAATGATGCGGTGATGGTGGTCTTACCAGCACCTACTACAGTGATAACGCCATCGCTGCTGACCGTTGCGACGGCCTCGTCGGAACTGGTGTAGGTTACCGGCAGTCCGTTCTCGTTGGAAAGAGTGGGAATGTTTTTGTAAGACTCTTCGTCGCCCAGTGTCACGCTGGTAGATGCTTTGCCCCAAGAAAGTCCGGCGGGCTTCAGGCCTTGCCCCTGGAACAACTTGATGTCATCGAGGCGGGCGTTGTTAGAACCGGCTACAAACTTAATGGTTAGTGTTCCGCTTGCACCTGTCAATGCATAGGTGTCGGTATTGCCAGAGCGATCTTTTTCGCCGAGTGTTGCGCCAGTAACTTCCACTTTCAGGTCGGTACGGTTGGTCTTGAACTGCAGCGTCATGTCGCCACTCTTTCCACCCAGGGCTACGGTTGCCGTGAATGAACCGCCACTCTTTGCCACCAGCAGTTCAGGAGCGGTTCCGCCTGCAAGGTTGGCAGAACCATAAATCATGGTTCCACTCTTAACAGTGCCGTCATCGTTGTAGTTTGTTCCTTCGCAAACGTACGAGTATGTGCCGCC
Source organism: Prevotella sp. (assembly GCA_017428925.1). Classification (GTDB taxonomy): domain Bacteria; phylum Bacteroidota; class Bacteroidia; order Bacteroidales; family Bacteroidaceae; genus Prevotella. The sequence goes on along the minus strand of JAFRPY010000060.1, from coordinate 6,779 downwards.
GCTGGGAACGTCTTTGTCGGCATAACTGCTGAAGTCTTCCGACCAGATAATGTCCTCTGCCATCACGTTTCCGGCAAAGAGGGCCATAACTGTAAGCATGAACAGCTTAATAAATGAGTAATTTTGCTTCATAATACACATTGTTTTTTAAGTTAAACTTTTATTTGGTTATTATTGATGTTGCAAAGATATACAAATTATTTGAACCATGCAATTATTTGAGAGTGAAAAATTATTATTTTGATTTGTTTGCGGGCTTATGGCAAATGGTTGCTAAACGGAAATGCGCATCCTTGGAGATAATCAATCCAAGGATGCGCATGAAGGAAATGGTTACCCGATGGTGATATTATCGTTTGATAACCTTGTCGGTGACGATTTGTCCGTTGCTGAACGTTATCTTGCGAATGCTGATGCCGCTCTTGGGTGCATCGAGCCGGCGGCCATCGACTGTGAAATACACGATTTTGCCGGCGAGCTGGTTAGGGGTACGCTCAATGCCTGATGCAATGGCAGGGTAGTATTCGTCTACGCTGCTTTCGGCATCGGCATTTCCGGCCTTCATGATGTCTTCCACAAGTGAGTTAGCATAGACTTCGATGTTGGTGTACCAGCCTTTGCTGTCGAGCGTGAAGGTATTGGCATCGCTTGCATCGTTGGGGTTCAGGCCGTTGGCGGTCTCCCAGGCATCGGGCATGCCGTCGTTATCGGTGTCGAATCCTTCTTCCCGGCTTCCGGTGGGGAAGTTTTCTTCGGTGTAACCATTCACGTCGCTGACGAGGTCGATGCGTCCTTTCTTTTTTGTGACGGATCCGCTATAGGTTGCTGTGCCGTTCTTGGCTTCGGTGAAGTAGCGTGCATCAACATCGTCCATGTGGAGCGATGCACCAGCATAGGTCAGCACCTTGTCGAAGGCATTGGATGCCGTATGTGTCGTGATATCACCGATAGGAGCGGGTTCGTCAAGACGGATGCGAACGCAGTCGGTGCCTGCTGAGTTTTTCTTGTATGTAACGTTCTCGCCATTGTAGTGGTTGGGGTCTGGACTCCACTGCTCCCCATCTATAGTATATGTTCCGCTATCGTATGAGATATTCGACCATCCATTGAAATTTGCTGTATTGTTCATCTGGTTGCCGTCAATGAAATAGCGGCTGGTCATCGTCCACAGGTTAGGATGGCCTTCGGCGTTTCCACTGGCTCCTACCGTGACTTGGGTGACGCGACTGGTGGTGGCAGCAGGGCCTGTCTTGTAATAGTTGTTCACGATATTGATTTGTCCGCCGCCAGGACCACCATAGCAGCCGTTGCCACAGTTGTAAATGACGCAATTGCGGAAGTCCACGTTCTCTGCCTGTACCTCGTTGGCCCAATTGTATTTGCTGTATTCGTAATTACTGGTATAGCCCTTCCATTCGTAGCGTGCACCGTTAAAGCGAGGAGAACGGTTGTTGACATGACAGATGAGGTTGTGGTGGAAGGACACCAGCTTACCACCCCAGATACCTCCATAGCCATGAGCACCCTTGCCGTGGCCTGCATTGTTCAGGCTCTCGCCGAGAGTACACCATTGCATGGTGAAGTTGTTGTTGTCATAGAACGAAGCCACCTCGTCGATGCTCCACGAGAACGAGCAATGGTCGAAAATGATGCCAGTGGAGTAACGGCCTGTGGCTGCATCTGCTCCATCGTTAACGTTTTTTTCTTGTCCGCGGCGAAAACGTATGAACCGTACGATGATGTTGTTGCTATTCTCGGTTGATATAGTGTAATAACGAAGGGTGATGCCAGGGGCAGGAGCCGTTTGTCCGAGAATGGTGGTGTTGGCACCGATGGTAATATTGCTGGCCAAGGGAATAACACCGCCAACGTCGAAGACGACGATTTTCTTGGCTGAGCCGCTGACGGCAGCACGGAACGAACCCGTGCCGCTGTTGTTGAGGTTGGTGACATGTACGATTTTGCCTCCGCGTCCGCCCGTTACATAGCGTCCGTGACCTTCGGCTCCCGGGAATGCAGGAGCATCGTCGGCAAAGGCCGTTGAACACGTGAAGAGCGCGGCCATGATGATGAAAACTATCTTTCTCATATATATATTATTTGTTTAATTCGTCAAATTCGTTGTTGGAAATAAAGTTGTTGAAACTTAATCGGTGGTAAAGCCGAGTTGTTCCATTTCGAGGGCGGCCCAGATGAAGGGACCTACGCCCTTGCCGTCGTTGTCACGGATGGGCTCGCTCATGTAGTAGTCGAAACTGCCGTCGCGCTTGAAGTTGGGCTTCTCAACGTATGGGCCGGGGGCAGGGCCGAGGCCGCTGACCTCGCAGCAACGGGTCAGAGAGATGGTCTTGTCGGCATTCACGCGGATGAACTCGTTGATGATGCCGTTGAAGGCCTTGATGCCGGCCTGACGGAAAGAGTCGTCGAGATAGCCTTTGCGCGCTCCTTTCAGCAGACAATAGGCGTACATCGAGGAGGCGGTGGACTCCAGATAGTTGCGGTCGTCTTTCACGTCGAGCACATCATACCACACGCCGGTCTTCTTGTCCTGATGCTTCACCAGGGCAGTCATCGCACGCTTGAAGACATCGATGACCTCAGTGCGGCGGGGATGGTCGGCAGGCAGGTTGTCGAGCACTTCCACCATGGCCATCACATACCAGCCCATAGCACGGGCCCACGTATGCTTCGACTGTCCGGTTTCCTTGTCGGCCCAGAAAGCGGTATGCGTCTCGTCCCATGCATGCTTCCACAGTCCGGTCTTGGCGTCGAAGGTGCGCTTATCAGTTTTCACGATCTGGCCGATAATGTCCTCGTAGGTCTTCTTTACCTTCTTCGGTTTCAGCATCATCGGGGCAGCCTCGGTGTAAAAGGGAAGTCCCATGAAGATGCCGTCGAGCCATACCTGGTTGGCATAGATGGCCTTGTGCCAGAATACGCCTTCCTTGGTGCGCGGCTGGTTCTGCAACTGCTTAAAGAGCGTCTTGAGCAGTTTGAGATCTTTTTCCACGGGGTTGAGTTGGTACATGGCCAGCAGCACCTTGCCGGGGCGCACGTTGTCGAGGTTGAAGTCTTCGTACTTATATCCGGCACCTTGGCCGTTCTCGTCGATCATCTTGGCGGGATATTCTTTCAGCCAGTTATAGATGGACTCGTCTTTGTAGGCTTTGTAGGTATCCAGCATGGCACCCATTTCGGTGCCCACGGTGTAACTCCAGCGGGGCTTCTTGGCGAAGTCGAGATAGGTCACATCGGGCACGCGCTTCATCTCGGAATGCGTCATCCATTCGGAGTAGTGCTTATAGGGTTTCTCGGTGAGAATGAGGTTGCCGTTAATCATCAGGTTGTCGAAGTGTACATCCTGGGCCTTGCCAGTGAGGTAGTAGGGCTTGCCGTGTACACCCTCAAACTTACAGTTGTTCACGTAGATGTTGTTGACGGTATAAGCCAGCGAGTCAGCATCGTAGCCGACAATCATCACGCCATACTTTGACTTCTGGCAGGTGACGTTCTCCATCGTGACGTTGCGCACGGTGGGGTAGAAGCCGCGGCAGCACACTTCCTTGGGTTCATAGTCGGTATTGATCTTGAGTACGGCCTCCTTGCATTGGCCTACGGTGATGTTGCGCACGTTGATGTTCTCAATGACACCGCCGCGGCAGGAGTTGGTCTTGATGCGGAGCACACGGTCAAGATTGGGAGAGTCCATCTGGCAGTTCTCGGCAAACACATTCTGGCAACCGCCGGAAATCTCGGAGCCGATAACCACACCGCCGTGGCCGTCTTCCATCACGCAGTTGCGGATGATGATGTTTTTCGATGGCGTACCTGCAAAGCGGCCTGTAGCCCCGGCACGTCCGTCGGCGTTGCGACCGCTCTTGATAGCGATACAATCGTCGCCGGTATGGAAAGTGCAGCCTTCGATAAGCACGTTCTCGCAACTCTCCGGGTCGCAGCCGTCGCCGTTAGGTCCTTCGTTCCAAACCTTTACATTGCGCACGATGATGTTCTTGGAGAGCAGGGGGTGCATCACCCAGAACGGAGAGTTGACCATCGTCACTCCTTCAATGAGGATGCCGTCGCATTGGTTGAAGTTCACCAATTGCGGACGAAGTCCCTTGCTGGCACCGAAAATGCGCTGGTCCATGTCAACGCCGTCCTCGGCATATTTCAGCAGGTCGGCACGTCCGCCGGGGTTCTGCTGTTTTTCGGGAACTTGGATGTCGCGGCTCTTGGGCGTCTTTCCACTCATCAGCCACCAAGTATCGTCGGAGCCGTTGCCGTCGATGGTGCCTTCACCCGTCAGGGCAATGTCTGTCTGCTGGTAGGCATAGATGAGCGGCTGGTAGTTCCAGCAGTCGAGACCTTCCCATCGGGTGGGGACATTGGGATAAAGTGAGCGGTCGAAGGCAAACACCAGCCTGGCGTCTTTCTCGATGACGAGGTTCACACGGCTTTTCATGGTGATGGCGCCGGTGTTCCACACACCAGCGGGGATGATGACCTTGCCGCCGCCAGCCTTCGAGCAGGCGTCGATGGCCTTGTTGATGGCCGTCTGGTTCTTTTTGGCCGTGGCCTTAGTTGAAGCGCCATACTTGGTGATGCTGAATGTGCGGTCGGCAAATTGCGGACAACGGATGGCCTTTTCGATTTGCTTGTACTGAGTATCCCATGGTGAAGCGTTCATTACTGCGGGGAGTAGCAGTGCAATGATTAGGGTTTTTAAGTAATTCATGTTTGTTTAATCAATTTTTAATTAGTTTTGGCGAGTTTATTTTATTTCGGTGCAAAGGTACAAAGAAATTCTGAATAGGAATCTTCCTTCAAGCCATTTTTGCGGCTTGAAATGTTAAAAAACGAACTTTTTTGTTTAAAAACTTGCATTTTTCGAATATAAATCCTAAATTTGCGGCATCTTATTTATGGTTTCGGTATTTCGAAATCGCCCGAGGTTGGTGCGTCCTGCGTCAACCTCATTTTTTTTTGAAAACAATATTTTTTTGCTAAAAAATTTGCAAAAATCATATAGAATCCATATCTTTGCAGCCGAAACCTAAATTTTTACGCTTATCGAAACATTGTTACTTCAATAAACAAAACATTGTAAAAGATGGAATATCTGAAAGATATGACTGACGAAGAGTTGGCCATGTCCTACGTTGAAGGAAACAATAGAGCATTCGATTTGCTGTTACAGCGCACCCAGTCGAAATTGTTCTCGTACATTTTATTCGTGGTCCGTGACCGCGATAAGGCCGAAGATGTCTTCCAGGAGACATTCGTCAAAGTGATTACCAAGCTCAATCAGGGCAAGTATACACAGTCGGGAAAGTTCTCTGCATGGATTATGCGCATTGCCCATAACGTGATTATGGACTCTTATCGCGAGCACAAGGCCCAGAATATCGTTGAGCCGACCGTCGATAACGACCTTTCGAACATTTCTTCGAAGGACCTTCTCGAGATGAATGCCGAGAATAGATTCGTGAACGAGCAGATACTTTGCGACGTGAAGAAAATCATGAACCAGCTTCCCGCTCCCCAGCGTGAGGTGGTCTATATGCGGTTCTATCAGGAAATGTCGTTCAAGGAAATTGCCGAGACGACGGGCGTGAGTATCAATACCTCACTTGGACGTATGCGCTATGCCGTCCTCAACATGCGTCGCATGGCTAGGCAGCATAACGTAATGCTTCAGTTGGACTAAGCCGCTTAAAGGTTCTTCAGGTCGTGAATGGTCTTATAAGGGTCGCTGCTCTTGAATACGTAGCTACCGCTGACCAGTACGTCGACACCTGCTTCTACAAGTCGTGGGGCGGTTTCTCCTTGAACTCCTCCATCCACTTCGATGAGTGCCTTTGAGCCGCTCTCGTCAATCATGCGTCTCAGGTTCTTAACCTTCTGGATGGTGTTTTCAATGAATTTCTGTCCGCCAAATCCTGGATTAACGCTCATCAACAGAACCATGTCAACGTCGCCTATGATGTCTTCAAGCAGGGAGACAGGCGAACTGGGGTTCAGCGTCACGCCGGCCTTCATTCCGGCATCATGAATTTCTTGGATGGTGCGGTGCAGGTGGGTGCAGGCCTCGTAGTGCACGTTCATCATCATAGCCCCAATACGAGCGGTATGAGCAATGTAGCGCTCGGGCTTTTCAATCATGTAGTGCACGTCGAGCGGTTTCTTGCATATTTTGGCAACGGCCTCGATAACGGGGAATCCAAACGAGATGTTGGGCACGAACATGCCGTCCATGATATCAAGGTGGAGCCAGTCGGCCTCGCTGTTGTTAATCATTTCAACATCACTCCTAAGGTCAAGGAAATTGGCGGCCAGGAGTGATGGGGATAGTAATGTGCTCATTTCAGATGAAAGATGAAATTAGTTCTTAAACTCAATTCAGACAATACGACCTTGATCCTGCTTCTGTCATGAAGGTGCGATAAGTGTAGGCAATTTGTCTGATTAGATTCAGCGTCTTTTCTGACGGTTTGAGTTCTTCGGATGTAAAATTTGGCATAGGCGGATGTGTTTTTAATTTATTATTATCACGTGTTACATTATTCTAACGTATTACCTTATTATTTATTTTGTTAGCCTCCAATAATTTTTTGTCTTTTTTATGCCATGTTTTTGATATATAGAGTCAACCAGCAAGTGCAAGTTTCCTGCAAAGTTAGGCATAATGTTTGAAAAAGACCTCATTAGGTGTGAGGAATTTTAATTTTTCCCTTGGTCTTCTGTTGATTTTGGCCTGTATTGATGCTATTTTCTTGTCT
>JAFRPY010000059.1 GCA_017428925.1 Prevotella sp. | reverse complement strand
TGGCAGCCATCACCAAGGTTTTCTCCATCGACGATGAAGAAGTGCTTGATGCCATGGTTAATGAATCTGATGAGCTTGCCCATATCTGTGAATTATATCAATGTAAAATGGCGAGTTAAAAACTCCCGAAACTTAAATTACATTAAATAATTAGAAGTAATGAAGAGAATGGATTTCAACTTTGCGCACAGCGCACAGGGTATGATGAAACAGAGTGAGAAACCTGCTGCTTGCGGTGCAGCATGTGGAACGGGCGACAAGCCTGCCGAGGAGAAGCCCGCTGCTTGCGGAAGTGCATGTGGTGCCGGTGACAAATCAGAAGAGAAGCCCGCTGCTTGCGGAAGTGCATGTGGTGCCGGTGACAAATCAGAAGAGAAGCCCGCTGCCTGCGGAAGTGCATGTGGTGCTGGTGAGAAATAATCTGCAAGCATGGCTGGATATTTAGTGACCGATGAGCGTAAAGTAACGACTCATCGGTTATTGGAAATGAAGGAGCGGGGCGAGAAGATTTCGATGCTCACCGCATACGACTATACCACGGCATCGATTCTCGACCGTGCTGGTGTGGATGCTATTCTGATAGGTGATTCGGCATCGAACGTAATGGTTGGCAATGCTACCACACTGCCGATGACCGTAGATCAGATGATTTATCATGCCCGCTCGGTAGTAAATGGTGTGAAACGTGCGCTGGTGGTCTGTGACATGCCCTTTGGCAGTTATCAGGTAGGTAGGGAAAAAGGCATGACCAATGCTATTCGCATGATGAAGGAAAGTGGTTGCGATGCGCTAAAACTGGAGGGCGGCGTGGAAATACTCGACACGGTGAAAAGTATCATCGACGCAGGAATCCCTGTGATAGCCCACTTGGGACTGACTCCGCAGAGCATTAACAAGTTCGGTACGTATGCTGTTCGTGCCAAGGACGAGGAGGAAGCTGCAAAACTGATGAGCGATGCCATCGCCCTCGATAAGGCTGGATGCAGCGGTATTACGCTTGAGAAAGTTCCGGCAAAGTTGGCTAATGAGGTGACGCGAGCCGTGAAATGTCCCACTATCGGTATTGGAGCCGGAGGAGGTTGCGACGGTCAGGTGCTGGTTTATGCCGACATGTTGGGAATGACTCAGGGTTTTTCTCCCCGATTCCTACGCCGCTATGCCGACTTGAATAAGATTATAACCGACGCGGTAGGGCAATATGTGGCCGACGTCAAATCGGGCGACTTCCCTAATGAACAGGAATCTTACTGATGGACTACTTTGCATTCCAGTGGCATATTACCGATGAGTGCGACCAGCGTTGCAAGCACTGCTATATCTTTTCTGAGGGACATCCTAAACTGGTGGAGATGCCTTGGGAAAGACTGGTGGCGGTGCTTGCAAACGTGGAGCGAATGGCAGAGCGGATGCAGCGCATGCCTTATCTGTATATAACGGGTGGCGACCCCATTCTGCACAGCCGATTCTGGGACTTCCTGGAACTGGTTCACTCGAAGGACATACCCTTCACGCTGATGGGCAATCCGTTCCATCTTTCGGATGAGGCGTGCCAGCGGATGAAGTCGCTTGGGTGCAGAAAGTATCAACTGAGCCTTGACGGACTACGCGAAACACACGACCGCTTCCGCAAGCCCGGCTCATTCGATGCCACGTTGCGGGCTATCGAAATCATCCGCCGGAGCGGGATGCATTGTGCCATCATGTCAACCATCTCGGCAGCGAACATCGACGAGATTCCGCAGTTGATTGATGTTATTGTGGAGCACAAGGCCGACATTTTCGCCTTTGGCCGCTATTGTCCGACGAGCGAAGACAAGGCACACATGGAGACGTGGCACGTGGAGCCTGAGCGCTATCGCCAGTTCCTGGAGGAATGCTGGACGAAGTTCGAGCAGTATAAGGACTCCGAGACGACCTTCAACCTGAAGGATCATCTCTGGACGCTGTTCCTCTATGAGAAGGGTCTTTTCAAGATTCCCGAAGGACTCGACGAGGACACCATCTACGACGGCTGCAACTGCGGCAACTGCCACTTCACCATCTCTGCCGAAGGCCGGTTGATGGCTTGCCGCCGCTTTGAGAGTTATGTGGGGACGATCGATGAAGAACTATATGATGTTTTTCACGGCCCAAAGATGGAGCAATACCGCCAGCACGAACGTTTTGAGAAGTGTCGCCAGTGCGAACTGTTCCGCTTCTGTCGGGGCTGCCCTGCTGTAGCCTACGGATATGCTAAAAATTTCTATGCCCCGGACCCGCAGTGCTGGCATAAGTGAGCGTAAAGCCAGTTTCGACGAAGTCAGTGCTGGAAAGAAGTGAAGATTGAAAAGAGAAGAATATGAACCTATTTGAACTCATTAAATATCGCCGTTCCATCCGTAAGTACGAGGAGCGGCAGATACCAAGGGAAGATCTGGAGAAGATCATCGAAGCGGGTCTTTATGCCCCCAATGCCGGCGGCGGTCAGCGTAGTATGATTGTTGCCCTGCGCGACCCGAAACTGACGGAAATCGTTGGCAAGATGAATGTGGGAAAACTTGACCGAAGCCGTCTGACAGGCAGCTTTGTTTCCAACGAACAGCCCAGCATCATCGACGACCCCACCATCAAGAGCGGCTTCTATGGTGCGCCTACGGTGTGCGTCGTCTTTGCGCAAGGCAATTTCCTCTATAGCATCCCCGATGCTTTCTGTTGTGCAGAGAACATGGTGCTGGCAGCAACGGAACTCGGCATCAGTTCGTGTATCATTGCCCGTGCCGAAGAGACCTTCGACAGCGACTACGGTCACCAACTGATGTACCAGTGGGGAGTACCTCTCGGCTATATGGCTCGTTGCTTCGTGCTGCTGGGCTATTGCAAAGGTGATTATCCCAAAGAGAAGCCACGCAAGCAAGGACGATATAACATTATAGAAGGCCTCACCCCCTAACCTCCTTTCCAATGGGCGAGGGGGAAGTCCCTCGGAAAAAGCATGAATTATGACAAAGAATCAAGTCACTGACCCAATGTTTCCAGAATGTCCCGTGCGCAACGTCTTGTCGCGCATCGGCGACAAGTGGTCCATCCTCGTGCTGCTCACCCTCGACGGTGCCGATGGCAAGCCGTTGCGCTTCAAGGCCATCGAGGCAGCCATTCCCGACATCTCGCAGAAGATGCTCACCCAGACGCTGCGCGACCTCGAAGCCGACGGCATGGTCGTGCGCCAGGCCTACGCTGAAGTGCCGCCTCGCGTGGAATATATTCTCACCGATCGTTCCCGCTCGCTTATGCCCCATATCCACGATATCGTCTCTTGGGCACTCGACAATCTGAGCGGCATCGTCCGCGATCGCACGACGTACTACAACCAGGGGAAATAAAACTTATTCATCCTCGGTAAAATGGCGCGATGAAGCAGACGGCTATTCCTCACTATTTTCCACGATGCTGTCGGCATCTTCTATCAGCTGTCGCATATATCCGTTGATGCGGCCCAGGCCGTTGCCGCCGGGCCTTGCATTGCTGCCGCTGGAATAGATGCTGGAGCCGTCGGAGAATTTTGCCGCGAAGTGCCACCCATAGCCGTCGAGCACTTCCATTCGGGGCCGGTAGTGCTCTTTGTATTTGTACATCTTTTCTTCGATGATAATCTGCCGGATGCAACAAAAACGATGCCGAGGACATCCACTTCGGCGATGCGTTCATCTACCGTGAGCTGGAAAAGCCTAACGAAGAAAGACAGCTGCGCCAGCAGTTCATCATGCACGACGAGGCCCTGCATGCTTTCCGCGCATGGACGGAAAAAGAAGACAAAATAGAATATTGACGCGTAAAAATCTATCCAGACTTATCCCCGCCCCCAGAGAATACCCCCGACAATTTTACTGCAATAATCCAGAGGAAAATAGCTCGGGGCTACCTCCCTTTTTGCCGCTTTTAAGTCTTTCGGAGAGCAACCCTAAGCTCCTTTTCAGTAAATAATAGGGATAAGTCAAAACCGGAATATTATAACGGAAACGTTGTGCTTTTTTGATTTATTTCGTATCTTTTGGATGAAATATTTAAAAAAAACAAAGATTAAACAAGAATTATCCATGTGCCGCCGAATCTTGGACCCTCCCTTGCTATCAAACCTTTTTCCTGCATTGAAGCCATATGCTTATATGTGTTTTTGCGAGACAAAGAAAGATTCTCGGCTATCTTGGAAACTGATGCATTGGGGGCATTGGATATAATCTCTATAATACGTCTCTCTATGTCTAGTAGGTTATTTACCTCTTGTACACCCGTCTTATTCACCCCTTGTACACCCCTGTTGTCCACCTCTTATACACCAGCCTGTGTTGCCACGTAATCTGGTCTCAAGAATGTGACACGAAAACACCCCGCTTCTACACTGAATAGAGGGGCTGCAACATGGGCATCTTCATGAACACAGAGGGTCTGTCCCCCTGTGAGCAGTTTTTACATTTGTATGCCATATCTATATTGTTAAGAAATAGTCTTTTAGTCATCGTCATGGCTCCAGTCACCAGAAGTTACCCATCTGCTAACCTCAATCGTTTTACCTGATTTCAAAGAGTTGATAACGGACTGGATGTATAGTTTCAGGGCTTCATCTTCGCTATATCCAAAAATGCTATAATCCACAGAGTCAACTTTTTCACCGCCAAAAGCCTCGTTTAGTACATCTTTCAGTGATGAATAATGTGCATTATTATTCGTACTTTTATATTCATTTGACAGGCTTGTAATCATATCACCTTTTTCGTCGTATAAGGTGTCATTTCGAAGATAAAACATATACCCGTTTATTTCAAATGGGCGACCTATACTATCTGTTTTTGTAACCATAGGAGCAGGTTTATCAATATCTCTAAAAGATACGTAGAGAACATAGCCTCCGAGTAATACTATTCCACTTAGCATTAGAATAGCTATGCAGCGTGTGATGATTTGCTTTCCTTTATTCATATAATAGGAAGTTTCTATTTAAGATTACTCGTTGTTTCTAATCCAGATAAATTTATCTGCGCGACAAAAGAGATGCTTGTGCTTGTTAAGACGAGCACTTACTTGGTTGACAGGTAATACGGCATTGTCACCTTTCGTATATAGTTGGTGAGTATTTATGTAATCAGTAATCACAGAGAATCTGTCCCTCTGTGAGCCAGTCCTATCCACCCATTTGCGGTTTAATTTACAATTAAATCATTCTATGTCCCTACAAAGTCCAGCGCATTTCGCTTGATGACAAGCGGATAACGCTCTGGGTGGCGGAGGCTGTCTATCTCGAGATCTATGTCGAGGTCGGGCCACTCAATAGCTTCCGAACCACTCATCTGCACATTCAATACGCTGCGAATGGGTGCGTCCTGCATCCACGGGATACGATTGTATGACAAGAAGTAGTCATGACCCAGCACTGAGAGCATAATGCCCTGCGCATTAATCATCAATACGCTTACCGATGTGCTGGCGGAATTGCTCTTTGAAGTTGTCTGCATATTTCTCTACGATTCTTTTGATTTCGTTTAACTTATGTTCGGGAATGCCTGTGTTCTTGGCAAGCTCTACCTGAGGCTCCAGCCAGAACTTGGCTTCCTGTCGGCCACAGAGCACATGAATGTGCATCCGTTCCTCCTCGTTGGAGTATATCTTGAACGTATATTCGTTCTCGCGTCGGAATACTGGGCTCATAATAACTTATTATTTGGGCGCAAATATACAAAAACTTTCCCAAATATTAGCCCTTAAATAAAGAAAAATATATAATAATCAAGTCTGTCATTTCGTCTTTTCATGATTATTTCATATCTTTGTGGCCTGAAGAACCTCTAAAAACGATTAAGTTATGGTGAGATTTCAATTGCGAGGCGCCTTTCCCGTGAAGTATTTTCTTTTAGTGTTGTCGTGTATGCTCGTTGTGGGAGTGGCTGATGCCTATGCCCAGAAAAAGAAAACAAGAAGATCGGTGAAAACTCGCCGGACAACCCCTAAAAAGCAGAAACAGCCCGTTGACTCCGTCGTGATATTCGCCTATTGGACTGAACATGGGGTGGAAACTTCGGGTGTGCAGTTGCGCCGAAAGGGTAACGGCTATCTGCTCACGGCAATCCTGACCGAAAATATCCGAATCAGTCTGCAACAGGCACTCGATTATTCCAAAAGGACGACGCAGGAGCGGATTTCCAACGGCTGGCTTGACGAGGAAGTGAGTTTCGATGATTCGATTCGCATTTCGCAGATGCCGGGCATGGAGGTGAAGGTTCCGAAGACGGTAGCCGACAAGGTGGCGGAGATGGCCGCCGAGGGTTATTCCAGCCCGTTGAAGAGATACTACACCACGGAGGAGGACGAATATCTGACGGGCGGCTCGTGGTGGAACATGAAGATGCAGTTGCCCGGGAAGGAGCTGGTTTCTTCCGGCGGCAGAAACTCGAATGGCCCCAGATGGGTGTTCGATGTGTATGACTACCTTTTCAGCCTGAAGGTAAAGAACAAGTGGAAAATGAAACGACCATAAACGGTAGTAAATGATTTTAATATACTGTCTGGCGTCTGTATCCTTGATTATACACACAGATGCAGACACTTGAAGAAACCTTCACCTTTCCGCTATTCTATTCATTCAGAGGCGGTTGTGGTGAAGGGTTTTGTGTGGGTAGAATTTACCCAGAATAGCTTCGCGGAGCATTGCTGACGAACGTCAGCAATGCTGCTGACATGTGTCGGTAATATTGCTGACATTCGTCAGCAATACCTTATCATTAGCGTTTGAATGATTGCTAATGATTGATTATCAGATGTTTACGTGTTATTTGGGTAATTCCTTATGATGTCTGTTTTCAGCAATGGGACGTAGCAGAATGGCATGCGTTGGATGGCTGCCGGGAACCCTTCACCGTAAACGGTTGTTATTCATGTGGATAGCGGAATATGTGAAAAGTTTGCGCGTGCAAACGAAGCCTGAATATAAAGGGGGTTGTGTGGTCCAAAGGGTCAGCCTTTGGCAAAGGCGAGGCTGAGGACGCTGCTGTGTACGTTCTGTGCTTTCAGCAATTTCAGTCTTCCTTTTCTTCTACGATGCTGTCGGCATCTTCTATCAGCTGTCGCATATATCCGTTGATGCGGCCCAGGCCGTTGCCGCCTGGCCTTGCATTGCTGCCGGTGGAGTAGATGCTAGTGCCGTCGGAGAACTTTGCCGCGAAGTGCCATCCGTAGCCGTCGAGCACTTCCATTCTGGGCCGGTAGTGCTCTTTGTATTTGTACATTTTCTCTTCGATGATAATCTGCCGGATGGTGTCGGCGGCCTCCTTGCTGATTTGTTTTTGGTAGAGCGGACCATAGTTCTCCTTCATTGCCTTCAGCATAAAGGTGCCGTCGGGATTCTGCTTCATCCGCCCTTCGTAGATATAGCCCGCCATGGTGCCGCTTTCGGTGTATTCCACGCTTAGCAGGTCGCCTTCAGGCACTTGGGCGCTGCAGCCTGTCATTCCCATCACTGCAGCTATCACGCAAATCATATACTTTTTCATAGTCAAATACAAATTAGATTCATCCAAGTGCAAAAATAATAAATAAAGCCGAATAGCGTGCATTTTTGCTGCTCATTTTTAATGTTTTGTGCAAAACGGACGGAAAGTTTCAAAGAAAAGTGGCGTTTTAGGTATCAGGTATGAGAATGTTTTTATATTTTTGCAGTCAGAAAGTATTACTTAAACAGTTTAGCAAGATGAAGAAGACAACATTGACTTTGGTTATGGGAGCCGTGATGCTGCTGTGCAGCTGCGGCACTCATACGGCAACGGGCGCCTACACGGGTGCTTCGCTGGGAGGTATGATAGGCTCAGCCGTGGGTGGCATGAGCGGAAAGGCTAACGGAAGTGCCGTGGGTACGATAGTTGGCGCTGCAGGAGGTGCTGCTGTGGGCGGTGCCATCGGGTCTGCGATGGACAAGAAACAGAACAGCGGGAGATAGGGCCCATCCCTTGTCCCCTCCCGAAAGAATGTGGAATGAATTGAAAAACCCTCCCGGAAAAGGGAGGGCTTTTTATGATTTATTGCTTTTTAATTTCAATGTCGCGGCGCACGTTGTCGCGTATTTTCTTCAGGTATTTCTTCATCCCGTCGGCATCTTTGTTGTCGATGATTTCGAGCAGCTCCTTGAGCTCGGTGCGAATCTGTGCGACGTTCTCAGAGGTGTAGGGGTTGAAGAGCACTTCCTGCAGCAGGTAGTCGTCTTCGTTGAGCACACCCTTGGCGATGCGCATGTGGCGCTTGAAGGTGGTTCCCGGCGCATCCTGGTGCTTCATCACGGCAGCGAATACGAAGGTGCTGACGAAGGGGATGGAGAGCGAGTAGGCCACGGTCTTGTCGTGTTCTTCGAAGGTGTACTCGTAGATGTTGAGTCCCAGGCGGGTGTAGAGGTCCTTGAAGAAGATGCGGCCGATGAAATCGCCCTCATTGATGATGATGGCGTTCTCCTCGGAGAGCTGGTTGAGGTTGGCGAATGTGGGGCCGAACATGGGGTGTGTGCTGACGTAGTGCATGCCAGTGCTCTCGTAGAAATCCTTCAGTCCGGTCTTCACGGAGGAGATGTCGCTCAGTATGCACTCTTTGGGCAGGTGAGGGATGACCTCGCGGAAGGCGGGAATGGTGTATTTCACGGTGACGGCATTGATGCAGAGTTCGGGTTTGAACTCGTCGATTTCCTCAAGTGTGGTGAAGCGTAGTGTGTTGTAGGTAAAGCGCAGGCGCTTGGGGTCGCGCTCGTAGACGGCCACTTCGTGTTCGAAACTGAGCAGGTCGATGAAGAAACTGCCCATCTTTCCGGCTCCTAAAATTAGTATTTTCATAAAAAAGAGACCCACCCCCGGCCCCTCCCTATGATGGAGGGGAGTAGAATGTTTAGGAGGGGGGATATTCTACTTTGTTGTTAAAAACTGATGTTAGTGACCGCTCCCCGCCCTATAGGGAGGGGCTGGGGGAGGGTCTTTCATATTTTATTTGTTTATTATCTCTATCTGCTGGCGTACACTCTCTTGGTGAATGGCCTCGTAGATGGTTTTCACAAAATCGGCATCCATACCACAGAGCACGCCCTGAGCACCGCGCTTGTTGAGGATTTCGTTGTAGCGGTGGGTCTGTAGCACGGTCATGTTGTGCTCTTTCTTGTACTGTCCGATTTCACGGCATACGCGCATACGCTTGGCCAGGATGTCCATGATGTTGTTGTCGATTTCGTCGATTTGCTTACGCAACTGCGAGATGCCCTCGGTGGTGACTTTCTCGTTGCGAATGACAAGCAGCGAGAGGATGTAGTCGAGCACGTCGGGTGTTACCTGCTGCTTGGAGTCGCTCCATGCGCTGTCTGGGTCGCAATGGCTCTCGATGATGAGTCCGTCGGTACCGAGGTCCATGGCCTGCTGGCAGAGGGGAGCGATGAGGTCGCGACGACCGCCGATGTGCGATGGGTCGCAGATGAGGGGCAGTTCCGGAATGCGGCGGCGCAGCTCGATGGGTATCTGCCACATGGGCACGTTGCGGTAGATGGTCTTGTCGTAGCTTGAGAAGCCGCGGTGGATGGCACCCAGTTTCTTCACACCGGCACCGTTGAGTCGCTGCAGGGCGCCAATCCAGAGTTCAAGGTCGGGGTTGACGGGATTCTTCACGAAGACAGGTACGTCAACGCCGCGGAGGGCATCGGCAAGGGCCTGCATGGCAAAGGGGTTAGCCGTAGTACGCGCACCTATCCAAAGAATGTCGATGCCGTATTTCAGGGCGAGTTCCACATGTTCGGGGGTGGCAACCTCGGTGGCTACGAGCATACCAGTCTCTTGTTTCACCTGCTGCATCCAGGGAAGGGCCTTTTCGCCGTTGCCCTCGAAGCCGCCGGGCTTGGTGCGTGGCTTCCAGATGCCTGCACGGAAGTTGTGGCAGCCCAGTGATGCGAGCTGTTTGGCAGTGGTCATTACTTGCTCTTCGGTCTCGGCCGAGCAGGGGCCTGCGATGACGAAGGGGCGTACGTTGTCGCTGGGAAGATTGAGCTTTTCTAATTCGAGTTCCATATTTTGATTTTTTTGTTATGTCGTTATTACGTTATGGCGTTATGACGTTATGGCGTTATGGCGTCATATTGGGGATTACCACTCCAGTTCCTTGATTCTTCGCAGTGCCTCGCGGATTTTGTCGTCCTTGGCGCAGAGGGAGATGCGGATGTAGCGCTCGCCGTTGGTGCCGAAGATGAAGCCGGGGGTGATGAACACGCGGGCCTCGTGGAGCACGCGCTCGGTAAGGTCCTCCACATTATTATATTTATCGGGAATCTTTCCCCAGAGGAACATGCCCACCTGGTTGGGGTCGAAGGTGCAGCCGAGGGTAGTCATGATTTCTTCGGCAATCTTGCGGCGGCGCAGGTAGGTGTTGATGTTGGCCTCGTGGTGCCATTCGGCATCGTTATGCTGCAAGGCCTCGGCAGCTGCCAACTGGATGCCGCGGAACGTTCCGCTGTCGATGTTGCTTTTGATTTTCAGAATCCACGAGATGAAGGTGGCGTTGGTGCAGCACATTCCGACACGCCATCCAGGCATGTTGTGGCTCTTCGACATGGAGTTGAACTCTATGCAGCAGTCTTTGGCACCTGGCACCTGGAGCAACGAGAGGGGTTTCTCGTTGAGGATGAAAGAGTACGGGTTGTCGTTAACTACCACGATACCGTGTTTTTTGGCAAAGGCAACCAGCCGTTCGTAGGTTTCCATGCGTGCGGCACCGCCTGTGGGCATATTGGGATAGTTGGTCCACATCAGCTTTACGCGCGAGAGGTCCATCTGCTCGAGTCCTTCGAAGTCGGGCTGCCATCCGTTGTTCTCCAAAAGATTGTAGTTGACCACCTTTGCACCGAGGATTTTCGAAAGCGAAGTATAGGTGGGATAGCCGGGATTGGGAACCAGCACTTCGTCGCCGGGATTTACAAAGGCCAGCGTGGTGTGGAGAATACCTTCCTTGGAACCAATCAGGGGCTGAATCTCAGTATTGGGGTTCAGTTCCACGCCATACCATTTCTTATAGAATGCGGCCATGGCCTGACGCAGTTCGGGTGTTCCCATGGTGGGCTGGTAGCCGTGGGCATTGGGATTGGCTGCCACCTCGCAGAGTTTGTCGATGGTGCGCTTCGAGGGCGGCATGTCGGGACTGCCGATGGCAAGACTGACGATGTCTTTTCCTTCAGCATTGAGTTGAGCCACTTCTTTCAGTTTGCGGCTGAAATAGTATTCCTGTACGAGCGACAGCCTCTGGGCTGGCTGGATGTTAATTGGACTGTTTTCCATCTTGATATTCTCCTAATACTTTAAGTTCTTTTGTTAATGGCATAATGGCGTCGATGCTCTGGCGATAGCGGGTGATGTTGTCGTACATCACGTCGATGTAGAACAGGTATTCCCACTCGTGGCCAATGATGGGCAGCGACTGTATCTTGGTGAGGTTGATGCGATAGAAACTGAGAATGGAGAGCACCTGTGAGAGTGAGCCTTCCTCGTGGGGCAGGGAAAATACGAGCGACGCCTTGTTGGTCTTGTCGATAGGACGCAGGAAGTCGGCCTTGCGTGGGTCGCACTCAACGAGGAAGCGCGTGAAGTTGTGCTTGTTGTCTTCGATGTTGTTTTCAAGAATCTTCATGCCGTGCATGCGGGCTGCCTCGGCGTGGCAGATGGCCGCCATGCCACGCAGCTGGAATTCGCTGATGTACTGGGCTGCGCCGGCGGTGTCGTCGGCCTCGACAGCTTTCAACGTGGGATGATTGCTGAGATACTGGCGGCACTGCATGAGTGCGACGGGGTGGGAGTGCACCTCGGTGATGGTGTCCCAGTCGTCGTCGGGCAGACAACAGATGCAATGGGAGATGTGAAGCTTGTGTTCGCCTACTACGGCGGTTCCTGAGTCGCGCAACAGCTCGTAGTTGTGTAGCAGGCTGCCGGCGATGGTGTTTTCTATGGCGGTCATACCGATGCAGGTGGGGTCGCGCTTGATGTTCTCGAACACCTGTTCGAAGGTAGAGCAGCAGATGATTTGTATCTGTTCACCCTCGAAGTACTGGTGTGCGGCGATGTCGTGGAACGACCCGAGCTCTCCTTGTATGGCTATTCTTTTCATATTTCTTGTTGTTTCGCTTTATTGAAAAAGTCCCGCCTCATGTTTGTGAAGCGGGACCCTAACGTATTTCTTTTCCGTTTTGTCTATAAGTTGAAATTTACACGCAACTTCCCGCTTCACAGTTCCCTGCAAAGTAGAAATAGAAGTAATAGAAAGATGCGTATGAATGGTTCATAACTTTTGATATTTTCAATTTCGGGTGCAAATTTATAACTTTATTTTTATTCTGACAAACTTTTTGCAACTTTTTTGTGTTTTTTCCTTACATTTTCCACATTTTTCCACAAAGTCAGAGTCCCATGGGGTTGGAGTTCTTGTAGGCCTCGTTCATTTTCTGTTCGAGATCCTCGTCGTTTCCCTCGGGATTGATTTCGCGCAGCCTTGCCAGGTCTGCTTCGGCTCCCTGCTGGTCGCCCATCTGTTTTTTCAGTTCTGCCCTGAGTGTAAAGCCTTCGATGGAGAAGGGGTTGCCCTCGATGACCTTGTCGTAGTAGCTGAGAGCCTCGCTGTGGTTGCCCTTGGCCGTCTCGACCTTTGCTTTCAGAATCAAGACATCTTCGACTGATGAGGCGCGCTCCAATAGCCACTGGCAATCTTGTTCGGCAGCCTCGACTTCACCCCGCTGAAGCATCACGCCAGCCCTCATGAGGTAGGCATCGCCATAGTCTTCGTTGAGCGAGATGGCCTTGGTGAACATAGCGATGGCATTGGTAAGGTCTTCCTGTCCCATGCAGGCACGGCCGTAGAGGTAGTAGATTTCTGGATTGTCTTTCGATATGAGCAGCGCCTTTTCGCAAGAGGAGGCCATGGCGCCATAGTCTTCCATGACGAAGGCCACGTTGGCCATGCGCTGCAGGATTTCCTGATTGTCGGGCTCGGCTTCGTGCAGTTTCTGCAGTTCCTCGTAGGCGGCCGTCAGTTGGTTGTCCTGTATCAGGGCTTGCGAGAGGTAGTCGCGGCACTCCAGGTCTTCGCGGATGCTGAGGGCATGGCTGAGACACCGGATGGCCTGCTGCCATTGTCTGATTTTCAGTGCCTTCACACCGTCGTATTTCAGTATTTCGAAATTCTTGGCTTCTTCGGCCTGCCGTTTTTCTTCGGGGTTTTCATCCTTTCCCCCGAACAAAGCTTTTAAAAAGTTCATTCTTATTCCTTATTATTAATATAATGTGTCATTTGTTGTCGGTGGGAACAGCCTGGCCTTTCAGCGCGTTCAGCCGTGCATGGAAATTCTGGTGCTGGCGGAAAGAGTCGACGAACTGCGAGGCGAGGTAGTCCTTGAGGTTGTGGATTTCGGGTACGAATACCATGCTCTGCCTGCAATGTACGCCGATGACGTTCTCCTCGGTGTTGATGGTATAGATGAGCGTGGTGTGGTTGTCGAAGTTGCAGGCGTTTACCACCTTACGGATGTCCGACAGCAGTTCGATGTCGTCGAGAGGAGCGTTATACCACCACACGTCGTGTATGCTGATGTATTTGCTCTTTTCGGAATAGTCGATGATGAAG
Organism: Prevotella sp.; assembly: GCA_017428925.1. Taxonomy (GTDB): domain Bacteria; phylum Bacteroidota; class Bacteroidia; order Bacteroidales; family Bacteroidaceae; genus Prevotella. The sequence continues at coordinate 8,896 of JAFRPY010000059.1, read as the reverse complement.
CGCTCGCCCTGATAGGCCACCAGAATGCGGTCGGGCTCTTCGGTGTCTTCCTCGGGTTGGCAGTTCATTTCTTTCAGCACGGCCAGCAGCCGCTCGCGTTGAGTCATTCCCTCATAGGGATTCGTTTCCTGGTTGTCTTGTTCCATAGTATTTTGCGGGTTTTCTTTTTCTGCAGCAGGTGTTTCCTGACGCACCGGGTGACGAATGACATAGTAGCACACTGCCACCAGGGCAATGACCAAAAGGCCTATGACATATATTGCTTGTTCCATGATTCGGGCGGTTTACGACAAATCAACAGCTGTCATGCCTCTACATCCTTCACTTTGCCGTTGCGTTTCAGATTCTCGACCATGGTGTCGATTTTCCGCATTTCCTTCGGTATGTCGATGCGTTGTGGGCAATGCTCGTTGCACTGTCCGCAGCCGATGCAGTGGCTGGCCTGACGGAGGCGTGGAACGGAGCGGTCGTAACCCACGAGAAAAGCCTTTCGCTGGCGGCTGTATTCCGGGTCTTTGCGGTCGTTGGGGATATTGCCCTCGCGAATCATCTTGTTGTAGTGGACGAAGACGCTCGGAATGTTGATGCCGTAGGGACATGGCATGCAGTAGTTGCACTCGTTGCATGGGATGTTCTTCTGGTTGTAGATGTCCTCGGCAATTTCCATCAGGAAGTCGTTTTCTTCCTTTGTGATGGGCTGCAGCGGGGCATAGGTGCGGATGTTTTCGCGCAGATGTTCCATATAGGTCATGCCTGAGAGCACGGTGAGCACCTTCTCGGGAGTTCCTGCATAGCGGAAAGCCCACGATGCCACGCTGTCATCGGGCCGCTGCTGCTTCATCTTCCTGACAACCGGGTCGGGCACATTGGCAAGGCGGCCGCCCAGCAGTGGTTCCATGATGACGGCGGGAATGTCGCGCTTGCTGAGTTCTTCGTAGAGATACGAGGCATCGGTGTTACTGCTGTTGATTTCGTTGGCCCAGTTCCAGTCAAGGTAGTTGAGTTCTACCTGTACGAAGTCCCAATGGTACTTCTCTTCATCATGCCACTGCAAGAGCATGTCGAAGATGGAGACGTCGCCATGGTAGGAGAATCCCAGATTGCGTATGCGGCCCTTCTTCTTCTGTTCCACGAGCCAGTCGAGTATGCCGTTGTTGATGAAGCGCTCGTTGAATTCTTCTTCGGCGTCCCGTCCGCCTCCGATGGAGTGGAGCAGCAGATAGTCAATGTATTCCACCTGCAGTTCCTTCAGCGAGTTCTCGAACATCTCGATGCTTGCGGCACGAGTGCGGGTCTCAGGCGAGAAGTTACTCATCTTGGTGGCCACGAAATATTTATCGCGGGGATGCCGGTGGAGGGCTATTCCGGTGGACTTTTCCGAACGTCCCTGACAGTAGGCAGGTGAGGTGTCGAAATAGTTCACGCCGTGCTCGATGGCATAGTCCACCTGTCGGTTAACCATCTCCTGGTCGATGGCTGCATCGGGATGGTCGCGCTCTGTTCCGCCTCCTTCTACGGGAAGTCGCATCATGCCGTAGCCCAGCAACGATACCTTGTCGCCGGTGTTGTGGTTGATGCGCATGGTCATCTTGTCCTTGGGCGGTTCCTGATTCTCGGCCGTCGTCTTCTGCGGGTCGTTGTTGCATGCCGCCAAGATAGCTGACGAACCAACCACTCCGCCGCCGAACAACTTAATGAAATCTCTTCTGTTTATCTTTTTTGCCATAGCATTCTACTTTATTAAAACGTTAAAACATCATGAAGGTCTTAGACTTCTTTGTGAACTTCGTGCCCCTCGACATAGATGGCCGAGAACGGACGGGCAGGGCAGAGGTTCTCGCAGGCGCCGCAACCTATGCACCGGGCCTCGTTGACCACGGGAACCATGGGCGAGAGCTCGTCCGATTCGTCGAGCTGTACCATCTCGATGGCACCCACCGGACAGTGCCGTTCGCAGTTGCCGCATTCCACACCGTCGGTAACGGGTATGCAGTTCTTTTTCACCCAAACGGCATGGCCTATCTGCGTGCTCGACTTCTGGGCCAGCGTGATGGGCTGGATGGCACCTGCCGGGCAGACTTCAGCGCATCGGTTGCACTCCGGACGGCAGTAGCCGTGCTCGTAGCTCATAGTGGGCTGCATCAGCGAGAGCAGGTCGGTGCTGGGGCGCAACACCTCGTTGGGACATTGCGAAACACAGAGTTGGCAGCCCGTGCAACGCTTGTGCATGTTGCTCAGAGAGATGGAACCCGGAGGCGTGAGTGGCGTGAGTCGCTTAGGCTCCACCTTGTCCTCGATGACCGCCAGTCCGCCGTCAACTTTCTTCTTCTCCTGTGCCAGTGCAGCTCCGGCAACGGCCAGCGTGCCTCCGATGAGGAACGAGCGGCGCCCGGTGTCGGGACTCTGCTTGGCAGCTTCGGTCGAAGAACGTTTGGCAGAAGAGGGATGAACATAGTGCAGGCTGTCGAAATTGCACATCTCGAGACAGTTGCCGCAGACCACACAGCGGGAATAGTCGACTGTCATCGATTTGAAATCGATGGCAGCGGCTTTACAGTTGCGCGCACAACGGCCGCATTTCTTGCACTTGTCTTCGTCGAAGCTGATTTTCAGCCACGAGAAGCGGGCAAGGAAACTGAGAATGGTTCCCACGGGACAGATGGTGTTGCAATAGGTGCGTCCGCCGCGCCATGCCAGATAACCAATGATGAGCAGTGTTGCCAATGCAATGATGAATGTGGGCAGACTCCTTATCCAGATGTCAACGCTGTAGAAGGTGTAGCTGTTCATGTGCTCGGCAAGGAAGGCAAGCACGTTGTTGCCGGCCTCGTAGATGGGCTTCAGCAGGTTCTGGGCAATTCTTCCGTAGCTGCTGTAAGGAGCCAGCAGCGCCACAATGGAATTGATGCCCAGGAAGAAGGCTGCCACGAACACCACCAGCATCCCGTAGCGCAGCCAGCGCTTTTCGGGTGAATAGCTGAAGCGGTTCTTTTTCTTGTTCAGCCATGAAATAATGTCCTGCATGATGCCCAGCGGACAAATCACCGAGCAGTAGATGCGGCCGAAGACCAGCGTGAGCACCACTAAGGCCACAATCACGCCCACGTTGAGGGCCAGCAGAGCGGGCAGGAACTGAATCTTGGCCAGCCAGCCAAGCCAGTGATGGAGCGTCCCCGTGATGTCGAGGAACAGCAATGTGATGAGGGTCATCGTGATGACCGCTAATGTGATTCTGATTTTCTTGAGCATAGGTTTGTGCTAAATTGTTATAATGCTTTTGTCGTTTATTTAAATAATCTCCCGTGTCACTTCTCGCTAATCTTCACCAGCAGGATGCTTCCTTCGTAGAGCAGCCAGATGGGCAGCGAGACGATGATGAGCGACAGCACGTCGGTGGTGGGAGTGATGATGGCGGTGGCCGTCAGTATCACCACGATGGCATGCCGGCGATAGCGCGACATCCATTCGGCCTTGAGCAATCCCAACCGCGCGAGCAGCCACGAAATGACTGGTATCTCGAAAACGATGCCGAAAACGAGGAGCATGGCCAGCAGCGTGTCCACATACGAACTGATAGTCAGCATGTTGTCAACCTCAGTGCTTACCTGATACGTGCCCAGAAAGCGCACGGTGAGCGGAAAGAGGAACACGTAGCAGACCGCCATTCCCACCAGGAACATTCCATAGGCGGCCACGGCAATGCGCACCGAGTAGCGGCGCTCGTTCTCGTAGAGTGCAGGCGAAATGAAGTGAAAGAGCACGTACAGGATATAGGGCGAAGCAAAGAGTATTCCGGCCATGAGCGAGACCTTCAGGTGAATCATCATCTGCTCGGTCAGTCCTGTGTTAATAAGATGGATGTTGAACTGCTCGGCACCCACCCACCGATAGACGAAGAAATCGTCACGGCTCGGGGCAAGCACCACGTCGAAGAGGAAGTCTTTCAGACCAAATGCCACCGCTGCCATTACGAAGGCAGCTACGATAATGCGGATGAGGTCGCCGCGCAGTACGTCGAGATGATCCCAGAAACTAAGATTCTGCGGCGGGGGTGTCATCGTCCTTACCGTTCAGTCCGTCCTTGAAGCTCCTCACACCCTTGCCCAGGCCTTTCATCAGCTCGGGAATTTTCTTACCGCCAAAGAGTAACAGTACAACCAGTACGAGGAGAATTATCTCTGTTGTTCCTAAATTCATAGTCAGATGGTTTTATTTAAGTTTTCAGAATTCTTAGATGCTGCAACGCATGCATTAAAAAAAGGATTTGTTTGCACCGTGCATTTTGTTTCGGCAAAATTAATAAAAAAAATAAATAATCAAAACTTTTTGCAAAGAATTTTTGTCTTCTGATATTATTCACTATCTTTGCCGCCGATGAAACGCATACATTATATTATATTGTCAGCCCTATTGTTTGCCGTGGCTGCCAAGGCTCAGACAGAACCGTCAGTAGCTGTTCCACAGGAAGATTTTGACGGCGGTTCTCTTGTGCAGCCTTTGGAGACAGCACCCGTCGGCGACTTGCGGTCGGGCATCGATCCGCTTCCCTATGACTCACTTCATCTGCCCCGTCTTAACTGGCGCGGTCAGATGCCGCTTCCCTTCTATCCCTTTTGGGGATGGATGTCGGGACCGGGAAGCTGGAGCCTTCACGAAGGACTCAACATGAGTCTCAGCGCTTCAGTTTTTGCCTCATGGGGTGACAGCAAATATCAGGGCACAGGTTTCTCTCAGGACATCTCCGCGATGTATGCCATGCCGCTGTCCAAAAAGCTTTCTTTGGCCATGGGTGGCTTTTTCAGCAATGTTTCATTCGACCATGGCACGTTACGCTATGGCGGACTCAGCGGCGTGCTCAGCTACCGCTTCAATGACCGGTGGGAGGCCCATCTCTATGGGCAGAAGTCACTGATGGATACCAACCGCCAGATGCCGTGGTGGGGTATGGGCAATATCGGTGACCGCATTGGTGCCGGGGTGATTTATCATGTCAGCCCCACGTTCTTCTTTGAGGTTAATGTGGAATACCATGAACGTCCCGCCTACAATGTTCCCGTCTACAATGCCAACAAGAAACTCGTACAGCCCAATAACCACGGTGCCCCGCCACCTCCATCACCAAACTAAATCACATGGCAGCTCATTCCGAAAAACAGCAGTTAGAGCACCGTTTACAGAAACTTTTCGAGCAGGCCCTGAAGCGCTATTCGCTCATCGAGGATGGCGACCGTATTCTGGTCGGTCTTTCGGGCGGCAAGGATTCCATGGCATTGCTCGAATTCCTGTCGCGCCGCTCGCGCATATTCCGTCCGCGGTTTTCTGTTGTTGCTGCCTATGTGCGCATGACGAATATTCCGTATCAGAACGACGAGGCCTTTCTTTCTGACTTTGCCCGCGAACATGATACACCCCTCCATATTGTAGAGACATCGTTTTCCGATACCGACGGCAGTCGCTCTCCCTGTTTTCTTTGTTCCTGGAATCGCCGGAAGATGCTTTTCAGCACGGCTCAGCAGCTAGGCTGCAACAAGATAGCGCTCGGCCATCATCGCGACGACCTGATGCAGACGGCACTGATGAACCTTACCTACGAGGGACGCTTTTCCACCATGCCGCCCCGGATGACGATGGACAAGTTCCCCGTGGAAATTATCCGCCCGCTCTGCCTGATGCGCGAAAGCGATCTTCAGCTATTTGCACAACAGCGCAATTTCGTCAGGCCGAAAAGGCAATGCCCCTACGAGAACGATTCGCGACGGGCCGACATGAAGCGCATGGTGGAACGGTTCGAAGAACTTAATCCAGAGTTTGCCTACACCTTCTTTACCGCGCTCGAGCGTACTTTCACGGCCGAATCGCAAAAGTAAGGCGCCGTTTATTTTGTCGTTCCAAAAATATTTGCTATTTTTGTGGCGTATTTAAAAAACAAACTATATCAACATGCGAAAAATCATTATCACCGTTGCCCCCGTATGCCATGTGGGGAAAGAGATACCGCAAGGATGTAAGAACCCGCTTACGCCCGAGGAAATCACCGAAGACGTCATCAATTGCTATAAGGCCGGTGCCTGCGAGGTGCATCTGCATACGCGCGACCTGAATGGCAATCCCACGTTTGAACTGGATGTCTTCAGCGACACCATCCGCCGCATTCGCGAACAGTCGGACATGATTATCCAGAGTTCCACGGGTGGACTTTCCTCTCTTTCGTTGGAACAGCGTTGTGTCTGCTTGAATGTGCCCGAGGTGGAAGTGGCTTCTCTGAATCTGGGTTCGGTGAATTTCGGCGAGACGGTCTACGTGAACACCATGCCAGAACTGCGCTACTGGGCTAAACGGTTGGATGAGACGAACACCATTCCCGAGATGGAGTTCTTCGACCTGAGTCATGTGGAGACGGCAACACGTTTGGCCGACGAGGGTGTACTCCATCGTCCGCTGCATTATAATTTCTGCTTAGGCCCCGGTGGTTCCAGCAATCTGGCCGCTACAGGCCGTAACCTGGCTTTCCTTACGCAGGCAATGGAGCCCGGCAGCAGCTGGGGCATCACCCACGATTCCATGAAAGATTTCTCATTCCTGGCTTGTGCTATTGGCATGGGCGCCTCTGTGGTTCGCGTAGGATTCGAGGATAGTTTCTATTATGCTCCCGGCAAACTTGCCAAGACCAATGCGGAGTTAGTGGAGCGGCTGGTGGAACTGATTCGTATGCTGGGCTGTGAGCCTGCCACACCCGAAGAAGCCCGCCGGATGCAAGGCATTCCATCGTTAAAGTGAATCTCGTTATACCGTCATATCGTCATACCGTTATACCGAAAGAATGAAACCAGATAAAAAATATCGCCTCGTTATCCTCGACGATGACCCTACAGGCATACAGACCGTGCATGGCTGTCTGCTGATTACGCAATGGGATGCCGACACCGTGCGGATGGCCCTGCAGCACGAGCAGCCTTTCTTTTATATGCTCACCAATACGCGGGCGATGACTCGCGAAGAGGCTGCCTGTGTCGTTCGCTCGGCCATGGAAACGGTCTTGGAAGTAAACCGCGAATTCGGTTATCGGCTGATATTCATCAGCAGGAGCGATTCCTGTCTGCGCGGGCATTTCCCATTGGAAACCGATGTGATGCGCCGGGTGCTGCAGGAATATGGCGTTAAAGTATGGCCGAAGGTGCCTTTCTGTCCGGCTCTTATCGAGGCAGGGCGTGTCACCATCGATGGCGTTCATTATATGAAGGATGGTGAGCGCCTTATCCCAGTCTCCGAAACTGAGTTTGCGCGTGATAATGTGTTTGCCTATCACACTTCCGTACTCCGCGATTATATCCTTGAGAAAGGAGCAACCCCGGAAGAATATCAGATTGTGAATGCCGCCACCTACGATGAGTTGTATACATTCACGCAAACCTTATTTAATGAAATAAAGGATTTCGATGGAGCCGTTGTCATCCGCAGCAGTTCTTCGTTGCCCAAGGCGATGAGCGGCATTTCCGATAAGCCTTTGCTCGACCGCAGTATCCTGAAAGAGAGTGGGGTAGGCTGTTTCATCGTTGGTTCCCACGTTCAGAAAACCACCCGCCAGTTGAATGCCTTGTTGGCAGGGCAGGGGGTAGCGGGAATCGAAGTTGATGTGGAGCGGGTGCTCCATGATGGTGATGCGTTGATGCAGGAATTGCTCTCAGAGATGAAGCAACGTGCCGAAGAGGGACTCACTCCCGTGGTCTATACCTCCCGTAAGGAAGTCCGTCTGAAGGATGCGGATGAGCGTCAACTCCTTGGCCAGCGCATTTCCGATTTCCTCGTTGAGATGGTCGCTCGTCTGCCCTTTGTTCCCTCTTATTTAGTGGCCAAGGGCGGCATCACATCAAACGATATCCTCACCAAAGGACTGGCCTTGAAGTCAGCGGTTGTTTTGGGGCAGATTGTTCCCAATGTTCCCTGCGTGATGACCGATCATTTCCCCTACATCATCTTCCCCGGCAATGTAGGCGGCGACGATACCCTCCGTGAGGTATATGATAAATTGATTTATCGCAAATCACTCATATAGGATTTTTCTGTTTTAAGGGTGTAAGGGTGCGAAAAGGCCGATAAACACAAAAAATCTCTTTCGCGCGCTTAGGCAGTGTGCATATCAGAGTTGCAGCCAGACATACTCTGCATTTTTTGCTCTCAGTCAGCAATATGCCGATATTAAGGAAAGAACGGAAATCAAATAGTCCAACTTGTGTGGTTTTGGTCGCGAAATCGAATTCGCGACCAAAATGTAACTTAAAGTATTTCCGTATTTTACCTTCAAATAAAAGAATATTCCTTCCTGATGTTACTCAACAACTTGCCTGTGACAGGTACCAGTCCCTTGTCACCATGAAGTCTTTCAGTTCTTTACCTTTAAGAACTCTATAGCCGTTCTTCTTCAATTCCTCCTCATTATCGTTAAGACAATTAGTGATTGTACGTAAATCAACCTCATAGAAATCTGCAGCCATCTGCTTGGTTACATACAATACGCCATTGAACTCCAGAGGTTTAATCTCCAAAGCCTCACGGATACGAGGCAGAGCCACCGGATTGTTCAGTATATTCTGCCGGCTAATTTCTGATGTTGTTAAATCTTTTGCCATAAGTTTGGATTCTGCAAATTTTATTATTACTGTCCGCTAAACCTTGATTCCCTCGCGCACGTATGGGCATGAAGAAAAATCAGGCTGACTCTCGCACGAGAATCAGCCCTTTTGGCTATCTTTGCAGTTTCCAAACTCAAACGATAACCAAATCATGGGCAAAAGTACACATTTTCTCGGACAGCCGATACTGGGTCAGCTGTTAAATTACCTGAACAAGGCAAAAATTCTTCAGATCAGTCGCGATGGCGGCGGTGAGAAGTACGTGA
>JAFRPY010000058.1 GCA_017428925.1 Prevotella sp. | reverse complement strand
TGGCAGCCATCACCAAGGTTTTCTCCATCGACGATGAAGAAGTGCTTGATGCCATGGTTAATGAATCTGATGAGCTTGCCCATATCTGTGAATTATATCAATGTAAAATGGCGAGTTAAAAACTCCCGAAACTTAAATCAATAACATTTTCAAATAGTCTGCCTGAAAACATGCGTCCACATGTAGGGCAGGTGATTACCAGCGATACTTTTGAGTCGCCTCTGTCTGATGGATTTGCAGGCAAGGTGACGAGTACTAACAATGTTTCGGGCACGTTTCATGTAGTTTGTGAAGCCGTACAAGTTACAGATGTGTTCAAAAAATTAGTTATTGTAGGTAAAGCTTATGCTGTCAACGAGGCAAGCGCTAAGCATGGTCAGCGTTTTGCTCCCAAAAAGCTTAAAGATTATTTGGATACGGATAAAGTGGAATTTGAGTTTCCTGGTAAGGTATCGGTAAAAATAGGTGACTTCATCTCTATCTCCGATGAGGTCAGCATGTCTGCTGATTACTATGTCTATGTGGATCTGCCTCGATTTAAGTTGCGGGCAACGGTTACTGGCAATCATGACTTGAAAACCGATTGGACGATTGATTCAGATAAGATTTTAGAGTGGTTAGGCCATGACAAAGAAAAAAGCGAACCCGAATGGGCTACGCCTGTTTGGCCTATTGTGAGTATTCCTGGCGTGTTCAATTTTGGTGTCCGGGCTGGAGCTTTTCTGGCACCGAGTGTTAAGTTATCCCTGACAGGCTCAACTCCATTAACTTTCTCTCATACTTTCGGTGTGGAGTTTAGCAATACAGATACTTGGTCTTGGATCCCAACAGTTACTCCCATTATGTCAGCTCATTCAGAATTGGGAACTCCTGAAATCACCTTAAGCCTTGAAGGAAAACTCTTTGCGGGAATTGCCCTTGGCGTAAAAACAGTTTTAATTGGTGACAAGGTTCTTTCTGGGGATATTACCGGAAGATTTGGCCCGGAGTTTGACGCCAAAATGCAAATGCAGCAAAAACTGGGAGATGATGACCAATTTGATTGGTATTCTCTTCTAAAAGACTCAAAAATGGGAGTACAGTTAAAAGCAGACGCAAAGGTAAAGGCAAAAGTCTTTGGCGAGAACCTGACGGATAAACTGTCTTGGGAATGGAAATGGCCAATACCCCAGTGGTCTGATTTCAGATATCTTTTCCCCGATTTCACCAAACCCGAGCTGCGGCATTGGTCAATGGCAAATCCTCTGTCTATGTACACCACTCCGAGTAGAGATCTGATTATGCCCGTTCAAGTGGGTATTGGATTGTTTGACGCGAGTGGAGTTAAACAAGCAGACTATTATAACGACGGCTGGTATCTTTTAGATGTGAATTGGCATGACAAGGACACACGGATAGATATCGGTAATCTTACTCCTGGTGAAACATACACTTGCAGACCTCTTTTAAATTTCATGGGATTAGGTGAGATCAAAGCTGACCCACGTACATCTTTCACCGTCCCTCAACCCGTTTCACTGGAAACGACCACCATTACGGTGCAGAAGGATAAGGCGCAGCTTGTGGCCATCAATGGCGGATGGGGCGATTACTCTGTTACGGTTCTGGACAAATCGGTATGTACTGCCGAACTGAAGCAAGAGGGAGACAGTTATTATATTCAAATAGTAGGCAAGAAAGACGGTGGTTCTACATCCGTCACCCTGAAAGACTTGCGCTCGCAGAAAACCGCTGCCGTTATTGTCAGTGTCACCGATGAAGTCGTGCAGAAACTCATCAAGGTGGAGCCCAAGGAGATTGCCTTTGGCGAGGTGGAAGTGGGCAGCAGCAAGTCTGCGACGTTCACGGTGAGCAACGTTGGTACGGCCAGCCTCACTGTGACTGTTGCCAGCGGATTGGACGAAGGAGATGACTGCGTTCTCACGGGCAGCGGCCAGCAGTTCACGCTTGCCGTTGGGCAGAGTAAGACCTTCACGCTGACCTACACCCCAACGCAGGAAAATTCAGGCTTCAATGCCATCGTCCGCATTCTCTCAGACGCTGAGAACGACACCGAAATCGTAACTGTTTCTGGACGGTCGTACAAGGCTTCGGTTGATCCCGTCGCCTACACCTCCTGCCCCGACTCCCACCATCCTCACCTGATAGACCTCGGCCTGCCTTCTGGCACCAAGTGGGCGTGCTGCAACGTGGGGGCATCGAAACCCGAGGACTACGGCGGCTACTTCGCCTGGGGCGAGACTACAGAGAAGAGTCGCTATTATTGGGATACCTATATCCATTGCGACGGCTCGTATGAAACCTGCCACGACATCGGCAAAGACATCGCGGGCACCCAGTACGATGCTGCCACGGCCAACTGGGGCAGCCCTTGGGTGATGCCAAGTAAGGAGCAAATGGAAGAATTGAAAAATAGTTGCACCTCTGAATGGACCACCGAGAACGGCGTTAACGGCCGCAGATTCATCGGTCCTAACGGTGCATCCATATTCCTTCCCGCTGCGGGCTACCGCTGGGAAGTCGACTTGGGCCGCGCTGGCTCGTACGGCGACTACTGGTCGTCGACGCTCTACGAGTCTCGCACGGACAACGCGTGGTACCTCAGCTTCGGCAGTGGGGGTGTGTACGCGGGCGACTACGTCGGCGGCCGCGGCAGCGGTCTATCTGTCCGCCCCGTGCGCAAGAACTGAAAAGTGCATCCCTTAGCAATTCGAACGCATTGCTATCTTCATGCTTAAATCCTTGGTCGGGGCCGTGCCCCCAAGGGCACATTGAGGCCCCGTCCGGGGATTTAAGCGTGGAGATAGCCTTAACCTAAAAACAGGAAAAATGTCTGTAACAAAAAATTTGATAGAACAGGAACTCCATCTGTTGCAAAGCGGACGATTTCAAGAAGTCCATTTACACCGCGAAGGCTCATTCCTGCGTGCCTACGATTGGAGTGCGTGGTTATGTTGCCGCTTTCTCCATGATTTTAAGGTGAATAAGCGGAAGTTCAAGGACGTTGATAATCCGGTAGCCTATATAGGCTTTCCCGATACAAGTCTCGGGAAATGGATGCCTGAAGGTGCAGTGCAGCGCGTTGAGAGTGAGAAACATTTAGTGGTGGAGTTGCCGGAACTGATGTTTACGGATTCTGCAGAAGCCATGTCTGCTGCATACGCGGAATGGAAGGAGGGTATACCCTTAACTGAATCAAACCCTGGGTTGAGGAAACGTGGTGGGAAGGGAACTGTTGTCGATGACGATATCGATGAGAGTACAGTCACGCTGACGGCCATCATGCAGCGTGTGCTGGCATTCCCTATAGAGAGCAAGTCGCCCATTGAGAGCATGACGTTTCTGGCCGACATCAAGCGGCAATTGGCTTCGTTGATATAAAAACCATAAAGGATGCATACCAACCAGACAGAGAGAAAGTTGGTCAGTTCAGAGGCAGTCGGTCTTGCCGTCCGCGTCGGCGGTGAGAAAAATTCATAGTATGGCGGCTGGCCTTGCTCGTAAGGGCAACTCCGCTTACAGCCATCTCAATCAGCAGACTGCCGCCGCAAAAACAGAGTAACGGGCCTTCCTTCCCGCTGCGGGCAACCGCTGGAAAGACGACTTGAACAACGCTGGCTCGAACGGCAACTACTGGTCGTCGACGCTCAACGAGTCGAACACGAACAACGCGTGGAACCTCAACTTCAACAGTGGGAATGTGAACACGAACAACAACAACCGCAACAACGGTCAATCTGTCCGCCCCGTGCGCAGCACTTACCATACTTGTTTATGATGGCAGTGCATCCTTTACTTTTCTTTAATCCTTATAATGTCTTATACACTCACTCGCCAGCAATTACTTTCAGACCTTCATCAGGCTTATCTTGATGCCCGCCGCCATAAGCGCAGCAAGCCCTATCAGCAGCGCTTCGAGCGGAATGCCGACGAGAACCTTTCAATGCTATGCGACGAACTCCTCTCGCGCCGCTACCAGCCCCAGCCCTCCACCTGCTTCATTATCAGCGACCCCAAGCAGAGGGAGGTGTTTGCCGCCCAGTTTCGCGACCGCATTGTCCACCATCTCTATTACAACTATGTTCACGAGATGCTGGAACGAACGTTCATTGCCGACTCTTACAGTTGCATCCGCCACCGGGGCACCCACTACGGCATAGCCCGGCTGGAGCGTCACATTCGCCGCGAGAGCCAGAACTACACGGAACCCTGCTATGTGCTGAAGATGGACATCCGTGGCTATTTCATGCACATCAACCGCCTTAGACTGCTCGCCATCACCCTGCAGCAGTTGCGGAGAATGGCCTTGCACAGGGTGGGGAAGGGGAAAGCAGGCCGCTGGATGGACTTTGTGGATATGGACTTTGTGGAATACCTCACCCGAGAGATTATATTGAGCGACCCTACGGTTGGCTGCCGCCGGCGGGGGACATTGCTCGATTGGCAGGGGCTGCCCCGGGAGAAGAGTCTTTTCTGCAGTCCGCCGGGTTGCGGCCTTCCTATTGGCAACCTGACGAGCCAGTTGTTCTCGAATGTCTATCTTAATGAGTTGGACCAATATATGAAGCGTGTCCTATGCTGCCGGCGGTATGGCCGCTATGTAGATGATTTCTATATTGTTTCGGCCGACATTGAATGGCTTCGCTCGCTGCAGCAGCCCATAGCCGGGTTTCTAAGCAGAAAACTTGGATTGTCGGTAAATACAGGTAAGACCCGTATTTGTGATGTGCGTTTCGGTGTGGATTTTCTTGGTGCCTTCCTGAAACCTCGACGTCGCTATGTGAGCAAGGCATCGCTTGGGCGGATGAAGGAGAAGATACCCTGTAGGGAAAATGGCCTTTTTCCAGACCAGCTTCGCTCCCGGCTGAATTCTTTCCTTGGTTTGTTGTCACACTATCGCTCCTACCGCTTACGCCGCAGTCTGTTTGCCGCTTTATCTTATGTTTATCAGTTTGGTTATTATCAGAAGGGGATGCGCAAGTATGTTCTCTATCCCATTCCGTCATCATTTTATGCGAAGAATTTATGTTGTCTCGGAGGATTGCAAATCCTGATACTTTTGGCTGCTGAATAATAATTCAGCTAAATCCAGCTGAACGAAGAGGCTTTAGGTATTTATCCCCGGCTTCAGTTGTTAGAGTCGGGGATGAATCTTTGTTTGTTACCGTTCCAAAAACAATTATGTGAAAAAAAACAATTCGATTATTTGCGAATTTCTTTCTTTTTGCTTACCTTTGCATCCGATAAACGAATGGTGGCATGGTAGTAACATTCAACGAGGACTATCTGGAGAACCTTTATACTAAGGGTGATACAGGGCTGAAGAAACTCAGATTTCAGCCTCAGGTCGTAAGAGGCTACCAGAAGGCCGTGAAGTATCTGATTCAGGCCAAGCGTAAGGAGGATTTGTTTCCTTTCAAATCTCTCCACTTTGAGGCGTTACATGGCGATAAGGAAGGCCGATTCTCGGTAAGAGCTAATGACCAGTATCGTGTTGAATTCACTTTGATGGAGTCTGAAGATGATCCTGTTGCTGTTATTTGTGATATTATGGAATTGTCGAATCATTATAAGTAAAAAAGATGGATAAGAAGGGGAATAATTCTGGAGCACGAAAGGCAAATGACATGATGTCGTCATTACTGATACATCCGGGCGAGATGATAAAGGACGAAATTGCTGCTCGTGGCATAACGCAGAAAGATTTGGCGCGGCAGATGGGTGTTTCGTATACTGTTTTCAACGAGATTCTCAATGGCAAACGTCCCGTCACCACCGAATACGCCTTGCTTTTGGAAGCAGCTCTTGGTACTGATGCCGCCATTTGGATAGGCTTGCAGGCCGATTATAATTTGCAGAAGGCGAAGCAGGACAAGTCGTTTATGAATCGTTTAGAGCAGATTCGTAAAATCGCCGCTGTTTTATAGAAATCTGCTTCCGCCCAAACTCATTGGGCGGTGGAGGGGTATATTTGCATAAATTTTGAATTTGGAATTTTGATGTGTTCTCGCTTCGCTGCGAGTATGAAGTAAAATGTTCGCCCATTGGCGAAAGGTAAAGAAAATTCTGAATTTTCGTGTGCTGAGCTTTGCGCGGAAGTCAGCAGACGGGATTTTGGCGGCAAATATGCGAGTTTTGAGGTGCTTTTTGCAAGTTGTTGATAATGAAATCTTTAGCTGGAAGATTTTGTTTTTGTGCTTTCTTTTTTCATTTCCCGAACTTTAAATGATAGGCTTTTGGACTTCAACTGACCGTCAGTTGAAGTCTGATTGCTCTTTATCCGGACTTTAATTGCTTATCATTTGAACTTCAAATGAACTGGATTTAGACTTTAAATCCCTATTTTTTGCTGAGCGGATGCTAGTTTTTTGCATTTCAAAGACATAGAATCCACAAAAATCATACGTTCTTTATGCTACTTTCCTGCAAATCATTGAGGCAGAAATGTCGGGGAATTTCTTAGTTGTTTGGTCGTTTAGTTGTTTTGTTGTTTAGTTAAATTTTATTAGTATTAGATTTTTGAAGATTTTTGTTTATGAATATGAAGGGGCTGTTGCGGAAACGTATGTATGCTCTATCGTCGAAACTGCGGTTCCCCTGCATGATACCTTTCGTGGCTTGGTATTGTGAAATGAGCATCGGGTCTTCGCGAAGCAGTTTTTCCAGGGCTTCTTCGCTTTCTTTTAGTGTTGGTTTCAGGAAAGGGTAGCCGTCGGTGGCCAGCACGATTTCATGAGCTTCCGAAACATCAATGATTCGAATGCCTTTCTGGTAAATGGGAGTGCCGTCGATGACGGCGTATGACTTGTTTTGGCTTTTCATCGAACTGATGATGTCGTTTACAATGAAATCTCTACCCAAATCATGTTTCATAATCTCTTCAGCAGAAAGGTGACGGCTCTGGATGTACTCGCTTCTTTTCCGGGCATTAGCGGCTTCTTGCGGCTTGTTGTTTTCATACAGGACACCGTCGACAAGACACTGGCAGTCGCCAATCATCCATATCTGGCGGTGATAGTAGGAATAGACGGCTGCACTGCATGTGAGTCTTCGTTCGGGATATTGTACAATGATGGTTGGATCAATGTGGAAATGCTGATAGGCCATAGATATGGCATCGGTGACGATGTTGCAAAATTCCGGGCAGCTGATTTCAGATGGCAGACGGGTTATGGCCTGTCCGACCAGTTGCATACAATAGCGCCCGTTACTTTCGGCGGGGTTTATTCGGATGGCTGTTTTGCTGGTGCTGCCGTCTATCACGGCCACGTGGGCGGTCGTCACTACGATTCCGTCCTCGCATGTCTCTTGGCTCTTCTTGCCAACGAGTTGCTGTTCTATTATTTCCGTCATACAGTTTTCTGATAAGGTCAGGTCGACCGATGCGTTTTAGGGATTGTTCTATTCCTCGCCTTTCTTCCGGTTTATACCAGAAAAAGAATTGCCGCTGGGCGAGTTTTTCTTTTGGTGACTTTGCACTAAATACGGGCTCAAGTGTATAGGGGTCGTAGCCCGTATACCATGTCTCGGTGGCAATGGTCATCGGGGTAGGGGTGAAGTCTTGCACTTGTTCCAGATGGAAATCGAGTTTTTTTGTCTGTACGGCAAGTTCAGCCATGTCTTCCTCTTTGCATCCGGGATGGGATGAAATGAAGTAGGGTATAATCTGTTGCCGCAGGTTCTCTTGTGTGTTGATGCGGTCGAAGATGTGCTTGAACTGTTCAAATAGTTTGAACGACGGTTTTCGCATCAGGCGAAGCACATTGCCGGAAGTATGTTCGGGGGCAACCTTCAGACGGCCGCTCACATGGCGGCATATCAGTTCGCGGGTATATTGTTCGGCAGCATTGTCCGTTTTCGGGTCGCCAGAACGATGAAGCAGCAAATCGTAGCGGACGCCGCTGCCAATGAAACTTTTCTTTATCTGTGGTAATGCGTCGACGGCATGGTAGATGTCGAGAAGGGCAGAATGGTCGGTATTCAGGTTTGGACAAATCTGTGGATGGATGCACGATGGACGTTTGCATCGCTCACAGGCTTTCTGGTTCTTGCCATGCATGCCGTACATATTGGCCGATGGACCACCCAAATCGCTGAGATAACCTTTAAAGTCGGGCAGTTGGCAAACTTCTTTCACTTCTTTCAGAATGCTCTCTTTCGAGCGGCAAGCTATGAACTTTCCCTGATGGGCTGAAATCGTGCAGAAGGCACATCCGCCAAAACAGCCCCGGTGGATGTTCACCGAATGCTTGATCATCTCGTAGGCAGGTATGCGCTTGCCCTTGTATTTGGGATGTGGAACGCGTGTGTAGGGCAAGTCGAACGAGGCGTCAAGTTCTTCGGTGGTCATTGGAGGGTAGGGGGGATTCACCACCACATAGATGTCGCCCGACTTTTGCAGCAGGCGCTGAGCATGCACTTTGTTGGATTCTTCCTCTATGTGACGATAATTCTCTGCCTCTGCCTTTTTGTTCCTCAGGCATTCTTCGTGGGAATGCAACACGATGTCGTCTCCGCGGATGCCTCCGGGAATATCGCTCTCTTTTGAAAGGAAAACCGTCTGTGGGAGTTCACGAAGACTGCCGATGCTCCGGCCTTTTTCAATTTCTTCAGCAATACGCAGAACCGTCTTTTCTCCCATTCCATAGCTGATGATGTCGGCACCGGAAGGAATGAGAATACACGGCATCAGCTGGTCTTTCCAGTAGTCGTAATGGGTAAGTCTTCTGAGTGAAGCCTCGATGCCTCCTAACACAATTGGGACGTCGGGATACAGCCGCCGGAGTATCTGCGAGTAGACAATTGTAGGATATTCGGGGCGGCAGTCGTGCCGGCCGTCAGGACTGTAGGCATCTTCCGACCGCAGTCGCCGGTTGGCGGTATATTTATTGACCATCGAGTCCATGCACCCCGGTGATATTCCGAAAAACAGCCGTGGACGGCCTAATTTCTTGAAATCACGGAAATCACCGTGCCAGTCGGGTTGCGGAACGATGGCCACCTTGTAACCGTGGGCTTCGAGCACACGCCCGATGACCGCAGCGCCAAACGAAGGATGGTCCACGTATGCATCGCCAGAAAACAAGATTACGTCGAGTTCATCCCATCCTCTGAGTTCGACCTCTTTCTTGGTTGTGGGCAAGAAATCTGTGAGTTTCTGACTGTTGACCATCTTTTTCTACATTCTCAATTCTCAGACACCCAGTCCAGATACAGCTTAACGAGATTGTGCAGGCCAATGGCCTTCATGTTGGTGTTGTATATCACGTCGAGGCAAAGGTCCATCAGTTCGCGGTCTACGGTGGGCTGGCTTTCAAGAATTGACCGGCAGTTGTATTTCAGCTTGTCAAGCACCTGTTCGTCAATGATGCCATTGCTGTCGATAAGGTTCTTCAGCAGTGCATACTTCTTCAGTGTCTGTAGATGGTTTTCGTTGACCTCTATGCTTCGTGTTCCCGAAGCGTTGGCTTGAATTTTCATAATGTAATAATTTATGGTTATGATGGTAAATTCGCTTATGGCAGCAGGAATCGCATGATGCCTCCCATGATGCTTGCTTGCTTCGAAGTGCTCTTGATACATTCGAATGGGAATCCGATGGTGAACGTGCGGTAGTCGTTGCCCTGATAGGCTACGGCAGCCGAGGTGTTGTCGGCATACGTCATGGCCGAGAAACCGAGTCCGGTGGCCTGAATAATGTCGGGGGCTGTTGCGGCATAGTGCTTTTCGTTGAGCTGACGGTAGATTTCCATGTTGGTTCCCAGTCCGTTGATCAGCCCGTTGGGGTTGTACATCTGGTTGCCTACCCATTCAAGATGGAGCAAGTCGCTGAGGAATTTGCGCTCGGCCTCGGACGTCATATCTGAACCGACATACGAACCGCTCACAAGTATGGAGCCTCCGGTCTGGGCGTAAGCCGTAAGGGCTTTCTGCATCTTTGGCGTGAAGGTTTTGTAATAGGCAAGTTGCCTGGCTTCATATTTTTCAAGGCCGAGGATGAGGTCCACACAATGGTATTTCCTGAGGTCTTCGTTACCGCTTTCCACGGCATACGACGAACAACTGCACACATTGAGCGTCTTGTCGTGACTGATGGCGTTTGCATGAGTGCGTGCATAGTCGAACGTGTTGCCGGCAAGCACCATGCCCTGCCATTCTGTCCCACTATAACCTAAAGCACCGGGACCTTCCAGACCTGCTCCTCGTTTGTTGAAGTCGACCTGTCTGCCACACCACCCTGCAGTGCGCATATAGCTTATGCCGGGATCACGGTTGAAGTCGAAACCTTGAAGCGAGTCGTTATTAACAATGGCTGGTGCGGCTAATCTGTGGAAACCGTTCACCACCAGTACGGTCTGTTTTGCTTCCGTCTGGCAAATGGTGGATAGCACTTCCGACGGGAAACTTTCACCGCCACGATTCACGGCGGAAATCTTGAAACTGTATACAATGCCTGGTTGCAACTTGATTTTTGCGGAAGTACCGTCGACTACGGTTCCGTTATTGAAACCGCCAGTGCCAATGGCCTGATAGATGATATAGGAAGTGGGACGAGCCGAAGATTCCTGGTTGTCTACAGTCTCGCGCCATTTTAAAATGGCCGTATTGTCGGCACCAATCTCTACACTAAGGAATTGGGGCGGAAGTGGAGCCACCGTGAAACTTTTTCCGTGACGGGCAGCCGAGAATTTCAACAGCGCTTTGTAGATGCTTCGGGCCAAAGTGAACTTGAAGTTGGGGTCTTGTCCCATCACCATGTCAGGGAAATTCTGGTGCGAAAGCGTCTCAAGGATGGCCGAGGGAATTTCCGGCAAGCGCGTCTCTGAATAGTTGCGGTCCCAAAGTGCGCGTACCACCCATTGGCCGTATTTTTGGCTCAAGTCTTTTTCTACGCAGTTGAGCAGTTCCTGGGCAAGTGTCTTTGAAGCCTGCCGTGAGAGTCCGCTGTTGAGTATGCCATCATGAAAGTCGGTTGTGCAGATGCCTAATGAACCTGTCAACGACGAGAAGTCTTTAGTATATCCGGCATCACTATGCACGGCAAGCGACAACTCGAAGGGCACGCCGAGGCCTTCCAGTGAGGGCATATAGGGCGAACCGCCGCCCAGGTAGTTGGTCATCTTCGAGCGTGTGTTGATGTCGTCGTTATAGTCATTCTGTCCGTTGTATCCACCATAGATAGAGTAGGGCATGCCGGCCCATTGTGCATAATAGCGGGCACCTTCCAAGAATCTCGGCATTCCACTCACGACACCTCCTCTCTCAATATTGCCCATACCACCGCCGAAACGGACCGCATCGGCAGTGACCAATCCTTGATGCTTGCTTGAATTGCTGAGCCTCACACAATTTTCCAACGAACAGCCTTCATCAAAATCGAACGTTCCCAAATATACCCAAGTGCCGCCGCCCATCTGCTGGTTGACTCGGAACGAAGTGGTGATGCCTTGATGAATCACTTCATAAAAAGCATCGGGAATGCTTTCCTGAAGAGACTGATAGCTCACATAGACGGCATATTTACCCGATTCGGGAATCTTTGGACAATAGAAAATGTTGGCGGTTTCAGTCTTTGATGCCTTTGTCTGCCTGTAAGTACCTGCCTCGAACGGGTTTTCACCATCGTGATATACACCCTTATGCTGGGCAAATCCCTTCCACTCGCCTTTCTGCCATTGGTGTTGGCCGCTGCTCTCCGTGTAATAACCCTTCAACTCATCATCATTGTCAACGATGACCTCATTGCATTGCCAGTCGCGTTCACGGGGCGTGAACACATTGGCACCCGCCAGCTCAAGCATCGGAATCAGATAGGGCACCACTATGGTTTGTGTGTAGAGATCCTCGGTAGTGCCAAAGAGTTGCGGACGCTGCCATTTCCAGAATCCTTTTTCCCTGTCGTAATAGCGGCCATGACTCTGCCACAGGGCAAAATGGCGGTGCTGCAATCCTCGTGTTATCTCGATGGGTTTTGAGGTATTGCTTACCCAGGGTTCATCCTCGTAGTCGATGTCACCCCATTTTGTTCCGGATGTAGTGGTGAAATATTTTTGCACAAAAGGAGGGCGTGCTGTTTTTTCCTCGGTTTTTGTTTGTGGTTTGTCGGTGCTTTTTGGGGGAGTGGTTGTCTGGGTGGTTTTCCCCTTGTCAATATTGCGATGGCTTCCACAGGCCACAATCATGGCACACACCATGGCGACGAGCGTAAGTCTGGTGATATTCAGGTGAAAATGGTTCATCTTGGTATAACAGTTTTTTATGTAATTTACGGACAAAATTACACATATTTCGCGACATACACAAATAAATAGTCATTAATTGTCTTTCGAACAGAAAAAAAAGAAAGCGACTAGCTTCACAGCTGATCGCTTCACATCTCCAATAGGTATTAGTTTTTTAAGGTAAAAAGATTGTTTTCAGGATAACGATGCAAAGGTAACTATCTTTTTTTAAAATACCAAAAAGTTTTCTTACAAAATTTTGCTTTTAAATACTGTGTCCGTTAACAATCGAAAATTTTTTATTTTATTAACAGTAATTCAGTGTAAACGATTACATTAATCCGAGCAATCTGAGCCCAGAACAACAAAAAAGCCATGCGGGAAGCATGGCTTTTATTAATTTTTGTATAGCAGGGAGATTAGAGTCCGAGCTTTTTCTTGGCGTCGGCAGCAGCGTTGTCGATAGCTTCGCCAGCCTTCTCCTTTGCATTGTCAACAGCCTCGTTAGCCTTGTCAACAGCAGCGTCCTTGGCATCCTTCACAGCGTCGGCAGCAGCATCGGCAGCACCCTCAACGGCATCCTTGGCACCCTCAACGGCGTCGGCAGCAGCATTGGTAGCGTCGATACCCAGAGCCTTCAGAGCATCACCGGCACCCATCAGGGCGTCAACACTCTCAGAAGGAAGAGCAGTAATGCCATCAACGAGTGAGCTGATAGCAGCATTGTCACCAATAACGGCCTTGATCTTGTCAGCATTCTCCTTCAGGAAGTTCTGAACCTTGCCCAGATACTCCTTGGCCAGTTCGGGATTGGCAGCGATGAAGCTGGCAACCTTTTCCTTGATAGACTCCAGCGTAGCCTGCAGGGCGTTAGCGTCGCTCTTTTCAATCTGCTCGGTGAGGGCCGAGATAGCCTCGTCGGCAGCAGCGTTAGCATCTTCAACAAAAGCCTCGGTAGAGTCGACAGCCTCCTCAACCTTCTGCTGGGCCTTGTTGCCGCAACTTGCGAAGGAGATAGCCACAACGGCTAAAGCCATAATAAATAATTTCTTCATAGTGAAAAGTAATTTAAAAAATTAGTAAAATAAGAAAAAAATCTCTATAAATCGCCGTAAAATTACGGTTTTTCCCCATACGTTGTTATTTTTGTTTGATTTAATTAACAAAAAAGTAGACGGGAACCCAGATTCCCATCCACTTTTCTGATATTCAAATTTTGCATAATCCCACAGGTCAGGGCAGGAATCCGTCGCGCTCACCGGCAACGAAAGCCTTTCCCTCCTCGAAGAGGTACACCCTCAGGTCGCCGAAGAACCCTGTTTCCTGCAGAAGTTTCAGGTCTACTTCAGCCGAGCGTCGCTGGTCGTAGGTCTTGGCCTCGACGATTTGGTTTTTAAACTCCAGTTGCTTCTTGTTGTTGTCGAAAACGGAAATCCACTCGTTTTTCTCGCGGTCTCCAATGATGAATGTCTTTGCCATGTTTGATTTGTTTTTAAATTATTAGTTTGTCTTTCGGGTGCAAAGTTAATACGATTTCCAGCACGTTGTACTCTTTACAGGCAAAAAATGCACGTTAACGTTTGCAAGGTCAAAACACCTATTTATATATAAGTCAACACACAAAGTTACATTCTCTATATCACCCCGAACGCCAGTTCCCAGCCTTCCTCGATGCGCGACACAACGGGCATCATGCCATTCTCCACCAGGTGCATGCCGGCAACTATCTTCACCCACACGGCCTTGCCCTTTCTGGGAGAGGGTAGGAGGGTGTCGGGATTCACGCCTGCCGTACGGGCCACGCTTTTCACGTAGGCATCTGTATTGTTCTCGATGGGCGGAGCCCAGCGATGGATGTACTGGCGTAGCGTCATGCAATCGTGCAGCACCCTGTAGTTTTGCAACAGCTTGAAGGCTGCCCTGTAGCCGTAGGCCATCGAGCGGAACTGCACGAAGGCGCGGTCTTCCTGTTTCTCACTTTGTCCGAGCCATGTAGTATGGCGACTTTTTCTGATGTTCAGCGGATTATTGTTCCGCAATCCTCTTGGTTGTTTCATTGTTGTTATCGTTAATGTTATCGTTAATGTTATCGTTATCGTTAATGTTATCGTTATCGTTTTCGTTATCGTTATCGTTTTCGTTATCGTTAGTTTACTTTTTCACTTTTACAAAACTGTCATCTGTCATCTGTAAGAGGTAGCCGCGATGTACCCATTGCGAGAGCATGTTGCGGGTGCCTCGGGTATCCATGCCGTTAGCCTGCCTGACGATGTCGGCATCGTGCACGTTAAATTCATCGGGCAGCAGCTCCAGCAGGTTACGGGGACCACGTTTCTGAGTGTGTTCGGCTTCCTGGTTGGCTGCCTCAATGGCCGCGCCGAAAAACTGCATCTTGCACCACAGATCGTATTTCAGCGACCAGCGCACGAAATCCTCGATTTCCTTCGACCATCGATAGTCGTTGCAGATGAAGAGCACACAACCTTTCAGCCATGCAATCACGTTGGCGCGGAACGAAAGGTTCTCGTACACCCTCGACTGGCTCAGCCTCGAAAACTCGGCGCACTCGTCCTTCAGCTTCTTTGCCAACCGGAATGCCTGCTGACAATCCACCACCCCGCTGGCCCTCGTCAGCCGTTCGATATAGGGGCGCAACTCCTCGTCGAACTGGGCGTCGTAGGTGCCATAGACGGGCATGTCGGCTCCAATCTCGCGCTCGGGTATCGTGCAGAAGTTGATGCGGCTTATCGGACCGTCGGTCAACACCCGTGAGAAATAGCGCTGGCCCTTTTGGATGGTCGTGGCTGCGTTCCAATTGAATCGGATGCAGACCTTCTCGGTAACACTCTGCGTACCCACACGCGTCTGACCATAGCGGTTGTCGGGGTCGAAGGCCAGGCACATAATCTGAAACTGCTGCGAACCACGGGCCGAACCCCGAAGGGCATCAAACTGGTCTATCTCGTTCATCTTCGTATAGAGGAAATGCTCATCGGCCTCAGCCATACGCATCACGAAGGCAGGGTTGGTCATGTCGGGGTCCACCTCCTGAATGACAAGTCCCTCCGGCCGCTGCCGCTTATCCTTGTTGGAACCCTTCGAGTTCACCTCACGTTTCCATTCAGCCTCACGCCTGAGGTTCTCTGCATCGCGCAAGCGGATGTCGGCCATGATGCGGTTGATGGGTTGCGAGATGCAGTCCTTACCGGCACCCGTTCCCGCCATCAGCACATTCATCAGCGTGGCCTCATGCTCCACATTGTCGATATATCTGAAGCGTACCTTCCAAAGATGGGCAGCCAAGGAAGGAAACACCGCATGAGCCACAGCAGGCTTATAGATGTCAGGCGTCTTCGAGGTGAGCAGTTTGATGAGCGCAGGAAGGCGTTTGGGCATAGGGGGAATACCCCTAGAAGACTCTCCCCCAACCCCTCCCTGTGAGGGAGGGGAGCAATTACCATCGCCGCCAAGGCTATCTACTCCCCGCCATACAGGGAGGGGTTGGGGGAGGGTCTGCTGGAGGCCGGTCTTTAGGCTTCTTGCCAACGTCTTCCGCTGGAAGGCCGTCATCTTCTGACTCTCGTCATGATACTTCGCGTAGAAGTCGTTGACCAATGTCTGGATATTCTCATCCTGCCAGTTGTCAGGCATACGAACTTTCAACACGCCCAGCAGTTCCTCTTTCTTCAGCAATTGTGTTGCTCCCACCGAGAGGATACTCTTCAAGGCCTCGTGCCGGTGTCCTTTCACGACAAGTACTTCAGGCGTCAGCTCTGCCTCCTTCATACAGGCGTCGAAGATGAAGAGGGTGCGGGGATTAGCGGACCCTCCCCCTTGCCCCTCCCTATAATGGAGGGGGGTAGATAGTTCCTGCCCTTGAGAGTGACCACCCTCCCCCTTTAGGGGGAGTGAGGAGGGGGTCTGGTGGGTTCTTCCATCCACATCAAGCCCTCTTTTTCTATACGCCTCTCTTCTTTCCTCCAACTCTTCACCCTCGATGGGTTCAAGCCAATGCTCTGAGCGGAACACCTCCTGGTCGATACCCGTCACATAGATGTATCTTTCTGGAGTGAAGCACGAAGCATCAAGCAGTTCATCGGCATTAAAACCAAGTTCCTCGCAGAAAGCACGCTGGGCCTCCTCGATGGTCATACCCTTAGGGATGCGGATGTAGATATGCCCTTTGCCGCGAGCCGAATAAGCCTCACGCAGCACCATGTCGTACCACTCCGACTGCTCATCCTTGTTTACCTCCAAAGCTTTTGCGAAAGCTTGACGCACCAACTTAGGATTGTCGATATCCACGCACGTCATAAACGTGAAAGCCTCGGGTATGATGGAGTCCTGTGCGCGATGATTGTCCTTGAAGGCCGTGTAGTGAGGACAGATAAACGGCAGCCAGTCCTTCTTCTCCTCCCGCCCGGCACGGATGTCGGCCACATCGCGTCGGAGCCACTCCTGGCGGAGCAGCTCGTCAAGCTGCTCGCCAGTCTGGGTCTCTGCATATCCCCGGTTATTCTTCTGACGGTCGGCGAAATGCTTCGTGTTCAATGCAATCAGACGCTTTTCCATACGGTCTCTTCCTTTCTTGAATTAAAATAAGCCATGATTTCCTCCGTCTCCTCGCAAAAGAGACTCTTCATCAGCGAGAGTGGATAGCGGCGCGGGAATCTGAACTCCACCTTCAGGCATCCGCGTTGTCCGTGGTTCATCTCTCGGGTACGTTTCACGTCGGCGTGGGCTGTCTCGAAGATTGTCTCATACTTCGGACCGTTCATGCCGTCGCGGTAACGCTTCATGCGAGTCCTGCCGTCTTCTTCAACCATCACGCCAGCGCGATAGCGAATCAAGCCCTTGCCATCGGCTGTCACCGGAGCCTTGTCTGCCTCCCACGAACATGGGTAGATGTTGATGTCGCCGTTGTTCATAAACGTTGTCTGTGTGTCCATCTGCACGTCATGCAGAATCTGCTGCTTATAGCTGTTGTTTTCTTTTTTCATTGTTTGAGTTGAATTTGCGAGAGAAGTTCAGATTCTTTGCGCATTTACCCGGGAACATCCTCATTGCTTCAACTCAGGTTAGAAATGTTATTTACTGATTTTCACGATGTCAGTTGCCACGATGTCCTGAAACACCTGTCCCTGATGCTCGTGAGTAGAGAAACGGAGCGTGGCCGCAACCAGATCGCCCTCGTAGAACTTGCACGCAGCCAGCGAGCCCAGCATCGCACATGCATACTCGTTTTCAAACTTTGAGCCTCCCATCTCGCGAAGCACGATGTTGCACTTCTGGATCTGTCCCGACTCGCTTTTCTGACTCGGTACGCTGAAGGCCTCGCCCTGGCGCACCACTTTCATGATTTTTGTTTCCATAATATTAAAAGTGAAGAAAATCCTCGATAAAGTCTGCACCCGTGAGCGTCCATACCAAGTAGGAGCGTTCCTTCTGCTCACCCTCTAACGAACGGTAGAGAAAGAAGCGGTCTTGCGCCAATCCGCGGCCTTCATATATGGGTGTCAGCCGATAGCGGCCACCCGTCCACTTGATGACACCCCTATCCACCAGCATAGAGTTCAGCAGTTTTGCATCACCCAAGCCCACTCGCTTGGCCACCTCGCTTGCAGACAGACAGTTGTCAGCCGCCAAGTTCTTCTGCTTCACGGTGCGCTGGGCTATGCGGTTGGCTACTGTCACCACCTCCTGCTCCGTCAGTTGGCGTCCCTGTGCATCGCGGGTAGGAATGTAGCCGCCCGTCTGTCTGATCTGTGGCAGCACCTCCGAGGTAATCCATTTGCGGAACTTGCGTGCCTCTGCCTTTCTGGAGTCAAGCACTACATCGTAGAGGCCGTCCTCGTTGACGAAACTCACCAGCTGCGTTCTGCCCAGTGAGTCAACGATGGGGTGTTTTGAAACCACCCCATCATCGAGGCGTCGTCTCACCTGTTTGCCATCCAGCGCCAATGCCAGGCACACGTCCTTCAGGCAGAACAGTGGCTCGCCCTGCTCGCTCACCATCGTGCGTACCATTCCGAAATCCGCACTCTTGAAAATCGTAATTGTGTTCTGTTTCATTTTTCTCTCGTTTGCCGCATCCTTTGTGCGGGGTCTAAGTTTTGTCCGAGGTGGGCAAACAAGAAAATTGCCCACAAACTCCGTGTTTCGGAATCTGTGGGCAAAGCTATAGTCAGTGTAGTGCTAATGTAGTGCTACACGCAGGTTACTATCGGTTCTCGTCGCAATCGTAGTGGTCGCGTATCATATTGGAAATCTGCGGGTTAAATGCCTTGATGAGTTCGGCAGCCTTTTCCGCGCCTTTAACTGTACTTAACTTATAGCATCCTTCGGCCTGCTCTTTAGCCAGTTCGATAATCTTTTGCCGAAGAGTAGTTTGCTTTTCACCGGAAATCATGCTGACGATATAGGCCAAGGCATCCTGACCGCCCTGTGGCATGTACTCCGTCTGAAGCGAAGAAATGCCAAGCAGTTCGCTGATAAGAATGATCAGTTCTCGCTGGTTAAGTCTCTCCTCTCCTTTCGTGTCATGATGTTCTGGCTTTGAAGGCTCGGCAGCGTCTGTCTGACCGTAATTGTTCTGCACGCCGCCTACCTGCACCCGTCCGCCCATCACGCGGATGGCACCGTCTTGAAAACTGTTGTGTATCTGGGGTTGTTGTTCTTTCTCGTTTTCCATATTCCTTTGTCAATGATTATGCTGCATTCCGCCTACGCAGGTGTTCCCTCCGTTAGAACGGATGGCGCCGTCGTTGTAATTGTTCATCTGCATCGTCGGCTCACTTTCTTCTTTCTTGCGCTGTATCTCATCCAGGCGAAGCACCTTGTCAAGACTTTCCGCCTTGCCATAGACTTCATCGCCGACGGGGAACTTTCGGTTCACCTTATTTATCATGGCAAAGAAATCCACGCCACCTTTTTCGGTATGGAGTTTTTCCATTGCCCACTCATATTCTTCTTCTAACACGCGATCAACCACCCCCTGAATCAGTTTCCGCGAGTCCACCTCAACCAACATTCCGTCGGGTCTCTGCATTAACAACTTAGCCTTCCCGTCGAAGATCATGGGATAGTCAGCATCCCGGGCCCTGAGCATGATAGGCATGCTCTGGGCCACTGCAAGAGGTTTCTGGTCGTCCTCCTGGGGTGTGTTCAATGCAGCTTCGGCAGGTAGCATAGGCTTGAGCGGGATTATATTTATACGATGGCCTTATGTGTGCGCACTCTCTCCACGGTCATGCCCAGCAGCGAAGCGGCCTTCTCGTCGCCTACCAGCCCCTCGGCCATGGCCCTATACACCAGCATCTGGAACCTCTGGCTGCGCTCCGCACGGGTGAACGCCGAGCTCTCCACCCATCGGCGGAAACGCTCATTGCGGTTCTTCACGAAGCAGAACGACTCATACTTGTAGCGCTTGATGATGCCGGCTTCCATAGCCTTGTGCATCAGGGCCTCGGCCGACATGCCGAAGTTGGCCTGTATGCCCTTCAGCTCCTGGATGCTGATGTCCGTGCGCCGCTCGCCAAGAATAGTGCGCAACATCCGGGTGGAGATCAGCATCTCCGAGGCGAACGAGTGGCACAGGCGCTCCTGCTCCCGTTGCTCCATCCCTGAGGGGAACTGCATCATGATGTGGCCCAGCTCGTGCAGAGCCGTAAAGCGTTTGCGCTCAGTGGTGAACGCATGGGCAGAAGGCCGCTGACCGGTGTTGAACTTCTGGTTGAGCACTATCACGGGCGTCACTCCGTCTATCAGCGCACTCATGCCGTCGAAATCCTCAGGCGCGTCAATCTCAATCACCTTCACCCCGCGTGCCTCCAGCAGCTCAGTCACGTTCTGTATGCCACTCTCGGGTATGCCCCAGGCCTGCCGGACGTCATCGGCCGCAAGCACAGCATCGTCGTACGAAGCCACAAGCCGTCGGCCTATGGGGTTCACAAACGAAGTCTGTGCGTGCACCGTGTCTTCTATTTCCACATATCGCTCAACCTGGTCGAGCACCGTTTCCTTCACCGCATTCTCAGCCTTCACCGAGAGGCGGCTCTTCTTGCGAAACTCCACTTCAGTCAGCTCTACCTTGAACGGACGTGTAAAGTAGTCCATGCCCAGCCCAAGGGCTCCGGCCAAAGCAATGTAGTTGGGCATGGTGGGCATCACCCGTCCCTGCTCATACTTCGAGATGGTCATCTTGGTCAAACTGCCACCAAGCAGCTCCACGAGCTCGTCTTGCGACAGGCCCCGCATCACCCTGGCACTCTTCAACCTCCGGCCAAACAGCCGTTTTTGTTCTTCTTCGTTCATTATTTTGGGTATTTCTGCGGAAAATCCGCTTTTTAGTTTACAAAAGTACTCATTCTTTCCGAAAAAGTATCACGTCAGGGCAAATAAAAACCCCGCATTAACAATTATTGGGAATTGTCGGTGCGGGGTGATGCAGGTTATATGAACGGAGAACACGTGTTCACATGGCCATCCACTTGCCGTCAAACCACTGGCGACGCTTCTGCCACTGTTCGGCTGCCTGCAAGGCATGAGATTTGAAAACCTCAAAATCCATCGTCAGCGGATAAATACGCCCGTTGGTCTGCTTGGCCGACAGCACATACATGCCGTGCCAGCCATTCTCACGGAACTCCTCCGAACCGCCATTAATCATGCTGACAAACTTGGGCAAACGCAGGAAGTCCCCGTCGAGCACAAAGACAACACTCCAGAAAAATGATTGCATGGCATGAATAGACGGTTCACGGTCGCGCGTCACGCGGTCGCGAATGCTCGTCTTCGCCTGCACGCAACCGAAACAATACTTCTTGTCCTCAATTGTCAGTACCCCCGTACAAATCGAAGATGTTTGCCTTGATTTGTTCTTTCAGCCAGCTGATGTCACGAGGTTCATTGGCCAGTTCATTAGCCTTTATCAGCGTGTTCAAGTCACGTTGCAAAACAATCTCGACTCCAGTTCCATAAAGAGCAAGTGAAGCCAACTCCTTGACCATTTCCTCGAAAGACCCACACGTTGTATTTGAAGAGAAACTATATTGACAATGATTCCCTTCTGGTGTGGAAATAGAAGAACAGACCTTATTCAATATTTGGAAGGGCATACTGGTATTACATTATCTCAACCCAATCGTCCGAATACTCAATCTGTTTCAAAGTTTCTTCAACATCGAGTTTGGGTGGTTGCTTTATTCTGAACTTTACGACGTTAGCAGGGAAGTTTGTGTGAATAGTAAACTGAGAACCATGAGGTTGCCAAGTAAAGCACTTTTCTCCACTTTCAATATTAAATCCTTCTAGGTTCCCGTTTCTGTTCTCTTCCCATCGGTAGTTGCTGGCCACAAAACGGTGGTTCTCTTCCTCAAACAAGGAATAGGTCAGCAGGTCTTCACTCCGCACAAGTATAGATGTTCGCAATGGATTGTAATAGTCTTGTGCTATGTTCACGCGCTCGTTCCAGATATTCAGCACGGCACGTCCTGTTGCCTCAATGTCCTTGTGCGGGTCGCTGATGTTGTATGAGTAGTCCGGGGAGCAGCGTCCGCTAATTAAACGGAGCGAAAGGTTTGTGTTATGGGGATTGTCTTTTTTGACGGTTTTCATCGACCATGCCATCTTTTCAAATACGACATCAGCAATCCCAACGGGCTTCTGTAAATGCTCGCCGCCAATGGCCTCGGCAAACACATTGCCCCAATCATCGCCTGTCAAGTCCTTATAGCCCACACAGAGCATGTAGACAAATTTACGACCAATCTTTTTGATTACCTCCTCGGGTATCTCGTTTAGTGGATAAGGCTCACGCGTTAGCAGCCTTTTTGAATCCCTTAATTTCGGATGTTCCATGTTCTGATTTACTTTTGATTATTTCGTTTATCTTGTTTGCTACCATTCTAATCATTGGCACGGCGACGCTGTTACCAGTCTGTCGGCGGATGTCTTGATGTGAAACGGCAATCTTAAATTTTTCCGGGAAACCCTGCAGGCGCAGCAGCTCGCGTGAAGTCGGACGGCGTACACCATTGACGAGCAGATAATTATAGGATGCTCCCGTGCGGAGTGCACAAGAATAGTCAAGCACGCTGATATTACCCGCTTTGTTCTCATGCCATATAGACGGATAAAAAACTTTTTTTCCAACAGTTTTTTCCTGTCGCTTTGTTATGATGTGGTCGCTGGCAAATAGTGTTGGGTCAACATCTTCATCGGGTTCAAGTATGTCGGCAAGATTATAGGGCGTATGTGGAATGTCAAAGGTGAATTTTTCGCAATCAGCCGGGTCTTTGAAACCAACAATGATAACACGTTCGCGTTTCTGAGGAAGCCCAAAATCGAGTGCATTCAGCACTTTCCATTTCACATGATAGCCTAATTCACAGAGTTTTTCAAGTATGACCTTGAATGTGCGTCCGCCATCATGCCCAACCAATTGCTTCACGTTCTCCAACAAGATATAGGGCGTATCATGATGTTTAAGGATACGTTCGATTTCAAAGAACATCGTGCCTCGAGTGTCAGCAAAGCCCTGCATCTTTCCCATGATGCTAAATGCTTGGCAGGGGAAGCCCGCCAGCAAAACGTCGTGCTTAGGGATATTCTGAGCAGGGATTTTTGTAATGTCACCGAATGGCACGGTACCAAAGTTGGCAAAGTAGGTCTGACAGGCTTTAGCATCCCACTCGCTGCTGAATACACAATGATAGCCCATTTCATCGAAAGGAATACGAATGCCACCAATACCAGCGAACAAATCGATGAAAGTATGGTTGTATGTCTTAGGGCTTGGGAATGGCACCTCGTAGAATTCACGGAACATGTCGAACTCCAGCGGACTCTCTGCCGCATAAGCAATATCCTCATCGGTATAATCCTGCAAGCGGTTTTTATGCTCCAGATATTCGCGGATTAGAGTCATCATTTCATTTCTCCTCTGCTGCACTTCTTGGTGAGTGCCCTCAAAATCAGAGTTATGGAGATAATGGCTAAGTGTAGCTATCTGATTCTCGTAAGATGTCTCGCCATAAACCTTCAAGCCTTCCTGGGTAATCTCCTCCGGGAAAGCTTCAAGATTCAAGTTTTCTATTAACTTCTTCTGCTCCATGAGTAGTAAATATAGTTGAACCCTAAGTTGATGGAAATATTTTGCCCGTATAATATATCTTTGCCGAGCCGTCTAAGAAATGCCTTACATTATCTTTCTTAACATTGCAAATCAGCACCCTGCGTGACAAGTCGATATTTTCCAAGTCGAAGTCATGACTTGAATTCTTCACAATTTCATTAGGATACTCTAATTGCAACTGAAACAAATCCAACTGCTGAGAGTCTTGTATAATCTTCCTTGCCATCAATTAATTCTTTTTGCAAAATTACAAAGAAAATCCGAGACCACCGCAAACACGTATGGGATTTTACACATAATTAATAGAAAGTGCTGACAAATGTTGAACGCCGCAACGTCCCCATTGAGGTAGTCCGAAAATAAGAAAAAATTCCGATGACCAATGACAGTTATGACAGATGACAGTTTTTTGAAATTGGAAACGATAGGGAGTATAGAGGATATTAGTATTATATATATTA
>JAFRPY010000057.1 GCA_017428925.1 Prevotella sp. | reverse complement strand
CCAGCTGCTGATTTTGGATGACGCATTTCTCGTACCAATTGATGCCAAGGAACGTCCAATCCTATTGGATATTATCGAAGACCGTCACGGTAGAAAGGCGATAGTCATATCGTCACAGTTGCCTGTGGTAAACTGGTACGATGCCATCGGCGACCCGACGGTGGCAGACGCAGTGCTTGACAGGATCGTACACTCATCACACAGAATCGAACTGACTGGTGAGAGTATCCGCAAGATGAATGCAAAGAAGTAACAGGGTAAAATAAAAATGACCCCGTCGGTCAGGACTTTAAAGGGGGCAAAAATAAAAAGTTTTAAGGGGTCATCGTCGCTTTGCCCTCGGGGGTCAAACTCGCGCGGCTTTTCCACCCTGTTCACTTGTGATGACAAAGATAATACTTATCATTGGATTTGCCAAAACAAACAGACAGAACACCTCAAGCTACGCTCCGGGAAACTTGGAGTTCAGATAGCTGAGGAATGTTTCGCGATAGGCCTCGGTGACGCGGATGACTTCGTTGCCGATATAGATGCAGTCGTTGCGGTCGACACTGCGGATTTTATCAAGGGCTACGATATACGACCGATTGACGCGCATGAAACGCTCTGGGGGCAGCATCTCTTCTACGGCTTTCATCGTCAGGTGGGTAATAAGCGGACGCTTCTCGTCTTCCATGTAGAACATCACATAGTCTTTCATTCCGCTGACGTAGAGCACCTGCGAAAGACTGACCTGACGGAATTCGCCATCTATACGGAGGAAGATGGTGGAGGCCCCTCCCCCAGCCCCTCCCCCGTAGGGAGGGGTGTTACCGACACTCTCCTTGGAAACTGGAGGTAGGCTATGGGTAAACCATTGGCGTGCTTTCTCTACAGCGGCAAGGAACTTGTTGTAGCGGATGGGCTTCAGCAGGAAGTCGAGCGCCGACACCTCGTAGCTTTCGAAGGCATATTCCTTGAAAGCCGTAGTGAAGATGACACGGGTAGTCTCAGGAATCATGTGGGCCAGTTCCATGCCGTTGAGGTCGGGCATCTGGATGTCGAGAAACAGCAGGTCGGGGGCCTGTTCCTTAATGGCATTGATAGCCTCAACCGAATCAGTGAACGAATTCAGCAACTGCAAATCGGGTGTCTTTGCCACAAACGACTCAAGAAGTTTGACAGCCAGGGGTTCGTCGTCAACAATGGTGCAGGTCATTTTTGAGTTTAGAGTTTAGAATTTAGAGTTAAGAATTATTGGGTTGGGTTGAGGGTTATTTTTATGTGATAGATGTTGTCGTCGAGCGACTGTTCCCATTGATAGTGGTCATGGTACATGAGTTCGAGCCGGCGGCGGGTGTTCTCCAGTCCGATGCCCGAACCGCTTCGGTCGGCATCATCCTTAGGATAGTTAGTGTTGTCGCAGCAGAACACCAGTTGGTCATCGTCCTGCCTGAGACTGATGTCGATGGTCGAAGGCCGGTTGCTGCTCACCCCGTGCTTGAAAGCGTTCTCTATGAGCGAGATGAAGAGCAACGGAGCTATCTCCAATTGTGCATTATGCATTATGAATTGTGCATTAACAGTCGTCATATTGTTGCAACGCAGTTTCATCAGTTCTATATAGTTGCGCATGAACTCCACTTCGCCCTGAATGGGCACGGTCTTCTTGTTGGTTTCGTACATGGCGTAGCGCAACAGGTCAGAAAGTTGTGCAATGGCATCCTGGGCAGCATCGGCGTCAATCTGCGTCAGGCTCGAGATATTGTTCAACGTATTGAACAGGAAATGCGGATTGATCTGGTTTTTCAGCCAGGCCAGTTCGGCCTCGGTGTTCTTGGCCTTCTCGTCTTTCAGTTGCTGGCGGATCTGACGGATGCGCATGAAGTGCCTGATGCCGATGGCCACGGCCACCATGATGATGTTGAGCAGGAGGAACATGAAGGCGCCCGAGAAGAAACCGACCCATGCCCTGCCGTGCATCGCGGGCACATGCTCCCTGATCATGAAGTAGCCATAGATGAAGCCGTAGTTCATGCCCACAATAAGCAGCAGGTTGCAGATGACGAAGAGCCAGTAGCGGCGACGGAAAAACAGGTAAGGTCCAAACAGGTAGAAATTGGCGAAATACACCACTAATGGCGCGCGCAACTGTTGCCACACCATCAACAGCGACGTAGAGGTTGTCTCCCAATTGCGTGTGCTGATAAAGGTGGCCAGTGGGAGCACGAGCATCATCAGCACCCAGACACCTGCCTGAGCCAGAAACAGCAACCAGTCCTTTTTCGTTATCTTCTTCATTGTCTGCAAAAATAGGTATTATTTCTGAAACCTGCAAGTTTTTTAAAATCCATTCTTCATTCTTTCTTTTATCAAGGTTGCATCTGCTGGCTCTGGCCCTTCTGGCCGCCCTGCATGTTTCCGGCATTGTTGATCATCTCACCCTGCGACTGCTGTTCGATGAAGTCGTCGGTCACGCGGTTCACATGCTGACGGGCCATCATTTTGCTGTTGCCAAAGGTATAACTGACGGTGAAGGTTACGCCGGCGATGGGCACCTTGATGTTGGTGGCACTGGTGAAGTCCTTGCCGCGGTTCTCGCTCTCGATGAGCAGTTTCCCGCCCTTGTTGAGACCCGTCACGGCCGAAAGGCTCAGGTTGAGTTTCTTGTCGAGGAGCGACTTCGATAGACTGGCCGTGAACAGGTTGAAACCGCCGCTCCATCCCTGCAGGGTATAGCTCTTTGTCGAGGTGATGGCAAATGCGCTGATATTCATGTCCCAAGGAAGTTTCTGCTGCAGTCCGGCCATGGCGTTAGCGGTCCATCCGCTGTTGCGCTGTCCAAGTGCGTCGCTGCGCAGGTCGGTATAGTTGAGACCTCCGTTGAAGAAGAGCCGGGTGTCGGGTGTGGCGAGCCAGTTCACGTATCCGCTCACTCCCGTCTGATGACGCTTCACGACGTTGCCGTAGGTGGTGTTCAGCAGGTTGTTGCTGTCATAGAAACTGTACTGCGAGATACCGTTGTCCACGAAGTTGTGGTGAACGTTGATGTTGCACATCAGTTTTGCCGTGAACATATTATAGACAAGCGAGACGTTGTGGGCCTTCTCCACGTCGAGGTCAGCGTTACCATAACTCAGTGCGATGGGGTTGGTCTTATCCACGTATGGGTTCAGGTAAGAGATACCCGGACGGCTGATGCGCATGTTGTAGGAGAGTCCCAGGTTGCTGCCCTGTGAGAGTGTATATTGCAGGCTGGTTGTCGGGACGAGGCTGCCGTAACTTGTGCTGAAGTCCGTGCCGTTGCCCAGGTGGTATTCCACGTCCTGCCATGTGTATTCGTAGCGCAGGCCGGCCTTCAGTCCGAATTTGTTGAAATTGCCGGCATATTCGCCGTATCCTGCCAGAATCTTGTTCTTGTACTCATAGTCGGAACTGGTACCGGGATCGTATGTACCCTTCAGATAGTACTTTGAGTCGGAGGTGGCATCGTGCAACTGCAGTTTGCTGCCCAGGCTGAGTGTCTGTCCGATACCCAACGGCATGGTGTAGTCCAACTGGAAAGTATGGTTGGTGGTCTTGTCCTTGTTCTCCGAGTAGCGGTCGGTCAGGTCGATGAGCGACGAGGCCGTGCCGAAGTTGTTGGTCATTTCGGTGGTGGCGGGACTGTAGTTCAACTGGTAGGTTACAGCCAGCGACTTGGTGTGTTC
The DNA here is from genome assembly GCA_017428925.1 of Prevotella sp. GTDB lineage: Bacteria > Bacteroidota > Bacteroidia > Bacteroidales > Bacteroidaceae > Prevotella. The sequence goes on along the minus strand of JAFRPY010000057.1, from coordinate 21,355 downwards.
CTTGTTGAAGAAGCGCTGGTAATCGACACTTCCGCTGAACGACGTGCGCGAGTTCTTCATGTCGGTCGTGCTGCCGTAACTGAACCCGTCGCCATATCCGTTGCCGACCATGGTGGTGTTCGAGGTTCCGGTGCTCTTCATCGACATGCTATTGACAGAGGCTGTGGCATTGATGGTGCTCATGGGGTCGAGTTGGTAACCTAATGACAGGCTTCCCATGGTGAACGGAGTCTTCACGTCGTTCTCCGAAGTCAGCACCTGCTTCATGCCGTTGTCCTGTATCTGATCCATTTCCGTGGTGGTGTTGCCCGGCTTGTTGTAACTGGTCATCACGTTGGCACTGTAGGAGAGTTTGCCCTGCTGGCCGCTGACGAATGCGCTGGCACCCAACTGCTTCGTGCCCACCGATCCGCGCAATGTTCCGTTATAGCCGTTCATGCTCTGCTGGGCCATCGGACTCTGTTTGTTCATCACGATGTTCAGCACGCCCGTGGCACCCTCGGCATCGTATTTCGCACCGGGATTGGTCATCACCTCGATGCTCTTCACTGCCGTGGCCGGCATACTCTTGAAAATCATCGAGGGATTCTGCGAAAACATCACGTTGGGCATGCCGTCAACATACACCTTGAACGACGAAGAGCCGTTCACCGAGATGTTGTCTTGTCCGTCAACGGTCACCATGGGCACCTTGCGGAGCATGTCGAGCACGGTGTTCGACTTCGAGTCCTCGTCTTCGGCCACATTGTAGCTCATCTTATCGACCTCCATCTTCACCAGCGGCTTCTGTGCCACCACTTCCACGCCTTTCAGCATCGTGGCGTTGGCTTCCATGAAGATAGTGCCCAGGTCGAGCACGCCCGAGCCCTTCAGTTGAATGTCCTTTTTCAGGTCGGTCTTGCCCACGCTGCTGAACACGATATCAAAATTGCCCAAACCTTTCACTTCATGACTGAAGCGACCTTCGCCGTCGGTAAGGAACATGGCCACGGCCTTGTCCGTCTTTCCTTTTTTGAACACGCGAATGGTGGCAAATGGCTCGCCCTCGTTCAAACTCTTGTCCATCAGCACGCCCTTCACTGTGGTCTGTGCCATCACTGCCGACGAAATCATCATCAGCATCGTCACTAAAAAAACTTTTACCTTTTTCATATTTTATCTTTGTTTTTTTTGCAAAAATTTTGCCGAGTGCAGCTAAATCTTATGCAAAGATTTTGCCAACGAGCGCAAAAGAAACTTGTTTCATTTTGCCGAGTGCAGCTAAATCTTATGCAAAGGTAAAAGAAAGCAATAAAGCCTCAAATTGATTTTCGACGAATTACGGGAATTCTTTCGACGAAATTTGCTCTCGGATACAAAACACGACCTGTAGGGCTGAAATATTTCGTCAGGACCACCTTCTTTATACAATTATCAAACTTTTTTCCTTTTTGCATTCATTATTCGGAAATTTTGTGTATCTTTGCCGACAGATTGTAATAAGCCCATTGTGCCGAACTGATGAACAATTGGGAAAAGGCACAAAAGGGAGAACCGCCCGAAATAATGAAGCTATGTTTATAGAAGTAATCAAAGCAGAATATATTGATGGCTACAGACTACTGCTGCTGTTCAACAATGGGGAACGGAGAATTGTTGACCTGAGCAATTCGCTGAAGGGTACAGTTTACGTCCCTCTGAAAGATATCGACTATTTCAAGCAATTCTCTATCAAATTCAATACCGTTGAATGGAAGAATGGAGCCGACTTCGCACCAGAATATCTCTATGAGATAGGTACGGTAGCATAATTCAAAATTTATAGATAATGTATAACCCTTTAAAATCACAACTGCCTATGGGCTGAGATTAATTAAGTACATCGGGATGAGGCCGCACCAGGTGCCGCCCGCCCTCAGAGACGCTATTAGGGCGCAAACCCACCAATTAACAAACAAAATTATTAACTTACAGGTTAGCGTTCCTGTTCGTACTTACTTATAAAATATGGATTTGAGCTTTTGCTCTTGTTCTTTGTAGCAGAATACCGCCAAACATTCATTAAAGCAAGGACAAGCAAGCGAAAGGCTCACGTCGTTAAGGCGTGGGCTGTTCGTGCTTGTTGCTTTAATGGTCTACTTGGCGGTAACCGTGCTACAGATAAGCATCGAACGGTTCCTCGCCTTTTTTATTTTAAGATTATGAACAGAAAGATGGTTTTACATTTGATGGCCATATTGATGGTCACTATACCATGTGTTGATTTCACTTCGTGTGGTAGTGATGATGACGATAGTCCTAACAATTCATCCTCTCTTGATTTTATTCAGGTTAGGGTTTATAGCGAAGATGTAACCGCTCCAAATGGCAATGCATATCTATTTTATGTTGACAATTATTTGGATATGATTGAAGACTTGAGGCCATCAACTGTACTGGAGTGGACACCTACAATTAGTTATCAATATAATCGCGAGACAAAATATATGACTCCAATCTCTAAATATGGTTCAAAGTATAAAGGAGATTTGCTAGTTAATGAGAATAAGGGATATTCTGTACATTCCATATATTGGTACGAATTGTCAACTCTATATGGAACTCCAAAACCAGGCGGAAAGTATGTGCTTATGGTCGACCTTCGGAACGGAGTGTATTTAAAAGCATACAAGGAATTAACAATAACAAATAATTCTATTATAGAAGTTCATTTCCCAAAAGCTTCTGAGAAATATTCTTCAAGTTGGATTGATGCTAATTTTATAGTTAGAGATTATGTCTCAGATTATTGATAATCGATTATTTGTGTACCCATAAGGATTTCTATGAAAGTCAAATCCATAATCGCATGACACCAGGCAAATCAAGCATATAGAAATCTTTAATGGGACGAGAGTATTTGAGATTCCATTCTACCAGCGTTCATACGTTTGGGGAGAAGAGGCAATGGGAACGGGGGACAGTGATGTGAACCCTAAAAGTTAGACAAAAAACTTTTAGGGTTCACATCACCGACCCTGTTCATACTGTTCATATATGGATATTGTAACCTACAGCCCTGTAAAATCAAACTTATAAACTTTCTCTTCTGCCTGTGTCTGTTCGAAAAAGGCTATCATGTAGATGGGAAAATATATAACTTTTCCCTTTGTCTGGACATTCTCTTGACAGAACACATAAGCCATTGGTACGGCATATTCTTCATTCTCTATCACATTGGAAAGTGCATTGTGCCGTTCATAGTCTTTGCCTGACTTAACCTCTATCGGCAGCATGTTACCAGCGTACTCTACCACAAAGTCCAGCTCCCCCTGCTTCTTGCTGTTGAAATAGTATAGTGAATGTTGCTGTGCTTCAGAGAAACCATGTGCGTAAAGTTCTTGGGCAATTACACTTTTCCAATGCAAATATTTCGGTTTTCTTACACTTTTCCAATGTAATTATAGGACAAAAATAACATTTTTCCAAAATTTGAAGAGGGTGAACGCTGAGTCTCATGTTCATACAAAGGCTTGCCAACTAAAAGAATTGAGGCCAACCATACATAAAAACAACCAAATATTTGGAGGACATAAAAATCGTTTCCGCTAAGCAACCACGTCAAAGCACAATCTCCCGATAGTCCTTAACCGTCATTATTTTCTTGTCAACACTCGCGTCAATCATAAAGCTTTGCAGGGAGTCAATCATGGCAAGGTTCTCGAACTCCAGCATATCATATTTGCTGCTTAGTTTCGTGTGTCCGAACACCTGGAACACCTTGTCCAGTCCGTATGCCTTTGGCGCATCGGGTATCGAGTGTTCCTCAACGTCAGCCCATAGCACCCCACCCGTCTTTTCACCGAACCACGACCGTCTGCTCCCAATTACGGCCAGCAGGTCCTGCCCTGCCCCATCGTCATCGAGCTGGTTGATGCGGTCGATGATATCCTGGTCTGCTATGGACACTTTGTTGTCCGGTAGATGCCACAACTGCGAGTTCACCTTGTGAATCCAATACATTGTAATTCCCGCATGCGTGAAGATATACGGCACGCCATTGACCTCCTCTTTATGGGCGATTTTGAACAAATCCCTGAATTCCGCGAAGGTATCGTGGTACCTGTCCCAGTTCCCCTCGTCCATTCGTGATCCGCCGGCTAAGTCACGGAATCGCTCCGAACTGTAGTGCTGGTCGTGGTTTCCCTTCAGCAGAACCACCTTGTCTGCATGGTCATGTTTCAGCATCATAATCTGCAACATGTTCTTGAATACCTCGTCGGGCGTCTTCCTGCCCTCGTTCTCGTATGGGTCAAGATAATCGCCGAGGAACACCACCCTGTCCACCTCATCAAAGAATTTATCGATGGACTCCTTCCAGAATGTCCGCCCATGAACATCGGGAATAACTAATATTTTGTTTGCCATATTATTGTTATTATATTATTGTCAGCCCCACAAAAGTGAATTGCTGCTGTTAATGATACAAAGATACGTATTTTTATTTCAAAACGCAAATTCTTATCACAGACAAGGCGCATTTTTTGAGTTAGGAGTTAGGAATTTTGCGATTAAGCGAGAGCCATGATGCCTGAATCAATGGCCGAGCATGAGCAAAATCGACGCAAAGCGTCAGTTAGGAGTTTCTCCATTTCTCATTTTCTTAGTGTTTCAATTCATTTCACCCATCATCCGACTTGTCAGAATCCATACGGGTATCCCTGTTCATTGATTCGGTTCTCCTGATAATATTCAGGAGTCCGACATCTTTATGCTTTATTACTTGCTTCATTTGTATTTCGCATTTGAAAAATGATCAGAAGAACCGACCACATGATCCAATAATTCAATGACCACCAAATCTATTAGACAAAAAGATGAAAGATTGAACGCTGAACCTGTTCAGACAAAGGCTTGTCAACTAAAAGAATTTTGAGGCCACTAGGCCAACCATACATAAAAACCGCCAAACATTTGGTAATATCCATGAAAAAAATTATCTTTGCAGCGAGTATTATTAAAAGTATAAAGAATGGCTTCAGACAAAATACAATATGTCGTGGCACTAATTGACGAGTTCGCCACCCATTATGGACTGACAACGTCACAGGCTGTTCACTACCTGAGTCAGTATAAGGCACTGGATCTTTTCGACCGGCAGTATGGTTACCTGCATACACAGTCATTTGCGTCCAACGTGCACGACCTGTCTGTCTATTGCCGCAGAATGGGAGGTACACTATGATCAAACTATATCATGGTTCTAATGTCAAGATAACGAAGGTAGACCTAATGCAATGCAATCCCTATAAAGACTTCGGTCAAGCATTCTATCTCACTACCGAAAAGAACCAGGCAATGGACATTGCCAATGCGCGAGTAGATATCTTTGGAGGCAAACCCGTAATCAACACCTTTTGTTTTGACGATACGCTTCTGACTAATGGCACGCTTACACTCAAGTTATTTGACGGATACACTGAGGAGTGGGCCGACTTCATTTACCTTCACCGCGATGAGACTATAATGCCACCCTACCAACATTCATTTGATGTGGTGTACGGGCCAATAGCCAACGACCGGGTGGGACTCCAAATACGTAACTACCGCATGGGCAACATAGACAGGAAAGAGTTCCTGCGCCGCTTGAGGTATATGAAGGGCATTACCTTCCAGTATGCGTTCTGCACAGAGCGAGCTATAGAAAAACTACAGCCATTATGAATGTAAATAATCAAGAGTTCAAGTTTATGACTGAGGGTATTACCTCCGACCTGATTCAGTTATTGATGGACCGTGAGCACGTCTCGCTGCCCAAGGCAATTGAGACCGTGTACGAGTCCAACATATATAAAGCCCTGCTTCGCCCCACCTCAGGCCTTTACGCCCAAAGTTCAGGATACGTATATGCACTGCTTGAGAAAGAACTGAAATATTAGCTTCAGCCCCTCTCCCTTCCTTCAAAGGTTTTCGTTATCGTTCACGTTATAATAAGACACAATCCCCTTTTCACATGGCTGCAAAGATAATATAATATCTTCATGTTTTGTTTAATAATTTCTGAATTTTGTGTGTAAAATTCGCGTATTCGTCACGAAACCTCCAACGGGACGCAAATACGCGAGTTTTGAGCGAGTTTCGTGTAATTTATTGATAATGAGTGGGTTTATAAGAATTTCAGGACTTCAAGGAGATGTTAACAAACCAAAATCCCTATTTTTTGCTGATTTTTTTCCATGAATTCCTTATCTTTTGCTCATCAATTCCCTATCTTTTGCTCATCAAATCCTTATCTTTTGCTCATCAATTCCCTATCTTTTGCTCAGCGGAAGGAAAAAATCGGTCGAAAATCCACCGATTTTCCCATCCCGAAACACAATTTTTATGTTCTTCAGCATATTCGAATTCCTAGATTGCAAAAACCCGTTGTCCGATTTTTTTATTTACACGGGAGTGCATTCTCACGGAAGGGCATCTTCTGCGAGAAAGCATCCATAGTCTTTTTATTAACAGTTTCTGTTTTTCCGATAAAAAAGTTCTTCGCAAGACTTGCGGAGATTTTGTGATGTGGAAAATGTTTCGTAACTTCGCAGCCAAATCGAACATTACTCCTATGAACGAAGAAATGATGGACGACGGATTGATTCCGTTTTTCGACGTTACCGAAGACAAGATGCAGCACATCATCAAGGTGATTGGTGTGGGCGGCGGCGGTTGCAATGCGGTGAACAACATGTACAACGAGGGTATCGAGGGCGTGACGTTTGCAGCCTGCAACACCGATAGCAAACAGCTCTCGAACATCGATGTGCCGGTGAAGCTGCAGCTGGGCGCCGGATTGGGCGCTGGCAACAAACCGGAGGTTGGCCGTTCGGAGGCTGAATCGAATGCCGAGCAACTGGAACAACTGCTCAGCGACGGCACGAAGATGGTGTTCGTGACGGCTGGTATGGGCGGCGGAACAGGAACAGGGGCCGCTCCCGTAGTGGCTGGCATTGCCAAGAAAATGGGACTTCTGACGGTGGGCGTGGTGACCATCCCGTTCTATTTCGAGAAGAAAAGGAAAATCATTCAGGCGCTGAAGGGTGTCGACGAACTAAGGCGGAACGTGGATGCACTGCTCATCGTGAACAACGAACGGCTTTGCGATGTCTATGGCGACTCGGACATTTCGGTGAAAGAGGCTTTCAAACGGGCCGACAATATCCTGGGAGATGCGGTGAAAGGCATCTCGGAACTGATAACGGTTCACTCCGACGGTGGCATCGACCTGGACTTTCGCGACGTTGAAACGACAATGAAAGACGGTGGAGGTGCAATCATGGCCATGGGCAGGGCAAGCGGCGAGCACCGTGTGGAAAATGCCATTCTAAGCGCGCTGGACTCTCCGCTGCTCTACGGCAACGACATCGGCAAGGCTAAACGCATACTCTTCAATATATACGCGAGCGAGGACAAACCCATCTTCGTGCGCGAGATGCAGGAGATTGACGATTTCTTCGACCAGCTGGATTCGAATATCGAGGTGATTTGGGGCATTTCGACTGACGACTCGTTGGGTGAAGACGCGAAGGTGACGATTCTGGCCACCGGACTGGAAGACGGACTGGCCAACGAACGCCCGAAGCATATTGACGACGAGGAATATTACGAGGAACTGATTCCAAAACTGTACAGGCCCACCCCCACCCCATCCCAAAGGAAGGGAAGCCAAATTTCGGAATCTGCACCACACCCATCTCTTGATGAAGAGGAGGACCAGGAGCCCACCCCCAGCCTTTCCATAGAGGAAGACCATACCTCACAACATGACGAAGAGGTGCTGATGCCAGAAGATGACCCTCGGGTGAAAGAGGCGGAGAAGGAACCGGCTACGATGGTGGACAAATGGAAAATATGGATGAAGAGGAAATTTGATGAATACACTCAGGAATAAGCAGTAATTCATGGACGACAGGCACAGGATGAAGGAAGAAAGACGAACGGAAGGCAAGATGACGCCCGAGGAAATGGCCGCAGAAATCAGGGAACTGACCGAACAGCTGCATGCCATAGGTCGCAACGACCTGGTGCTGAGGGCCATCGGTGTGCCCATGCTGGAAGAACTGCGCATAGAAGCAGCGCGGGGCCAACTGAGCCGGCTGCTCATCACACACGATTTCCGTTTCTTCCTGTTGGACTACGACCGAAAAGAGGTGGTGATGCAACCTGTTCACAAAGCGGTCTATCTACTCTTTCTGGCTCATCCTGAGGGCATCGAGTTCAAACGGCTGGGGGATTTTCGGGAGGAACTGCTGCGCTACTATCGGGCAACGGCCCGACTGATGGACGTGGAAAAAATTGAGGAAAGCATCGACCGGCTGACGAATCCGATGGACAATGCCATCCACGAAAAATGCTCGCGCATCAGGAAGGTGTTTGGGGATATGATGGATGAATACAGCGCCTGCTACTATCACATCAGCAGCCATACCAGACGCCACGTGAACGGTTCGGCCCGCATCTGGTATGAACGACTGAAACTGATAACGCTGCCCAGGGAACTGGTGGTGTGGGAATAAAAAAAGTGCTACGCGGTGTAGCACTTTTTTGCTTTTAGAGGAGAGCGTCGAACTTCTGTTGCAGGTTGGCCTTTGTCGTGGCTCCCACGAATTTGTCGACAAGCTGCCCATTCTTGAAGAACATGATGGTGGGGATGTTGCGTATTCCCATTTCGGCAGCGATATCGTCGGCTTCCTCAACGTCGCATTTTCCGACGACGATGCGGCCGTCGTATTCCTCGGCAAGTTGGGAGATAATGGGGCCCACCATTCGGCACGGGCCGCACCATGTGGCCCAGAAATCAACCACTAACGGCATGTCGCCGTTCTTCAAAGTCTCGAAATTCTCGGATGTGATGTTTACTTCCATTGTTTTGTTGAGTTTATGAGTTTATGAGTTTTCAAGCAAAGACCATGCCATAGGCAGGTGTCAGTTGATATGATAGTCCATGGCTGGGTTTTCGTCAAGATAGGCCAGAATGTCGCGATCCACGTCGATGGTCTGTTTGCGGCTGTGAAGAATCAGTGGAACGGGACTCTCGGCACTCCTTACCGACAGGTATAGCTGCACAGAGCCGGGATGCTCGGAGAGCAACGTGGAGAGGTCGGTCACCATGGTCTCGCTGAGTTCGGATGAGTCAAACGAGATAGTAAGTTTCTCAATGTTCTCGTCCTTGGCCTTGCTCAAGAACTGCACGTTTGAAAGCATGAGTGAGAGGAATGTGCTGTTCTGGAATTTGTGTGTGTAGCGACCCTGTATGAAGAGCGTGTAACCCTCGACCAACATACCCTGCCATTTTGTCCATTCCTCACCAAACAGGCGCAACTCGCCTGAGCCTTCGAAATCTTCGATGGTGACGAATCCACAGGGCTCGCCCCGGCGCGTGGTCTTCTTCTGAACGGCGGTTACTATTCCTCCGAGCTGGAACTGGCCTTTTGCGGAGAGTCCTTCGATGTTGGCCAGTTCAGAGCAGTGGGTGTTGCACAGGTGTTTGAGCACTACGGTGTAGTCGTCGAGCGGATGGGCCGAGAGGTATATGCCCACAAGGTCGCGCTCCTTGTTGAGCCGTTCGAGGTTGCTCCATTCGTCAACCAAGTTGGGAACTGGCGGAGTGGCAATCTCAACACCGCCCATGTCGCCGAAGAGCGAATTGTGCATTTGCTGTTGTTCCTGCTGATAGAGCCATCCATAGCGGATCAGCGTGTCGATAAACATCTCACCTTTGCCCGTCTGTCCGAAGTATTGTTCGCGGCGAATGCCGAAGCTGTCGAATCCGCCACTGAGCACCATGCTTTCGAATGCCCTGCGGTTACATGCTGACAAATTGACACGCTCGACGACATCGAAGATGCTCTTATAAGGGCCGTTCTTCTCACGCTCGGAAATCATGGCATCGGCAGCAGCTGCTCCCATGCCCTTGATACCGGCCAGACCGAAGCGGATTTCGCCTTTATGATTGGCAGAGAACCGCTGCCAGCTCTCGTTGATATCGGGACCCTTGGTGGGAATGCCCATCGACTTGCACTCGTCCATTAACTTGGTCACTTCGCTGATGTTGTTCATGTTACGGCTCATCACGGCGGCCATGTACTCGGCAGGATAGTGGGCCTTGAGATAGCCGGTCTGATAGGCAACCCATGAATAACAGGCGGCATGCGACTTGTTGAAGGCATAGGAGGCGAACTTCTCCCAGTCGGCCCAGATCTTCTCCAGCACCTTCGGGTCATGGCCGTTGGCCTTACCGCCTTCGATGAACTTGGGCTTCATGGCGTCAACAATGTCCTTCTTCTTCTTACCCATTGCCTTACGCAAGGCGTCACTCTCGCCACGGGTGAAGTTGGCCAGTTGGCGCGACAGCAGCATCACCTGCTCCTGATAGACGGTGATGCCGTATGTGTCCTTGAGGTATTTTTCCATACATGGGATATCGTAGGTGATGGCCTCACGCCCATTCTTGCGGGAAATGAATGAGGGGATGTAGTCCATGGGACCCGGACGATAAAGGGCGTTCATGGCGATGAGGTCCTCGAAGACGGTGGGATGAAGCTCGCGCAGGTATTTCTGCATGCCCGAAGACTCGAACTGGAACGTACCGACGGTCTTGCCCTTCTGATAGAGTTCGTAGGTAAGCGGATCGTCGATGGGAATCGTGTCGAGGTCGATTTCAATGTCATAGTTATGACGGACATTCTCGACAGCCTCTTTCAGAATGGAGAGCGTCTTCAGTCCGAGGAAGTCCATTTTGATGAGTCCTGTGGATTCAATGACATGTCCGTCGTATTGGGTGCAATGCAGCTTATGGCCAGGATTTTCCTTGTCTTCCACTACCGATACGGGAACCCAGTCGGAAATGGGATCGCGACAGATGATGAAACCACAGGCATGGATACCCGTGCCGCGAACGGTTCCTTCGAGCATCTTGGCATATTTCATCGTGTTGCGCATGCGCACATCGGGAGAGACTACGGCCTCTTGAAGCTCAGGAACGCACTGGATGGCATTGGGAAGGTTCATCTTCTTCCCGTCAGGAAGACGGTCGGGGATGGCCTTACAGAGACTATTGACGACATCGAGAGGAACCTTTTCGACACGGGCAACGTCCTTGATGGAGTTCTTGGTGGCCATGGTGCCATAGGTGATGATATGTGCACAGTTGTCGTGACCATATTTATCCTCAACCCATTCGAGCACACGCCCACGCCCGTCGTCATCGAAGTCGGTATCGATATCAGGCAGCGAGATACGGTCGGGATTGAGGAAACGCTCGAACAGGAGGTCGTATTTCAATGGGTCTATCTTGGTGATGCCCAGACAATAGGCTACCACCGAACCAGCTGCCGAGCCACGCCCTGGCCCCACCATCACGCCAAGATTGTCGCGGGCAGAGTTGATGAAATCCTGCACAATGAGGAAGTAGCCCGGGAAACCCATGGTCTTCATGATGTGGAGTTCGAAGCGTATACGCTCTTCCACCTCCTCAGACAACGGTTTGCCATAGATGCGATAGGCTCCGTCATAGGCGAGCTTGGCCAGGTAGTCGGCCTCGAACTTGATGCGATAGAGTTTGTCGAGTCCGCCGAGTTTCTTGATTTTTTTCTCACCCTCCTCGCGCGGCAGTTGGTTCTCACCGTTCTCGTCGCTGGTGAACTCTTTGAAAAGTTGTTCGGGCGTAATCTTCTTGCGCCATTCCTCTTCAGTTCCGAAACTTTCGGGAATTGGGAAGAAAGGCATGATGGGAGCATGCTCGATGTCGTAAGTTTCCACCTTGTCCAAAACCTCTATGGTGTTGCTGAGGGCTTCAGGCACATCGGCAAAGATCTCGTTCATCTCCTCTTTTGTCTTGAACCATTCCTGCTTGGAGTATAGCATGCGGGAAGGGTCGTCAAGATCCTTTCCAGTGGAAAGACAGAGAAGGTGGTCGTGGGCCTCGGCATTATCCTCATCGACAAAATGGGCATCGTTGGTGCAGACGAGCTTGATGCCATACTCACGAGCCAGCTGGATAAGCGCACGATTGGCTTTCTGCTGCAAAGGGAAGGTCTCGCGGTTGGCACGTACATTGGGATTTTTCACCTCGTGACGCTGAAGTTCCAGATAGTAGTCGTCACCGAAGACGCGCTGATACCACTCAATGGCCTCGCGAGCCCCGGCAATATCATCTCGGATAATCTTGGCCGGCACTTCACCGGCAATACAAGCCGAGCAGACGATGAGGTCTTCGTGAAAGCGCTCCAAATCGTCACGGTCGGTACGTGGACGCATATAGAAACCGTCAACCCACGAACGGCTGACCAGTTTGATGAGGTTCTTGTAGCCGTTGTAGTTTTTCGCCAGCACGATGAGGTGGTATCCGCTCTTGTCGCCCTTGTCGGCTTCGCGCTGTTCCTTCTTTCGATGGGCCACATACATCTCGCAGCCGAAAATGGGCTTGAAGGGCTCAAGTCCCTCTTTCTTTCGTTTTCCATTCACTTTATTACAATAGTCGAACAGTTCTTTCACACCGAACATATCGCCATGGTCGGTGAGGGCCATGCCACGCATGCCGTTGCCGATGGCTTTGTCGACAAGTTTCTCAATGCTCGACTGTCCGTCGAGAATACTATAATAGGAATGTACGTGAAGGTGTATGAAGTCTTCCATTTATCTTAAAGATTTGAGATTCAAAATTACATAATTCAACCGATATCACCAAAGAAAATGATAAAATAAACCTTAAAAGTGAAAAATATCATTTGCCAACATTAAAAATTAAAAAAATATGATTACCTTTGCAAACGATATATGCACACGTGCTACCTTAATCATGGGCAAAAGAATTAAGAAACTTAAAAAAGTAAGACTACACCGTGAAGGAACAAATACCTTGCTATATGCCGGCATCGCTATCGCACTGATAGCTGCTCTGTTGTGGTATTTTTGTCCATCGAAAATTCCTTTTTGGATTTTCATCGTGGTCTTCGGCATCATATATGGTATTGTCGTGAACTTCTACCGTTGTCCCATCCGTTATTTCGGAGGTGATACGGAAAATATCGTCGTGGCTCCTGCCGACGGGCGTGTGGTGGTCATCGAGGAAGTTGAGGAAGACAAATATTTCCACGACAAGCGCTTGATGATAAGTATCTTTATGAGTCCCTTCAACGTTCACGCCAACTGGTATCCTGTGGATGGTCACGTGAAATTCGTGAGACACCAGAAGGGTAATTTCCATAAGGCCTGGCTGCCAAAGGCCAGCGAAGAGAACGAGCATGCCGACGTGATGATTGAGGCCGACAACGGCCAGGATGTGCTCTGCCGCCAGATTGCCGGTGCCATCGCTCGCCGTATTGTCACCTATGCCAAGGACGAAGAGGACTGCTACATCGACGAACACCTTGGTTTCATCAAACTTGGAAGTCGCGTGGATGTTTTCCTGCCCTTAGGTTCAGAGGTTTGCGTGAAGATGGGACAGTCGACGACTGGCGACCAGACGGTGATTGCGAAATTAAGAGTTTAGAATTAAGAATTAAGAGTTGTCGCCTTCGGCGATTAAGAAATAAGAATTTTGAAGAAACATATTCCCAACGCCATTACCTGCTGCAACCTGATTTGCGGTTGCATTGCCACCTGCTTCGCATTCAGCGGGCGACCAGCCATGGCGTTGCTGTTTATCGTCCTTGGTGCCGTGTTCGACTTCTTCGACGGAATGACGGCCCGTCTGCTCGGAGTTTCGTCGCCCATTGGCAAGGAACTCGACTCGCTGGCCGACGATGTTACTTTCGGTGTAGCTCCGTCAACGATGATTTTCTATGAACTCGGTGTGATGGACTATCCTGTAATACTTGAGCCACTTCGCCCCGTGCTTCCATACGTGGCGTTCATCATGGCAGCGTTCTCGGCCCTACGTCTGGCGAAATTTAATCTCGACGAACGACAGGCGATGGGATTCATCGGACTGCCCACTCCTGCCAACGCTCTTTTCTGGGGAGCACTGATTGTTGGAGCCAACCGGTGGATTGAATACCATCTGTCAGCTTTAGCGATTATTTTTGGTGTTCTCATCAGCTGCTGGCTTTTGGTCAGCGAGATTCCCATGTTTGCCCTGAAGTTCAAGCATTGGGGATGGGCTGAGAACAAACTGAAATACATTTTCCTTATCACCTCTGCGGTGCTTCTGCTTATCTTCCGCATCCCCGGCATTGCCATGGTCATTGCATGGTATGTAATCCTTTCTGCATTTACGCAGAAATCTTCGAAGCAATCATCTTGACGTTATCCCGTTTAGGCTAAAGAGAAATGTTTATCCTGAAGTTCATCCTCATACTGTTTATCGCATTCATCATCTTGGTGGGTGCAGGTGTCTGGCGTCTTTTCAGCAGCATCAACAATGCCCGTAAGCAGTTCCAAGACTTGGGACGCCAGAAAGGAACCGGTTACCAGACGAGAAATGCCAACGATAAAGAAGAAGTCATCGTAGACCAACGCCCGCCCGAGGAAGTCAACCGCAAGATTATTCCGCGTGACGAGGGCGAGTACGTGGACTACGAAGACGCTTAAACGACCGTGTAGGAATCAGCTATGCACAAGTGTGCCGATTTCTTCTCCCTCCATCACTTTTTTCAGATTTCCCACCACGTCCATGTTGAAAACATATATGGGCAGGTGATTATCATTGCACATCACGACAGCTGAAAGATCCATGACCTTCAGGTTACGCGCCAGAACTTCCTCATAGGTGATGTCGTGGAACTTCGTGGCCGTAGGATCTTTCTCGGGGTCGGCTGTATAGATGCCGTCCACGCGCGTTCCCTTCAGCATCACGTCGGCCTCAATCTCAACGCCACGTAGCGATGAACCGGTATCTGTGGTGAAATAGGGAGAACCCGTTCCAGCGGAGAAAATGCACACAAGCCCCTGCTCCATGGCCTCAATGGCACGCCACTTGGTGTAGAACTCGCCAATGGGCTCCATGCGGATGGCCGTAAGTACCTTATTCTTTACGCCAACGGCATCCAGGGCAGAACTCAGGGCCAAAGAGTTGATAACCGTAGCACACATGCCCATCTGGTCGCCCTTCACGCGGTCGAAGCCTTTCTGGCTGCCCGACAGTCCGCGAAAGATATTGCCACCGCCAATGACGATACCGATCTGCACACCCATTTCGTGCACTTCCTTAATCTGCTCGGCATACTCCGCCAGACGTTCCGGGTCGATGCCATGACCTTGCTTTCCCATCAGACTCTCGCCTGAAAGTTTCAGAAGAATTCTTTTAAATCTTGCCATATTCTTTAGTTTTAAAATGAAAATGCTTACTAAACGACATAGGTCACTTCCTTGAAGGCATAGCGCCGTTCGCGTCCCTCGGTATCGCGCAACAGCAGGTGTCCGTCATCCTCAACGGTCACCAATTCTGCCTCAAAGTCGCCCTCAGCATCACGATAAGAGTAGAAACCTTCACGACGATACAAGTGACTGCGGTATTTCTCACGAATCTTGTCGATACGGAAATGTTCCATCTGCCAGACAAACTCCGTGAGCAACTGATGCAGCACCTCTTCCCTATCCCACTCATGCCCTTCAATCTGGTACATGGAAATGGGATTAGGAGCATCACTGGTAAACAACTGCTGATTCACGTTTAACCCGATACCGATGACACAATCCCTGATATGCTCACCGCTGAGACGGTTCTCTATCAATATCCCGCCAATCTTTAAATCGCCCACATAGATATCGTTAGGCCACTTGATATACACCTCCTCGCTGAGTTCGCGCGAGAGATAACGATGCATTGTCACGGCAACAGCCATCGAAATGATGTACTGGTCGTGGGCCCGAATTTCCTGTGGATGGATGAGGATACTGAAAATCAGATTCTTGCCAGCCTCACTCTCCCAGCTGTTGGTGCCCTGACCGCGACCCTTGTGCTGGAAATCCGTCCATACCACCGTCATCTCCTCGTCTTCGCCTGGAGTGTAACGCCTGAGGTAGTCGTTGGTGCTGTCGGTCTCTTCTACATAGAATGTATTTATCATGTGCAGCGGGGTTGACTTGATTCTGAAGACAAAATTACAATAATTATGCGAGATTTCAAAATAATTTCGTACTTTTGCTCCAACAAAGCTGCTGAAAATGACAAAAACTGAAGAACAACTGAAGAAAGACGAGTTCTACATGCGCCGCGCACTCGACGAAGCGCAGGAAGCGCTGCAGCAAGGTGAGATTCCCATCGGTGCCGTAGTGGTTTGCAAAGACCGCATCATCGCACGGGCACACAACCTCACCGAGACACTCACCGACGTTACCGCCCATGCAGAGATGCAAGCTATCACCATGGCCGCCAATCTTTTGGGAGGGAAATACCTTACCGAATGCACGCTCTACGTGACGGTGGAACCCTGTGTGATGTGTGCTGGAGCCTTAGGCTGGGCACAAGTTCCCCGCATTGTCTATGGAACGAGTGACCCCAAGCGCGGCTATGCCACCTTTGCCCCCAAAGCCCTTCATCCGAAAGCCAAAATAATAGGCGGCATCCTCGAAGAAGAATGCCGCCAGCTTATGGTCAGTTTTTTTAAGAATCTAAGAGATTAATCCGCTTACTTCACCTGAATCACCAGATACTTTGAAGTACTCCAGAAAATCTGGGGATTGGTGATGTGAAGCACATACTGTCCGTTGGCGTCACGAGCCAATGTGTAGCTGCCGCTGGGATGAGCCGTCAGCAACTCAGCCGACTTCGAATAAAGCTTGATTTCCTTGTCTTGACGGATGTCAATCTTTGTGAAATAGCTCTTGTTAAAGTTACCCTGCAGCACCTTGCCCTTCACCAGGATGTTCTGCTCCTTCAACTCGCTCTTTGTGCCGAAAACGTACCAAGCCGTGTTGAGCTGCTTGTCCTGGGTGTTGATGACTTCCGTCTTCTGCGTGCTCTCCTCCTGCAAGTTCGACACGTTGGTGTTCAGGTTGTTGATGGTTTCGTCGAGCTGGCTGATATGAATGTCCTTCGAGTCAAGCTCGGCCTGCAACTGCTGAAGCTGCTGAGCTTTCTCCTCCAACTGGGCCGTCAGGTTCTCAATGGTCTTTGCTAGTTCAGAACCTTTCATAGAACTGGCATTCAACTGCTTCTGCAGTTTGGCAATCAGTTCCTTGTTCTGCTTCATGCGCTGCGAGATGAACTGGATGTTCTCACGAATCTGCTGAGTCTTGTCAGCCCTTTCTCCCGACTGAGCGAGTGTCACGCGGTTCTCAGCCTCGGTAATCTGGCGGAAACCTTCCTGAATGTCATTCAGGGTAGCCACCATGCTGTTGATTTCGTTGTCCTTCTGGGCAATGATTCTCTGCAACGAGTCGGTTTGTGCAATGTTAGCCAACTGCGGTGCAGGCTTTTCATTCTTACAGGCCACTACTGCCACCAGACAGAGGGCAAAAAACATAAGTTTCTTCATAATATGATATATAAAAAATTAATTCTGAATTAAATTCTTATCGGGCTTGGTCTGACGCTTTTCTTTCGCTTCCTTTTGAGCACCACCCACCACAATAACGAACTCACCCTTGGGTTCATGCTCCCTGAAATGGGAAATCACCTGGGCAAGCGTACCGCGCACACTCTCCTCGTGAACCTTCGAGATTTCACGGCAACAGCTCACTGGTCGGTCTTCACCGAAGAACTCGGCAAACTGCTGCAATGTCTTCAACACCCGATAGGGACTCTCATAGAAAACCATCGTGCGCTGTTCTTCACGAAGCTGCTCCAGACGCGTCTGACGGCCTTTCTTCTGCGGCAGGAAACCTTCGAAGCAGAAACGGTCGCAGGGCAGTCCGCTCGACACCAGCGCCGGAACGAACGCCGTGGCACCCGGCAGCGTCTGGACCTCTATTCCGGCAGTCACCGCTTCCCTGACGAGATAGAATCCCGGGTCGCTGATTCCCGGCGTACCGGCATCGCTGATGAGCGCCACCGTCTGTCCGGCCTTGAGTCGTTCCACAATTCCAGCCGAAGTTCCGTGTTCATTAAACTTATGGTGGGACATCAAATGGTTCCTAATGTCGAAATGTTTCAACAAGATACCACTTGTCCGAGTGTCTTCGGCCAACACCAAGTCGGCTTCACGTAGCAGGCGGATAGCACGCAGCGTCATGTCCTCCATATTCCCCACCGGGGTTGGAATGATATACAAGATACCCATTTCAGCGTACAAAAGTAAGGTATTTATTCTTACTAAGCAAAAAAATCAACTATTTGTTTGCAATTTTTAAAACGTTTAGCTAACTTTTCCATCATAGATGGAGAAATTACTCCGTCTCGGCAAAAAAAAAGATAAAAATCTTTGTTTTGCGCTCGACTTTTCGTAACTTTGCCATCCCAAAAACATTGTCATGACGAATAACTTAGAGGGAGAAGTCCACCGTCCGGGACGTATAGAAGTGGTATGCGGATCAATGTTCTCTGGCAAGACCGAGGAACTCATCCGCCGGCTCAAGCGTGCAAAGTTTGCCCGCCAGCGCGTTGAGATATTCAAGCCAAGCATCGACACCCGCTATTCCGATGAAGAGGTGGTCAGCCACGACCAGAATGCCATCCTCTCCACTCCCATCGAATCATCGGCAAGCATCCTACTGCTGGCCAGCGACATCGACGTGGTGGGCATCGACGAGGCACAGTTTCTCGACGAAGGACTTGTCAGTGTCTGCAACGAACTGGCCAACCGTGGCGTTCGCGTCATCGTGGCCGGGCTCGACATGGATTTCAAGGGCGTACCCTTCGGTCCCATCCCTGCCCTGTGTGCCATAGCCGACGAGGTCACCAAGGTTCACGCCATCTGTGTGAAGTGCGGTTCACTGGCCTACGTCAGCCACCGCTTGGTGCAGAGCGACAAGCGCGTGCTACTCGGCGAGACACAGGAATACGAACCCCTTTGCCGAATCTGCTATCAGCGGGCCATCCTCTCCGAAAACGCAAATCAATAAAACCGACAAAATGTTTGAGAAGGAAATCACATTCGACCGATTCATACGTTGGGCACTCATCGCTCTGCTCGTCGTTGGTGTCCTGTTTGTCATCAACTACCTCAGCACCGCACTGCTGCCATTCTTCGTCGCATGGCTCATAGCCTATCTGCTCTACCCCATCGTGAAGTTCGTGCAGTATCGGCTCCATGTGCCCACCCGTGCCCTCAGCATCATCATCACCCTCATTTTCGTCACCGCCATAGTTGCCGGGATAGTCTGGCTCATCATTCCCCCCATGATCGAGCAGTTCAGCAAACTGGGCACCCTCATGACGGCCTATATCCACAAGACCGCCCACATCACCAGCATCCCCGACACCATTCAGCAGTGGATTAACGACAACGCCAAGGAAATCACCAACATCGTCAAGAGCGAGGACTTCAGCAAGGGCGTGCGCGAGGCCATGCCCCAGGTGTTCAAGTTCATCGGTAAAGGAGCAACCATCCTCATCAGCATCATCGGTTCCATGATTACCTTGCTATATATGTTTTTCATCCTGCTCGACTACGAATACCTTACCGAGAACTGGATACGCATCTTCCCCAAGAAGGCACGCCCATTCTGGCAGGAACTCATGAAGGACGTGGAGCGCGCACTCAACAACTACATCCGCGGTCAGGGACTCGTAGCCCTTTCCATGGGCATCCTGTTCTGCATCGGCTTCACCATCATCGATTTCCCCATGGCCATCGGTCTGGGCATCCTCATCGGCATCATGGACATGGTGCCCTATCTCCACACCTTTGCCCTCATCCCCACAGTCTTCCTAGCACTCCTGAAGTCCATCGACACAGGTCAGAATTTCTGGATTATCCTCATCTCAGCCGTTGCCGTGTTCATCATCGTTCAGGTCATCATCGACATGATCATTACCCCGAAAATCATGGGCAAGGCCATGGGGCTCAACCCCGCCATCCTCCTGCTCAGCCTTTCCGTCTGGGGCGCATTGCTCGGATTCATCGGCCTCATCATAGCCCTGCCGCTCACCACCCTCGTCATCGCCTATTATAAGCGCTACGTGACGAAGGAAGAAGACGAGCCCGACCCACCCAAAGTCGCAAAAGGCAAGAAAACCCAGGCCCAGAAAGTCCCGGCGACGCCCATAGAAGCACAAAACGAGCAAATCGAGAGCTTTTCCGAGCCGGTTGGGCATGAATGAAAAAGGCCGTGTTTGAACAAATTATTTAAAAAACCGACGAATAATTTTGCCGTTTCAAAAAATCGTTGTACCTTTGCACCGCTTTTCCCGTAAAGGAGAGTTGGAACGATCCGCTAGCTCAGCTGGTAGAGCACAACACTTTTAATGTTGGGGTCTTGGGTTCGAGCCCCAAGCGGATCACTTCAAGAAATTCGCAAGAAGTTGAATATCAACGGCTTGCGGATTTTCTTTTATCCCTTATACACCACATTTGCACCACTCAGACCTACAACAAGGCTTTACAAATCACCCTAAATTCCAAGAAAAGGGCCATTAACACTTGTTATCACATGGAATGAACTCTTTAGATAACCATATAGACAACCTTTTAGGCAACCCTAAGTCAGCCAATTCGTTTCTACTCCACTTCGTCAACATCCAGCTTTTTCATATTTTGATAACCCATTTACCTTCCTTGCGTCCATCTTGACGCTCGATATTAATGCCAAGTTTCCTTATTGCCGTAAACTCTCGTTGGATAGTCTTATCGGACACCTTAAGCTTTCTGGACATTTCTATTAGAGTTGCTTCTGGCGATGTACATATCAGTTCGAGTATAACAATCTGTCTTTCAGATAGTTCTTTTAGGACATCTTTCTGGACATCTTTTAGGACATCTTTCAGGACATCGGGGATGTTTTTGCCTATTTCCTGTGAACTTTCATGTGACTTTTCTCTTGTCGCTATGTCAGCAATGATATTGCCTGCTGCCTCATGGCAAGGAATGGTGATGCGGAAGAATGTGCGCTCTTCATCTGTGACGACGATGGCGCGAGGCGATCCATTGGCCTTCAGAACATTTTGGATAGTGGGAATACCAGTGCTTCTTCCTTCTGTCATTTCCAGTTCCTTCAAGTATTCGCCCAAGCGACGATTCCGATAACGCTTGGAGATAAGCAGCTCACCACGATTAATATCTGCAGCAGGGATGCTACGATCTGGCCCGCCTACGTTCTGGATGGTTATACCCTTCGGCTCCACCGTTATTACCACTGGCTCCCACTCCCGATAATCCCTATGATATAGTGATTATGTCAAGTTCCACATTATGTCAAGTTCTGCAACAAATAATAAAAAATGTTATTGTGAATCAAAAAGATGCGCGTAAGACTTTACATAACGACTTTACATAATATATTGTTGGGAGGCCATCACATTGGCTTACCT
>JAFRPY010000056.1 GCA_017428925.1 Prevotella sp. | reverse complement strand
TCACGCAACGTGAGATGTAGAGGTTCTCGAAGCGTAGCGAAGAGGTTCTCTGCACCTCACGGTGCGGAACATTTCACTGCGTAAGGACTATCACCTATCGGCTCATTGGCGTTTCCGACTGCAAACATAGTAACTGATTTAGCAAAGAGAAAGAGAGTATATTCTATTTCTTGAGCGTGAAGAATTTATCTAAATGAGCGGAAAAACCAAATTTATTTGGATTTTTATCTTACCCACTTCGTGGCCGATGACCGTTGGTTCCCGAATGCAGCCTAACTTCACGATGCGAAGCAACGTAAAGGTACAAAATTTTTCTCAATAATTGATAGTTAACCCACGCTACGAGTTTTTTTTATTCAAAAGTTTCGATTATTGCTTAAGTGATAACACAATAAAAGTTATTTGAACGGGAGAAAAGAAATGGCTACACGTTGTTTGTCTCGTCTTCAGCAAAACCTATTTCCCGACTCATGGCTTCTATCAAATCCAGCTTTATGGACTCGCTGTAGTCCTCATCATTGACAATACACCTCATAACCTCTGTCAGTAGGTCACGGTCTATGTGTCCTGCTGCCACATGATAGCCAATGGCCTCCATCTCTTCCATAAAGTTTTTGAGAAGGTACATATACCCATTCTTGAGAAAGAAATTGGCAGTCAATGTGATTGAAATACGCTTGTTGCAGTCTGCAAAGTAATGCCCTCGGCAAAGGCTGAACATCAGATAGGCCGCCTTGTCGGCAATCTCTGGATAGTACAGGTCGTCCTGCACAAACTCCAACGTTGACTTTATGCCGTCCTCGTCACGAACGCCTACCATGCCGCCACCGCTCTTCTCTACTGTTTTGTAGTAGATAGCAAGCGCCTCGTCGTAGTCTATGTATGATAACGTAATCATAGCAGCTCCTCCTATTGCTTTAGACGATCAAGTACAGCCTTGTTCTCATCCAACAGATGGTCGAAATCAACCGACTGGCTACCGATGAACTTCTCATATTCCTCTGGCGATACAGCCTTCAGGTATTCCGCAATGTTGTTGTGATACACATCGCGAAGAGCGAAGTCACGTGATGCCATCTTCGTTCTGGCATCTTCTAAAATGGGCTTTACGAATGGCATAGCAGACAGTTCCTTGATAGCCTCACCAACTTCCGTAACGGTGACAACGCCTATCTCCTTTGCTTTTGCCTTAATGGTTTCTGCCACATGATTCTCAAAGGCAGAGATAGACACCAGCACCTCTGCATAGAGGGTGCGGCGAAGGTTATCCTTCTCGCTCAGGTCAAGTAACTGCTTGTATTCCTTGGCCTTCTCGCAGAATACAGCCTTGTATATCATATCCATGATAGTGGAGTACTTGTAGGTCTTGTGTCCATCCACGTAGTCCCTAATGGAATCCGTTAGTTTCTGATGGTAGTTCTCCTCCGACACAGCAGAAACCAGATAGTTTCTGTCCCTACGGTTGATATATTTTGTTCCGCCACCCGTCTTCTCGTTGATAACAGCTATCACAATGTCAAGCATCATACTTCGCACCTGCTTGGCCATCTCGCTTTCGGTCAAGAGCATTCCGATATTGAGAAATGAGCGAAAGTCAAATAGTCCAATCTGTGGAGTTTTGTTTGGGACATCAATGTCCTGAACATATCGTAACTTAAATTCTTTCAGGCTTTTACCCTTACATAAAAAGTAACCGTTATGCTCTAATTCCTCTTGATGATTCTCAATATATCTTGAGATTGTACGTATGTCCACCCCATAGAAATCTGCCACCATCTGCTTTGTCAGCACATAGCGTCCTTCAAACTCTAGGGGCTTTATCTCCAATGCTTCCTGTATCCGAGGCAGGGCTATTGGGTTATTCAAAATGTTCTGTCGGCTGATTGCCGATGTCGTTAAATCCTTTGCCATGATTATATTTCTAAGACTCTCTTTTATTCATTAAAATATCAGTGTTCCCTTATGTCAACACACATCAACTCCACCATTGTACAATCAAGAGAAGTAAGCTTATTATTAAGCTTATAGCTATTTGAGCGCAAAGTTACGAAAAAACGAGAGCAGAACAAAATAAACTCGTTTATTTTTTATGCCGAGTGCATTGTAAGTTATCCAAAGTTACGAAAAAACGAGAGCAGAACAAAATAAACTCGTTTATTTTTTATGCCGAGTGCATTGTAAGTTATCCAAAGTTACGAAAAAACGAGAGCAGAACAAAATAAACTCGTTTGTTTGTGCTTTGCTCTCGCTTATTTCACCTAATGGCTACTATTTACTTCACCATGACTTTCTTCGTTGTTCCGTCACTCATGCGAATGATGTTCAGGCCCTTCTGCGGAGTTTCGATACGCTTGCCATCGGGAGTAAACACCTGCTTTTCGTCTTCATTCCACAAAATGCCGTCGATGCCCGTAGTATAACTACCGTTGATAGTTATATCGTGGGCTGGCATTGTTTCGGGCACATCTGCCCATGCAAAGCTGTAACCCTCTTTTGCAGGAGCATTTGGAGGAGTAATCGCAGACTTGTATTTCACCTCTTCCGTCATATACACCGCCCCGTTAATCATATAGGTTATAGTGTACTTGTTGATGGTAAACTTACCCGTCACGGTGACATTGTTTGCCGGCATTGTTTCGGGTATCTCACTCCAGCCAGTGAAAGTATACCCCTCCTTCGTTGGAGGTGTTTCTGGCATAATTTCTTCACCTGCTTCCAAGGCATAGTTCTTATATTCCTTGCCATCAACATTATAAATGAGGTAATATTTAATATTACCTTCTGAAATGTTTTGAAATTCAGACCAGTATTTGGCTTTCATATATAATTCTTTTTTCCCAGCCGGAACAAATAATGTACCAAACAAATAGCTATGCGCTGAAAACACGTTTTCTGTTATTTCAATAGGAATTGGGGTCTTAACAGCAATTTTATTAAGATTTCCGCATTCGTTGAAACAATTTTCTCCGATACTCTCCAAAGATTCTGGCAAAACAATCGTTTCAATATTACTGTTATAGAAGGCCTTAAATCCGATTTCTGTTACATTCTCCGGAAGTACTATATTCTTAAGATCTGTACCCATAAAAGCATAATTGTCTATTTTTTTTAGACTATCAGGTAAGTGAAGTTTTTTCAACTTGGGACAATTGGCAAAAAGATAATAACCTATACGGGAAAACGTATTAGGAATTTCTACTTCCTCCAAGTTTAAACAATCTCTAAACAAGTAATGTGCCCATCGCATATTGGGGCCAATCGTAGCTTTTATTAATGTTGTTATTGGGGCATATCCCTTTCTCCATGATATTACGTGATCATTCATATAGACCATTCTTCCATAATACGCATATTCTATTGGGCTTATCTGATTCATTCCAATAAAACATGAAGCACTAACATCAAGTTCATTTCCTGAATCCGAAAAATAAATTTCCTTTAAAGACATGCATCCCCCAAAACAATATTCTCTTAACTTAGTAAGATTAGGTGGAATCACTATAGCCTGAAGTCCTGAACATTCAAACGCACAATACCCCAATTGAGTTAATGACAAAGGTAATGATATGTTCTTTAGTTTACTGCAAAAATAAAAAGCATAATTTCCAATCGATTCAACAGGCCCATTAATTAAAACAGAATCCAAATTGCAACAATTCCGAAAAGCATTGTCACTTATTTGAATAACGGTTTTCGGAAGTGTTATTCTACACAATTCCACAAAATCCGCAAAAGCAGAATTGCCAATAGCGACTACTTTAAAATATCTTCCTGCATATTCTACCGAATCAGGAACTTCTATTACTTGTTGTTGCTGAAGAATATTTTCTTCATCTTGTGTTACTTCAACTGTACGTTCAGTTATGGATAAAACCCTATAACATAGGTTATCAACCATAAAGTCTGATTTTGCAAAACTCTTTGATGATATAATAATAAGAGAAAAATAAAAAATCAACCTTTTCATAATAGCGAATTAGATTTATATTATTCTATTTTACCAATAATCATATTTAGACATAAAGAACGTGGACATTTTACTACGTCTACGCTATTCGAGGCATCGCCAAACGCCCAATGTACTTAAACGAGTAATGCCCACGCCTTGCGGCGTGAACGATCTACTTTCGTTCTTGTACATTTCTTTGAAATTTGGCGAATTTCGAATAGCAAGAAACTAAAAGCGGATGTTCAATCCTATATGTCCTTTTGTTTTATCTTAGCCCATAGGCATTATTCTGTTTTAAAAGTTCAACATTATGTTTGAATTACATTCTTCTCTCATAAATCAGTTGTTTATCACGGTTGGCGGATTCAACGGCAAAGGGCAACAGACAACCTTCTTCTATAAGGTCAACCCTGCGGCCGGTAGTTTTCTCCAATTCACCCATCATGTGGGATATGGTGAGCAGCGAAATGCGTGCCTCCTTGTCATACTCCACAAGTATGTCCACATCGCTGTCCTCAGTTTCCTCGCCGCGGGCAAACGAACCAAAGAGTCATGCCTTCAAGACGGGCTGCGTCTTGAAGTAATCGGCTATTGTCTGTTTCATTGACTCTGTGCTCATAAAAAACTCCTTTATGGGTTTCGATTGCAAATATACAAAAAAGTTGGAACATTGTGCTTTCATTTGCGATTTTATTTCGAAAACGGTGGCAAATTCCGCGAAAAGCGCTGATTTACAAAAGAGAAATGTGACGAATAAAGGCAGTTCATCAATCTTGCGATTTTTGCTGAAAAAGTAAATTAGACTAAATTGCTTTGTAATTTAGACTAGATTACTTTTCAATTTAGACTAAATTACTTTGTAAATTAGACTAAATTACTTTACGGTTTAGTTTAGATTGTTTGTAAACCAGACTAAAACATATAGTAAATTAGACTAAAAAATCGGGTTATTTAGTCTAAATCATTTGAAAACAAAGGCTTCTGATGGGTGGAAAGAATGCTTCCAAAGGCTGGAAACAATGATTCCACTCAGTGGAAGGGATGTTTCCGCTGAGTGGAATCGGATGGGATGTATTACATTTATAGTGTTACTGCTATTTCAGTTTAGCCTTCGACTCTTCAATTTTTTCCTGTAGCTGGTTTATATTGTTAAGGACTGAGTCAACTGCTTCTTTTTCAGACATGCTATTATCTATCTGGTTCCTTTGCTTACGATAGGCGTCTATCTCCTCGTCGGTAACTTCCATCATCTGCTTGCTCTGGGCATACAGACGCTTCATGTCATTCAGGACACCCCGACTCACCATAGCATATAACGAGTAATCGACATCAAGCGCGCCCTTTAACGTGGAGAGAGCATTTTTCCGGATTATTACATTGAGCAAAGAGTCGCAGACCGTCGTTTTGTAAAATTTTCGCTTCTGATAGAAATCTGCCACATTCTCGGTGAAGAGCACGTTGCCTACGGTGTTGATAGTTTCTATGCTCGACGAGAAAATGCGCTCCGTGGTCTCGGTATATGTTTCCATTGTCGTCGACGTGAACTGCGCCATTTTGAACTTTAACGCATCAAAATTAGCGGGGGCTTCGGCTATCTGCCGCTGAATTTCCATTGACTGAAGAATCGATGAGTCGACCTTTTCAGTCAAATTCAGCGAGTTGCACATATCATACATCACCATCATCACAATCTCGCGCTTTTCTCCTTGCTTCTTGTTGTAGTCGATGATGGCAGCAGTACCGAAAGTGAGTGCAATAGATACAGTGGTAGCGAGAAGCGAAAGTAGGAATTGCTTCATCGAAGACATTCCGCTACCCGTCTTCAGACTCTTCGGGGTGTGTAGTTTAATGTTCATATCAGGGTTATTATTCTCCTAAAAGTTTCTGCAGCCGGGAGTGCAACGCCTTGCCGCGAAGGGCGCGGTCGATGATCTTTCCCTGCGGGTCGATGAGGATATTGTCGGGAATGGCATCAACCTTATAGATTGGAGCGGCAGCACAGTTCCAGCCTTTCAGGTCGGACAGCTGCAACCACGGCATCTTGAGCTGCTCGACGGCTTTCACCCATGCATCCCGTTTCTGGTCGAAGGAAATACCAACCACTTCGAAACCCTTGTCGTGGAATTTGTTGTAGGCCTCCAGCACGTTGGGCATCTCAGCACGGCAGGGACCACACCACGAGGCCCAAAAATCCACGAGCACATACTTGCCCTTGCCCACGAGCTCACTGATTTTGTGCATCTTGCCGTCGGGATCGGCCATCTCTATGTCGGTGAACTGCTGGCCTATGAAGGCTGTCTTCTGACTGTCCTTCGGTTGCAGCATCTCGGCCACCTCGTCTTTCACCTTCTTCAGGTAGGGATGGTTGGAAAAGGCCGTCTGTTCCTTGACCAATTCGTCGTAAGCCTCAATCCCATTATCCATAAAATACGCATTAGAGAAAGCCAAGGGTATCAGCGACTGGCGCTCTTCCTTGAATATGCGGTTGGCGAAAGCAGACTGGCCTTCCATCAACTTTTTCATCTCTTCCATGAGTTCTTCCTGATGGGCTTTTATTTCATCCTCAGACATACCACTAACCTTCTTGGAAAATGAGCTGATGGGGACGTTCTGCTCAATGTCGTACTTCGTCAGGCGCTCATTCTGCGGAGAGCCTTTCAGCGTGCTGTCGCTAACGTTGATAAAAATCGGCGTGCCATCGTTGAAGAATAGCGTAAGCCAATTCTTGTTCTCGGCCTTAATAGCCATGAAAGCATCCTTGGCGGCTGTACCAGTGAACGAGAACTTGCCACCGGCAACAGCCATGCTGTCGATAGCCTTGTCGGTCAGCTGGTCTATCAGATAAACCTTCTTTCCCTCGTCAGCATAGGTTCCGCTGACGGAATACTTGATTTGCCCTTGAGCCAACGAAGGCAAAATGGCTGCTGCGAGAGCAACACTAAAAAACAATTTCTTGTACATATCTTTTTTTCTTGATTAATTCTGAAACATGAGCAAGCCGGCAAGCTGCTCAAGATATTGGCGGTCGGTATCGTCGAAAGTCCCAAGTTCCTTGCTGTCGATGTCGAGCACAGCCCAGATATTTCCTGAGGAATCACGCACGGGAACCACGATTTCGGAGCGGCTCAGGGAGCTGCAAGCGATATGGCCGGGAAACTGCTCGACATCGGGGACTACAATGGTCTCTCCCCTATCCCATGCCGTTCCGCAGACTCCACGCCCGCGGGCAATGTGCATACAGGCGACAGGTCCCTGGAAAGGTCCTAAACGAAGCTCACCGTCGGCTACGACATAGAAACCTGTCCAAAAGAATCCCATCGTATGGTGAAGAGCTGCAGCCACGTTGGCCATTACACTCACACAGTCCTCTTCTCCATCTATGAGGGCGGCAACCTGTGGCAACAGTTCTTCGTATTTCTTCTTCTTTTCGTTCATCGGGAAATCCTTTCCGACTTAAATAGTTCAATTTATTGCTCCATCAGCTCGAAATGGAACTTCTTGCCTTTCGAATTGGTAAAGGTTCCTTCATATCCTCCGCCACGACACTCATACTGGCCGTCGAACGTGCCGGTATTATTCCCATTGGCCGTAAATTCTTTGAGCACAACATGCATGGAACCTTTGGCATTAACGGCCTCGTTGTTCACCAGCTTCAGCGTGAACACAGACTCGGGACGGTCGTTATAATAATAGTGCCCCACTTTTTCGCCTGCCGTAAACACACTGGCGTCCATGAAGAAGGTGATGGCGTAGGGACCGATGTGACCATCAAACTGCGGCAACGATTTCTCTTCGCCTGCTTCCTCTTCGGCCATATCCCGTCCTATATTACGTTGCTCGAGCTGCAGCCACACGCTGGCGGCCGCCTCTCCGCCCATGCCGTCGACCTGCGTGATACACATCCGTCCGTCCCTGCTCTTCTCAGTAAAGTAAAGCGTCTGCGTATCGCGCAGCCATGTGTCACCCCAATAGAAGACGGTCAGATCCTTCGCTATGCGGCCATCATCGGCAACGACGGGAGCCTTCGACTGTACCGAAGGCTTGATCATCTCACTGTCGTCGGTGGCCGACAGCAACCACGAGGCATACTTCTGTCCATCGGAAGAGGCGGAATCAGCAATACATTTGAGCACCGAAGGGGCCAGATACTGTTCCAGCACCGTATCGTCCCACCGGCCAGTTTCCATTGACATAAAGGAATAGAACTTCTCCACGAAAGCCACGGCCTTGGCTCCGCTCACTGGCTGCCACTCGTCGTGCATGGCGGCCATGCCTATCTGCTGGATTCCTGCCAGCATGAAAAGGAAAAGGACAATTCTTCTTACCATTTTCAGATTATTCGGGGTTATAACCGAAGTTGTTGAGTTCTCGCTGAGACGAGCGCCAATCCTTGTCCACCTTCACATAAGTTTCAAGGAAAATGCTCTTACCGAAGAATCGCTCCAGCGCCTTACGGCTCTCCATGCCCACTTTTTTCAGGGCCACACCCTGATGTCCGATGATGATACCTTTCTGAGAATCGCGCTCCACATAGATGATGGCACGAATATGGATGCTCTTTTCCGTTTCCTTGAAACTCTCAACAACCACCTCTACCGAATAGGGGATTTCCTTGTCGTAGTAGAGCAGAATCTTCTCGCGGATAATCTCGGAAACGAAGAAACGGGCCGGCTTGTCGGTCAACTGTTCTTTGTCAAAGTAGGCCGGACTCTCGGGCAGCAGCTCCTTGATGCGCTTCAGGAGCATGTCCACGCCGAACTTGTTCTTGGCCGAAATGGGCAGTATTTCGGCATTGGGCAGCAAGGTGTGCCAGCGCTCAACAATTGAGTTCAGCAATTGTTGGGAAGTTTGAGGGGTGAGGGTTGAAGTACGATGTTTCGCTTCGCGAGTTTGATGTTTGATATTAGAAGTATGAAGTTCTTCTTCCTTCTTACCTCCTCCTTCAAACTTGCCATGCAACACATCATCCTTCTTAATTCCTCCTTCGACCTTCAGCTCGTCAATTTTATTGATGAGCAACAGCACGGGAATGGTCATCTTCTGCACCTTCTCCAGGAAGTCGATGTTCTTCTCGGGATTCTCCACCACATCGGTCACATATAGGAGAATGTCGGCATCGGCCAAGGCACTTTCTGAGAAGGCCAGCATCGACTCCTGCAACTTGTAGTTGGGCTTGAGCACACCGGGGGTGTCGGAAAACACAATCTGCATGTCGGGGGTGTTCACGATGCCCATGATGCGGTGGCGCGTGGTCTGCGCCTTAAAGGTTGCAATGGAAATACGCTCACCAACCAGCTGGTTCATGAGCGTCGACTTGCCCACGTTGGGATTGCCCACAATATTTACAAATCCTGCCTTATGCATAATCTTGGTATTGTTAAAATACAAATTACGCAGACTGCACATTGGGTTCTTTTGAAATCCTGCGCAATCTGCGTAATATGTGATTCGGTTATTACTTTCCGTCGTAAGCCCACTTTACGTATGAGGCACCATGTACGAAGCCTGCACCGAAAGCGGTCAGAATCAGGTTGTCACCCTTGCGGAGCTGATTCTCATACTCCCAAAGAGCCAAGGGGATGGTGGCAGCCGAAGTATTGCCGAAGTGCTCGATGTTGAGCATCACTTTATCCATAGGCAACTCAAGACGCTTGGCAACGGCCTCGATGATACGGATATTGGCCTGATGGGGAACAACGAAGCGGATATTGGAACTGTTGAGCCCATTACGCTCGGCAACAAGCGCACAGTCGTCGCTCATCTTTGTCACGGCATAACGGAACACCGTGCGCCCCTCCTGATAGAGGTAATGCAGACGATGGTCGACCGTGAAATGATTGGGAGGACAGACCGATCCGCCCGCTTTCATGTGAAGGAACGGAAGACCCTTGCCATCGGTACGCAAGTAGCTGTCCAGCACGCCGATATTCTCTTCCTCGGTAGCCTCCAGAAGCACGGCTGCGGCTCCATCGCCAAAGAGCGGACAGGTCTGACGATCCTGATAGTCCACTATCGACGACATCTTGTCGGCACCGATAACGATGATTTTCTTGTAACGGCCGCTCTGTATCAGTCCTGAAGCAACTTCAAGCGTATAGAGAAATCCACAGCAGGCCGCCCAGAAATCGAATGCAAAGGCATTCTTCAATCCGACCTTCCCCACCACGATTGAGGCCGTACTGGGGAACTTATAGTCTGCCGTTGAGGTCGCAACAATCAGTGCATCTATAGTATCCGGATCGACTCCAGTCTTTTGTATGAGCTGTTTGGCAGCCTTACGCGCCATATAGCTCGTGCCAAGACCTTCCTCATTCAGAATTCGGCGCTCTTTGATGCCGACACGCGACATAATCCACTCGTCGTTGGTATCGACCATTCTCGACAACTCCTCGTTGTTGAGGACATAGTCGGGAACATAGCCTCCAACCCCCGTGATTATTGCGTTGATTTTGCTCATTATTCAGCAGCTTCGTCCATTACGATAGCAATCTTACCACGATAGTAGCCGCAAGTGGGGCAAACGGTGTGGTAAATGTGGTATGCACCACAGTTGGGACATACTGCCAGTGTAGGAGCTACTGCCTTGTCGTGAGTTCTACGCTTAAGTGTACGAGTCTTTGACTGTCTTCTTTTAGGATGTGCCATAATTTTTTATTATTTAAAGTTTTACTTTTTTAATTTTAATAATGCTTCCCAGCGCGGATCAATTTCCCGTGCGTCTTCCTCATCACTGCTTCGGGCAGCTGAATGCTCTTCAAGGGCTTCTATCATAGCAGCGTTGCACTTGCCAGGTTCGTGAACGTGCTTGATGGGAATAGCCAGGGCTATGAACTCATAGATGAACCACGACACGTCGAGGATTCCCTCGTTCTCGTCGATGGTCACCAAATCATCATCCTCACTATAACCGGTTCCCAACTTCACAGCCAGACGATTGTCAGCCTTGATGGGCTGCTCCATTTCGTCAAGACAGCGGTCGCAGGGTATGATTATCGTGCCTTCGGTATGAAACAAGAGTTCGAAAAAGCCGCTTTGCTTGCGTATAGCCAACGACACATGCACACGACCCTTGCTAACTTCCGGAGCGTCTATAGCCCTGAAGTAGGCATCGTCAAGGTCGTATTCCAAGGCTATCTCGCCTTCCTTCTGACCTTTCAAGTCTATCTTTAAGGACTCTAAACTACACATAATCTATCCGAGTGAAGACGCGACTTGTCCACACTTTGGGGTGCAAAGGTACAAAGAATTTATTAATTATCACTTACGATTCATCTTTTTTTTTCGTTTTTGATGGGTTATTCCGATTTTTTCGTAATTTTGTACCCTCAAAAAAGAATCATATATATAAAATATGTCGAACAACAATTCATCCGTAGGATCAAAAATCAAGACCATCAGAGAGTCAAAGAATCTCTCTATTGAAGAAATTTCGGAAAGCAGCGGTCTTTCCATTGAACAGATAACCTCGATTGAGGAAGGACAGAACCTGCCGTCGTTAGGTCCGCTCATTAAGATTGCCCGTGCGCTGGGCGTCAGACTGGGCACCTTTATGGACGATAACGATTCACTCGGTCCTGTTGTATGCCGCGCCGCCGACCGTGAACGCGCCAATAGTATCAGTTTCTCAAACGGTGCCACCGATGCCCGCAAGCACATGGAGTACCACCCACTGGCTCAGCAGAAGGCCGGTCGCCACATGGAGCCGTTCGTCATTGACATCAATCCCGACGAAAGTCCCGAATTCCAGCTCTCGGCCCACGAAGGCGAAGAGTTTATCTACGTGATGCAGGGCGAAGTTGAGATTGTCTATGGCAAGGAAACTTATACGCTGAAAGAGGGCGACAGCATTTTCTACGACTCTATTGTCAAGCACCATGTGCACGGTGCTCCAGGAAAGTCGGCCAAGATTCTTGCAGTAGTTTACATCCCGTTCTAACGTCATGTCGGAATGACGAAATAGCGAAATGACGAGATAGCGAAATGTTGAAATAACGAAATAAAAAATGAGCAAATTAGATATGGCAGGCAGGCCCCTGCCCGACAGAACTTATCCTGCCGAAACGGGTTCGGAAGGCTATACGCTCCACGAGCGTACGCTCGGCCAGTGGCTTGAGCATTGGGCCGAGACCACGCCCGACAAGGAGTATATCGTTTACAGCGACCGCGACCTCCGCTTTACCTGGTCGAAGTTCAACGAGCGTGTGGACAATCTGGCCAAGGGACTGATTGCCATCGGCGTAAAGCGAGGCTCAAACGTGGGCATCTGGGCAACAAACGTACCCGATTGGCTTACTTTCCTTTATGCAACGGCAAAAATCGGTGCCGTGCTGGTAACGGTAAACACAAACTACAAGCAGAATGAGCTGGAGTATCTGTGCAAAGACTCCGACATGCACACACTCTGCATCACCGACGGCACGTGGGACTGTAACTATGTGGACATGACCTACACCATGCTGCCCGAGCTGAAGAACTGTGAGCGTGGACATCTGAACAGCGAGCGATTCCCATATCTGAAGAACGTGGTGTATATCGGCATGGAGAAGTATCGCGGCATGTTCAACACGGCTGAGTTGCTGCTGCTGGGACAGAACGTCGAGGACGAGACTTTGCTGGAGATGAAGAGCAAGGTGACCTGCCATGATGTATGCAATATGCAATACACTAGTGGTACAACGGGTTTCCCGAAGGGTGTGATGCTCACGCACTATGGCATTGCCAACGACGGTTACTTCACGGGCGAGAATATGGGATTCACCCAGGACGACAAACTCTGTGTCTGTGTTCCACTGTTCCACTGTTTCGGCGTTGTACTGGCCACGATGAACTGCCTCACTCATGGCTGTACCGAGGTGATGGTCGAGAAGTTCGACCCACTGGTGGTTTTGGCTTCCATCCACAAAGAAAGGTGCACGGCTGTATACGGTGTTCCCACCATGTTCATTGCCGAATTGAACCATCCCATGTTCTCGATGTTCGACCTCACCTGTCTGCGCACGGGCATCATGGCAGGAAGTCTTTGCCCGGTGGAACTGATGAAGCAGGTGTCGGAAAAAATGTATATGACCATCACGAGCGTCTACGGACTCACCGAGTCGTCGCCCGGAATGACACAGACTTGCCTGAACGATACCTTCGAGCAGCGTTGCACAACGGTCGGCCGCGACTTCCCCTTCGTTGACGTGAAGGTGCTCGACCCGGAAACCGGCGAGGAATGTCCCGTCGGTGTGCAGGGCGAAATGTGCTGCAAAGGCTTCAACGTGATGAAAGGATACTATAAGAACCCGGAGGCAACAGCCGAGGTCATCGACAAGAACGGCTACCTGCACTCGGGCGACCTGGGCGTAAAGGACGAACAGGGTTTCTACAAGATCACTGGCCGCATCAAGGACATGATTATCCGCGGTGGTGAGAACATCTATCCCCGCGAAATCGAGGAGTTCCTCTATCACATGCCCGGCATCCGCGATGTACAGGTGGCCGCCGTACCTTCGAAGAAGTATGGCGAGGCCGTGGGTGCATTCATCATCCTCGAAGAGGGGGCAAAGATGACGCCCGAAGACGTGCAGCTATTCTGCCGCGGCAAGATTGCCCGCTACAAGATTCCAAAATATGTGTTCTTCATCGACCAGTTCCCGCTGACGGGCTCTGGCAAGATTCAGAAGTTCAAGCTGAAGGAAATGAGCCTGAAACTCTGCGAAGAACAAGGCATCGAAGTCATCTGAGCAGTCGTCTAAAGTCTTTATTTCGCAGTTCAAGACTTTAGAACTGGCAGTTCTGAACTTTAGAACTGAGAGTTTAAGACTTTAGAACTGGTAGTTCTGAACTTCAGAACTAAACGTTTTGCAGTCAGCATGAACAAGGGCTAAACGGCTGCAGCTGTGGAAAGAAACACCAGCTGCAGCCGTTTGCACAATCATTCATCGAGAGAGAGTTTATTATTTCTTTGTGGCTATTTCTATCAAGGTTTTCTTTCCGTTGGCAACATTGCCGTATTTTGCCTTTATCTGGCTCGCGTCCTTATTAACAGAAATCGACTTCACCTTGTCGGAAGAAACATATTTCTCGATTTCAGCTGTTGGCACAACCTTTCCGTCGACTACAACGATGTAATCATCGGGGGTGGCATTTAATCTGAGGACAGGAAGGTCGTTGTCGCTGGCCGGTTGAGTGGTCGCCTGTGCATCATTGTCTCCTGTGAGCAGAAAAGTGACGGGGACCGTGTACTTCACACGCACGGGTGAACCATTCTGAAGCCCTGCTTTCCAGTTGGGCATGCTCTTGATGACACGGGCCGCTTCAGTATCGAGTGATGGATTTACGCTTTTTACAACATGCACGTTGCTGATAGCGCCGTCCTTCTCCACCACAAACTGAACGATTACGCGGCCTTGCTGCTTGGCATCGAATGCTTCCTTCGGATAATTGATGTTCTCGTTAAGGAAATGCATCATGGCACCCACACCACCAGGAAACTCGGGCATCTGCTCTACCACGTCAAAGGCATCGCCGTCGGCACTCTTCTTCGAGGCCGGGGTATCGAAGGCAATAGTGAAATTGAGATTCTTTGCATTCTGCTCGGTCACTTGCTGACTGCCGATTTCACAGTCGACCATCATAACGTCAATCCATGAGCCTATGGGAACATTCTCCAACTGGTATTTTCCTTCCGGATCGGTAACCGCACCTTTCTTCGAACCGCGTATCAAGACAACCGCCCCGATAATCGGCTCTCCGTCTTCTTTACTAATCACAGTTCCCTCGACGATGACGGTTTTTTCCAACTGGTCATCATTTTCAGCCGCTTCTTCGATAGCTGCCGCCACTGGCGGCGTTTCCGTATTCACTTCGGCCACGGCCCTGCTGACCACGGTCTCGCTCTCTGTCTCCACCTGCTCAGCTATTCGCTTCACTTCAGGGTTGGCAAAGGCCACTACGGCCAGTGCCGCCATGGGCAGGGCTACGAGCGCCTTTGCCTTCTGCCATGGACTTGATTTCTTTGTTGTCATCATTGTGATTCGCTTTTTTAATGAATGGTGATTAAGATTGTTTGCCATGGTGAACAGACGTTCGCCCACGGACTTTCTTATAAGCAGCAACTGGTACTGCTTGGCGTCGACTCCTCTTTTTATAACGGCCTCGTCGGCCTCAAACTCGTGAACATTCTGCAACTCACGTTTCAGCAGCCAAGCGGCGGGATTCCACCACTGGAAGATGATCAGCATATTGCAGATGGCCACGTCCCACGAATGAAACAAACGGATGTGGGCCTGTTCATGCGTCAATATCTCGCGGGGATTCACCCGCCAGTCTTTCTCTGAAATAACGATATGGCGAAACCATGAGAACGGGGCAATGTCGTCTTTCATCACAACAAGGCGTACACCTTGCTGCCTTATCCCCGCCTGTTCGGCCTGCTCTGGCGACAATACGGTTCCACGGCTCATCAGATGAACTAGACGGAAGGTAGAAACCACCTCGCGTACAAAAAACACCACTATACCAATTATATATATGATGAATAGCACCTGCATCAGCGTAAAACCTGATGACGGTTCCGCCTCCAAGGCTTCAGCCGATACAATCATGGTTTCGAGCGAAATCATTCCTTCGGCTATGGCAGCAGGCTCTTCGGTTGTCACTTTCAGGAAGGGAATCATGATTGAAACTGCCACAACCGACAACAAGACAACGCGGTTGAAAGCGTGGAAAGTCTCCTTGCTCAGCAAAAGTTTGTAGACCAGATAGAAGGCTATAAGGCAGAAGGCCACCTTCAGACTATAGATAAAAAACAGTCCCATATCCGATGCTCGTGATTTATGCGGTTATTGGTTCTCTACCATTTTTATGAGTTCCTTCAACTCGTCGAGAGAGATTTTTTCTTCTTTCACCAACGTGTTGACCACAAAGAGATAGTCTTTGTCGAAAAACTTGTCTACCACATCCTTCAAGGAACTCTTGCGATAGCCGTCTTTCGTCACCTTGGCAAAATAGCGGAAATTACGGGGCGAGAGCGCCTTGTGAGCCACAAATCCCTTTTCTTCGAGGATTTTCACCAGCGTACTAAGCGTATTCACGTGTGGACGCGGCTCATCGTAGAGGGCTTGTAACTCACTGATTTTCATTTCACCATTCTCCCAGAAATGGTTCATGATTTCTTCTTCTTTGGTCGTCAAGGATTTCATGTCGCTATTATTTCGTTTGATTTACAGGGGCAAAATAACTAAAAGTATTCGTTATCAATCCGTGGTTTTCTGTTAACGAAACTAAAAACGGACGGATTTTAACGAATATAATTAGTTACAAGAAGATTTTTAACGAAAATAATTAGTTATCCGAGTATTTATTTCGGAAGTTCTATACGAAAAGTGGTACCCTTGCCTACTTCGCTGCTTTTCACATAGATATGCCCCTTATGATATTCCTCCACGATGCGCTTGGCCAGTGAAAGACCTAAACCCCAGCCACGTTTCTTCGTCGTAAAGCCCGGTTTGAACACATTGCCCACGTCTTTCTTGCGGATGCCCTTGCCCGTATCGCTCACCTCAATGGCCACCTTGTCGCCCTCATCCTGCATGAAAAGGGTGATGCGACCTGTGCCTTCCATGGCATCGACAGCATTCTTACAGAGATTCTCGATAACCCATTCGAAGAGCGAGGCATTGATTTTCACGATAATGTCCTGAGGCGGGAACACCTTTTCCATCTTGACATTCTGTGATGTCCTGTGGTCCATATAGTCGATGACATGATTCATTACCTCAATAAGACTCGAAGGCACTGGCTGTGGCATTGAACCAATCTTGGAGAAACGGTCTGCTATCAACTGCAGTCGCTTCACATCTTTGTCCATCTCGGGAATCAACTCGTCGTCGGGATAATTCTCTTTCAGAATCTCTGTCCATGCCATCAGACTTGAAATCGGAGTACCCAACTGGTGAGCCGTCTCCTTGGAAAGACCTACCCACACCTTGTTCTGTTCAGCTCGCTTCGACGTCAGCAAGGCAAAAATGGCCACAACCACGAAGATCATCACGACACCAAGCTGAACAATTGGATAGATATTGAGGCGCTTGATCATCACCGACTCATCATAGCAGACGTCGATATAATCTTGCTTATCCTCAAGGAAAATACGGATATAACGCCCTGAGGCAAGCATTTCCTGCGCTCTTTCTGTGGCCACCTTCAGGCTGTCTTCGTAAGTTTTACCCTCAAGTTTGATATTTCTGAACGTCTGGACATTTCCCTGCTTGTCGGTTACCACGACGGGTATGGTGTGGTTTTCATCGATGACTTTCAGCACAAGATTCAGGTCGGTATTTTCATCGGCAAGGTTCAGTGAGCGCATGGCCTCGGCCCAGACACCCATTTTCGCACGTTCCTCCATGGAAAGGTCTTTTACCAGATAGTGGCTCACCACAAGACTGGCCACCGCTATCACGATAGCAGAAATCACCAAAATTATCTTTACGTTGCGAATCTGGTCTGTCCAATGCATATTCTATAAACGAATCTTCCTGTTTGATATTGCCTGTGAACCGACAAGTTTTTCAATACATAAACAAACAGAGACATCCTCCTCCTTGGCATTTCAAGGAAAAGGATGTCTCAGATACAATGTGTAGTGTTCCGATTAGAAGTTCACACCAAAATTCAGGAACAAAGCATTATTGTGACCAGTAATAACATCAGAATCCCAGATGTTGGTCAGACCAAACTGATAACCGAGTTCGAGATACAGTTTATTGTACTCAGCTCCACAACCCAACTTGAATCCCATGTTATTGCGATAGACACGGTTAATACCTTTTTCCTCAAGACTTTGGTTCTTAACTTTCTGGTCGGCACTGACGGCATAGGCAAAATAAGGCCCGATAAAGGGAAGAAGGGCGATATCATCTGTAGCCTTAAAGCCATATTTTATAACTAAAGGGATTTCAAGGTTATTGTGCGTAACTTCATAATCACTATTCTTTGCACCACGCTGTGTGTAATAAAGACCAGACTCAAGGAACACTGGAGTAGAAGAGGACAAACGAAGACCTACGACACCTGCTAATGTCAGACCAACTTTGGATCCAATAGAGAAATCTCCTGTGATAGAAGCCAGAGTACCACCAAAACGGATACCATAATAAACATTCTCCTTGTCGAGGTCAAAACCGCCACTGCTATACTGGCCAAAGCTCGACACTGAACATAAAAGCGCAATAGTTGCAACTAAAAATTTCTTCATAATTATAAGTATTAAAATTAGTTCTCTACCCTATAAGCCGTGAAAATACAGCACATAGTTTTTGCAAAGGTAGATTATTTTTATCAATCTTCCAAATTTTTGTTCCTTTTTTAAACAAAAGTAAATTCTATGACAGCTAGGATTCCTAGAATTTCTAGTTTTTCTAGAATATCTAGAACATCTATCTAGTACTAAACTAAAAAAGTCCCGGTTTCCAGAAAGAACCGGGACTTTTCTCATTTAAAGAAGGCAGCTACCTACTCTCCCGCATTGCATTGCAGTACCATCGGCGATGGCGGGCTTAACTTCTCTGTTCGGAATGGGAAGAGGTGGGACACCGCCGCTATAGCCACCTGATTAAC
>JAFRPY010000087.1 GCA_017428925.1 Prevotella sp. | reverse complement strand
TGAGTACGGGGGCGGCGGCAGCGGCCCCGCCCGCGCCCGACAATACAACGCTTGGGAAGATGATAAAGATGAACAGTCTGCCGCGTCAGAAAGACCAAGCAGCCTCATCGACCTGATTACAAGAGAACAAAACGGGCATCAAGAGTGGCTGTAATCTAACGAAGAACAGGGGCGGAAAAACCGCCCCTGTTCTTCGTTCACTATAGCTTGACTACTTTTCCGCGCGCCTTCGCATATCCTACCACCCCGTCGGGATTGAATATCCTGATTGATCTGCCGTTGATCATTATCCAGTTGTTGTCGGCATCAGACACCACTTTGGTCTGAAACACGCTGATTTCCTCGAATCCACGCTCCGTCAGACGGGTGTCGATATACATTCCACGCCCCAAGGCTACGGGACTACCTGTGGCCTCTGCCCGGAACAGCTGGACGCGCCCTCTCAAGCTCATATCGTTGGTGCCGAGGATGTCGCCGCGCTGGTTTACCCAGAAATTGGTGAAACTATAGTCCATTGTGGGCGGCACCTTGACATACTCTATCCAGCGTCCGGGGGTATTGACGTTCATGGCATAGATGCGCCGTTTGCATGCCACAAAGATATAGTTGCCCATACCCCTCATCTGTGCAATCTCACGGACTCCCTCGTTGGCAATATACGACTCTTTAGCCAGACTGTAGAATTCATGCTTTCCGGAAGCGCTGCGGTAGTTCACGCCAATGATGCCATCATCGACCTTTGGCCACCAGATATCGCCGTTTGGCTGGAGCACATACGTCTTGCCATAATCATAATCCAAGCCCTGGAAAAGGTAGGTCATGTTTCCTAAATTGATACAGTCCACCTGCCCCCAGTTGCCAATCAGTGCATAATTGCCGTTTGTCGCATACACACTCGTCCAATAGTCCTTCAGGGTTTTCAGTCGGCCGTCTATGGATATTCCCGCATGCTGGCTGGTTGAATAGGGGCCGTATGTATAGAGCGACTTCCCTCCGGCAAAGTATATGCCGCGCAAGTAGGCCCGCTTGCCTTCGTACACACCGGCCTGCCCGTTTATGACGGTCTCCACCTCCCCCGTCTTGCGGTCGATCCTTTTCACGGCATTATTGTCGCCTTCTTCCACATAGTAGATATGGTTCTGGGTAACGGTGATGTCCTCCAGACTACAGTCGAACAGATAGGCTGCCACCCTGTTGTCGAAGGCCGTTGTGGTTTTCTGCCTTTGAGTTGTCTTTTGGGTAGTTGTCGTACGCTTTTGGGTACTGTTGCGACGCTGCTGTGCATACGTCTGCATTATGCTGCCCGTCATTATCAGGGCAACCATTGCCATCATCATTTTTTTCATAATAACAGATTTTTTTATTAATAGATATAAGTTTTTAGAGGAGAGAGGAGAGAGGAGAGAGGCGAGTGGAGAGAAGGAGGAGAGAGTAAGCGAACAGGAAACGGCGGGCAAACTCCCAGATGACGATGCCGGCGGTGACACTTACGTTCATGGAGTGCTTCGTGCCGAACTGGGGGATCTCCAG
The DNA here is from genome assembly GCA_017428925.1 of Prevotella sp. Classification (GTDB taxonomy): domain Bacteria; phylum Bacteroidota; class Bacteroidia; order Bacteroidales; family Bacteroidaceae; genus Prevotella. The sequence goes on along the minus strand of JAFRPY010000087.1, from coordinate 68,997 downwards.
GCAGCCGTCGCTCATGTCAATGACTTCCTGGTGGACGCCCTTCACTTCGTTGCCGAAGATGATGCCCACCCCAGCCCCTCCCCAAGGGAGGAGTGAATTAACCGCATCGGACTCCCCTCCCTTGGGGAGGGGCTGGGGGTAGGCATTGAGTTTCACGCTTCCTTCACACTGTTCAACACTCCACACGAAATAACCGTCACGGTGCAATTGCTCAACCGCTTCCCCGGCAGTCTTGAAATAGCGCCAACTGACGCTGTCCTCTGCCCCGAGCGCCGTCTTGTGAATCTCCTGATGCGGCGGACAAGCCGTAATCCCACAGAGATAGATGGCTTCCACCCGAAAGGCATCACAGGTGCGGAACACAGAACCGATGTTATACATCGAGCGTATATCGTCGAGCACAACAACAATCGGCATTTTCTCGGCAGCTTTGAATTCTTCTACCGAGATGCGGTTCATCTCTATGGTGCGCAGTTTACGATTCTTCATTTTTCATCTTAAACGCCAAGGCATACATTCTAATCTGTTTCACCATTGCCAGCAAGCCATTGCTGCGCGTAGGCGAAAGATGATCTTTCAGTCCGATTTCATCGATGAAATACAGTTCGCTGTCCAAAATCTCCTGTGGAGTATGTCCGCTGAGCACGCGGATGAGCAGCGCGATGATTCCCTTCACAATGAGCGCGTCGCTCTCGGCAGAAAGTTCTATCTTGCCGTCCACATAATCGGCCTGTAACCACACGCGGCTCTGGCAACCCTCTATCAGGTTGCTCTCTTTTTTATACGCTTCGGGCAAGGGTTCCAGCGTGTTGCCCAAATCTATCAGCAGCTGGTATTTGTCCATCCAGTCATCGAAGTCGGAAAACTCCTCGATGATTTCGTCTTGCAGTTCGTTGATTGTCATGTCTTAAATTTTAAAATTGAGAGAATGAGAAAATGAGAAATTGTTCTCTTCACATTTCACTGATCTGCCGTTCTGTGAAGTAAGTGTTTAGTTCGGTGGTAACCGAACCGTCATGGTTGGGAAGGTCCTTAATCAGTTTGCCTTTCTCCAGCAGCAGGATGCGCGTGGAGATGTCGGCAATGAAGTTCAGGTTATGGCTCGAAATGAGAACGGTGGTTCCCAAGTCGTGGTTCATTTTCTGAATGAGCTTCGAGATGATAATCTGCGACGACGGGTCGAGGTAGTTGAAAGGTTCGTCGAGCAGCAACACCTTGGGATTGATAATCATGGCTCCGATGATGCCTATCTTCTGGCGGTTGCCTTCCGAGAAATCCTTCAGGAACTTGCGGGTGCCGAGAATTTCGCCGTTCATCAGCGGGGCGTATTCCTCTAAGCGTTGCTTCAGCGTTTCATCGGGTATGTCGTAGAGTTTGGCAATGAAGGTGAAATACTCCTCTGGCGTATAGAAATCGATGAGGAAATGCTTGTCGATGAACGAACCCGTGTAGGTCTTCCACGTTTCGCTCTCCGCCACATTATTGTCACCCGAGAACACACGCCCATTGCTGGCCTCGATGATATCAAGCATCAGTCGCAGCAGGGTGGTCTTGCCGGCACCATTGTTGCCTACAAGTCCGATGAGTTCACCCGAGCCGATGGTCAGTTCGGGAATGTCCAGTACGGTATTTCCACCGTAGATTTTCTGTAGTTGTTCTATTTTCAGTTCCATATTACTTCAAAATCTTCATTCCATATATGCTTCGAAACGTTTATACCTGCGGCGGCGGAAAGCCTGGGCCAGACGGTGGAGCACCCACCGGTGGATAGCGAAGCCCAAAAGTCCTAAGCAGCAGAACAGAATGCAAGTGCGGGTGATGCCCAGCAGCCAGCCGCCCAGTCCGGCAATCAAGAAAGGCAGGAAGAGCAGCAGTCCGTAGATGTTGATGCCCTTGTTTGAACCCTGATAGTTGAAGAAAGCCGACGAGAAAAGGTCGATGCGCGTGCTGATCAGACAGGTGGGCATCATCATCAGGTTGCCCATGCCGGCCGAGAAAGCCCAACAAGCCAATATGATGAGCGGATTCAGCTTTGACGTCCAGATGGCCGGAACGGTAAGCAGCGCACAAAGCAGGTTGATAAATGCATAAAACTTATACTTGTTGCGTAACAGTGTCTCAATGGAAAGGGGTTTGGTCCATAGTCCCTGGAAATAATTGGCCTCAACACCGAACACCCACTGTCCAAGACAGGCCGACCCCATGAAGATAACCATCAGTGGCGGAATGAAACAAAAACCATCTTCTTGCATCATGTTCGAGAAATAGAGCTGGGGCAGGAAACACAGGGGCAGGATGATCAACATCGTGCGCAACCGCTTGGACCGTAGCACACTGACATACTCCATCGAGAAAAGCGACACCTCACCCAGACTGCGCACTCTCGAAGTGCGCGCCTTATGCTCGTCGTAACGCACCAAATGGGAGAAGAAAAGATACAGGGTGTAGACTCCCACAAGCGTCAGCACCGTCATCACGGTCATCAGCAACACCGACGACCAATCCAGGATATTGATGCTGTAGACAAAGGCGAAGATGATGTAGAAGAACAACGCCAGAAACAGGGGCAGCTTGAGTTCCCATCCGTCAGACTTCCTCAAACAAGCCATCAGCAGCGAGTTCATCGACGACATCACGTAGGCCATCAGTATGGCCACCAAGGCTTCGGGAACCGATGCCAACAGGAAGGCAAACACGCCCACGATGAGGGGCAGCATCAGGTTCCACCCATCGGCAAAACACGAAATCAGGATGAAACGGTTCCAGTCGCGCTGACCGACGGGCTTCGTCTTTAGGAAGTCGTCCATCAGCACCGAGTCGTTCATAAACATAAACTTGAAAAACAAATCGCTGACGAGCAGCGAGGCCGAAATGATGATCAGCACGCTGCCCATGGCAATCTGTCCTTTCATTTCCTTAATCTGGTCGTGCATCTCCATATAGACGATGCTACCAATGAGCAGAAACAGGAAAGCGAAATAGGCTCCGATGAAAACATCTGCCCATCGGAACTGCCGCTTCTTCTGCGTCCACCAAAGAGAGAGCAAAAGTTTGAGTCGTGAACCCTTCACCTTTGCGGGATTATTTGAAATCTCTGACATACCACTTCTTTTGTCGTGCAAAGATAGTGCAAATCGAAGACAAAACAAAGAAATCTTTCTTTTTTTGTTGAGATGCAGCCTACCTTCACGGCGCGAAGCGACGTAAAGTTACGAAAAAAGCTTGTAAAAGCCTTCAGATTTTGGAAGATTAACGCTAATCGTTTCTAAAAACGCTTGCCAGAGCAAGAATCTGACCGTAAATAAAGGAAATCAGCCTGCTATCCCTATCTTGAAGTATTCCGAACTGCTGGAAAAACTAAAATAATCATTGAATTCCCACAAAAGTTACGAAAAATCGCAAACCGCTTCCCAACCTCAAATCCTATAGTTCTCATTCATAAACCCGATGTCGTTGGCCAGATGGATGGCAATCTTTTTCCGGCAGGTGCGATGGATGAAAACGCAGAAGGCGAAAAACAGGAACATGCTGAGACCACCCCAGAAAGGAAGGAGCAGTGTGTTGAAAACGGCATGAACGAGAATGGGGATGAGCAGGGTGAAGACAAGATTGCGGCGCGTGCGGCTGACAAAGCGATAGAGCGAATAGTAATAGCCCATCAGCACGGCATAGGCCGAATGACCAAGCACCGAGAGGATGGAACGCAAGACGGGCAGCACCTCCCACTCAGGCTGACGGAAAAGATAGAAAATATCCTCTACGGCCGCAAAGCCCAGTCCTACACAAGCGGCATAGATTATGCCATCGTAATGCTCGTCGAAGTAACGGTTACGGAACACCACCAGGAAGAAAGCCACGAACTTGAACGTCTCTTCGAGGACGGCATCCAGGCAGAAGGTATCCACAGCCGACTCGAACAGACTGACCGGCACTCCCGCGGGACTGAAAAGCACACTGCTGAGAATGCCCTTAAGATAGACAACCGGCAGGCAGACGAGTGCTCCAAGGACCACCGACCCAATCAGCCACACGGCGGGCTCGCGCTTGGAGTCGATATACCAAAGATAGTATCCAAGCAACAAGGCGGGCAATACGGCTACGATGATGATGAGGAAGAGCCTGCCCCCACCCTCTTCCAACGGAAGGGCAGCAAGAAGAGAGATGAGTGATGAGAGCATAGTAATCATATTTTCACTCCTCAACTAATTTGAACAATTTATCGCTCTCACGGACTTTCTCGGGCACGGCTATCGAGACGCGCATGCCCTGACGGGCCTCGGGAATCGGACCGTTGTTGCCGTGGATTTCGGTGGGCGTAACATAGAGAACTCCCGTGGTGGGTCCGGTAATCAAGAGTTTGTCGCCGGGCTTGAAGGTGGCGGCCTCTATCTGGAACTCGGCCACGCCGATTTTCGAGAAATACTTGCGGCCCTTGCCCACATAGACTTTGCGCTCGGTGGCGTTCGAGCCGTAGTTGCTGTTCCATTCGCCCAACAGCTGTCCCTGATAGTAGCCATCCCAGAAACCACGGTTGAAGACGCGGGCCAGTTCGGTGTCCCAATGGTCTTTCTTCTCCTCGGTGAACGTGCCGTCGAGCACGCTTTGGATGGCTTCCTTGTAGGTCTTCACCACGGTATAGACGTATTCAGGTCCGCGGGCGCGCCCCTCAATCTTGAACACGCGCACGCCGCTCTTCATCATGCGGTCGATGAAGCGCACGGTCTTCAGGTCCTTGGGACTCATGATATACTTGTTGTCAATTTCGAGCTGGGTGCCCGTCTCGCGGTCGGTGACGAGATACGAGCGGCGGCATATCTGCATGCAGGCCCCGCGGTTGGCCGAGCGGCCCGTGTTGTCGAGACTCATGTAGCACTTGCCCGAGATGGCCATGCAGAGCGCACCGTGGCAGAACATCTCGATACGAATCTGCTCGCCCGAGGGTCCGCAGATGTGCTGCTCCTCTATCTGTCGGTAAATCTCGGCCACTTGGTCGAGGTTCAGCTCGCGGGCCAGCACCACCACATCGGCAAACTGTGCATAGAACTTCAGCGCCTCGATGTTCGAGATGTTGAGCTGTGTGGAGAGATGCACCTCCTGCCCTATCTGCCGGCAATAGGTCATCACGGCCACGTCGGAGGCAATCACCGCCGAGATGCCCGCCTCGTGGGCAGCATCGCAAAACGTGTGCATGGTGGGAATGTCCTCGCCGTAGATGATGGTGTTCACCGTCAGGTAGGTCTTCACGCCCTTTTCGTTGCAGGTGGCAGCAATCTCGCGCAGGTCGTCGATGGTGAAATGGTTGGCCGAATGCGAGCGCATATTCAGCTGTCCGATGCCGAAATACACACTGTCGGCCCCGGCCTGCAAGGCCGCTGCCAACGACTCTCTCGACCCCACCGGGGCCATAATCTCAAAATCCTTTATCGTTGCCATAAATATTATTTTTTTGCAGGTGGGGATTCTGCGGTGCGACCGCAGAACACCTGACGGCTTGTTTCCCCTCCCCCTTGGGAGGGGTTAGGGGTGGGCTTCTATTTCTTGAAAGGCTTCAGGCCTTTTACGGCCTCGGCAGCGGTGATGCGCTTGCCGCCATTGTCGAGGTCGATGAGCACATAGCGGTTGTTGCCCATGCCCATTTCCTTCATATACGACAGCTGGCGCAGTCCGTGACGACTCTCGATGCGCTCCAGCATGGCGCGATGTTCCTCGGCCGTCATGGCATAGATGAGGTCCACACAGGCCTGGTCGATGGCCAGGATGTCGGTAGAAGAGAGGATACCCACATTGGGCGTTACCACAGGCTGGGCAGCCACTCCTTCACAGTCGCACGAAACCGACATGTTGCGCATCACGTTGACATAGCACACGCGGCCGCCGAAATAGTCGATGGTGGCCTTGGTGGACTCGGTCATGCGCTCCATGAATTCCTCTTCGGCAATGTCCCACTGGTTGGGCTGTCCCGGCGTGGTGTGAATCCATGCCTTGCCGATGCGTCCGTCGGCACAGCCTATACCGATATTCTTGTTCGAACCGCCGAAGCCGCCCTGGGTGTGACCTTTGAAATGGGTGAGCGCCAGCATGGCGTCGTAGTTGGTGAGATGACTGCCCACCGACATTTTCTTAAACCATTTTCCGCCTTCCACGGGCAGCGTGGTGGTGCCCTGCTCGTCGATGATATCCACAGGACAGAACGTCCAGCCGTTCACCTGCAGCGTCTGGCGGTGCTTCGGAGTGGTGTAGCGGTCGCCCTCATAGTAGGTGTTCGTCTCGATGATGTTTGCCCCGGGCAGGTCTTTCTGCATCAACGCCTTTACCCATTCGCGCGGGATGATGTTCGGACCGTTCTTTTCGCCGGTATGCAGTTTCACGGCCACGTGGCCGGCCATCTTCTCGTTCACCTGCTCGTAGGCCTTGATGAGTCCTTCGGCCGATAGACTGCGGGTGAAATACACCACCGACTCGTTGCCGGTGCGCTGCTCGTAGGGCACATACTTGTTTCCGTCGGTGCCAGCCGCCGGCTTTTGTGGCTGGGCTGTCATGACACCGCTGATAAAAAAGCTGAATAAAATGATGACAATATTTCTTTTCATATTGTGGGGTAGATTTTTAAGTTTGCTGCAAAGATACAATAATTATTTGATTTGCAGCGCTAATTCTGAAAATATTTCACTAGGCAACGGCTACTCGCCTACCGACTGGCGATACGCGAGCAGCTTGTTCTGATAGTCGGCCAGCGCGTCAATATGCCGGTCGAGTGCCTGCTGGTAGAGCAGCTGGGCTTCGAGCAAGTCCGACATTTTCGAGACTCCGGCCTTATAGTAGTCGCGGTTCAGCCGCAGGTTCTCTTCGGCCTGCTCGATGCTGCGCTTGGCAATGTCGATCTGCTGGCGGGCCTCGGTGAGGTTGTTCCATGCGTTCTGCGCGCGGATGTGCAACAGTTCCGACTTGTCGCGCTGCTCATCTATGGCCTGCTGGTATTCAATCTTCTTGCGCTTGATGGCCTGCGAACCTCCCCACCAGTCGCTGATGGGCACGCTGACCGTGGCAAACACCATGGCAAAGGCACGGTCGTTTTCCATCAGGTTGTGGTAGTTGTAGCCAGCCCCGACGGCTACCGACGGGAGATGCTGTCCCACGGCAACCTTGCGCTGCAAGTCGGCAGCCTCTACCTGTTTCTGCAGCAGCTGGTATTCGGGCAGGCGGGTCTCCTGGAAGTTCATCATGCCGGGTTCGGTGTTGGGTTTCACGGACAAGTCTGACTGGCCAATCGTGAAGTCAGCACTTTCGAGTCCGCAATACTGCGCCAGCAGCTGCTTCACGATGCTGATGCTGTTGCTCAGCTTCAGTTTCTGACTCTCGGTGTCGTTCTGCCGCAGCTTCACCTGCAGCAGGTCGTTGCGCATGGCCACCCCGGCACGCACGGCCACGTCGACATCCTTGTGGATATCAGCCAGCAGCCGTTCCACGGCAGCCAGCGTGTTCAACTTCTCCTGCAGCGACACCAGTTGCCAGAAATACTGCACGGTGGTCTTTTCCACCTCATTTTCCGACAGCTGCAGCTGCAGCGCGGCAGCCTCCTCGCCCACTTTCGCCAGTTTGTTGCCGTTGACAATCTGACCTCCGGCGAAGACGGGCTGCACGGCAGAGATGCCCGCAATGGTGCCGTTCTTCATCATCGACATGCTGATGGGACTGCCCAGTCCGGCCAGAGCCTCAGCGGGAAGCGAGGCAGCCAGTGCAGCCCCCAGCTCGGGCGTGATCATCTCGCCGGGATTGATGTCCATCTGCGCCATGCCCTTGTTGGCGTTGAACCATGCGCCCGTACCGCTGACGTTCGGAAAATACTTCGTGAACGCCTCTTTGCGCTGCAGCTGTGCCGCATCGATATTGCGCCGCGCGTTGCGCACCGCAATATTGTTCTGGAGGGCCAGGGTCTTCAACTGCTCCAAAGACAAAGTTGTCTGGGCTGCCATGAAATTGCAGCATGCAGAGCAAAGGATGAGGAAAAATATTCTTTTCATTCTTTCAATGTATTTCTTCGTTTTCTATTTCAAATTCACTTTCCAATACACCACGGGGAGCATGGTGACCACCAGAATGAGGGAACCGATGCCACCGGCAAAGATGGTGACACCCACGGGCATCCAGAACGACGACTGCGCGATGATCATCGGCACCACACCGACGGCAGTGGTGGCAGTGGTCAGGAAGATAGGCACCATGCGACGGCGGCCTGCCTCATAGGCCGACTGCTTCACGGCTTCGTTGTAGGCCTTGCGGTCGGTTTTCCAGTCGCCGTGCTCTGCCACATATTTCTTTACCAGGTCGTTGGCATGCTCGAAGATGAGAATCTCGTTACGCATGATCATTCCCATCAGCGTGATCAGACCGAAGATGGAGGTCAGGCCGAGGGCGCGGTTCATCAGTCCAAGACCGATGAGCGAACCGGGAATCATCAGCGCGAGAGCAGCCATGCAGACCAGTGTGATGCCGTATTTCTTGAAGTTGAACAGCAGGAAGAAGAACACGATAATCTCTGCAATCACGATGCCGCCGATAATCTGGGGCATGGCCTCGTCGCCGTATTCTATCTCGCCGCCCACCTCGCTGCGCACGCCCTGCGGCAGCTCAATCTCGTTCTGCATGATATCGACAATCTTTTTCTCGACGGGAGCGGTGAATACTCCCTGCGCAAACTGTGCCGTCACGGTGATGCAGCGCTCGCCTCCACGGTGCACGATGCGACTCTCGCTCCACTGCGGACTCACGTCGGCAATCTGCCGCAGGGGGATGGTGCTGTTGGTGCCGTCGAGGGCCGACGAGGCCATCGTCATGGGCGACGAGATGCCCAGGTTGGCTATGGTAGAGAACGTCATGTCGCTGTCGTCCTTCACGATGACGGGCAGCTCGTAGTCGCCCGCACTCATGCGCTGTCGTTCCCAAATCTGTCCCACGCGCAACTCACTGGTGGTGGCACTCAGCGACAGCTGTGCCGAGCTACGCGTGATGCCTAGCTGGGCCGAGGTCACAGGGTCGAGCACCACGTTGATGATAGGCGAAGGCTGCAGATAGTCGGTATGCACCCATTCCAGTTCGGGCATCTGCCGCATACGGTCCATCAGCCGTTCGGCCACGACGTGCAGCGAGTCGAGGTTTTCGCCATAAAAGCGATACTCCAGCTCGTTCACCTCCAGATAGTCGAGCCGCTTGAACTTCACGTAGGCATTAGGGAACGCCTCGCTGAAACGCGGCTGATAGTCGGCCAGCAGTTTCAGCGTGGCCTTGTCCGACTTGGTGTTAACGATGAACTGGGCATAGTTGCTGCCGGCCATCTGCGGGGCATAGGCATCCATGAAGCGCGGCGACGAACAACCGATGAAACTGGTGATGCCCGTGATGCGCTCGTCTTTCTGCAACACGCGGCGCACCGAGTCGGCAATCAACTCGGTTTCCTTCATGCCTTTTCCGTCGGGCAGGAAGATTTCCACGGCAAACTGGTCGCGGTCGGCATAGGGGAACAGGCGGATCTTCAGTGTCGGGGCAATGAGCGACGAGAGCAGGATGAGCACCAGTCCCGTGGCCATCGTCAGCCACGGATGGCGGAACGTCTGCCCGAGTACCTTATTATATGTAGTCTGCACCCATTTCGTGATAGCATTGCCGCCTGTGGTCACCTTGCCCGGTCTGATGATGCGCACCTCCAAAAACGGGATGACCGTCACTGCCAGCAGCAGCGACACCATCAGGTTGATGGTAATCGTCCAGGGGAAGTCGACCAGACAGTCGTGGAAAACGCCCTTCATGGTCCACAGGAAGGGGAAGAAGATGGCACAGATGCAGATAGTGGCCAGCATCATCGGCATGAAATACTGCCGCGCCGAAGCCACGGCGGCCTCGTTCGGTTCGTAGCCTTTGCCCAGATATTCCAGATAGCCGTCGATCACAACGATGGCATTGTCTACAATCATTCCAAGCACCACTATCAGGGCGGCCAGCGTGACAATGTTCAGCTCGATGCCGGCCATATACATGATAGCCACCGAGACAAACGTGCTCAGCGGGATGGTGATGGCCGCCACGATGGCCGAGCGCAGGGGGAAGAGTATCATCATGACAAGGATGATGACGGCCATCGAGATGAGCAGGTCGCGCAGGAAGTCGCTGACGCTCATGCTGACCACCTTCGGCTTGTCGGCAATGCGGGTGACGTTCACATCGTCGGGTAGCTCGTTCTGCCGGAAGTCGTCGAGCACGCGGTCCACCTCCTTGCCGTAGAGCACCACATTGTTGCCGGGTGTCATCTCCATCGACAGCAGCACACAGGGATGACCGTTCTGCTCGATGCGGCTGGCCAGCGGGTCGTATTCGCGCTCTACGCGTGCCACATCCCTGACGCGCACCAGCTTGCCCGAGGCCGGGTCGGAGAAGATAATCTGGTTGGCAATCTCCTCCTCGCTGTGCTCCATGGCCTCCACATGGATGGGGATATGCTGGTCGCGGTCGCTGATGCTGCCGCTCATCGTCGTGATGCCCTGCGACTGCAAGGCGGAGAAGAGCATCTGCTGACCGATACCGTAGGCCTGCAGCCGCTGACGGTCGACATAGAGCGATATCTGCTCTTTCTGTTCGCCGTAGAGCTTGACGTTGGCCACCGACGTGATGCGGCGCAGACGGTCGCTCAGTTCGTCGCTGTAGAGTTTCAGTTCGCGATAGCTGCGCTGGTCGCTCTCGATGGCGATGAGCAGCGCACTGGTGTTGCCGAACTCGTCGTTCACCACTATGGCGAGCACACCGCTTGGCAGCTGTGCCTTGAAACTGTTCAGTCCGTGCTTGATTTTCGACCACACCTCGTCCTTGTTGTTCACTTCATCGTTTAGTCTCACCATCACGATGCACATGCCGTTCTGCGACGTTGTGGTGGTCTTCGCGCGGTTTACCTCACCATAGGTGAACAGGTAGCGCTCAAGCGGACGGGCCACCTGCTGCTCCACCTCCTCGCTTGTGGCACCGGGATAGACCGCCACCACCACACCCTGACGGATGGTGGCATGTGGGAACTCGTCCTTGGGCATGATATACATGCCGTAGATGCCCAGCACGAACAGGATGCCGATGATGAGCAGCGATATAGAGTAATGCTCCAGAGGCCAGCGGAGCCATGACATTTTATCTTTCATCTTTTCTGATTTTTTATTCGTTGTGGCGGCATACCGATATATCGGCATGCCGTCATGACGACATTAATAGACAACCTTCGTTCCTTCGCTCAGTTTCTGGTAGCCCTCGGTGACCACACGCTCGTTTTCGCCCACGCCCGAGGTCACGCTGACGCGGTTGCCCTGGGTCTCGCCGATGGTAACCGGCGTGCGGTGGGCGGTGTTGTTCTTGTCGACGGTCCACACAAACAGACTGCCGTCGGCCTTCTTCTGAACGGCCGTGACGGGCAAGGTGGGCAGCACGCCCGAAGCCTGGGACGAGACGCCCGTGAACTGCACACTGGCCACCATGCCCGGCAGCAGGCGGCGCCCGCTGTTGGCCACGTTGATGCGTATGTCGTAGGTATGCGTCAGCGCGTCGGCCTGCACACCCTTCTCAATCCTTCCGCCCACGAAACTGCTGCCGATGGCATCCACACGGATCACCGACGGCGTGCCGGCACCGATGCTTCCCACCTCGGCCTCGGGAATGGCCACACGCACCTTCACGCGGCTCACGTCGAGAATCGTCACCACGGCCTGCGAGGGCAACGCCGTCTCGCCGGCATTCACCTGCTTTCTGCCGACCACTCCGCCGACAGGGGCCACCAGCCGGCAGTCGCGCAGATTCTTGCGCGCCACCTCCAGCTGCGAGCGGGCCTGGGCCACCTTGCTCTGCACCTCCACCCACTGCACCTCGGGCAGCGATCCGTTCTCGTGGAGCATGCCGTAGCGTTTCAGCGCGTCGTCGGCCTGCGCCATCTGTGCCTCGGCAGCCGTGAGCATGTTGCGCGCCTGCGTGTTGTCCATCTCGGCAATCAGCTGGCCGCGGCTGACGGTCTGCCCTTCCCTGACCAGTATGCGCTTCACCACGCCCATGCTGGTGAAACTGACGGCTGTGCCCTCGTTCTCTTCCACGATGCCCACATACGTCTGGCCGTTCATGCCGGCCCCAGCCGACGTCACTTCGGTTATCACTCTCGTCGGGGCTTTCTTTCCGCTCCCCGGCTCCTGTTTCTTTCCGCAACTGACTGTCAGCAGCACCGTCAGCAGCAGCAAAACACTCTTTCTCATTGTTATTTCGTTATGTTTCTGTTCAAATTCCGCGCAAAAATACTGCAAAAAACACAAATCGGGATATTCCATTTCTCTCCTTTTGGCGTTGTTTTCACCACAAAACAACAAAAAGAACATATTTATATCCGAATAAAACATACATTCTTGGCAAAAAAGACTAACTTTGCACGTGAATTGCAGAACATGCGGGCATGAAACATCAAGAAAACATCACCATCCAGTCGCTGGCCCAAAACGAGGACGTGCAGATAGGCTATTCCGACAACGACATCATCGTGGTGGACAGCATCCAGAAGTTCGCCGAGTTCAAGGCCGCCCAGGTGGCCATGAACGCCGTGGTCATCTGCACCAACGGAAAAGTGCAGGCCCAGACCAACGGCCGACTGGTGCAGCTGCAGAAAAACCAGGTGGCCGTATTTCCCCAGAACCTTACGGTCACCGACCTGATGGTGAGTCCCGACTTCGACATGAAGGCGATGTTCCTCACCAACCGCATCCTGCAGAGTTTCCTCCGCGAGAAGATGAGCGTGTGGAACGACATGATGTACATCCGGCGGCTAAACGTCATCACCATGGAAGACAGCGACCTGCTCTTCTACACCCATTTCTACGATATGCTCATCCTCTCCATTGAAAGGGGGCACGACAATCCGTTCCACACCGAAGTAGTACAGTCGCTCCTGCGCACGGCCATCCTCGCCCTCTGCGGAGCCATGAAGGCACTGGCCTCAGCCACCCCGCCCCACCCCTCGCAGCAGAAACCACAGCCTCCCGCCATCATCGGCACCGGACTCACAACCGGCTCCACCCCGTCTGTCACGCTGCACCATTTCCAGCACTTCCTCAACCTGCTGAACACCAGCGAAGTGAAGCGCCGCTCGGTGGAGGCCTACGCCGACGAGCTGTGCATCTCGCCCAAATACCTCTCGGCCATCTGCAAGAAACATTCGGGCAAGACTGCCAACGAATGGATCCGCGAGCATGTGCTCGAGGACATCCGTTTCCACCTGAAGCAGACCGACCTCACCGTCAAGCAAATCAGCATGCATCTGGGCTTCCCCAACACCTCCTTCTTCGGCAAATACGTGAAGGAACATTTCGGCATGACGCCCTTGCAGGTGAGGAACGAGAAATAAATTACACATTTTGTGTAACACATTTTGTGTAATCAAGAAAACTGGGTGCTCCCCAAAAAGGGAACACCCATTTTTATGATAATTGATAGAGCTTTCTAAACTGAATTATTTGGCGGAATCCTTCACGCTCTGACAGCGGGCGGTGTAGAACTGGCGGAAATCGGACCAGCGGTAATAGGGGTGGCTGTCGGTGGGTACCGGCAGACGGGCCTCGCGGCCGTTGAGCAGGCACTTCACCAGAACGTCGGACGACGATTTGCCCTTACGGTAGAAGATGAGCTGGATGTTTGACGCCTTACAGGTGAGCCAGTTCTGATAGGTGTTCTTCACCTCGTAGGGGTCTTCGGGATCGCGGTCGGCGCCGTTGAGTCCCATCAGCACGGTGAGGGGTCCCAGACAGGTGTCGTGGCCAAAGCGCAGGTCGGCGATATGGTCGCTCTCGCCGCTGATGGCGGCATCGGCCTTGCGGATGATGTCCTGCAGAATGGGTATCATCTGGTACTGGGGTTCGAAAACCCAGGAATAGGAACCCAGGTTGGACGACTCCCACTCGGCGGCAATCTCCTGGTCGGTGACGATGTTACCCATCATGCCCTCGTGCCCGATGCTGGGGAGCGAGGTGTAGAGGTTGATGAGGTTGCTGCCGATATGGTGGGGATTGCCGGGCAGGCCCTCGGTGCTGGTGAACACACGGGGGAGAATCTTCTCGCGCAAGTTATCAACGAACTTGAACTGCTCTCTGTTTTTCTCGTAGCGCGGCTTTACTTTGGGGTAATGGTGGCGGACGGGGTTCTGGCGGTCGGTGGGCACGACACCGTCGAGGGTGAAGCGCGATGACTGCTCGCGGATCTCGATCTTGGGGTTGCACTGTACCAGTTCCTGACAGAAACCCGACATGCTGATGACGCAACGGCCGGAGAGTGAGGCGACGGCAAGCACGTTGCCGCCTTTTTTAAACACTTGCGGGAAATTGTTATACATGGTACGTGCAATGAATTGGTGCTGCTCCCAGCCGAGTTGTGTCAGTTCGGTGGTGCCTGTCTTCAGTTCTTCCTTTGCTGCCATGAACTTGGTGTAGAAGGCTTCGCCCTCGGCGGTGAGGAGGTGGTTTCGGTGGGCCTTCGTCAGCAGCGAGTCGAGTTCGATATAAAGCCGTTCGCTCCAGTAGTAGCGAGAGCCGTGGCGGCCATAATGGCTGATATAGAACGGCTTGTAGCCCCGGGGGGCTTTGGTGAGTTCGACTTTTGCAAACGAGTACGGGTAGTCGGTACCGTAGGCTTTTCGCGGGTCTGCCCGCAGTTCATCAAGTGCAGAATTCTGTGCCCAGGTTGTTGCGGCTACTAAAAGGAAGAGTGAAAAGAGGAGAGAGGAGAGAGGAGAGTGAAGAGTGAAGAGTGAAGTTGTTTTCATATTTTATCAAATGATTAATGATTGTTGATTGATGTTGCAAATATAAGAACTTTTTCTGAGAAAATATGCAGTTGGTGAATAAAAACAAAATATTTTTGGTAACTTCGCAGCCGAAATGAAGAAAAGACTGTTATTCGTCATCGCAATACTAACCCTGCTGCTCGTGGTGGCGTGCCATCAGGCGAAACAGCAAGACCCCTCGAAGGCTTCTCCTATGGAAGATGCTTTCGAAGCAAAAAAAGACTCTCTCACCACAAACAAGAACCGGAAGGGAGCCGCCATCAAGATTACTCCCGTGAAAGACCAGGGGGAGTCTGACCTGTGCTGGATATATGCCATGCTGGCCACCATTGAGAGTGAACGGCTGATGTTGGGCGACTCGGTGAATCTTTCGGCCGACTTCCTGGCCCGCCACTTCATGGAGGAACAGGCCCGGCGCTGCTACCTGATAACCAATGCCGACATCACCACCCGCGGCATGGCCAGCATGACGCTCAGACTGCTGCAAGAATATGGCATCACCCACTGGGATGCCTATCATCTGGACGTCAATTTCGACGTGGTGGCACGGAAGGTGAAGAAAACCGTCGAAGCCAACCGGGGCAAGGGACTGGAGGAAATGAGCCAGAGCCTCACCGGCATGCTCGACGAGAGCACTCGCCCATTGCCCCGATACGTGTTTATGCTCGGGATGGAATATACCACACAAGAATTTGCACTAAGCGTCTGCCTTCCAGGTGAATACATCGCGCTGACCAGTTTCACCCATCATCCCTACGGCCAGCCTTTCCGACTGGAAGTGGCTGACAATTACTATCAGGACGAGTTCCTCAACCTTCCGCTCGACACCCTGATGGCACACATCGACCGTGCGCTCACGGCCGGCCATCCCGTCTGCTGGGAAGGTGATATCTCGGAACCGGGATTCTCGTGGCCCAAGGGTTTCGCCAAGACAAAGGATGACGACGAAAAGGAAAATGGGAACCCAAAAACCGATGCCGACACCCGCCAACACGCATTTGAACAAGGCGAAACCACCGACGACCATTGCATGGAACTCATCGGCATCACGAACATAAAAGGCAAGAAATACTATCTGGCCAAGAACTCATGGGGCGAGGACAATGACCTCGGCGGGTTTATGTACCTGAGCGAAAACTACCTGCGCATGAAAACCATTGCCGTGTGGATGACTCACGACGCCTACGAACTGAAAACTGAAAAGAGATTATGATCAAGACTATTATACTCGATTTCGACGGAACATTAGGAAACACGAAGGGGATCATTCTGCGCACGATGCAGGCAACCCTGCGGGAAATGAACCTGCCGGAAAGAACCGACGAACAATGTGCCGCCATGATAGGACTGCCCCTGAAGCAATGTTTCACCAATCTATACCCCGACCATGAAACGACGGTGGTGGACGATGCCTTGGGAGAAGAATGCGCCAGAATTTACCGAAGGCTGTTCGACGAATTCAACCTGCCTGGAACGGTTCCGCTGTTCCCACACGTTGTGGACACTATCCGCGAACTGCACGAACAGGGCATGCGGCTAACCGTGGCCTCGAGCCGCAGCCATAAAACACTGGACAACTACGTAAGCGACCTGGGACTCTCCCCCTATATTACTTATATATTAGGGGTGGAAGACGTGGCCGATGCAAAGCCCGGACCAGGCCCTGTGCTGAAGACGCTGGAGGATTTCGGGCTAAGTGCAGATGAATGCATAGTGGTGGGAGACACGAAATACGACATCCTGATGGCCCACAATGCGGGGGTGAAAGGTGTTGGCGTGACCTATGGCAACGGTTCTCGCGAGGAACTGACAGGCGCCGGGGCTGAATGGCTGATTGATGATTTCGCGGAACTGGTGGAAATCTGTAAGAAGTACGAAGTTTGAATTTGGAATTACGAAGTAGAACCTCTTCCTCGCCAAAGGCGACACATCGTACTTCGTAACTCAAAACTCCTAAAAAAACCTTCCTCGGGAATCCTGAGGAAGGTTTTTTGTGGAATCAGTCGACGGGAGAAAACTCGTCCTTTCCAACTCCGCATAACGGACAGACGAAATCATCGGGCAGGTCCTCGAATGCCGTTCCGGGCTCGATGCCATTTTCAGGGTCGCCAACTTCGGGATCATACTCCCATCCACATGTGTCGCAAACGTACTTTTTCATAATGTCTTCGTTTTTTGGGTTAATAATATGTTTTCCACCTTTTTAATGATTAAATCAGGCGAGATGTTGTTCAGGCATGCCAAATCGCCACGCTGGCAGGGCTTATTGCCAAAAATGCTGCACGGACGGCAGGGCAAGTCAAGCTGCACCGCATTCTCGGGCTTTTGGTTGTAACCCATGAACCCGGCATAGGGATGGGTGGCACCCCAAACGCTCACCACGGGCAAGGCAACCAGCGAAGCCAGATGCATATTGGCCGAATCCATCGAAACCATCACGTCGAGAAGACTCATCAGGGCAAGTTCCTGCTGGAGTCCCTTCAGATGGTCGCCCACCACTACGCAACAAGGGTATTTCGCGGCCCACTCGTGGAACACAGCCATTTCCTTGTCACCACCACCAAAAAGGAAAATCCGCAAATCCTCATGGCGCTCGCCCAGACCGCGGATGACCGTCTCGGTGAGTCGCAAGGGATAGACTTTCCCCTCGTGGGCGGCAAAGGGAGCAAGACCGACGTTATACGACGGACGATGGTTGAGGGGCATGAGCTGGAGAACCTCACGCGAGGGTGTGATGGAAAGTGACGTGAAATCCAGTTTCACAGGATAGCCTAACTTCTCGAACACCTGGGCATAATTCTCGAAACTGGTGGGCTGCTGCCGAAGCACCTTGCCACGCGATGACACCAGCTGGCGCTTGCCTTGACGGTGCTTGTTGATATGAGCCACCCGATAGCGGGCCAAGTCGAAGCGCATGCGCAGGTATTTTGAGCGCAGCACGTCGTGAAGGTCGGCAATGGCCGTGAACCGCTTGGCCACCAGGCGGCGATAGAGCGAGTTGAGCCCCCTGACGCCGTGGTATTCACTGGTCAGGTCGGCTTCCATGAAACTCACATTGGGAGCCAGTCCCTCAAACAGCGGTCGGACAAAGGAACGGCTCAGCATGGTAATACGCACATCGGGATACTGCCGGGCCAGGGAACTGATGACAGGAACCACCATAGCGACATCGCCCAAGGCAGAGAAACGGACAACAAGAATATGCTCTGTCTTCATGAAGATTACTTCTTATAGAGCACAGGATTAGTGGCCGGATCGTTGTACATCTTCATCTGGCGATACACCTTCATATATTTGCGGCCAGCCTCAATGTCGTCGAGCAACTGGTCGATGGCTGTCGATAGGTCGACTTGCTGCTCGAGCAGCACCTTCAGCTTGGCCTCACATCTCTGGCGATGCTCGTCGGAGGCATCTTGACGCTCGGCCTGCTCGCGCATGTGATAGATTTTCAGGGCCAGAATGCTGAGCCGGTCTACGGCCCAAGCCGGACTCTCGGTATTGATACGGGCATCAGGCAAAACCTGTACATCAGAGTATTTCTGGCGGAAATAACTGTCAATCTGCTCAACGAGATCTGTACGATCCTGGTTGGAGCGGTCGATACGACGCTTCAGTTTCAGGGCCTCCACCGGGTCGATGTGGGGATCTCGGATGATATCTTCGAAATGCCACTGCACGGTATCAATCCAGCACTTCAGGTATAAACGGTTCTCGATGGAATCACGGCTATAAGGGTTATTGATAGGGGTATCAATATTGTCCTTCACATGATAATCGGCTATCGCCTGATTAAAAATCACGTTGCATTGTTCGGTAAACGTCATTGGCTTATGTTTTATAATTGCTGCAAATATAATGTTTTATTTTAAATTACACAAGTAATTGTAGAAAAACACCAAAAAATTTGCACACTTGGGGGGTATCTGTGCAAAAGTTAGTGCTTTTTTTCTAAAAATATTTGCACAATTAAATAAAAGTTTGTTCCTTTGCACCCGAATTTTGATTTTAGGAAACATTATTAACAATTTAAAGAAAGAAAATTATGTCAGAAATTGAAAGCAAAGTAAAGGCAATTATCGTTGATAAACTTGGTGTTGACGAAGCTGAGGTTAAGCCCGAAGCAAGTTTCACTAACGATCTGGGGGCCGACTCACTCGATACTGTTGAGCTGATTATGGAATTCGAGAAGGAATTCAACATTTCCATTCCCGACGATAAGGCTGAGACCATTGCTACCGTTGGCGACGCTATCTCTTATATCGAGGAGAACGCAAAATAAATCACAATCGATAATGAGAGATTGATATAATGAGAAAATGAGAAATTTTGGCTGCGCGATAGCCATAATCTCTCATTTTCTCATTTTCTAATTTTCTAAATTTCACTAATTTATGGAATTAAAAAGAGTTGTTGTAACAGGACTCGGTGCCGTTACCCCCGTGGGACTGACTCCGGAAGAAACCTGGGAAAACCTGGTTGCTGGTAAGAGCGGTGCTGCACCTATCACACTGTTCGACGCTTCAAAATGCAAAACTCACTTCGCTTGTGAAGTGAAAAACTTGGATGTCAACGAATGGATTGACCGTAAAGAGGCACGAAAGATGGACCGCTACACACAGCTGGCCATCATCGCTGCCAAGCAGGCCGTTGCCGACTGCGGCATGGACCTTGAAACCGAGGACAAGAACCGTATTGGCGTAGTATATGGCGTTGGTATCGGCGGTATCAAGACTTTCGAAGACGAAGTGAAATATTATGGGGCACACGAGGAAGACGGACCTAAGTTCAATCCCTTCTTCATCCCCAAAATGATTGCCGACATTGCCGCCGGACAGATTTCCATCATGTACGGCTTCCATGGTCCCAACTATATCACGGCTTCTGCCTGTGCTTCTTCGTCGAATGCACTGGCCGACGCTTTCAACCTGATTCGTCTGGGTAAGGCCAATGCCATCCTGGCAGGCGGTGCCGAGGCTGCCATCTGCACTACTGGCGTGGGCGGATTCAACGCCATGAAGGCCCTTTCCACCCGTAATGACGAACCCGAGAAGGCCAGCCGTCCTTTCAGTGCCAGCCGCGACGGTTTCATCATGGCCGAAGGTGCTGGTTGTCTGATTTTAGAGGAACTGGAGCATGCCAAGGCCCGCGGTGCTAAGATTTACGCTGAGATGGTGGGTGCCGGCATGAGCGCCGATGCTTATCACATTACAGCTTCACACCCCGAAGGACTGGGTGCCAAGCTCGTGATGCAGAATGCGCTTGAGGATGCCAATCTGAAGCCTGAGGATATCGACTATATCAATGTTCACGGTACTTCCACCCACGTGGGAGACATCTCAGAGGCCAAGGCCATCAAGGAAGTTTTTGGTGAGGCTGCCTTCAAACTGAACATCTCTTCTACAAAGAGTATGACAGGCCATCTGCTTGGTGCCGCCGGTGCCATTGAGGCCATGGTTTCAGTGCTGGCCGTGAAGAACGATATTGTTCCGCCGACCATCAACCACGAGGATGATGACAAAGACGAGGAAATAGACTATAACCTGAACTTCACCTTCAACAAGGCTCAGAAGCGTGAAGTGCGTGCTGCACTGAGCAACACGTTCGGCTTTGGTGGTCACAACGCATGTGTGGTATTCAAAAAATACGCTGAATAATCTTATTATTAAGTAATTAGCAATGGGCAGACTTCTGTCCGTTGCTAATTAATAAATTCAAGAATGAAGATAAAAAACATTCTTAACCTTCTCCGTCTTCCTTTCCGAAAAGACAAGGACTTCTACATCACGCTTTACAACATCACTGGATTCTATCCCAACAACATCCAATATTACAAACAGGCACTGATGCACAGCAGCATCGGACGAAAAGAAAAGGGAAAGCCTGTCAACAACGAGCGCCTGGAATTTCTGGGCGATGCCATACTGGATGCTGTTGTGGGGCACATTGTGTACAGCCATTTCTCAGGTAAGCGTGAAGGATTCCTCACCAACACCCGCGCGAAACTGGTTTCACGCAATACGTTGGGCCGACTGGCCAAGGAAATGGGAATACTTGAACTGGTACAGAACGATAACCACAATCAAGCCCACAATTCCTACATGGGAGGGAATGCCTTCGAGGCACTTGTTGGAGCCATTTATCTCGACCTGGGCTACGATGCCTGCATGCAGTTCATGGAGAAGAAGATCCTGAAGGAAATCATCAACATCGACAAAGTGGCCTATAAAGAAGTGAACTTCAAGTCGAAGCTGATAGAATGGGGACAGAAAAACCGTGTGCAACTGGACTTCCAGCTGCTGAAAATGGAAAAAGAAGATGGCTGTTCACCGAAATTTGCCTATCAGGTAATCATCGAAGGACAGAAAGGCGAGGCGGGCGAGGGTTATTCGAAAAAGGAAGCCCAGCAACTTGCTGCAAAACTGACGCTGCAACGGTTGCGCAAGGAACCGCAATTCACCAACAAAGTGTTTGAGTCGAAGACCAATCGCACCAAGATGGAGGAAGAACCCGTCAGCGTGGCTCCCTATCTGGAAGAACAGACCGAAGACTTCATCATCGAACAACCCAAGAAAAAACAGCAGAAAGCAAAAGAAGAGACTCCGAAGAACAATTATCCTCAGTCACCTGTCAAGGAAGATGATGACTATTCACTCGATGACATCACGGTCAGTCCAAAAGAGAAAAGCCGTGAGGAAATCATTGCCGCTGCCGAAGAAGCCGCATTTGCCGAATAGCATTAAAAATAACTAATTTATTTTGTAGTCTCTCAGTTTCTCCGTACCTTTGTACCCTATTATCTGCATTAGTGAACTAATGAGTCTAACAGGAATTGTACGAAAGGTATTCCAATCCCGTCAGAAGGAACTGGAAAAGCATAACAGTCAGGGAATAGCTTTCCAAAAAGAAGTGCTGGAAAGCCTTATCCATGAGGCCAAGGACACAGAGTACGGCAACAAATATATGTTCTCTACCATCAAAAGCTATGAGGACTTTGCCCACAATGTGCCCATAAATACCTATGAAGAACTGAAAGGGTATATCGACCGCATGCGTCACGGCGAACGCGACGTGCTATGGCCGGGACAAGTGAAATGGTATGCCAAGTCGAGCGGCACTACCAATGACAAGTCGAAATTCATCCCGGTTACTCACGACGGACTGAAGCACATCCATTATGCGGGTTCCTTCGACTGCGTTGCCCTTTATCTGCGCAACAATCCCAAAAGCCGTATTTTCGACGGACGCTCACTCATCCTCGGCGGAACTCATTCGCCCAACTACACGCTGCGTAATTCTCTCGTCGGCGACCTTTCGGCCATTCTGATTGAAAACATCAACCCTTTGGCCAATCTGGTGCGCGTCCCGAAGAAACAGACGGCCCTACTCTCGGACTTTGAGGTGAAACGTGAGCGCATAGCACAGGAAACCATCAATAAAAACGTTACATCCCTTAGTGGTGTGCCTTCATGGATGCTCTCAGTACTTACAAGGGTGATGGAGATTTCCGGCAAGAAGCATCTTGAAGAAGTATGGCCCAACATTGAAGTTTTCTTCCACGGAGGAGTTGCGTTCTCGCCCTATCGCAAACAATACGAAGAACTCATCACGTCGCCGAACATGCACTACATGGAGACGTACAATGCTTCGGAGGGATTCTTCGGACTACAAGACGATCCCAACGACCCGAGTCTGCTTCTCATGCTCGACTACGACATCTTCTATGAGTTCATTCCTACCGATGAAATGGACAAAAAAAATCCCACCGTCGTTCCCCTTGAGGGCATAGAGATAGGGAAAAACTACGCCATGCTTATCAGCACTTCATGCGGACTTTGGCGCTATCTTATCGGCGACACCGTGAGATTCACTTCCAAGGATCCCTATAAATTCATCATTTCCGGACGCACCAAGCATTTCATCAATGCCTTCGGCGAAGAACTGATTGTTGACAATGCTGAAAAAGGACTTCAGTTTGCCTGCGAGCAGACGGGTGCCGAGGTGTTAGAATACACGGCTGCCCCTGTGTTCATGGACGGTAAGGCCAAATGCTACCACCAATGGGTTATTGAGTTTTCACGCGAACCAGCTGACTTGCAGCAGTTTGCAACAATGCTCGACCAGCACCTGCAAGAGATAAACTCCGACTACGAGGCCAAACGCTTTAAGGATATCACCCTGCAGCAACTGCAGATTGTAAAAGCTCGTGAGGGACTGTTCAACGACTGGCTGAAGATGCGAGGCAAATTAGGCGGACAGCACAAGGTGCCGCGCCTGAGCAATTCGCGCGAGCATATCGAACAACTCCTGAAACTGAATCAAGCATAATCAAAGAGATTGCACTGACGAGATGACAAACAGCAAAAACAACGATAAAAACCTGCGGCGGATGTTCGTGAGCATGGTCGGCATAGCCAGCCTGATCTGTGCTTTCTGCGGTTGTGCGCGCATGGGAAGTCCCGACGGCGGATGGTACGACGAGACTCCTCCGAAGGTTATCAGTGCATCTCCCGAGGATAAAGGCATCAACGTGACTAACCGTAAAATTTCCATCTATTTCAATGAATTCATCAAGATAGATAATCCCACGGAAAATGTGGTGGTTTCCCCGCCTCAGCTGGAGGTTCCTGAAATTAAGGCCAGCGGCAAACGGATTGTCGTGGAATTGCAAGACTCGCTGAAACCCAACACCACCTATACCATAGACTTTTCCGATGCCATCTCTGACAATAATGAAGGGAATCCCTTAGGTAACTACACCTATTCCTTCTCTACCGGAGAAGAGATTGACACGATGGAAGTGTCGGGCTTCGTTATCGACGCTGAGACACTCGAGCCATTGAAAGGTATTCAGGTGGGACTATATCCGTCCAGCGGTTGTATTTATCCCGACGATGACTGCAATTCCCAGTGGGCCGATTCCATTTTCCGTACACGTCCTTTCCTCCGAGTTTCGCGCACCGACAGCCGCGGCCATTTCGTCGTCAAGGGTATTGCCAACGGTTCCTACCGGGTTTTCGCCCTTCAGGATGCTGACGGCAATTACTGTTATTCGCAGAAAAGCGAGAAGATTGCTTATAACCACGACATCATCGTGCCATCGTCGAAACCCGACGTAAGACACGACACCATCTGGACCGACACGCTCCATATCCGCAGCATCACACCGGTGAACTATACACATTTCCTGCCCGACGACATTGTGCTCAAGGCTTTTACCGTAGAACAAACCGACCGCTATTTCCTGAAAGCAGAACGAAAGACAGCTCCCTGTTTCCAGCTGTTCTTCACCTACGGACACGATTCGCTGCCAAAAATCAAGGGACTAAATTTCGATGAAAAAGATGCGTTTATCATAGAACACTCTTTGAAGAAGGATACCATTACCTATTGGCTTCGCGATTCCTCACTGGTCAATCAGGACACGCTTCGCATGGAACTCAAGTACTATGTCACCGACAGTATTGGGGAATTGGTACTCACCACCGATTCACAGGAGATTCTTTCGAGAGATCCTTACGAAAAACGCATGAAAAAGATTGCCGACGAAAAAAAGGAACTGAAAAAGAAATTGGAAAAGGCACTCAAAAAGGGCGAGGAAGTTGACTCCACTCAATATGTGTTGAAAACAATGCCTCTGGAACCCAAATGGAGTATACCAAGTAAGATGACTCCCGAAAACAACATCCTATTCTCCTTCAGTACTCCTGTACTGGAACCCGACACGTCGACAATCCACCTCTATTCAAGGATCGACTCCGTTTGGTATAAATCACCTTACCAACTCGTCAAACGAGAAGACATCCCTCGGACCTACGAACTGCGTGGCGAATGGAAACCAGGTCTGGAATATAGTCTGGAAGTCGACACTTTGGCTTTCACGGATATCTACGGACTGAAATCCAATCCCTTCAAGCAGGGATTCAAGGTGGGGAGCATGGACGAATTCAGCTCGCTGGTCTTTACTTTCGAAGGCATGAGCGACAAAGACATCATAGCCTTTCTGGTGGATAAAAGCGACAAGGAGGTGAAGAAAGTAAAGGCAGAGCAAGGTGTGGCTGAATTCTACTATCTAAGAGCCGGAACATACTATATCCGCATGTTTGTGGACGACAACCACAACGGCAAATGGGATACCGGTGATTACGATTTAGACCAGCAGCCGGAAGAGGTATACTACTATCCCAAGGAAATAGAATGCAAGGAAAAATGGGACCTTACCCTTTCCTGGGATCCGAAGTCCACCCCCACCATGAGTCAAAAGCCTGGCTCACTCGTTAAGCAAAAGGCTGAAAAGAAAAAGGCGACCATCAAAAGCCGTAATGCTGAGCGTGCCCGAGAGTTGGGGATAGAGTTTATTGAGGGTGTGACGGGGGTTAAACTTTAATCCGGACATAACGTCAAATGTTCGTCATCTTATAAAACAAAAAACAATGAATACAAATAACATGTCTATCAGATTTGAAAAAACAATGAAGAGCCTATTGCTCTGTAGCCTGTTTGCCTTGATGCCTGTCAGTGCCCAGGCACAGTGCACTTTCCGCAACACGGCTTTCAAAGGTGGCGAATTCCTGTCTTACAATCTGTATTACAACTGGAAATTCGTATGGGTAAAGGCCGGAACGGCTTCTATGTACACTGTCCAGAGCAAATATAAGGGAATAGATGCCTTTCGGGCCTCACTCACCACACGAGGCAACAAAGAGGTCGACCAGATGTTCGTTCTACGCGACACATTGCTTTGCTACTCTTCCACCGAACTGGCTCCCCTGTATTTCCGCAAGGGAGCACGCGAAGGAAAACGCTACACCGTCGATGAGGTTTGGTATACCTATGAGGGGAACCGGACCAATCTGAACCAGCACCGTATCAATCATGAGGGGAAACATGAATGGCATAAAAAACAGATGAACGAATGCGTCTACGACATGATGAACATTTTCCTCCGTGCACGCAGTTTCGACCCCGAGGGTTGGAAAAAGGGACATGTCGTCAATTTCCCCATCGCCGATGGCAACAGCATCGAGAAGGGACAGCTCCGCTATCGTGGCAAGAGTACCATCAAGGCTGACAACGGCAAGAAATACCGTTGTCTGGAACTCTCCTACATGGAATACGATAACGACGATGCCAAGTACCGCGAGATTGTACGTTTCTATGTCACCGACGATACTAATCACATTCCTATACGTCTGGATATGTTCCTGAAATTCGGTTCTGCCAAGGCTTTCCTCACCAACATGAAAGGTGCCCGCAGTCCCATCACCAGTTTAGTAAAATAAGTTTATCATGAAAATTGCAGTAGCTGGAACAGGCTATGTTGGCCTGTCTATCGCCACTTTGCTGGCGCAGAATCACGAAGTGACGGCAGTTGATGTCATCCCAGAAAAAGTGGAGATGATCAACAACCGGAAGTCTCCGATACAGGATGACTACATTGAAAAATATTTGGCAGAGAAAAACCTCAACCTGAAAGCAACGCTCGATGGGAAAGCCGCATATCAGGATGCCGAATTCGTCGTTATTGCCGTTCCAACCAACTACGATCCAGTAAAGAATTTTTTCGATACTCATCTCATCGAAGATGTCATCGACCTTGTTCTTTCGGTCAATCCCGATGCCGTCATGGTCATCAAGAGCACCATTCCCGTGGGCTATTGCCGTAACCTCTACGTGCGCTATGCGCTGAAATTCGCCAGTACACCCCAGTTGCGCGACAAAAAGTTCAACCTACTCTTCTCTCCCGAGTTCCTGCGCGAGAGCAAGGCCCTCTACGACAACCTCTATCCCAGCCGTATCATTGTAGGCTATCCAAAGAACATTGACAGCCAAGAGTTCATCAAGGAAAATGCTGCCATCGATGCTTTTGGCAACCCTAAAGCCGAAGAATATGCCCACACCTTCGCCTCCCTGTTGGTAGAAGGAGCTATTGGCCCCGCCGAAGCGGCGTCGAGTGCTTCGTCGTGTCACAGTGAAGAAAACAAAGGCATCCCCTGCCTTTTCATGGGCATGAAGGAGGCAGAGGCTGTCAAACTCTTTGCCAACACCTACCTCGCCCTACGTGTGAGCTATTTCAACGAACTTGACACCTATGCCGAAGTGAAAGGTCTCGATAGTAGGGCCATCATCCAGGGCATCGGTCTCGACCCTCGTATCGGAACCCATTACAACAACCCATCATTCGGTTACGGTGGTTACTGTCTGCCAAAGGACACCAAACAGTTGCTGGCCAACTATCAGAATGTCCCGCAGAACATGATGACCGCCATCGTGGAAAGCAACCGCACTCGCAAAGACTTCATAGCCGACCAGGTGCTCAAAAAGGCTGGTTACTACAGCTATACGCAAAACAACCAGTACTCTCCCGCTATGGAAGGAGGCAAGTCGTTTGGTGCTTCGCCATCGGATGGCGAAGTCATTATCGGCATTTACCGCCTAACCATGAAAGCCAACTCCGACAATTTCCGTCAATCATCCATTCAGGGTGTGATGAAGCGCATCAAGGCAAAGGGTGCCACTGTTATCATCTACGAGCCCACACTTCCCGATGGTGCCACTTTTTTCGGAAGCCGTGTCGTCAACGACCTTGCCCAATTCAAGGCACAGTCACATGCCATTATCGCCAACCGCTACGATGCCGTCCTCGATGATGTGGAGGAAAAAGTCTACACCCGCGACCTCTTCCGTCGCGACTAATTCCCCCCTCTTAAACGCCAATGCCGTCCGGTGCTTCGCCGTCGCACGGCGAAGAAAAATCCTAAAAGAAAATATGAACAATAATAATAAAGAAATAAAAACTCCCTCCCTAAACAGGGAGGGCAGGGGTGGGTCTCCGGTTGGGTCTCCTTCCTACCATATCTACTCCCCCTACCGTGTCTGCCCCCTCGGCGCCCATGTCGACCATCAGCACGGAATTGTAACAGGCTTTGCCATTAATAAGGGTGTCGACCTTTGGTTTGACATTCGTGAAGACAGTCTTGTCAAGCTCTCATCCCGCTCTTTCGAAGGCGATATCGAATTCGATATCAACCGCCCTACTCAAGTTCGCGAGCACAACTGGGGCGACTATGCCCGAGGTGCCAAATATGCCCTCCGCAAGCGTTTCGAACTCACCCGAGGCATCGAAGGCGTCATTCAGGGATCACTTCCCGTCGGCGGACTCTCCAGTTCGGCTGCCGTCCTCATCGCCTATGTCATGGCATTCGCCAAGGCCAACAACATCTCCCTCAAGCCCATGGAGGTCATCAAGATTGCCTCGGAGGCTGAACGGGAATATATCGGTCTCAATAACGGTATCCTCGACCAGGCTTGCATCGCCCTCGGACAGAAAGACGGACTACTGTTTCTCGACTGTGACAGCAACGACTACCGCATCATCCGTCGTAATCCCGATATGCCACCCTTCGAAATCGGCATCTTCTTCAGCGGACTCACCCGTTCGCTGGTCAACAGCGACTACAACCTGCGCGTCTTCGAGTGTAAGACGGCAGCTTGGAACATGCTGGCCTATACCGACCAGCCCCTGAAACCGTTCGACAAGACCTTCCTCCGCGACATCCCCAAGGCTACCTTCGATAAGACGCGCATCGCCATGCCTCAGCGCTTTGCCCGCCGTGCCGAACATTTCTATTCTGAATACCGCCGCGTGCGTCAGGGTGTCACCGCTTGGGAAACAGGCAATCTCAAACTCTTCGGCAAGCTCTGTTTCGATAGTTGTGAATCCAGCATCCACAACTACGAGTGTGGCAGTCCTGAGCTCATCGCTATCTACGACATCATGCGCACGCTGCCAGGTGTCTACGGGGGCCGTTTCTCCGGAGCCGGATTCAAGGGTGCCTGCATCGCTCTCGTCGATCCCGCCGAAAAAGAGAACATCGCCCGCGAACTCACCACTCACTACCTTGCTCAGTTCCCCGAATACGAACACTCTTTCCAAATCCATTGGGTTCAGCCCGACAATGGTGCACGGTTCATTTAAAAACGACAACCCATGAAGAATATAGTCATTGCTGCAGGCTACGCTACTCGTTTAGGCGAACTCACCAAGAACTTCCCCAAGCCTCTACTCCAAATAGGTCAGAGTACCATTTTGGGGCGTATGCTTGATGATATCGACCTCATTCCTGAAATCGACGAACATATTATCGTCACCAACCATAAGTTTGCCCATATTTTCAACGACTGGGCGAGTAAACAACAATACACCAAACCGCTCCGCATCATCGATGACGGCACCGAAACCAACGAAACCCGATTAGGAGCCGTCCGCGACCTCTTGCTGGCTATAGAGACCTTGTCGAGTACTTCGCCGTGCCACGGCGAAGACCTCCTCGTCACCGCCGCCGACAATCTCCTCGATTTCTCTTTTCAAGGTTTCGTGGATTTTGCCAAAAAGAAAGGCACTTCCTGTATCATGTGCCACCATCAGCCCGACATAGCCAAACTTCAGCGCACGGGTGTCATCGAGGTAGACGATGAATGGAAAGTGCTCAGCATGGAAGAGAAGCCTGAACATCCCAAAAGTCATTGGGCCGTACCTCCTTTTTATATCTACATGAAAGAAGACCTCCCACTCATTCTTGACTGTCTGAACCACGGCTGTGGCAGCGATGCCCCCGGCAACCTCGCCCACTATCTGGCAGGTGTCACCACCCTCCACGCCTACGAGATGCCAGGCACCCGCTTCGACATCGGCAGTCTCGACACCTATGAAGAGGCCAAAAGGCTATTTAGGTAAATCCACCCTCAATCCCTCCCAAGGGAAGGGGATTCTTCACTTTTCACTCTTCACTCTTCACTTAAATCACCCATTATGCTTCAATACAACATCGACCTCACAGGAAAGACCGTTTTCCTTACTGGCGTAGCCGGATTCATCGGTTCCAACCTTGCCAAGCAGTTACTAACGACAGTCAACAACATCCATATCGTCGGCATCGACTCGATGAACGACTACTATGACGTGCGCCTCAAAGAGGCCCGCCTCAAGGAATTGCAAGAAATAGCCGCCAAACCGTCAAGTGCTTCGCCATCGCATGGCGAAGGATTCACCTTCATCCGCGGAAACATCGCCGACCGTGCCCTCATCGACCGCATCTTCGCCGAATACCATCCGCAGATAGTGGTGAACCTCGCCGCACAGGCAGGTGTACGCTATAGCATCACCAACCCCGATGCCTATATCGAAAGCAACCTCATCGGTTTCTACAACATCCTCGAGGCTTGTCGTCATGCCAACGAACAGTCGAGTGCTTCGTCGTGCCACGACGAAGAATCCCCGTTCCTCCATCTCGTCTATGCCTCATCTTCCAGTGTTTACGGCTCTAATAAAAAGGTTCCCTACAGCACCGACGACAAGGTGGACAATCCCGTCAGCCTTTATGCCGCAACGAAGAAGAGTAACGAACTTCTGGCACATGCCTATTCCAAACTCTACAACATCCCCTCAACGGGTCTGCGCTTCTTCACCGTCTATGGACCTGCCGGACGCCCCGACATGGCCTACTTTGGTTTCACCAACAAACTCCGTGAGGGAAAGACCATCCAGATTTTCAACTATGGCAACTGTAAGCGCGACTTCACCTATGTCGATGATATCGTGGAAGGCATCCAGCGCGTCATGCAGCATGCTCCCGAAAAGCAGATGGGTGACGACGGACTACCCATTCCTCCCTATAAAGTGTATAACATCGGCAACAGTGCTCCCGAGAATCTGCTCGACTTTGTTACCATCCTTCAGGAAGAACTGGTACGTGCCGGTGTATTGCCCACCGATTACGATTTCGAAGCCCACAAGCAACTCGTTCCCATGCAGCCCGGTGATGTCCCTGTAACCTATGCCGATACTACTCCGTTAGAACAGGATTTCGGTTTCCGTCCCAACACTCCACTCCGCGAAGGCCTCCGCCATTTCGCTGAATGGTATGCCGAGTACTATAAATAGAAAAGCCCCCTCCCTGCGGGGGAGGGGGTTTGGGGGAGAGGCTTCAGCTCATCGCATTAGCGCCAAGCACTCCCAGAAGGGCGGTCAGCACGGCGATGGCAAACTCTACGATTTTCTTCCAGTTCAGGTTTTTCATCTTTTTTCATTCATTAAAGTTCAACAATCTGATGCAAAGACCGTCAGGTGTGGTGCGGTGTGACCGCACCATCCCCTATTCCCGGTCGAATTAAGGATTCTCATCCTCTCCGCCGTCAGCTTCCTGTGATTTCTTCGTGGTAAACCCGCTGATATTGGTCAGCTTGACATCCTGGAGCATCTTTTTCGAACGCTTGTGGGTAGCCGAATCGGTCTTGGTCTCAGGCTGGAAGATGATGCGAATGTTCTTCACATTCTCGTTCACACTGAAATCTTCAGGAGAGTCTGCACCCTTGGAACTCAGACCAATCTTGAACGAACCCAGGCCTTCAATTTTCACGCGTTGGGAATTTTGCAGACAGTCGGTCATCACCTCCACCATCTCGGTCAGCACGGCCTTGGCATCACTCCTCTTGGCGGTAGAGTTGCGCTGGATGCGCTCGGCGATGTAGTCCAGGTTAACGGTTTCGGTCACTACAGGATAGGCATACCACTTCTGGTAGGTCTTCACCATGCTCTCATTCATGTTCTGAATCAATTTGTAAAATACCATAGTAATTAGAATTTAAAAGGTTAATAAATATAATTAAGTTGGCGGGTGTTAGTATTCCCACCGTAGGTTTACGGATTGTGGCGGTGCCACGTAGTTATCAATCGCCTGCCGCCGATTCCTGCGTATATTGTACGCCCCTCCCCTCGGGAGGGGTTGGGGGTGGGCCCCCCTATAACTCACATGCAACCAGCACGTGCCGTTGTCATGGATATGCTCGAAAAGCAACTGGTCGAACTCGAGATTCTCCTTGATATAGTGGAACATCTTGCGGCCCACCTCGATGTCTGAGACGTGGATGTCGGCAGCCTCGCCTAACCGGTGTTGCGAGTTCTTC
The DNA here is from genome assembly GCA_017428925.1 of Prevotella sp. Lineage (GTDB taxonomy): Bacteria > Bacteroidota > Bacteroidia > Bacteroidales > Bacteroidaceae > Prevotella. The sequence goes on along the minus strand of JAFRPY010000087.1, from coordinate 37,196 downwards.
ACGCCGCCCACGGCCCTGTTCAGCCTGTCGCAACGGTAGCCGCTGGTTATACGGATTACACCGAAGCGTTGCCGCAAGGGTTCCAGCACATGTTCGCACAACTGTTGCAAACGATTGATTACTTCTTCATCCGGTTCATTTCTGATGCCGAGCCGGGTGGCGGTTCCGCTGGCACACATCTCTCGCAGGGAAAAATGCGCAGTCAGCATCCGCTCTGCGTGTTGTTTCTTCATTTCAGTGTTTTTCATGGTCATTCGTTATGCGCTCTGCGCACATCTGTTGTTTATAATTGTCCTTTCGCTCATCACCCTCCCCTTGGGGGAGGGATGGGGTGGGGCTCCTCTGTGTTTTCGTTTGCAAAGATACATCGGTTGCGCCCAGTGAGTTTGGGCACAACCGATATTTTTTTAAACTATTTTGTAAGTAGCTGATTATCTGGTATTTTAAATCTTAAAGGGAATATTTGTGTCAGATTTTTGAAGATTTTTGTTTAAAACAATCCAAAAGCATCAGTCTCTTCTGCCGCCGAAACCGCCGCCACCGCCGAAGCCGCCACCAAAGCCGCCACCGCCGCCGAAGCCGCCGCCACGACCGCCGCGATCACCACGTCCGCCAGGACCGCCAGGGCCATCAGGACCTCCGGGAGGCCTGTCGAAACCCATGCCGTCGCCCGGGCCGCGCCGGCCACGCATCCCTCTGCGTGCCTCACGCGAACCAAATGCGTTCATCCTATACACCACATGCAGCATGACATACGAGTTGATGCTGTTGTATGAAGTGTCACTGCGGCGCATGGCATTGATCGTTCTTGTGAAATTGCTCATCTCGTGCAGGATGTCGTAGAACTGGAGCATCACCGTCAGCGGTTTGCCCTTGAGGAAACTCTGTGACAACTGTGCATTCCAGATCAGCTCGTTGGTGTTGAGCGTGGCATCACTGTAACCCCGGCGGCTCTGGTTGTGCATGTCGGTCGAGAGGCTCATTCCCCAAGGTGCATACAGGTTGAGCGAACCGCCGTAGCTGAACTGCCAAGTGTCCTGATTACCTGTCTCCTGCAGCAGGTTACGCGTATGGTTGTAGCTGACAGAACCGTCGAGCGTCACCTCAAACCAGTCTTTGCGCATGCTCAACTGAAGCCGTTCCGAAATGGCACTCGTGTATGTGGTGTTGCGCTCCGAGGAGGCATTCCTCCCAAGCGTCACATAGCTCACGTAGTGGTTATAGTTATAGCCTGTCGACGTTGAGATGTTCCACACGCCTGCCGAGTCGATGGCCTGGTTGTAGGTGATATTGGCCGATGCGTCCCAGTTGCCGTTAATGTTGTCGGGCTGTGTGATGCGTCCGCCTGTCAACGAGTTGTAGGTCACCCTGTTCGAGATAGAATTTAGCGTGGTACTCCACGAGGCGTTGGCATTGACGAAACGGGTATGGCTCTGGATGAAGTTGTTGAAGCGCAGGTTGAAACGATGGGTGAACGAGGGTTTCAGTCCCGGGTTGCCCTTCGTGACATTCAGCGGGTCGGAGTCGTCGGTGATGTCGAGCAGGTTGCTCATCGACGGCTGGCTGCTTGTGCCGCGATATTCCACGCGCATCTGCTTCTGCCGGTTCCACCGGTAGCGGAAGTTCATGGTGGGGGCAACGTTCAGCACGTTGCGCACCGTGTCGGCATCGTGCCCGTAGTAACGCTGCACGAAGTGGGTGCGCTGCGGCTGTACGAGCACACCTACGCTCAGCCGGTATTTGGGCTGGATGATGCGCAGCGTCACGCGTATGTCGTGGATATAGTTCTTGTATTCCGAGAACCGGCTGAGCGTTTCGTTCTCGTAATAGTCGAGCGGATGGCCTAATGGTGTGAAATAGCTGTCCCATCCGCCATAGGTCTCGTTCCATGCGTCGAAAAGGGAGCCTGGCTGGTTGGGGCCGAACGGTGTGCCTGCCATCAGCGGATTGTTGCTCGAAAAGTCGAATGTTGTGCGGTCGCTCTTGTTGTAGCGGTAGCGGAACTGATAGTTGAACTGTAGGAACATCCGCCGGGTGAGCGGCTCGCTATAGGTGGCCTGCAACGTATAGTTCCAGTTCTTGGTGGGTGTCAGGTTATAGCGGCGCGTCACGTAGGTGGAGTCGCCTGTGTCTAAATAGTTCCTCACCTGATAAAGCTCAACGGCGTTTTCCGAGAGGCTCTTGCTTTCCTGGTCGCCATAGCCGACCTCACCGCGCAGGGTGACGTTGCGCCCATAGGCGTTCAGCTTGCGGTTCACCATTACCGAGAGGTTGGCCGTCAGGTTGCTGGAATAGCTCGCCGACTTGTCCTTCTGTGCATTCACCATCATCGAGTCAACCTTTTCCAGTTCATCCTGCTGGGCCAGCGGGTCGGTGATGCCGGCTATGTCGTAGGGGTTCATGTTATAGCTGGCGTTCTGGCTGGTGGAATTGCCGTCGCTGTTCGAATAGTTCATGTTGGCACGCATGTTCACGTTCCACAAGGTGTCGGGTTCCCATTCCAGCCTCATCTGTCCCTGAATGTTGTTGTTGCGCGAATAGTTCTGCGAAAGGCTGTTGGAGAACGATCCCGAGGTGGCCACGAAATTCTCTGCCGATGTTGCCGAGCGGCGGTCACCGTCGTTATGGTTCCACAGCAACGAGGCATCCAGCTCAAGCGCACTGCCCCGTCCGCCTTTCTTCTGTCCGCTCTCATGGTTGAAGTTAAATCCTAACATTTTCGAGGCATTCAGCCCGCTCTGTCCGCCGCCGAAGCGGCCACCACCACCGCCACCCGGGAAACCCCGGTCGCCCACATTGTTGCCCGAACCTAAACCCACCAGTCGGGTCTTCCGATTCATATACGACCCCATCGCCCGCTCCGCATAGCGCTTCTTGGTGCCTATGCCAAGGTCGACATTACCAAACGTACCTCTGTGCATACCTTCTTTCAGTCCGAAGTCGAGCACGGTGGTCTCTTCGTCGTCTTCGATGCCTGTGATTCGCGCCATATCGCTTCGTTCGTCGTAGGTCTTCACCTTATCCACGATCGAGGTCGGCAGGTTCTTCATGGCCGTCTTCGTGTCGCCGGTCATGAATTCCTTTCCGTCCACCTTCACCTTTTTTACCTTTTTACCATTGATGGTGACCGTACCGTCGTCGCTCACCTCGGCGCCAGGCAGTTTCTTCACCAGTTCCTCCACCACCGAACCTTCGGGGGTGCGGTAGGCGGCAGCATTGTAGATGGTCGTGTCTTCCACCACGGTCACACGGGCGGCCTGTGCCGTCACGGTGGTATTCTTCAACATGATGGCATCGGCCCCCAACACCACCGTCCCGATGTTTACGTCAGTGGAGTCTTTCACGACGACGTTCCGATGCTCTCGCTGATAGCCCACACTGGTGAAACGCAGGATATAGCGGCCGCTGGCCGAAGCCTTCAGCTGGAACGCGCCGTCGTCGCCCGTCAGTACACCTGCCACGAATGCCGAGTCAACTGCCGAAAGCAGTTGGATGGTTACTTGCGGTATCGGATCTTTAGTGTCGCGGTCAACCACTTGTCCTGAAATTTCCCTGTTTTGTGCCCAGCCCAGGGTTGTCACAGCCCAAGCTAAACTCAAGATAATAACCCTTCTCATAAAAATATTGATTTGTCTATTATTATGACGCAAAAAAACATCCGAAGTTTAAATCTGTTGAAACAGTTTTAAGTTTAAAAATTAAGGATTAAAAAAGAAAACATAAAAACTACACCCAATAGACCTTAATATTTCCAAGTGACTAAAAGAATGTTTAATGATCAATACCCTATAACGCGAAGGTTTTCAAAGTTTTTTCTTTTCTGTAAAGTCAGGCCCGAAAGGGCTGTCGGTGGATGATCGTCAACAGCCGCAAGCTTGCTTGCAGGATGGTGACGAGCAGACGCTGACACAGCCGTGCACCGCACGGATGCTTTACAGAAAAGAGGTTTTTCACAGGTTTTTGTTAAATCCGTGAATAGACAGACAAATAATCATACGATACCACTATTACATTTGAGAAAAAATCCTTATTTTTGCACAAAAATCATTCATCAAATGAAAATACTGATTTGCTCACCAGCGTTTTACATATTCCTACTCGTCGCAGCCGCATACCTCTGTCGCCGCCACAAGCGATGGAAGTGGACATTTGCCGGCCTGGCCGTCTTTGCCGCGTTCTTCTTCAGCATGGAACCCATCTACGATATAGCGGCAAATAAATGGAGCGAGGGCTACCCCTGGACGGTGAAACCCGGCAAAACCTACCAGTACGGCATCGTGCTCGGCGGATGCAGTTACTGGGACTGGGAGCGTAACCGACCGGAATTCGGTGGCAATGCTGACCGTCTTACCGAGGGCATCCAACTCTACCATAAGGGAATCATCCGCAAACTGGTCATCGCCTCCGACGGCTCCATCATCCAACGCGACGACACCACAAAACAAAGCGGCAACCCCAAGGCCATGACCGACTATCTCGTCCGTTTCGGCATCCCTCGCGAAGACATCATCCTCGAAACCAAAGCCACCACCACCCACGAAAATGCCGTTTACATCAAACAGATGCTTGATAGCCAGGCCAAGTCTCGGGTTGATAGTATTCGCTCCCTCCCTATAGGGAGGGCTGGGGTGGGTCTGCAGGGTAGGCCTTTCCTCCTCATCACCTCCTCCACCCACATGCGCCGCTCACTGATGGCCTTCCGGCAGGAAGGCATCACCGCCGACCCTTACGTCACCGACTGCGTCGTCAAAGTGAAGGACAAGGAAGGCCGCTGGCTCCCCTCCCTTCATACAGTAAAAGACTGGCAATCTCTCCTCCACGAAATCATCGGCTATGCCGTCTACCGCCTCCGCTGGTAAAAGATGTCGTCAGGTGTTCTGCGGTCGCACCACAGAATACACCCCCCACGCTCGCCCTATCCGCTCCTTCATTCTTTCACGAAGAATCGAAGGACTCACCACGACAACCTTCTCACCATACTGCAACAGTTCCTGCTCCAACTCGTAGTTGACGATTACCCGCAGCCGAAGTTCCGCCCAATCGCCATCCTGACCGACAATTTCCTGGCTCTGATGGATTTTACGAGTCTGGATATAGTTCAGCTGCTCCTTGGCCACCCGCAACCTCACCTCCTGAGGCTCATCACCCTCATTGCGCGTCACGCCGACCATATCCTCGAAATAATCCGCCGGATTTCCCTCCATCTCACGAAACGGCTCCCCGTCGGCACGCTCCACGCTGACGATGCGGTCCAGCCCGAACACCGATAGCTTCTGCCTTGGCACGTTCCATGCCAACATATACCAGCGCTCATGATAGGGCAACAAATAATATGGGTACACGATGCGCGCGTGAGGCTTCTCGTCCATAAACTTTCCATAGACGATTTTCAGCGCATACTTACGCTCGATAGCCTCAGCAACTGGATGCAGAAAATGAGAACCTGCATAGTTGAACTGCCGCATCAGCCGGTCCATGCGCTGGAAATCCTCCATCGTCAGGTCTCTGCTGGTAATCGAGAAACTGCGGTCCTCGTAACGATAGCGCACCGTCTGCCCCACATGCAGCCGCTCAATGGTCGTATAATAGTCGTTCTCCAACTGCACCATATCGTTCTGTATGGTTTGTTTCGAGCGGACAGGGTTCATTCCCCGCTCCTCAAAATAATTGTTGATGAAATCCATCATCTCAATGACGGTAAATCCCCGTGCTTTCCTCAGACAACGGTCAATCAGCACCAGTCTCAGACTATAGTTCTTGTTGTTCATTTTTATTTACATTCAATGGTTAAGCCCGTAAAGTTACCACAAAAAACCATCCCACGCAAGCATTTCACACAAAATTTCTTCCTACACAAACTTTTTCCTCTTCGCCCAAACTCACTGGTCGCCCCCATTATATATTTGTGGCCTCTCCCCAACCCTCCCCAAAAGGGAGAGAAATGAATTAATTATTAACCAACTGCCTTACAGAAAGCCCTCCCCGTCGGGGAGGGCTTGGGTGGGGCCTCAATTTTTCCCGTTATGCTATATTACAAATTAGAACAAAACAACAACACTGGCCGCTATTATGCCCGCGCCATTCAAAACAACAAAGTCAGTTTCGACGAAATCATCGATGAAATCGAACAAAATTGCACCGCCAGAAAGGGTTCGGTCATCCTGGTCCTCACCGAACTCGCCGAAGTCATGCGCCATCATCTGCTACGCGGAGACAAGGTTTCAATCCTCGACCTTGGCACCTTCTATGTCAGCATCGACAACCAGACCGTTGAAGATCCAGCCGACTTCAATCCAACGAAACACATCAACCGTTTCCGCATCAACTTCCAGCCTGTCACCCGTCATGACGAAAACGGTCGACACTACTACCCAATGCTAACGGGAATAGAAGCCAAGCCCTTCCCCCAAATCTAAGATTTTCTGCCGATTTCCGCCTTTCAAAAGATAATGTTTTCAACCTCAAATCATTATCTTTTACTCCCCAACCCACCCTGTATTGCACCTCAAAACCCTATCCTTTGAAGAGCAATACAGGTTTTTTTCGTCCCCAAATCCTAATCTTTTGCCCGTCAAATCCCTATCTTTCGCTCACCAAATCCCGATGAAATCGTTAAAAATTGATGATATTGCTCCCAGGAAAGAAAGTGTGGCCATACAACATTTTAGTAAACTTTCCTCTCCCCTCTCTCCTCTTCCATGTCTATATTTTTACAATAAAAATAAAAAAAACAACCAATATCCACATCCATATCGTTTTTTTTTCGTAACTTTGCACCCAGAAATGACCGTTTTCGGCATTTTACACATCTCCGTTTTTCGTAATAACCTTTGGGTCAAGCATTTACACGACTTAAGGGGAATTTAGGGTATGTCCTTTAACCATTTATTGGTAACCACATTTCAAAGAGTTGTAATCATGACACGTACTTGCCTCATGTCATTCACATCTTCTATCATCCCATTATCTCAAATTCCAACATCCCTTAAGATTCTACAAATATTTCATTCATTAAATACAAGCAAAATGGAAAAGACACTTTTAATTTTATTATCGATTGTGGCAGCCATAATTATATTTCTGTGTGTTTAACTATAATTATAAATTAAAATTCGTGCCGTTCTATCCCAACTAAAAGATACTTAGTTGGCGAACAAGGTCCGAAAAGACATTCTGTAGTTATTTTGTAATTGAAAGGACGTGTCTTTTAAAATCCTTAAATTATTTACTTGTTTATAAAATAAACAAATATTATTTTCATTTATATCTATTCTATGGGGAAGAAAGTCTCATTATTAGTACCATGTTACAACGAAGAACAATCACTTCCTTTGTTGTATCCTGAATTAGTTAAATTAATGGATTCCCAATCAGATTATGAATGGGAAATATTATTTGTTAATGATGGAAGCAAGGATAAAACCATTGATATCATAAAACAGCTGCGAGAAAAAGATAAACGAGTGTGCTATGTTGATTTATCGCGCAATTTCGGAAAAGAAAATGCAATGCTCGCAGGATTTGACTATGCTACAGGTGACTGCTTGGTCATTATGGACGCAGATCTTCAGCACCCGCCATCAGTTATTCCAAAGTTTCTGAAATACTGGGAAGAAGGATATGACGATGTGTATGGACAAAGACTTACAAGGGGCAAGGAAAGCTGGCTTCGTAAGCGATTGTCTTTATCATATTATCATATACTTCAAAAATCTGCACGCTATGACATCCTTCCAAATGTTGGAGATTTCCGCTTATTAGACAGAAAATGCATTGAAGAGTTAAAAAGGCTGCGGGAAACAGCACGATATACCAAAGGTATGTTCGCTTGGATTGGATTTAAGAAAAAGCCCGTTCCTTTTGAAACGGCCGACCGTGTTGCTGGGGAATCCTCTTGGAATTTCAGGGGCCTTCTTCATCTGGCCATAGAAGGTATAACATCCTTTAGTACTGCCCCTTTAAGATTCTCGACTTATTTAGGCATGACTGTCTCACTGTTTGCTTTTCTATATCTTATCTACATTTTGATTAAAACCTTGTTTTTTGGAGATCCCGTTCAGGGTTTCCCAACCATCATGATTGTTATACTGTTTTTGGGAGGTGTGCAGCTGATCTCATTAGGTATCATAGGTGAATACTTAGGCAGGATATTCCATGAAACCAAGAACAGGCCAGTGTACGTGGTTCAGGAATATGCAGGTAATACACTTGCCAAATAAATAGAAGGGCATGGCATTTGTTAAGGATTTACTTCATAAATTCTTAGATAAAACTTTTTTGAAGTTTGTCATCGTTGGCGTTATCAATACCCTTTTTGGTACGACAATTATGTTCGTTGCCTATAATGTGTTTCATTTGAGCTATTGGGTATCGAGTGCAGCCAATTATTTCTTTGGCAGTATATTAAGTTATTTCCTCAATAAGTATTTCACATTTAACTACAAGAAGGATACGATTAAATCACTAATCCGTTTTACTGTCAACATTTTAGTTTGTTATCTTTTAGCATACGGCATTGCCAGGCCCTTAGCTGCTTGGATACTCTCTGACATGAGTAAGTCCATTAAAGAGAATATAGCCATGCTGATAGGAATGGGATTGTTTGTCATATTGAATTATCTGGGGCAAAGATATTTTGCATTTAAAAAAAATGAGGAATAAGAATCTTTCCATCGCACTATTCTTTCTTGGCCTGTTTATATTCATGTTTTTGATTAATATGTGGACGCCAGAATCATTACAGGACGATATACTCTACAAGTTTAAGTTTAATATAGACGGCTCATGTCCAACCGAGTTAATCAGTTCGTGGGGAGACTTACTTGAATCACAGTATGCCCATTGGTTCGTTAAGAACGGACGTTTTGTTCCACATTTCCTAAGCCAACTATTTATAGGTTTGTTAGGCAAAGTATTGTTTAATGTTATCAACAGCATTATAATATGCATGCTTATCTATCTGACCTCTATATTAATTACAGGAAAAGTAAACCTCTTTTACTGTGCCATAAGCCTGGCGTGTCTTCTATTCCTGACTCCAATCCCCAAGGAAACCTTATTTTGGTATGATGGTAGTTTTAATTACTTATGGTCTTTCGTCTTTGTACTCTTCTTCCTGGTTATTTTGAAATCTATATGGAAAGAACCTTTGAAGCCAAAATATTGGTTGTTAAGTCCCTTGGTGATAATATTAGGCAATGTCAATGAAGCCTCTACCATTCCCGTGTGTCTGTCATTGGGTGTATACCTCATAGCGAATATTCGGACTATTCACAAAAGAGCCATCTTCTCCTTTATTTTGTTTTTCTTTATTGGTGCAGCTTTAAATGTTTTTGCACCTGCCACATTTATAAGAATCGCTAATAACACAGGAGAATCAACCACGTTGGCAACCCGATTGGCCGCAGTTGCCGTAGCAGTCATTCAGTCTCGCATTTTATGGTTGTGGCTTATTGCCTTAATTTATACTTACTTCCGTCATAAAGACTTATTAAAAGAATATTTCTACAAATATTGGTTCGTTGCTCTTTGTGTTCCTTTCTCTTTCTCAGTTTATTTCCTATCAGATATGCATTACGACAGGCTACGTTTCTCTTCTGAGATGTTCTCTCTTTTAGGGCTTATCGCTTTTTTGAACATTTACAAAATAGATATTAAACTTCCAAGGTTATCATACCTGTTTTTGATATTATCATTTGGATTACTTGTTCCTATTACTATATATGCTCATGAAAGCTACAACAATTACTTGTATTGTAAGAAACAACTGGAATTACCGGGGAAAACACTCATACTAACCAAAACAGACACTATTCCTGACTGCATCAATTCATATATCATGAAACACGTGGATTATGGTTTCAAGCGTGTATGGTATAACGCATGTAGTAAAAACTGTGAATCCAATCAACTCATTGCTAAATACTATAATAAGCCCTTTGTCTATTATTTCCCAGAAGACCTATATAACAATATAAGAAGCAATCCGAGCAGATATAAAAATTTGAACACCGTTCCAAACTGTTTCCTCTATGTCCAAGAAATAAACAACTCACAAAGTGTCAATGATGTTACATATGAACTGGACAAATATAAACCGGATGATGTCCCCCTGCTTTTACGCCCTGTTGCAAATAGAATCAGTCGATACACTTGTAAAACAACAAAACCCGTGTGCTTTAATACACTCAATATCAACAACAAAGAATATCTTGTTATCTTTAAACCACAAGAAGACATGGACAAAAGGGTACGTAAAATAGATATAAAATAAATTTAAACAAGCATCTGTCTGTTGTGTGGTAGTGTTTTCGTTTTAATCCATATCTTTTATGTTATCTATTTGAAAAAACAAAAAAACTCGTGACTATGAACAATAATATCATAACCGTAACATCTCCTCTTCTTCCCAATCTCGATGAATTTCACGAAATGTTGAAGGAGATTTGGGATAGCAAGTGGATAACAAACAACGGTTCATTCCACAAACAACTTGAAAAAGCACTTGCAGAATACCTGAAAGTTCCATATATTAGTCTGTTCACAAATGGAACACTGCCGCTGCTTACAGCATTGCAGGCATTACGCATCACAGGAGAGGTGATTACAACCCCTTATAGCTTTGTGGCTACAACGCATAGCATCTGGTGGAACGGATGTAAACCTGTGTTTGTTGATATTGAAGAAAGCACATGTGGTATTGATCCTAATAAGATTGAGGCAGCGATTACTCCCAAGACCACGGCCATTATGCCGGTACATTGCTATGGTAAGCCGGTGAATATGAAGGCTATTCAGGAGATTGCAGATAAGTATGGCCTAAAAGTCATCTATGATGCCGCTCATGCGTTTGGCGTTGAAGTAGATGGGGAAAGTGTCCTCACCAAAGGAGACATGTCCACACTATCGTTCCACGCCACTAAAGTTTATAACACATTAGAAGGTGGTGCACTGATTGTAAAGGACGAAGCAACAAAAAAACGTATTGACTACTTAAAGAACTTTGGTTTTGCCGGAGAAACTGAGGTTGTAGCTCCAGGAATTAATAGTAAGGTAGATGAGGTACGTTCCGCATACGGCCTGCTCAATCTGAAACAGGTAGATAGCGCTATTGAAGCAAGGCAGAAGGTTGCCATTAGGTATCGTGAGGCTTTGAGGAATGTCTCTGGCGTGAAGTTCTTTGACGATATGCCAGGTGTAAAACACAACTATAGCTATTTCCCAATTTTTATCAACGCTGAAAAATATGGTATGACCCGTGACGAACTCTATTACAAGATGAAAGAACAGGGTGTTCTTGGTCGTCGCTATTTCTATCCATTGATTAGCACCTTCAGCACCTATCGCGGCCTGCCAAGTGCAACTCCAGAGAATCTTCCCGTTGCCACAAAAATAGCCAACGAGGTTATTTGTCTGCCTATGCATCATGCCTTGAGCAACGAGGATATAGAACGAGTAATTGGACTCATTGTGAAATAGTCATCCTGTTTTGAAGAAATTATTAATCTTAGGAGCAAATAATAGCCAGATTCAAATTATTAAATCTGCAAAAGAAGAAGGCTATTACGTCATTGCGTGCGACTACACGAATGACAATCCCGGTATTCCGCTTGTTGACAAACATTACCAGGTGAGTTACTTGGATCGGGAGAGGGTGCTTTCTATTGCTCGTCAAGAACGTATAAATGGCATTATCGGAAACACCGATCCTGCTATGCCTGTTGTTGCATATATATCAGAACAGCTAGGCCTAGTGGGCAACAATCCGGACACCATAAACAGATTCATATCTAAATTCGAATTCCGACAGCTTCAAAAGCAGGCAGGGATATTCTGTCCAAAATACATTGAGTCAGATGAGTGTGCTCAAGCTGAAGCAGAGCTGGAAGGTTTCAATCACCCCATTATCGTCAAGCCAAGTATTTATTCTGCTTCCCGGGGAGTCACCAAGATATTTAAAAACCAAACGGAAAGATTCCACCATGCTTTCCAGTTATGCAAAGAACTATCGCTCAATGGCAAGGTTACAATAGAGGAGTACGTTGAGATGTCTTCTATGGAGACAATAGAGGGAGATGTATTTGTCATGGGTGACGAAATTCTATGGAATGGTATTTTCACTACTCGCAGGAGCATTATGGCCCCAATGATTCCCATGACATATATCTTTCCTGCTATTCTCTCCTACCACGAGCTCTCTATCATCAAGACGACGATTTCCAAAGTATTCAAGAAAGCTGGGGTCCGCTATGGAGAGTACAACATTGAAATGTATTTTACTTCTGAAGGTGAACTTTTCATCATAGAGATAAATCCGAGACAGGGTGGTCATCGTATAACACAGATGATAAAGCAACATACAGGCATTGATTTCAACAAACTGCTTGTTACTACTGTGGTAGGCTGTAATGAATATTATGATTCTATCAGAAAGGTAAACGAAGCGAGAAACTTCCTCACCCATCATGTGATATTCTCAAATTACAGTGGCATATTTGAGGGAATTGAGCAGAAACCCATTATAACGAAATATATAACCGGCGTTGAATTTCCAAAAGCGGTCGGGACAACAATCAACCAACGCAAGAACGGGGCTGATTATATTGCCTACACTACATTGCAATTTCCTGATAGGGACACACAACTGTCGTATTGCGGCGAGCAGATAGAACGCTTGATCTATCCTGTCGTTAAGAATAAGCAATACCCAATTGCAGACTGCACCCTGCCATACCAGCTTATATATGACTTTATGACTGGTGACGCATACAACTTTTTCGTTCCTAAATTAGCTAAGGTTCATCGAACTCCAGAAGACTATGCAGCCCAGTTAGCTGCATATTGTACTATAGCATACGATTTAGATGACAATAACCAAATTAAGGGGATGATAGCAGGATATACCCATAACCTGAGAATAAAAGATTGGTCTTATGCGGCAGAGTTTTATGTGAATAGTACTTATAGGGGTAAAGGTTTAGGCGAAGAGTTATTTAAGACATATATTGATTATTGTAAATCCAGACATCTTAAAGGCATTTGGCTAAATGTTAAAGAAGAAAACACAATGGCTCAAAAACTGTATCTGAAACTTGGATTTGTTTTTGATAAAACATACAATGAGAATGGTTATCTTAAAATGGATTTGAGGTTTTAGCATGAAATAGTTGTGTCAGAATGGTTAACAAGGAAGCTTATCCACTTGTCAGTGTTTTAGTACCTGTTTATAATGTAGAGGCATACATTGAACATTGTGCACGAAGTGTTCTGGAACAGACTTATGACCATTTGGAATTTGTTTTCATTGACGATGGTTGTTCAGATGCAAGCATTGCTGTTATAGAAAACATCATTGATAAGTATCCACGTCGTAAAGAAAAATGCACCATCATCCATCATCAGCAAAACAGAGGATTAGCTGCTGCCAGAAATACGGCCGTCGCTTCTTGTCATGGCGATTTTGTTTTTCATGTTGATGCTGACGATTGGATTGAACCCAATGCTATTTCGGATTTGGTAAAGAGGCAACAAGAAACAGATGCCGACATCGTTTATACGAGTAGTTATTATAAATTTAACAAAGAAGACGTTATTATCGACTGCCACGGATGGTCTTCTGATAGGGAATCGGTATTGTTGAATATCCTTCAAGATAAGGCTACGATTTGTGTTTGGAGTAAACTTATTAGGAAAGCACTTTACACAGACAATGACATCAAGTGTAACGAAGAGGGTAGTTTTTATGAAGATTACCAAGTTCTTCCTCGTTTGATTTATTACTCGAGTATTATTTCATGCTTAGACGAGTGCATTTATCATTACAATCGCTCTAACCCGAAGTCGTTAGTGACGAACTTGTCCAGAAATGTTGAGATTCAAAAACAAGGTTTACAGTCGGTACAAACCATATTGGATTTCTTCCATGGCAAAGAGTATTATTATCTAGATTTAGTAAAACAATTCTATTTGTGTTATACATACAAGATGTTAAATGCAAACTTTCGTCACAGAAACAAAAAAGGCTATTTTGATTTTTTACGAATATTAAATCAAACCGAAAGACAATATTGGGACCAGATTGGATGGAACAAACCATGGTGTAGGATAAAAGACCATTATAATTATCTAAGATTATTTATTCATTAAATGAAACAGAAGAAATTGATGCTTCTCGGTGGCATCCAATATCTGTTTCCAGTCATTAAGGCTGCACACGAGCAAGGTTATTATGTCATCACGGCAGACTATATTCCCGATAACATAGCGCATAAATTCAGTGACGAGTATGTCAACATCAATATTATTGACAAAGAGGCCGTTCTGAAAGTTGCACAGGAAAAGCAAATTGACGGTATCATGTCTTTCGGTGTTGATCCTGGTGTGATTTCTGCTTCATACGTTCAAAACAAAATGGGATTACCATCATTTGGCCCCTTTGAGTCGGTGGAAATTCTTCAGAACAAGGATAAATTCCGGGCCTTTCTTGCTAAAAACGGCTTTAACGTGCCCCAGGCTAAAGGCTTTGACAGTATTGACGCTGCAATGAACGAGATGTATTGGTATCCATGGCCAGTCATCGTAAAACCAACAGATGCTACTGGAAGCAAAGGCGTTACCAGAGTTGACCGCCCGGAAGATTTAAAAACGGCTCTGGAATACGCCATGGAACATTCCATTTCTGGCCATATCATCGTAGAGGAGTTTATTGAAAAGGATGGATGCTCTTCTGACACAGACAGCATGTCTGTTGACGGGAATTTGGTTTTCACAAGTTTTTGTGCGCAACGCTTCGATGTTAATGCAACTAACCCTTATACGCCAGCAGCCTATTCGTGGCCTTCAACCTTTACCAAGGAACAGGAAGAATATCTTACCTCAGAAATCCAACGACTCATCACACTTCTTGGTTTAAAGACTGTTGTCTATAACATTGAGACTTGCATTGGAACAAATGGTAGACCATATATCATGGAACTTACACCTCGCGGCGGAGGTAATCGCCTCTGCGAGATGCTTCGCTATGCTACGGGAGTTGACATGATTACGGCTATTACCCGTGCTATAGTTGGTGACCAGCTTTTGGAACCAATAGAGCAAAAACCATACAGCGGTCACTGGGCAGAAATCATTCTTCATGCTGACAAAAGTGGCGTCTTCAACCACTTGGAGATAAGTAAGAATTTGCCTGCTGAGATTATAGAAGAAAACCTTTGGGTGAAACAGGGCGACAAGGTGGAATCCTTCAAGGGTGCTAACAATGCCATCGGAACATTAGTGTTGAAATTCCAAACAGCAGAAGAACTTGAACACGCCATAACTCATCAGCGTGAATGGTTAAAAGTGCTTGCGAATTAATGCAGGCAATAGGCGGCTATTGCATAAGGTATGCTTCTTATCTTTGGGGGATACCGCCCGTCTAACCACAGCACGAGCAAATCATCTCGAGGGATTCGAAGTAGATATGTATGGTTCTGCCACCATGGTAAACGATGCAAGTCAAGTCGCCCAAATTGCATTTGGTTTGGATAATGACCACATATGCAGACGACGCTTTCTACATCCATCCAGCGTTTTACTTGATGCATAAAGGACGAAACCATATGAAAAGAGAATTTTCAAATACTCTTAAAACAAGAATCATAGGTAGAGCAGTTTAAGTTACTTACAAGTTCCTATCTTTATTATTCAGAACAAAAAAACTACATGATTAAAACTTCAATAGTAGCTGACAGCATCAAGCTGTCGCTGGTACGCAGTCTCTTCAATGAGGCCAAGAAATACGATGATGTGATTGACTTTACATTAGGTGACCCCGATGTGCAACCCCATCAGGCCATTAAGGATGCAGCATGCGAAGCTATTCAAGAGGGTAAAACTCGTTACTCCCAAAATGCAGGTCTATTGGATCTTCGGCAGACTATTAGCAAATACTATGAGCAAAAGGAAGGCTTCAAGTATAACCCTGTTACAGAGGTAATGGCAACAGTTGGAGCCATGGAAGGTCTCTACCTTGCCCTTATCTCCATACTGAACCCTGGTGATGAGGTTATCATGCCTGCCCCCTATTATGTCAATTATGCACAGATGATTCGCATGTGCCATGCGGTTCCTATCATTATTGACAATCCTGAACACACAGATTTGAGTTTTGATGTTGCTGACATTGAAAAGGCCGTCACACCCAAAACACGTGCTATCATGATCAATACCCCTTCAAATCCATCTGGTAGAATTATCCCATGGAATAAGATAGAGGGAATAGCCGAACTGGCTAAGAAACATGATTTGGTAGTCATCAGCGATGAGGTATATAAATGTTTAATTTACGACAATGTTCCTTTCAAAAGTATTGTGGCCATTGATGGCATGCGAGAGCGCACAATCCTTATTAACTCTCTCTCAAAAGAGTTCTGTATGACTGGTTATCGTATTGGCTATGTACTGGCTCCGGAGGAAATCATTGCCGCCATGACCAAACTGCAGGAGAATGTGTGTGCCTGTGCACCCCTTCCATCCCAGTATGCAGCCATCAAGGCTTTGGACGGTGAGGAGGATTACTCCAAAAATATGGTGGATATTTTTACCGAGCGACGTAATGTTCTCTTTGAGGGGTTAAGCAAAATTGAGAAGTTCAGCGTGAAAGCTCCAGAAGCCACCTTCTATATGATGGTGGACATATCAAAGACAGGTATAGACTCTATTGATTTCTGCTATGCACTGCTTCGGGGCGCACATGTAGCTGCGGTTCCTGGAGTAACATACGGTCAGTGTTGTAACCACTATATCCGTATTGCCTTTACACTCGACATAGAGAAGATTAAGGAGGGTGTGTGCAGAATAACAAAATTCGTAAACTCATTGTAAGTTATGAAAAGAGTTTTAATGTTAGGTGGCAGTATCTACCAAACCTATGCTATAAAAGCGGCAAGGGAGATGGGCTATTACGTTATTACCTGTGACTATTTGCCAGATAACCCTGGCCATCAGTATGCACACGAATATCATAATGTGAGTACTACCGACAAAGAGGCAGTTTTTGCATTAGCAAAAGAATTGAAAGTTGATGGTGTGGTGGCTTATGCCTCAGATCCAGCAGCACCTACGGCTGCATACGTTAGCGAAAAGTTAGGATTACCTACAAGCCCCTACAAGTCTGTAGAGATACTGAGCAAAAAGCATCTTTTCCGCCAGTATCTCACTGAGCATGGCTTTAATGTACCCAAGTCAAAAAGCTACAAGACGTACGAAGAAGCCAAGGCTGACATCAACGACTTTAGGTTACCAGTAATGGTAAAACCCGTTGACTCCTCTGGCAGTAAGGGTATCAACAAAATGACTGATAAGTCACAACTGAAAGCATTTGTTGAAGATGCCCTGTCATATTCACGCGATAAGATATTCTTGATTGAAGAATTTATCGTGAAGAATGGCCCACAGATTTCTGGCGATGCCTTCTCTGTAGATGGCAAGTTAGTGTTCCATTGTTTAGGTAATGAGTTCTACAGTACTAAGGTTGACAAGGATTTTGCACCATTGGGTGAGTGCTGGCCTACAGTTATGCCGCAGGAGGTTATTGATACTTTAGTTGAAGATTTGCAGAGACTGATAACAAGCCTTGGCATGAAGTCAACAGCTTATAACGTGGAAGCTATATATGGCACCGATGGTAAAGTCTATATCTTGGAACTTGGTGCTCGTAGTGGAGGTAGTCTCATCCCGCAGATAACAGCCCTGGCTACAGGTGTTGATATGGTACCCTATGTCATCAAGGCTGCTCTTGGTGAGGACTGTTCAGATTTAAAGATGGCTCCAGTTAAGGGGTATTGGTCTAACTATATGGCACATGCTAATGAAACTGGTAAGTATGCAGGTATTGAGTATGATGATATTTTCAAAAAGAACCATCTGGTAGATTTCGTAACAGATATCAAAGAAGGTGACCCTGTCCATAAATACCGAGATGCTCAGGACTGCGTAGGAGAGTTGATTCTGAAATACGACAATCCCGAACAGATGAACCAAGTGATAGAGAATATGGATCAATATGTCCGTATTATAGTTCAGTAATGGAAAAGGCTATTGGAGGGTATTTTGAATTAGAACTTCCCAATAGAGAAGAATACCATAAGAATGCTCTTCGTCTGAATTCTGGGAAGAATTGTCTGGAGTATATTTTGAGATGTCGTAAGTATAGAAAGGTGTATATACCTTATTATACTTGTGACGTTATCCTTAAACCATTCCAGAAGTTAGGCATTGCTTATCAGTTCTATCACATTAACCTTAACTTTGAAATTGCGGATGATATAAGACTTGAAGAATGTGAGGCTTTACTTTATACGAATTATTACGGCTTGAAACAAGGGTATGTAGATGAGTTGGCAAGCAATTACGGGAAACAACTGATTGTAGATAATACACAGGCGTTTTTCGCAAAACCAGTTGAAGGAATTGACACATTCTATACTTGTCGTAAGTTTTTCGGCGTATCGGATGGAGCTTATTTATATAGTGATGCAGAACAACCCATAAAGGATTTAAAACAGGGTGTTTCATACAATCGTATAGAGCATCTTATCAAGCGTATTGATCTATCACCTGAAGAAGGTTTTAACGATTTCCGTCAGGCAGATGAGAGTTTGGCTGAAGAAAAGATTATGTTGATGTCTCATTTTACCCAAAGAGTAATGCAATCAATTGACTATAAGGCGATTATTAAACAGCGTATAGGAAACTTCCAACAGTTGCATGCTTCGCTTGGAGAGTCTAATCTGTTACAAGTCGAATTGGATAATGCGTCTGTCCCGATGATATATCCATATATGACGGAAAGAAAGAATCTTCGGAATAATTTAATTTATAGTAAAGTTTTCGTTGCTCGTTATTGGCCCAATGTATTGGAATGGACCGATAAAGGAAGTGTGGATTATAATCTTGCCGAAAATACGATTCCATTACCTGTAGATCAGAGGTGTGGAAACAATGAAATAAGTAAAATAATCAATATAATTAAAATATGAAAATCGTAATAATAGGAGGCAGGGGGACTGCAATTGTAATTGGAGATCAAATTAATGATGCTCATGACCGTTTTGGTATGGATATTGAAATGCTTGGGTTGGCGTTAGATGACCATTCTGGTGGTGATGATATATCGGGTTATCCTATTTTGTGTGATATTAAAGATGCCTATGTGAAGTTTGAGAAATATGATGATGTAAAATTTCTCTATCAACTTTATAGGGCAGATGTAATGACTGAACGTGTACAACTTCTCGAGGACTTAAATATTCCTTTGGAGAAGTTTGCTAATTTTATCCATCCCTCAGTGATGATGGCTAAATCTGCAAAGATAGGCTATGGCAATGTCTTTCTTGCTAATTCTGTAATTAATTGCAATGCCAAAGTAGGTAACTTTAACACTATAAATTCAGGGACACTGCTTGGACATGATATTGTTATAGGTAATAATAACTATTTTGCTGCTCAGGTTTGTGTCGGTAGCAGTTTAAAAATCGGCAACAAGAATTTTTTTGGCATGAATACGTCTATTCGAAATGAAGTAACTATTGGCAATGCGAATATCGTTGGAATGTCATCCGTCATTACTAAGAGTGTTGGAGATAATAGTGTACTTTATGGTAATCCTGCGATCATAAAGCCCAAGCTAAACCATATAATGAGATAATTATGACTCCGGCACCTATTGGACACTATTATGAAGACTTTATCATAGGTGAAGTCATTAAACATGAGTTGTCAAAGACCATCTTCGAGAGTGATAACAATTTGTTCTCGTTACTGACGATGAACAACCACCCTGTACATACCAACATCGACTATGCCAGTAAGAACCAGCATGGCCAAGTGTTGGTTGTTGGTACGTTGGTGTTCTCTTTGGCTGTTGGCATAACTGTTCCTGATATTAGCGGAAAGGCTATTGCGAACTTAGGTTATGAGGATATAAAACACTTGGCTCCGACTTTCCTTAATGATACCATCTATGTACGCTCTACCATTCTTGACAAACGAGAGTCAAAGAGCAAACAAGATCGTGGTATCATATATGTAGAATCAGTAGCTTATAACCAACATGGTGAAGATGTCCTATCTTTCCGTCGCCATGTACTTGTAAAAAAGAAAAACAATGGATAACCAAGCATATTTGATGAGGAGTTTGATGTTCGTCCCTTCTCACAACCAAAAACTGCTTGACAGTTCCTTGCGCCGTAATGCAGATGTACTTCTCCTTGACATAGAGGACTCTGTACCTATTGTTGACAAGCAGAAAGCCCGTGAAAACATCAAGTTGTTCGTTCAACGTCCTGAAGCACAAGGAAAAATAATATTTCCTCGTGTAAACGACCGTGAGAGTGGAGAATTACTAAAAGATTTGTACCAACTTACGATTCCTGGCATTACGGGCTTCATGTATCCAAAATCAACGAAAGAAGAGGATGTCTATTTTGTAGGCAAGTTGTTGGAAACTATTGAATATGAGAAAAACATACCTGTTGGGACTTTTAAGTTGATTCCACTGATTGAAACGGCTGGGGCTATAGTTGAAATAAAGGAAATCTGCAAGGCCTGTACTCGTGTTATTGCTGTTGCCTTCGGTTGTGAGGACTATGTGACGGATCTCTGTGGTAAGCACGACCCTGAAGGCCAAAGCATATTCTATGCCCGTAATGCAATAGTGAATGCTGCTCGTGCTGCAGGTGTGCTACCTATAGACACTGTTCATATCAAGGTTCACGACCTTGAAGATCTGGAACGTAACCTCATTCTCTCCAAAAACCTTGGCTTCGAAGGTATGTTGGTACTTAATCCTAAAGAGTTGCCCCTTGTTAACCAATACTTCTCTCCTTCAGAAAAAGAAATAACATGGGCGGAAGAGATGGTTCAACTTACAGCCGAAGCAAAGGCAGAAGGTAAAGGCGTAGCCGTGAAAGACAATAAGTTTATCGGTCCTCCTATGCTGAAGATGGCAGAGAATATCCTTTCTAAGCAAGATAAGATTCAACGGAGAGCATCACAAGAATAAAAAATGTACATTGAATGGTGAAACGTTAGCAATGTCATTTTGATGCATAAAATAGCTCATGAATCCATTGGAGTTTTCATCTAAGTCATTACTTTGCTACTCGCTAAGGCAAAACAAGCGGATAGATCTGTCGTGCTTGCCTGACGATGTGTTCGACCAGATGCTGGCAGAACTTTTCGCAACAAGGATGTGTGTGGAAGGGAATGCATTCACGTGAAAGTATGTAAAGGACAACAGCATAGCTTCTCCATTCTTGGAAATACTGAATAGCCTTGTTGCAGGGAAATATTGGCCGCTAAATGCACTGACTGAAAGACGGAGACGTGTTTCGGATCGTCTCAGAGGATGCTCCAACAACGAACAAGCAGCTTGCCATATTGAAAACAAGAGCATTGGCGACAGACGTTGATGAGAGAATGATTCACAACGACTACTTAAGATGCTGGGGGGATGATTGCAGCAAGATGTCGCCATTATGCTTTCGGGTGTGATGGTTTGAAGACAGTTACTGGTGAAAGCGACAAAACGAAACGAACATGCCAGTTTTGCGGAAGACAGATGCCAGAAGTTTCTTAGGATCGTCTGTAGTTAGTGGCTCTGGAGATATATAATATCAAAAGTACTAAGAGAAACTGGTGGGAAACTAGTACTATATTTAATCTTTTAAGAGTCAGAAGAAAATACTCAAATTATATTAGATGGAAAGTATCGATAATCAAATAGTTGTCAGCATTCAATGCTTAACTTATAACCATGCGCCATACATTCGCCAATGTCTGGATGGATTCGTCATGCAAAAGACAAGCTTTTATTTTGAAGCGATTGTGCATGATGATGCATCTACTGACGGAACGCAAGATATTATTAGAGAATATGAAAAGAAGTACCCAAACATAATAAAGCCAATATATCAGAAAGAGAATCAATACTCTAAAAGCAAACATGGCAATATTACAAATCTTATTTCTAGCAAATGTAAAGGAAAATATATTGCGATATGTGAAGGTGATGACTATTGGACTGACCCGTATAAACTCCAAAAGCAAGTCGATTATCTAGAAAGTCATCCAAAATGTGGAATGTGCTACTCAAACTTTTCTAAATATAATCAAAAATATAGAACATTCTCACATAATTGTTTAAAAAAGGAACAGGTTCAGAAATACAACAACTTACACGACTGGATAAAATTGACGCCATATGCAGGACCTATGACTTGGCTTTATAGAAGAGATGTAATGTCGTCAAGACCATCGTTCAATACTATTGATGGATCTTTTGTAACATTTTCCTATTTTCTTGCAGAAAGCAAAGTTCATTGCCTGTTTGAAGACAATACTGCTGTTTATAGGGTATTGGAAGATAGTGCAAGCCATTCAAGGGACATAACAAAACAGTATAAATACAAAAAAGGAATTCACGATATTCAATTACAATTGATTGAATATTACAAATATAAGATAATAGATTCAAACGAACTCATTACGGAAATCAATCAAAAGTATTACCGACGCTTTTTATTCCATATTATTGCAAATGGTAACCAACAAGAACTTGAAAAAGCTATAAATTATTCAGACAAATCCTGGCCTTTCTCAAAAAGACTCTTAGCAAAATTCGCCAAGAATAAACTTTTATCGGGCCTAATAAAGAAGTTTATCAAAGAGTACTTGATAAACAACAATAAGATAAAATAATAGTCCTTTGTTTATAATAAAAACAATCGTCTGACCCGCTTTATTATATATGCCAGAAAAGGGATTAAAAAACAAAACTAAAAGAGGGCTCTTTTGGTCTTTTCTGAATCAATTTGCCAATGAAGGTATCCAGTTTGTCATCGGAATCTTTATGGCGCGACTTCTGTCACCATCAGATTATGGTATAACCGCTTTGCCTGCTGTCTTTATGGCTGTAGCTGGCGTCTTTGTTGGCGGAGGATTTAGTGATGCCTTGGTTCGAAAAACCGAAATCAAAGAGGAAGACCTTTCCACGGCGTTTTATTACAGCATTGGTGTTGGAATTGTCTGTTATACGATATTGTTCCTTGCTTCGCCTTTGATTGCTGAATTTTACAATACTCCTGTACTTGAAAACCTGATGAAAGTGACAGCCCTCAGTTTCTTGTATGGACCATTAAACACACCACAAAATGTCATCTTAAAAAGAAGACTCGATTTTAAGACACCTGCAAAAGTGAGTGTGGTATGCAGAATCTTTGCTGGAGTGATTGGAATATCGCTGGCTTTCTGTGGATATGGCGTTTGGGCCTTGGTACTGTCAAGTCTGTTTTCGGGAATATTAGGACTATTGATTAATTGGTATATTGTTAGATGGTTTCCTAAGACTGGCTGGTCAAAGGAATCTTTTCGCTATCTTTGGGGATATGGAAATAAAATGATGGCTTCGTCTCTTTTAGATACACTTTACATGAATATCACTCCTGTCTTTATTGGAAAATATTATAGCACAGGAGATCTTGGTGTTTACAACAAAGCCAGAAATTATGCTAAATTACCTTCTGTCCATATCACCCAAACCATACAATCTGTATCCTTTCCTGTCATTTCGAAAATTAAAGACGATAATGAGAAACTGGAAGTTATTTACCGAAGGATGATACGCTTATCTGGTTTTGTTATTTTCCCATTGATGATGATGCTCGCGGCACTGGCCAGACCTCTTATCATTGTAATGATTACAGAAAAATGGGCATCAAGCATTTATCTCTTGCAGATAATTTGTTTCGCCAGAATGTGGTATCCTATTCATGCGCTCAATCTGAGTCTTTTGAGGGCAAAGGGAAGGTCTGACTTGTTTTTTAAACTTGAAATCTATAAAAAAGCAATGGGACTAACCATATTATCAATAACTTTACCATTAGGACTTGTAATTTTTTGCTATGGAGAAATCATAAGTTCTTTACTTGGTTTATTTATAAACACATATTACACAGGGAAGTTAATAAATTGTGGATACATAAAACAGATGAAGGATTTATTACCCACTTTAATAATATCCTTCATGATGTTTTTGATTGTATATGGATTAACGCTTGTGATTCCTAATTTGTTTTTGCAGATCATCATAGGCGGAATAACAGGTTCTGTATTTTACCTTATTTGCGCCAAATTATTCAGATCTTCAGAGTTAAAGGATTTATTGTATATCCTAAATAGGAAAGGGTAGTTCAACAGATTTTCTTGTATATATGACATTTAGTGTTACGATACCGGCCTTCAAAGTAAAATACCTGAAAGAGTGCATCACTAGTGTACTTTTACAGTCTTATAATGATTACGAAATAATAATTGTTAACGACAACTCGCCAGAAGATATAGATACCATTGTAAAATCTTTTGACAGCCCACGTATTCGCTATTACAAGAATAAAATTGGGTTTGGTGCTGAACATGTGGTGGATAACTGGAACAAGTGCCTGGAGTATGCCCAAGGTGATTTCATCATATGTATGGGAGACGATGACCGACTAAAAACAAATTTTCTGGCAGACTATGTTACCCTTATCAAGAAATATCCAGATCTAGACGTTTTTTATTCCCGAACAGAGATTATAAATGAACGTTCTGAAGTCATAAAAACATTAGAAGAAAGACCCGAACGGGAATCCGTCTATGAAATGATTTTTAACAGGTGGAATGGTGGAAAAATGTTTATAGGAGATTATCTTTATCGAACAGAAATTCTTCGAAGACAAGGAGGATTCTTTAACCTTCCTTATGCTTGGGGATCAGATGCGATAACTGCTTATCAAATGGCAGGGCAAAAAGGCATTGCCAACACTAAAGAGGTGGGATTTCAATATCGAGTAAACAACCAAACTATTAGCAGAAACACCCAAAACATTAAAGGGAAATTAGAAGCGCTCAGAATAGAGAGGAAATGGTTTGAATCTTTCTTTAAACAAGAACCTCAAAACAAAAAAGACAACGCTTTATGGGTATGGCTTAAGAGCCATTTTGATGCTCACTTTGACAAAATGATTGCTGCTGACATTATTCACGGGATAAAAGAGAATCCAAAGAAAGAATCCTTGAAATGGCTAAAACAAAGAAAGGAATATAACCTTTCGCGCATCCTGATTCTGAAATGCATTGCTCATGGGGTACTTGATTTTTAGTAAATGTAAGAAATGGAAATTGGTATCATCACTTTTCACGCAGCTTTTAATTATGGTTCCATGCTACAGGCTTGGGCATTACAATCTTATCTTCAGAATTTGGGCCATCAAGTAGAAATAGTGAACTATCGGTCTTCAAACCAAAAAAATATATATTATAAACCATTTAAATGGAATAATAATAATTCTCTGCGTTCAAGCCTAAAAAGACTATTGCTATATCCGTCTTCTATAGAGCCGTTAAACAAAAAATGGCATTTGTTTGATAATTTTCTTCATCAAGAATTACACTTGTCGAAAGAATATCATTCCATAGAGGAGCTAAAAAAAGCATCGTTTGACTACGACTTACTAATTTGTGGCAGCGACCAAATATGGAATACAAATGCACCTGACGCTGATGAAGCCTATTTCGGCAACTTTGTGGGAAAAAAGACAAAGAAAATTTCATATGCTGCTTCTTTTGGTCAATATCCAGGAAGAATTAATACTGACTATGTCAAACAGCATCTAATCAACTTTAACACCATTTCTGTTCGAGAGATACAGTCAAAAGAATTACTTCTTAATTATGGTCTAGCAGCAGACGTAAAAGTGGTTTGCGATCCAACATTTTTGTTAGATGCCTGCCAATATGTAAAATTACTTGGCAATGAAAGGATAATTAAAGAGCCATACATTTTCTTTTATACGCCCGTAGGTTTACCGATTAAGTATCTTGCTATAGCAGAACAATTAGCAGAACAAACAGGGTTACCAGTAATCACAGAACGGGCTTATTACCCTAAAGATATCAAGTTTTTCAAACATATAAAGAATCATATTGAAACAGGTCCAAAAGAGTTCCTGAATCTCATCTATAATGCCGAATATGTGATAGGCGGTTCTTTCCATTTACTGGTTTTTTCTATCCTTTTTAAGCAAAATTTCTTTTGCATTAATGGAGATAAAGACAGCCGTACGAATAATTTGTTAAGTATACTAGGCCTAACAGATAGAATTATCAGCCTACACAAACCTGTCAATTTTAAAACAATTGATCCCATTAACAACTGGGATCAAACTTACAATCTTTTAGATGAATTCAAGAAAAGTTCGATGAACTTTCTTTCAGAATATTTGTCATGACCTCACCAGAAATCAGTGTTATCGTACCTGTTTATAAGGCAGAAACAACGATTCGAAAATGTATAGACTCTCTGCTAGCTCAGACATTTAAAGATTTTGAAATCATCCTGGTAGATGATGGTAGTCCTGACCGCAGCGGAAAAATATGCGATGAATATGCTCAACAGGATTCACGCATAAAAGTTGTGCATAAAACTAATGGTGGGGTTTCTTCTGCCCGGCAATATGGCATAGACTATGCTTTAGGAGAATATACTATTCATGCTGACCCAGATGACTGGGTAGAATCAAGAATGCTTGAAGCGCTTTATAATAAAGCAAAAGAAACTGAAGCCGACATGGTCATTTGTGACTATTACATCAACGAAAATCAATATATTAAGCAGAAGCCTTCATCTTTAAAACATAGAGTTGTTTTGAAGGAAATATTTCTACATTTACATGGAAGTTGCTGGAACAAACTTATAAAACGAACCTGTTACAGTATGCCTAAAGTAGAATTCCCCAAACATATCTTTTACTGCGAAGACCAGTATGTAATGGCAGCCATCCTCAGGTATGACATAAAAATTGCATACTTACCCCAAGCCTTCTATCATTATAACAAGTCACATGGTTTACAAGGGCTTTCACGAAGATATGACAAGAACACCTACCATGTAGACCTGAAAATTAGAGAAATGTTCAAAGAATTGCTCCAAGATTTTCCAGAGCAACAACAGATAGCTATACAAAGCAAAACACGGTCTATTGTGTATCGGGCTTTTACTTTAGGACGTCAATGCTTCAGCAACAAAATGTTCCAAAAAGAATTTGGCTTCTATGCTGAGAAAATGCACATATCTAGTAAAGATCCACTACTCAAGTGGCTGATTTACTACTCTTGCAAAGGGCATTTCCATTTGTGCAACCACATATATTGGATGGGGGTCCGACTGAATCGAATAAGAAGAACAGCTCTTCACTGAATATATATTTTTCTTCAAAATCAATCTTATGCTTATAGTATACATTATTTTTTTGCTTTTCTGCATAATGATTTCCCAATCAAAAGGAAAGAATAAAGAAGTTTTCCTAATGATTGCCCTCATTGTTTTAGCTTTTGGCGCAGGGTGGAGAGATATGCGTTGGCCTGATACAGATGTTTATTCACCTGCGTTTACATATTTTACCAACGACCTCTACTCCTTTTCGCTTTCAGATATACCTTTCGGTTATAGAGAATATGGATTCTACTTTTTGGGGGTTATTGTCAAAACATTCACTAATGATGCCCATATATATCTAACATTCATAGCTGGATTGTCTCTCTTTTTTCTCTACAAAGACTTACGAAAATATTCACTATTTCCTTTAATCGGATTATGTGCTTACATAGCACGATTCTTTATTGGTAGAAATTTGGTGCAGATTCGCTCAGGATTAGCCTATCTCATTGTCTTATGGGGTATAAAATACGTTCAAGAAAAGAAATTGATGAAATATCTATTGGTGGTTTGGATTGCCTCATGGTTTCATACAAGTGCTTGGATTGCTCTACCTTTCTATTTCTTTAGTAATTGGGTAAACATTAACAAAAAAATAGTCTTAATAGGATTGGGAGTTGCTTTTATCATAGGGGGTTTTTTCCAAGGACCTGTATCCGCCTTTGTCACAGACAATGCGAATGACCTTAACGTAGTGACTTATACTCAAGGTATTTACGTAGAACAAGCCAAGGGGTTGGCCAACCCGATGATTTATTTTCAGTGCTTCCTCCTATTAACATATACTTATTTGGAAAAAAGTTTAGAACCTATCACTGAATACTACCGAATCATCCGCGATGGCTATTTCTACTCTACTCTTATCCTCATTTGTTTCTGTTCATTTACTGCACTCTCTGGCAGAACATCCACGATGTTCGCCACATTGGAATTCTCAATTATTCCTTCGCTGATCTTCCTATTTAACAAGAAAAACCATGTTGTAGCATATCTCGTCTTGAGCCTTGCCCTCATTGGTATTATGTATATGAACCTCCCCCCATGGGCGATGTGGAGTTTATAGGGGGCCATCTTCTGATATTCATCATTTCAAAAGAAATGAAAATCTTCATAGTTTGTTCCAATCTCCGATTTGGAGGAGCAGAACGAGTTGCTGCCACATTGGCCAATGGTTTTTTTTACAAAGGGCATGAGGTGACTTTGGTAACTAATTTATTCGAAAAGATCAACTATCCCATTAATCCAAAGATTAATACTGTAAACTTAGTAACTACTAATAACAATAAGATTTGGAAATGGAGTTCATCTGTTTTTCTTCTTCGGAATAATATAAAAAAGAATCAACCAGATGTAATTATAGGAATCATGCGTACCTGTGGTCTTATAGCTAAACTTGCTGCTATCGGCACTACGACAGAGGTGATTATGACTGAGCACAATTCCTTTGAACGACCAGATTCGGCACCTTTCTCTAAAATAGACATACTATTCAAGTTTTATATCAATAAAATATATAAACACATCACCGTACTAACAAAAGCAGATAAAAAGATCATAGGTAACAGATTAAAGGACGTCACTGTTATACCCAATCCTCTATTTCTTAAGCCTATAAGCGAAATACCTGTTAAAGAAAAAACGGTTTTGGCTGCAGGACGTGTTGATGGATGGCATGTGAAAGGATTCGATATTTTGCTCTTGGCTTGGAGTAAAATAATGAAGAATGATGAGAATGAGAAAATGAGAAATGCCAATTGGTGGCTGAAAATTGCCGGGGCGGGTAAACAGGAGAGTTTTGAGTATCTTATCTCAATTCTTAAAGATTCAGATTTCAAATTTTATGTTTCGAGTGATGGACAGAAGATTTGGAGGTCTGAAAAATATCACATAGAATTCTTGGGATTCCAGAAAGATATGGAATCGCTTTACAAGAAATCAGAGATTTTTGTATTAAGCAGCCGATACGAAGGATTTGGCTTAGTGCTTCTTGAGGCAATGAGCCAAGGGTGTGCGCCTATAGCCTGTGACTTTAAGGGAAGACAAAAAGAAATATTTGAAGAACCCTATCCCAGCCCATTCCCGCTGTCGCACCAACCCGTAGCCTCTCCCTATTTAGGGAGAGAGTCCAATAACGAAGAGAACAATGATATAAAGTCTTCTTTAAATAAGGAGGACTTTAATACACACAACTCCCATTCTTCTAAAGCGGGAATAGATATGACGGATTGTGGAATCTTATGCGAAACAGATAATGTGGAAGCACTAGCCTCAGCATTGAAGAAAATGATGGCAGATGAAAGATACCGACATCAAACTCAACGAAAAGCCATAGAAAAAAGTAAATATTACAACATCTCAAATACAATTAACAGATGGGAAAAATATTTGATTTCTTGTAAATCCACATAAAAACTAAACGAATCATAAAAATTATCTAAATTACACATTTTTCCTTATTTTGTACTAATTTTGCATCCGTTTTTATAAGCCATAAAAAATGATTCAAACACGAAATGATTTAAGAAGATATCTGCAGGCCGATCGTGCAGCTTTAGCCAAAGGCACTGATTCAAGATGGATTCAAGGCATACTTAATAACGACGCATATAAGTCTTATAAGTTGCAGACCATTTTGCGATATACTGAATATTATCGAAATAATCGGAACCATGGTTTATTTTACAAACTAATGTATCTGTATTACAAGATTAAAGGGTCACACTATGGAGGAAAGATAGATTGTGCAATAGCCCCCAATAGTTGCGGTCCTGGCTTAAAAATAACTCATCCTAAAGGAATTATGATTAGTTGGGATGCAAAAATTGGAAAAAACTTCAGTGTCAGGCGCAATTCTTTAATAGGCAATTCGTTATATGACCATAAAGCCCCCACAATTGGTGATTACGTTCAGTTTGGCGTAGGTGCACAAGCCGTAGGTGACGTGGTCATTGGCCGGGGCGCTATCATCAGCAATGGCTCAGTAGTATTACGTCGGGTCCCCCCATATGCCATTATTGTTGGAAATCCTGGAAAAATAATTGGTTTTACGATGACCCCTGAAGAAATCGTGGAGTGGGAAAAAGACAAATATTCCGAGGATGAGCGTACTCCCATAGAAACGCTACAAAAAAATTACAAGAAATACGTATCAGGTAGATACAAAGACATTAATAAATTTACTAGTCTGAAATAATCAAGATATTATTCACCAAATAAAATACAGAATTATGGAAATTAAAGAATTTATCGAGAATTTTGCAGATCAGTTTGACGATACTGATGCAAGTGAATTTACCCCGGAAACGGTATTTCATGAGTTGGAGGAATATTCTTCCTTGATTGCTTTAAGCATCATTGCCATGGTTGACGAGGAGTACAATGTAACACTGAAGGGTGATGACATGCGTGCTGCAGTAACCATCCAGGATTTGTTCAACACAGTTAAAGCAAAGGCCGAATAATATGGCATTTCTGAAAATACCGAATGTAGTAATAAAAGGAATATCTGCTTGTGTTCCTCCCAAAGTGGAGGAAAACAAGGATATTCCTTTCTATACTCCAGAAGAATCAGAAAAAGTTATCGAATCTACTGGCGTTGAACGCAAACACATCGTCAGCGATGGTATAACCGCATCAGACTTGTGTCTGAAAGCTTGTGAAAAGCTGATTTCTGATTTAGGTTGGGAAAAGGATAGTATTGATTTAATTTGTAATGTTACGCAGACAAGCGATTATACAAATCACCCTAATGTTTTTGTACTGCACGAAAAATTAGGTTTAAAGAAAGATTGCATGTCTATAGATCTATATCATGGATGCCCGGGATGGGTGGTAGGTTTGAGCACTGCCGCTTCTTTGTTAAGTCATGGTTCTATCAAAAGAGCACTACTCGTGGATGGTGATAACATTACTTCTGTCCAGTATCGTCAAGACCGTGAATCCCGTCCCCTCTTTGGAGATGCTGGTTCTGCTACAGCATTAGAATATGTGGAAGGAGCTGAGCCAATATTTTTCCAAACAGGAACAAATTCTGAAGATGGTATTGCTCTAATACATCAAAAAGGTGGAGCCAGATCACCTCATACATTAGAAAGTTACAAAACCGAATTGGGCATGCTTTCTGGTGAGATAGGAACAGAAGGGGTTGAAGACCTGATGGATGGCATGTCTGTCTTTTCTTTCGGCATCAGTACACCTCCAAAGAGTATCAAGCAATTATGTGAGAACTACGGCATTGAATTGAACAATGTCGATAAAATTGTTCTGCATCAGGCCAACTTGTTTATGGTAAATAAGATCGCCAAAAAGTTAAAGGTTGACATGAGTAAAGTTCCGTCATGCCTGAAAGACTATGGCAATACAACAAGTACGTCAATACCTCTTACTATTGTGACACAATGTAATAAAGAGTATTCATCCAAGAAACTGTCAACCATTGGTTGTGGTTTTGGAACAGGATTAGCTTGGGCTTCTGTCTATTTTGAAACAGAAAATATAGTTTGTCCTGATATTATTACTTATTAATTAGGAAAGATATGTATAATCCATATTCTTTAGAGAACAAAAAGATTCTCGTCACAGGAGCTTCTTCTGGTATAGGCAAAGTAACAGCATTAGAATGTGCAAAACTCGGTGCGTCTGTTATTATTACGGGAAGAAACGAAGGAAGATTGAAAGAAGTCTTTGATGATTTAGATAAATCACAAGGTCAAATCCACCAAATGGTTATAGCCGATCTCGCCACAGACGAAGGACTTAATACGCTCATAGAAGAAATACCTAGTGTTGACGGCGTATCCAGTAATGCTGGTATATCAAAAGGTATTGTTCCCATCAAGTTTATCAAAGATGATGTGATGGAAGATATCATGAATGTGAACTTAATTTCACATGTAAAACTTGCTCGTAACCTTTTCAAGAAAAAAAAGCTTAACAAAGGTGCTTCATATGTTTTCACTTCATCTATTGGAGGTGTAAAGTCTTTCAGTGTGGGCAATGCTATGTACGGTATGTCAAAATCAGCCATCAATTCTTTTGCCAAGTTTTGTGCTGTTGACTTTGCCACCCGTGGAATTCGATGTAATGCGGTGTGTCCAGGCATGATAGAGACACCTATGACAGCAGGCAATGGCAATGTTACCCAAGAAGATTACGAAAAAGATAAAGAAAACTATTTGGTAAAACGTTATGGCAGGCCAGAGGAAGTTGCCCTGTCAACAGCTTTTCTCCTTTCTGATGCAGCATCATTTATTACAGGCGTATCTTTACTTGTAGATGGTGGTGCTTCCATTGTAAAATAAATCATGGCATTTTTAGAAGTAAAAAACGTTGAAATAAAGGGTGTGGCCACGGCAGTTCCCAAGCAAGTGAAAATTGCCAAGGAACAACCATTCTTTACTGATATTGAAGCAGATAACTTCACAAATGTCACTGGTGTCATTTCTTCTCATGTGGCACCGGCAGACATGACCCTCTCTGATCTTTGTCAAGTGGCTGCAGAGAAACTATTTGAGGCATCTGGCTGGGAACGCGACAGCATTGACCTGATTATGTTTGTGTCCACTTCCCGTGACTTTTACATCTGTCCGAACACCGCCAACATTCTGCAGGATAAGTTGGGGTTAAAGACTTCTATTATGGCACTTGACTTGCCGTTTGCCTGCTCTGGCTATGTCTATGGGCTGAGCGTGGCCTCATCCTTAATGCAGAGCGGGCAATTGAAGCGTGCCTTACTGTGCGTAGGAGAGATGACATCTAAAAATCAGTCAAACCTTGACAAGACTGTTTGGGCGCTCCACGGTGATGCCGGTTCCGCAACCTTTTTGGAATACAATCCCGAAGCCAAACATCCTATGCAGTTCAATCTGGGAAGCGACGGTTCTGGTTGGGAGGCCATCATCTGCCGTGAAGTTGGCGTGCGTTATCCGACCACACCAGATTCTTTGATCGTAAAAAAATACGAAGAGGGTATTGAGCGAAATGGAATGCAATGCTCTATGGATGGCATGTCGGTATTCTCATTTGCCATCACCCGTCCAGGCAAATGCATCAAGGAGCTGGCTGAGCATTTTGATTTTAATCTGCCTGACATCGATTATCTGCTTATCCACCAAGCAAATAAGATGATAGATGAGAAAATTCGGAAAAAGTTGAAACTTTCTGAAGAGAAAGTGCCTTACAGCATGCCATATTTTGGCAACACCAGTTCATGCACCATCCCCATTACCATGACATCACAGGTTCGCAACTCTTTAGAATCTAAAGAAAACGAGTTGGTGATGTGTGGCTTCGGCTCTGGCTTGTCATGGGGTTCTGCTCATATCTATACTAATAAGATTATTTGTTTACCAGTAATTGAAGTTTAGAAATTATGGGAAGACTATCTGGAAAAACTGCATTAATCACGGGAAGTAATCGTGGCATCGGCAAGGCAATAGTAGAGAAATTTGCTTCCGAAGGGGCAAACATCATCTGTGCCATCCGCAAGGAAAGACCAGACTTCAAATCCTATACCGATGAATTATCAGCCAAATATGGTGTTTCGATAGACCATATCTATTTTGATTTGGCTGACGAAGAAAGTATAAAATCTGCAATAAGGGAATTAAGCAAGCAGAAACGTACGATAGATATCCTGATAAATAACGCAGGTATTCCAGCAGGAGGTTTCCTTCTGATGACTTCTATGGCCAAGGTTAAGGAAGTATTCCAAATCAATTTCTTCTCACAGGTATTGCTGACCCAACTGATAGCCAAAATGATGATGAAGCAAAAAAAAGGCGCCATCATCAACACGAGTAGCGTAACCGCTTTTGATAATCAGGCTGGTTGGACAGCATATGGTAGTAGCAAGGCTGCCATAGCAAGTTTTACACGCACCATAGCAAGAGAATTGGCTCCTTTTGGCATACGTGTCAATGCCATCGCTCCTGGCCTTATCGACACGCAGATGGGTGGCGAGATGGATGAGAAATACCAGGCGGAGATGTTGGCAAGAACTGATTTGGGTAGAAAAGGTACACCTGAAGAGGTGGCAAATCTTGTTGCCTTTCTGGCTTCTGATGAAGCATCATATATAACTGGGCAGATATTAAGAATAGACGGAGGAATGTAATGGAAAGATTAGAGAAACAATGCCTCGAAATGAAACTTAAAGCCCTTGATATGGCTTTAAGTACAAGTTTCGGTGCCCATATCGGAGGCGGTTTTTCTGCCATGGAAATCATGGCATGCCTCTATGAAGTCGCTAATATTCCATCTATGCATGACGTTAATCGTGACCGCATTATTGTCAGCAAAGGTCATGGAGTTTTGGCATATTATACAGCTCTTTGGAAGAAAGGATTCATGACAGAAGAAGATCTTTCAACCTTTGAGACTGATGGCACCCAGTTTCATGGACATCCCCATCGGAACTTAGATAAAGGAATAGAATTCTCAGGTGGAAGCCTCGGTTTGGGTCTTTCATACGCCGTTGGTGTAGCCAAAGCCTGTAAATTAAAAGGGGTTGATAATACTATATATGTATTGGTTGGCGATGGTGAAATGGACGAAGGCATTGTATGGGAATCTCTGATGTCTATCAGCCATTTCGGATTAGACAATATGGTCATTGTTGTTGATAAAAACAACTATCAGCTAGATGGTCCTACAGATGAGATTATGGGACTTTCTTCATTAGAAAGTAAGTTGCAAGCTTTTGGCCTTGACGTTGAAACCGTTGATGGCCATTCCATAGAAGCATTGATTCATTCTTTGTCCCTGAAGACAGGAAAGCCGAGAGCTATTGTTGCAAATACCATCAAGGCACATGGCATCTCCTTCCTGGAAAACAACAAGATGTCGCATCAAGGCATTCTGAGCAAGAAAAAATATGAAAAGGCAGTTGAAGAAATAAGGAGTGCTTACAATGGATAATAAAGTCAATGTGAAACTGCTTTCAATGGCAGGACAGGGTGGCAGCATTTTCGGAATATCGCTCATGAATATGATGAAAGAGCGTGACGATTTAATGGTACTGTCTTCCGATATGTCCACCCCTGCTGGCTTGGATAAGTTTAAGGCCACCTATCCAGACCATTTTCTGAATGTCGGCATTGCCGAACAGAATATGATTGGCATTGCAGCGGGACTCACCGACGAAGGATATCGGGCAGTTTGTGTTGCACAGGCCTGTTTTATCACTATGCGTAGTTTCGAACAAGTCCGACAGTATTGTGGATATATGAAAACGCCTCTGATTCTTGTTGGCATTGGTTCCGGCCTTTCACTTCAATACATGGGAAATACCCACTACGCCATAGAGGATATTGCCCTCATGCGAACCATTCCTGGTATGACCGTCATCGCCCCTTGTGATTCTTTAGAGGCCATCAAGGCATTTGATTTCGCCATTCATCATGATGGACCGGTATATATCCGCCTATTTGGAGGGACGTCAATTCCTTCTGTCTATAATGAAGATTATAACTTCATAGCAGGTAAATCGGTTTCTTTTCGAGAAGGAAATGATATTGACCTCATAGCCACGGGAAGTATGGTAGGTGTTGCCATAAAAATTGCAGACGCTTTACTTGAGGATGGTGTCAGTGCTTCTGTTATCAATATGCATACCATTAAGCCCATTGACGTATCCTTTATCAACTCTGATAAAAAACTGATTGTAACTTTAGAAGAGCACAGCATTATTGGAGGGTTGGGTGATGCCATCATCAGTTATTCTGACCATAAGCATAAAGTCTTAAAAATAGCCATAAACGACCGCTATGTTCCTGTGGGTAGTTATCCCTATATGCTGGAACAGTGTGGAATAACAGTAGAGCAAATTAAAAATCAAATAATCAATCAATTATAATTAATATGGAAATACTTGAAAAAGTTATCGAGATTGTAGCTTCGACCTGTGAGGTTGACAAGAGTGAAGTAACGGGTGACAGCACTGTAGGCGATTTCCCAGCATGGGACTCCATGGGGCATTTGAGCATTCTTTCCAACGTGGAAGAAGCCTTCGACATCAGCTTTGAACCAGAGGAAATGATGGAGATGGAAGATGTCAACGACATTGTGAAGGCTGTAGAAGAAAAACAAGCATAATAAAAAGGCTCACATATTCTATGAAAAGAATATTTTATATAGGATGTTATTATAGAACATGGGATTTAGCAGTTAAAACTCTTAAAGAAGAATATGGCTGGGAACCCGTGTACTGGCTCGATTCTGGCTTCGAGGATTGTGAGAAGACAATAATGGATTTATATCCAAATGTCGTATATCACAGGCAGCACAATCCTGCATGGAATGGAGTCTTTCCTGATATCATTTCATCCAAAGCAAATGAAACCTATTTAGATGTTGATTTTCTTCGTGAATACTCATCTGTTGAATTGCTGGCTATAAAAATGCTTGACAGGCAAGACAGCAACCGTTATTCATTCAATTTTCAAGAACGCCAAAGACACTATAGAAATGTCCTGAAAAACTGGTTCGCAAGCATTGATTTATTAAAACCCGACATCGTCATTTCATCATATATCCCACATAGATTTTTTGATTATGTCTTATATTGGGTTTGTCAATATAAACATATTCCTTTCATCTGGTTGAATCACACACAGTTTACAGGAAGGGGTATGGTGATGGACGATATTTTTACTATCGGAAAAAACAGGTTAAAAGACGATTATATTAAATATCTGCATTTTTCTCAAGAAGAATTATATAATCAGTTACCTGTTGACATTAGAGAAACCTTTGATAAAGTCAAAAAAGACTATGAGTTTGCA
Organism: Prevotella sp.; assembly: GCA_017428925.1. Taxonomy (GTDB): domain Bacteria; phylum Bacteroidota; class Bacteroidia; order Bacteroidales; family Bacteroidaceae; genus Prevotella. The sequence goes on along the minus strand of JAFRPY010000087.1, from coordinate 119 downwards.
GCTCCTTCATATATGGAATCAGAAGAAAAGCGACGCAAACAATATAAAGGGTTATATACTATTGTCAGAAATTTTGCATCTAGGTTACTCCATCAAAGAAAACTACTTTGGAAAGATCC
>JAFRPY010000055.1 GCA_017428925.1 Prevotella sp. | reverse complement strand
TCAAAACAACATTTTGACTTACCAGAGAACAGATATTCATCTATTAAAGCAAGTCTTTTCTCGTCATTCATTTCTTCTCTTTGTCGCATACTGATACACTTTTTGAATTACAAAAGTGTCAACTTATTCAGTACACGTCAATGCATCGTTTTCATGCTGCCGTCACTATAGCCTACTATCACAAAACCTTTGGTCGGCGACGAGAGCCGACGCCCCTGCAGGTCGTAGAACGCCACTGGTACCGCATCACTATTGCATGACGACGCGCCGATTGATGTCGGTTCCACAATGTTGAAGTCAGCCACACCTTCGGGAGTGATATGTATGCCGGTCACGTGGTAGGGTAGGGTGGTGCAGTCGCTGGTGCTGTTGTTGGCCAGCGGCCATGCCGCTGTACTCATATAGCGGCTCTGCAGACGGTTTTCTTCGTCGAGGATGTAATTTGACAGATGGTTGGCGGTGATGTAGTCGTCCCATTTGCTGTAGCTTCTCGTGTCGGCCGCCACCAACTCGTAGCGGAAAGGGTTACTGGCGTTCACATTGTTTGCCAGCCATATATCCTCATCATAGTTCACATAGGTAATCACCAACCCTTCTCCAGGCAGGTATCTGTCCCATCCGGTGCGCTGGCGATTCTCCAACAGGTAGTAGTCGTTGCCGCTGCCCACGCGCAACGCCGCACCCCCGTCGGCTATCGGTTTCAGGGCATATCCGCCCGGCTGTGCCTCTTCTATGTCGCTCCATCCCAGCAGGTTTCGCTCCATGGCACTGAGGTTGGGTGGGTTCCATCCCCAGGCGGTGTAGTTTCCGCCATCCATCAGGTCCCACTCGTCGACGACGGATATTCCGTAATAGGCAGCCGTCGGATAGAGGTCGGGCAGTCCCAGACAGTGGCAAAACTCGTGGCAGATGGTGCCGATGCCGCAGAGGATATCGCCGTTCGCTGTATACCATTTCTCACAGCTGAGAGAGTACTGCACATTATAAACATCACCCTTCAGAGTGACAGGGGTTCCCATCCAGCCCGTGTTCGGCCAGAGATACTTCGCTGTCTTTGTACCCCCCAGGTTGCTGCAATAGCCTGCCGTGATGTAGATAATCTGGCGCACCTCGCCGTCGTTGTTCCAGTCGTATACCGAGAAGTCGATATCCTGCGAGTCGTTCAGGTCCTTTAGGATTTGGGCGACCATAGTCTCTCCATATTGGTATCTGAACGACTGCGCCGATATGTCCACCTCCACCGGTCCGAAGATGTCGAACACCATGTTGGCCTTGCCCTGCGACTGGTCGCGGAAATAGTCGGCCATAGAGCCGTAGCCGTAGTCGCCCTTGGGACCGCTCACGTTGAACAGGTCGTTGTAGTAGGCCTGCGGGTCGTCCATACTGAACTTCTCGTCGTTGAAGTTGACGAGTATCACGGCCTGTCGGTAGGTGCGATTGGAATCCCACTGGTTGATGTAGTCATACAGTGCCCTATTCTCCGCCTTCCGAGGAGTGCGGGCGCGCCTCTGCTCCATCTCGGCTGCCGAGAGCGGGCGGAATCCGTCGTCGTCGAACTCGAAGCAGCGGCCGTCTCGTGACAGATAGTAGTGGAAGTGAGCATCGCCCTGCAGGGTGAGTTCCACCTGCGAGCCATCGTTCAGTGTATAGGTGTGCCACTCTGTTTTGGCCCTCACTGCCCAAACTGTTTGGACCAGGCAGACGGCCATCAGCAGAAGTCCCCATCTGAGAAAATGTCTTTTCTTCTCTTGCATTATTTTTGTCATGTTGTTGAAACCCATTGGTTGAATTATCGCAGTTATGCGCTACTTCGCCACAAAGTTCGGAAAAAATCTTGAAATCTGAGGCAAAGAGATAAAAATTTATTTCCAATTTTTTTTTTGCTTGATATATCTGCTTTTCGCAGTATTCTGTTGTCGTTTCATAATCGTTTGATCTGACGTGTGTTGAATGCTGAATCGGATTCAGCTGTCGCTTTTTCAAACCTATATACGAGAGACTTGTTAAAAAATAGGAAGAAACACATCCGTTTTCCTCCTATTTTGATAAATTTGTACAGGTGTCAGTTTACAAACGACTTTACTATCCCATTGTCGAAGAATACGTAGATGAACGTACTGAACACGTATTGTGATTCTGTTCCATTCTCCTGCGAACTGATAGGCTTTCCGTAAATCAACCGAACCTCGTCTTTCGTCATGCCGCGTTCAATCTTGCCAAGGCTTACATTTTTCCAGTTTGTAATTTGAGGCTTGTTATCGTTGACGAAAGTGATTAGTTCTTGCAGTTTTTGGTTGTTCAGCCCCTGGAAGTCGTTTATGATATCCTGATGCTTCGGTTTCTTCTCCGGATTCAGCTTGTCGAAGTTTATGAAGGCCGTTTTGATGCCTCCTTGTATTTTGATGTCGTTGACGAGAAACATCAGCTGTCCTTGGGCAATTCTGATGGACAGACGACAGGTGTAAGCCAGTTCGTCGCCGCGCTTCAGATTGTAAATCATAGTCAGTTGACGCTTCACAAAGTCGCACTCAGTGATTTCCTCCTTGCGAGCAGGTCCTTCGTTGACTGCCCACAGCAGTGCATTGGCAAAAGCTGCGTCGTCGGTCTGGCTGTAGCTCACTGCACCACTGACGATGCGCTTCTTCTCTGCAACGGTGACATCAAAACTTACCTGCGCCACTACTGTTGCGCAGGTAAGTAAAGAAAATATCGTAACGATCAGGCTTTTCATCATAATGCTAAGCCAAGAAGGAGTCCGATGCTGCCAGACGTATTACTGTTAATTGTTATACTCTCATAAGCAATGCCTATGTTGAAGCGTGGAGTGAGTTTTAAGCCTGCTCCTACTTCCCAGGTGAATCCACCTTTCTCTGCGTCAATGTGGTAGCCGTAACCTCCGGCAAAGTTGGCGTAAGCCTTGGCATTGCCGAACAATACGGGCGACTCGCCGCGGATGCCTGTCAGGGCTTTGAGCCAGATTGACTTACCAAAGTCTTCCGTGTTGGTCGAGGCACCTATCTTCAAGATGTCCCATCCCACGTTCTCGTGGAACATCTTGTTGAAACGGAGGTCAAGGTCGAAGTTAGCGCCTTTCGCTCCGCTCTGAGTTCCAAAACCTGCACCGAAGTCTATCCATACATTGTGAGCTTTGTCACCGCGAACGGTGCGGTTCGATGTGATTAACTGCGCTGATGCGGTCAGCGTCATAGCGGCCATCAGGGCCATCAAAAACATTTTCTTCATAATAATTGCTTTTATGGATTAATACTATTTGGTTTTTGTCTGATTGCTGAGTGCCTTTGCCTCGCTTTCGCCCTTCAGAGCACGGACGCGCTGAGCCTCAACCAAGTTTGAAACCCACTTTTCGTCGGTTCCATATTTGGGATCGCCCAACTGATGCCAGTTTACGTATTTTGCGGGATAGCCGCGCACGATGACATCAACGCCATAGTCGGAGGGTTTCCCCTTCTCGTCGATATGGTTTCTTACATAGAAGGTAGCAGCCAGAATAATGTCGGCACCGTCGGAAATAGCCGCATGGAATACGGCATTGGCCTTGGCGTTCTCCAAGTCGTATACTGTCAGTTCGTTCAGTTTCTTCTCCTTGAACTGCCACGAGGGAGCATAAGCCTTCAATTCCGTGGAAAGCATCTTCATCTCGGCAGCCATCGGCCTGACCAACACTTCCTGAAGCGGCTCAAGGACACGTGACTGAGCCTGTTCGTACTCCACTTTCTGCGCATGGCTCATCAGGCTGAAGGCCATTGCAATTCCAATTAATAATGTTTTTTTCATATTAGTAGTGTTTATGGTAAATAAATATATTCTCTTATATGCATTTTCTGGGATTACCGTATTTTTATGTTTCACAAAGGTATGCTATTTTTGCATATATTAATAATCTGTTAATCTTATTTGTTTTTTTTTTGAAAAAAAAACACTTTTTGTCGTTCATGGATTGGCGTGAACGTCGATTATCCATCACCCAATTTATAAAAGGGTCACTGAAAGACGTATCTATATTCATATCGGTTGGTTGATCTCACAGGGGGCAGTGCCTGTGTGATGTTCCATTAAAAGCAGTTACCGAGATAAACTCGGCAACTGCCTCTATCACAAGTTTTTTCAGATGCAAGGTGAAAAAGGTGAAAAAACGGGAATGATTATCATGATTCATTTCATATAGGTGTGAGAAAGGAAACTTTCGGTAATCATTATATTCCGTTGCTGCCAATAACTCCCTCACATCCATGTCGAGATGCTTGGCGATGTCAAATTATTCCTTGTCCTCTATATACGGCAATTCTCCAAGGAACCTATCGAAGTCGCTTTGGAACAGATGGTCTTGAATGATGCGATACTTCTCAAACTCTGTCTCTGCGTGTTCCTTAGCCTCTTCTGCACATGAACGGCATAATGCAGACGATTGGTACTCACCATCGTCTTATTCTGCATCATCTTGAAGAAGAACCTGGTGGTGGGTGCATCTCGATTATAGTCAACGGATTTGCGAGCGAAAGATTTACCTCTCTTCACCTCTTCGATGGTATGCCCTTCCGTTATATCACTTCGACCTGTTCCTCTGTTACACTAACAATTCCCAGCGTCCGGCACTGGTATTGCCTTCACGCAGTAATACGCCCTTCTTTTGCATGGCAGCGAGATCACGCCTGATGGTTCTAAGAGCTACTGACAAAACTGCTGACATCCTTTCGCCAGAAATGAACGCGTCTTCTTTTATCAATTCACATATTTTACACTGTCTTTCAGACAGTTGCACTGGTGACAAACTAGTGACATTACTGGTGACATCACTTGTGACATTCTTCCTGCCGCTCACCACGTCATAGCCCCTTTGGAAAGTCACGGTTGTTCCTCCCAGTTCCGATTTCACCGTTGGCATAGGCAAACCTACCGCCTTGAATCCGTCTTGTATCTTTTTGTATCCACGTCCCCACGTGTCTATGAATCCGGCCTTGAACATCGTATCGGCAATGTTGCGGTTACGTGGCTTTGAAGAGTGTTTTCCGTAAAGCACCTCTTCATTGTAACCTTCAGGCAGTTCTCCCTCATTCCAGATTTCTACATGGTCGTCATATACATGCATCTGAATATCAGGCCCCGTATAGTCCTTATGACAAATCGAGTATGTAAAGTCTTGCATTATGTAAAGTCTGCTACTATTCATATTTGCTTTTTAATTGTTACTCAGCACGTTATCTTCGTATAAATCCTCACAGACTTTACATAATATCTCAATGTTTCGTCTGTAAGCTCTTC
>JAFRPY010000054.1 GCA_017428925.1 Prevotella sp. | reverse complement strand
TCACGTACTTCTCACCGCCGCCATCGCGACTGATCTGAAGAATTTTTGCCTTGTTCAGGTAATTTAACAGCTGACCCAGTATCGGCTGTCCGAGAAAATGTGTACTTTTGCCCATGATTTGGTTATCGTTTGAGTTTGGAAGCTGCAAAGATAGCCAAAAGGGCTGATTCTCGTGCGAGAGTCAGCCTGATTTTTCTTCATGCCCATACGTGCGCGAGGGAATCAAGGTTTAGCGGACAGTAATAATAAAATAATAAAATAATGGATATTCAGAAAAAATTGTGTAATTTTGCTGTGAAATCCGGCGAATATTACTTAGCCGACTTTGGTAAGTTCGGAGGGTTGCGTGAAAAATGATAAAATTTGAAGTTCCATAAAATAAATAATCAAGGAGGTCAATGATATGAATGACATTGTGAGAAAAATACCGGAAAATCAGCCGATTGAACGCAGAGTCTCCTGCTCATCAGTTCCTTTGGCTGTTTTGCTGGCAATGAGCCCGATAAATATGAATAACATTGAAGTAAAAGCTTATGAGCCAAACACAATAGTATATGTTCAGGAAACTCAACAATCTCCTAAGACAAGAACATTGTATAAAGATGCTATAGTACCATATACTTCCTGTTTCTTGGAAATTGTAAATTCTCCTGATAAAAAAATGGCTGTTATAGAATATGAAAACAAGGCTAATATAAATAAAAAAATTAACGGTGAAGATGTTCCAATAACTCTTGAAGGAAATTATAGGCTTGTCATAAAAAGTCTTAGAGCAGTAAATTTAAAGGTTAATAAACTAAATGGTTCGGTTGCAAATAAAAAAGAATATTATGTTGTGGGTATGGAATTAAGAAAGACAAAGTACTTATTACGAGACGGTTCCGGAAAAGAAGCACTGCCTATGAAGTCAAAAGTTATTCAAGATTCTGAAGTTAAAATAAGTGAAGATTTTTATAATCAACTGGCAGATATACTAGGAGAAAATGTAAATTACGAATCAGAAAATAGAGAAAAGAAAGAATCAAGTGAGTATGATAAATTGTATTAATTTGTAAAGTAATGTATTCGAGATGAACGGGGGACTCTGTGTTCACGCGCAATCTATCTTGAGGGTTATACATTACTGATTGTTATTACTAAACAACTCTTGCTTGAAATAGTCGATAGCTTTCTTCAAGGGTTCCAGGTCGTTCTTTATGATGTTGAACACTTCATCGGCATCAACCTCAAAATAGTGATGGGCCATGATGTCTCTTGCCCCCATTACTTTCTTCCATTCTACAGAGGGATATGTAGGAAGTAATTCCTTGTTGGTGAGTTTGTCGAGCGTTTTTACAGCTTCGCCCAAAGCAATGAGCACCATACAGGCCGCATCGAGTTTCTCCATGCCAAAGGGTGAAAGAAGGAAATCGTCGGCAGTGTGAATCTGCACTGTCCGCTCCTGTAGTCGGGTGATGGCCGTTTCAATATTCTTTAAGGTCTCATAGACCATCTGAAGTTTTTCAGTAGACTCGAATTCCATATTTCAAGATTTGCTGTTTAAACAAGGGGTTCATGTTCTCGCGCATTCGCACCACATCGACGTCGCATCCAAGGAGTTCCTGCAAATAGATCTTCACACCGGCGCGGTTAAACAGATTAGGAACCATCTCTACACAAATGTCCACATCGCTGTCTTCTCGCTGTTCATTGCGGGCCAGAGAGCCGAAGAGCATCATAGAATGTACGCCATAGTGCTCGCCAAGGTACTGGCGGGTGCTCTTCAACTTTTCTATGGTCTGTGTCCTGTCAAGCATAAACGAAAAACTATTTATATTCGGCTATCTGTTGCGTCATCGTCTGTGTACTCATTGTCTGACTATTGCATATTTCACGGCGCAAATATACGAAAAAGATTCCAATAAAGAAAGAAAAGAGAAAAAAGATTAGGCTTTTGTGGATTTATGGGCTATGGGAATGAAGTTACCCATTGATTTTTGGACGTGAAAAGGTTATGTGAACGGAGTCCCTTGTTCATAAAGCGATTATCGTATCACTCTAAATGATTTATCGAGTCACAGATTCTTATATTTATGACAAGCGAATTGCAAATTCGCTTGAACAGGTAACTGTGAGCAAGATTTTCAGAACCATCCAATATGTTTATAGTTTATGCCATTTATTTCTTGTTGAAAGTGCTGTTTAAGCACTTCTACGCAATTACTTCTTTTCCAAGAACTTTCTTCTCTGAATAGCAGATGTCCATATTTGTTGAAATGGGCATAAGACCAAAAAGCACGTTCACTAAATTTCTTCGCATTGACTCCCAATGCACTGAGAATGTGTCCAACCCAGTTGCTTTCAGATCCATCATCATGCATGGGTGTATCATTGCAATCATTAATGATTTGTTCTAATTTTTCTAGAAAAAGCCTATCGCCAGATATTTCTATTTCTGTAACAATCCAATTTGCCATAGATTAAACGTAAAAAGGAAACCGCCTCCCATTCATGTTTAGTTATTAATGTGCTTCCAACCAATTGTCGCCCCATCCTGCATCGGCAACCAGGGGAACACGCAGGGGGAAGGCGCCTTGCATTTCCTCAATTACCAGACGCTCCATGCGCTCTTTCTCTTCTGGAAGAACCGAGAAGTTGAGTTCGTCGTGCACCTGCAGAATCATCTTGCTCTTCAGTCCCTCGGCCTTCATACGGTTGTAGATGCGCACCATCGCCACCTTGATGATATCGGCGGCAGAACCTTGTATGGGGGCGTTGATGGCATTGCGCTCGGCAAAACCGCGCACGGTGGCATTGTGGGAATGGATGTCGGGCAGATAGCGGCGGCGATGGAACACGGTCTCGGCATAGCCTTTCTCGCGGACAATCTCTTTGGAACGCTCCATATAGTCGTGCACCTGGGGGAAGGTCTGGAAAAAACCGTCAATCAGCTGACGGGCCTCACTGCGCTCAATCTCCAGCCGCTCGGCCAGTCCGAAGACGGTGATGCCATAGATGATGCCGAAGTTGGCCCGTTTCGACTTCGTACGTTCATCGCGCGACACCTCCGAAATATCCTTTTTATAAATTGTAGCGGCGGTGGCGGCATGCAGGTCCTTGCCGTCGCGGAATACCTGGACCATGTTTTCGTCGGCCGAAAGATGGGCCATCACGCGCAGTTCTATCTGTGAATAGTCTGCTGAAAAAAACAGACAGTTGGGTTCGGGAATAAATGCTTTGCGGATTTCCTTTCCGTCTTCTCCGCGGATAGGAATGTTCTGCAGGTTGGGGTCACTCGATGAGAGGCGCCCCGTGGCTGTAATAGTTTGGTTGAACGAGGTGTGGATATGGCCCGTCCGCTTGTTGATGAGTTTTGGAAGGGCGTCCACGTATGTACCCATTAGTTTCTTCAACCCCCTGTGTTCCAGAATCTTTTCCACGATTTCGTGTTTATGTCGGAGCGTCTGAAGCGTCTCTTCGTTCGTGACGAACTGCCCGGTCTTGGTCTTCTTCGGTTTTTCAATAATCCGAAGTTTTCCGAACAGGATTTCACCAACCTGCTTGGGCGACGCGATATTAAATTCCTGCCCTGCCAGTTCGTAGATACGACGTTCCAACTCTTGCAGTCGTTTTGTGAAAAGTTCTGACGTTTCTTTCAGCGAATCCGTATCTATGAGCACGCCATTCATCTCCATTTCTGCCAGCACTCTGACCAATGGCATCTCGATCTGATAGAACAAATCTTCCACCCCGGCCTTTTTAAGTTTGGGTTCCAGACAATTCTTCAGGCGCAGAGTGATGTCGGCATCTTCGGCGGCATACTCATAAACCTCAGTAGGGGAGAGGTCGCGCATGGAGCCCTGCTTCTTTCCTTTCGGGCCGATGAGTTCATCGATGTGTATGGTTTGGTAGTTCAGATACACCTCTGCCATATAGTCCATGCCGTGGTGCAACTCGGGCTGGATGAGATAGTGGGCAATCATCGTGTCCCATAGTTCACCCTTCAACTCGATGCCATAGTTGGCCAACACCTCCAGGTCGTACTTGATGTTTTGTCCGATTTTCAAGATTGAGGGGTTTTCATAGAGCGGTTTAAAGATGTTAACAATTCGCAACGCTTCTTCACGATTGGCAGGAACGGCTACATACCAGGCCTCTTTTTCCTTCACCGCGAAGCTCAAACCCACCAATTCTGCATCAATCGGATTGGTTGAAGTGGTTTCCGTGTCTAAACTTAAAATTTCATTTGTCAAAAGAAAATCACAAAGTTTCCTCGCATCTTCCTCATTTTCAATGAGTTTGTAGTCGTGAGAAGTCGTTTTTACCGTCTCAAAACTCGAATATTTTGAATCAACCGCCCCGTCGGTCGCAAAAAATCCAAATAAATCGGGTTGTGATTCAATGTTTTTTTGCGGTTGTTTGCTTTTCTTAAGAATTCGCTCCGCAAAGGATTTAAACTCCAGTTCGGCGAAAATTTTCTGCAGTCCTTCCTCGTCGGGTTCCACCAACTTCAGTTCGTCGAGATTCAGTTCGATGGGAACATCGGTTTTGATGGTGGCCAGGAATTTCGACATCTTGATGTCTTCCACGGCGGCCTCCACTTTTTCGCGCAGCTTGCCTTTTATCTGATCGGTATGGCTGAGCATGTTTTCAACCGTACCAAACTGTTCGATGAGTTTTGCAGCCGTCTTTTCACCTACACCTGGGCAACCCGGAAAATTGTCGGCCGAGTCGCCCATCAGTGCCAACAGGTCGATGACCTGACTGGTCGATGAAATGGCGTATTTTTCGAGTACCGTCTCGGGCGACATGGTTTCGTAGCCACCCCCGTGACGCGGACGGAAAATGAACACATTCTTCTTGACCAGCTGGCCATAATCCTTGTCGGGCGTGAGCATGTAGGTCTCAATTCCGGCATTGCCGGCTTTCGTGGCGAGCGTTCCAATCACGTCGTCGGCTTCGTAACCATCAACCTGAAGGATGGGGATGCGGTAGGCCCGCAGGATATCTTTTATAATAGGTACGCTCATGCGGATGTCCTCGGGTGTTTCCTCGCGCTGTGCCTTGTAGGCCGGATAGGCCTCGTTGCGGAATGTCGGACCGTGTGGGTCGAAGGCAACGCCAATGTGGGTGGGCCTTTCTTTTTCAAGTACTTCGTTAAGTGTATTGCAGAAACCCATGATGGCCGATGTGTTCTGACCTTTCGAGTTGATGCGCGGGTTTTTGATGAACGCATAGTAAGAGCGATAAATCAGTGCGTAAGCGTCTAAAAGAAAGAGTTTGTCCATAATAATCAAAATTTTCTGTTCAAAATTACAAAAAGTTTTTCATTAATCAGATAAAAACATTAATTTTGTAACAAAATTCAAGACTTGATGGATTATCTTTCACTGATAAAGCAACCGATTGAGACAGAATTGAACGATTTCATCGCTCTGTTCAACCAGAGTCTTTCCTATACCGACGGTCTGTTGGAGTCGGCGCTTTCACACATCCGCAACCGTGGCGGCAAGCGAATGCGCCCGATGCTGATGCTGCTCATGGCCAAAAACTATGGTGGCATCACCGAGGCCACGCTGAATGCCGCCGTCGGACTGGAGCTGCTCCATACGGCCTCGTTGGTTCATGACGACGTGGTGGATGAAAGCGCGGAGCGCAGGGGGCAGCAGTCGGTGAATGCCACATACGATAATAAGGTTGCCGTACTGGTGGGCGACTATATCCTCTCGACGGCATTGCTCAGCGTGAGCTTGACACATAATGAAAAAATCGTACGACGACTGGCCCAACTCGGGCAGACGCTCTCAAACGGTGAAATACTTCAGCTGACGAACACTTCTTGCGACGGACTTTCGGAAGATATTTACTATCAGGTAATTGAACAGAAGACGGCAGCACTTTTCGAGGCTTGCTGTTCGATTGGTGCCATATCAGCGGGGAAGTCTGACGACGAGTTGTATGCCGCGATAAAATTCGGACAAAACGTGGGCATTATTTTCCAAATCCGCGACGATATCTTCGACTATTTCGACTCGAAGGAAATCGGCAAGCCCACGGGTAACGATATGGCTGAAGGAAAACTGACGCTACCCGCCATTTATGCCATCAATTCGACGGACAACGAAGAGATGAAAGAGCTGGCGCGGAAGGTGAAAGCACGCACGATAAATGCCGATGAAATCACGCGTTTAGTGAATTTCACGAAGCAGAACGGCGGCATCGAATATGCCGAGCAGAGCATGCTGGCATTGCACGCCGAGGCGCAGCAGTTCATCGTGAGCGAAGTGGTGGATCCGGAAGTTGCCGCTGCATTTCAGGCTTATCTGGATTTCGTCGTCCAGCGGAACAGTTAGAAAATAAAAATCATTACCATGTATTCACACGGCAGCCGTCAGCGTATCGCTGGCCGGCTGCCTTTATTTTTCTTGCCAATTATCATCGTTCGAATTGCCAAAGCGTATGATTCGAGTTGTAATTTCAATGAAATTGCCGACCAATTTAATTGAAATTGCTGAGCAATTTCATTGATTTTGCTTTGCAATTTCATTGAAATTACAACTCGGACGATGCTTTTTGGCAATCCGAATCATCGTTACGGGCAAATAAAATAGCCGTTCCAGGCGGTGTGGAACGGCTAAATCGGATTGACAGCGATGGGGTAGGGGCTTTCTTTTTCTTAGAAGAATTTGGTTTCACGCCCTTCTATTTCGCTCAGCAGGAGGTTGGCCAGTCTCGACGTGCCAAGACGGAACCATTTGTTGGTGAGCCATTTTTCGCCCAGAACCTCTTTCACGATGGTGTAGTAGATCATGGCATCCATCACGGTGTTGATTCCGCCAGCGGGCTTGAAGCCAATCTGAATGCCGGTCTCATCGTAATATTCCTTGATGGCCTGGCACATCACGTAGGCGGCTTCGGGTGTGGCCGAGATTTTCTCCTTGCCGGTGGAAGTCTTGATATAGTCGCCCCCCGCATACATCGATAAAATCGATGCTTTCTTGATGTTGGAAGCGGTCATGAGGCATCCTGTTTCGAGAATGACTTTCATGGCAACTTCTTCGCCACAAACCTCTTTCAGTTCGTGGATATCCTCGCACATGGTCTCATAGTCGCCGCTGAGGAATTTGCCCACGGGCATCACGATATCGATTTCTGTAGCACCATCCTTGACGGCCAGGGCGGTCTCGGCCACCTTCACTTCGATGAGTGCCTGCGACGAGGGGAAACTTCCGCTAACGCAGGCAATTTCGACACCATCCACCTCAAGGGTGTCGTGAACCACCTTGGCAAAGCACGGATACACGCAGATGGTTGCCACATGGGGCAGGTCGGCGTATTGTTGGTCGAATTGGTTTACGCGCTCGGTAAAGGCCATTACGCTCTCGTCGGAGTCGGTGGTCTTTAGTGTTGTCAACTCGATACTGCCGAAGAGGAATTTTTTCACTTCGAGATTATCATTTTCGGGTACTTTTTCGGCAATGATTTTCTTCACGGCCTCGGCCACTTGCTGGTCGTCAAGCTCGCAGTTGTATTTTGCGAGCGCCTGTTCGTATTTGCTTAATTCTGCCATAGTATTAAATGTTATGTTTTGAGTTTCGGATTGTCTAAATGACGGCTGCGGTCACGGAAAGTTTTCTTTTCGATGCTCTTGATGAGCTCGTCGGTGAGGTCTACGCCCGTCTGGTTGGCCAGGCAGAGGAGCACCCAGAGCACGTCGGCCATTTCTTCGCCAAGTGCTTTCTTTCCATTGTCTTTGGCACGTGAATCGGTGGATTTCCACGACTGGTCGCCGTATCGGCGGCTGATGACGCGCGCCAGTTCGCCGACTTCCTCGGTAAGACAAGCCATGTTCGTCAGTTCCGAGAAGTAGCGCACCCCGTATTCCTTGATCCAGATATCGACAGCCTCCTGTGCTTCCTTTAAGGTCATAACCTGTTCATTACCAGATAGATAATACTCCATCCTGCCCACAGGAACCAGAGCACGTTCAACAGCAGATCCATTTTCCTAAGATTCTTCAATTGTGTCAGGTTGAACAAGGTGATTAAGACCACAATGGCACAAAAGATGATTCTGAGATAAGGCACCCAAATAAAATTACCAAGCAGCATGCCGATGACTGCGATGACACCTGCGGTTAAGGTAAGATCAGTTAATTTTTTCTTTTCCATATTATTCTTTGTTTTTAGTATCCATACAAATGGTTACTGGTCCGTCATTAATCAGTTCTACTTTCATTTCTGCGCCAAATTCGCCAGTGCCTACGGGCTTGCCCAATGCGTCGCTGAGCAGGGCGCAAAATTCTTCGTACAGCGGCACGGAAATCTCGTGGCGGGCTGCCCTGAACCACGAGGGGCGATTGCCCTTCTTGTAGCTCGCAAACAGCGTGAATTGCGATACCACAAGCGCATCGCCGCCGATGCCGTGAATGTCGACGTTCATCACTCCGTTTTCATCGTCGAAGACGCGTAGTCCGGAAATCTTTTTGGCAAGCCATTCAGCGTCTTCGCTGGTGTCTTCCTCGCATACGCCCAATAGGATAAGGAAGCCCGGCCCGATGGCCGACTTCGTTTTGCCGTCGATGGTGACGCTGGCATGTTGGACGCGCTGGATGACTGCTCTCATAGTTTGACAGGATTTTTGATTCTTGGTGATTTCTTTTGCAAAGATATATTATTTTTTTTATTCTACCAAATGTTAGCGGACTTGTTGTCTGGAAAAAGTTCAGGGCGTGTTTTCTTCGGATGCGTGGAAGTGGTCGTAGACGATTTGCGCCTTGGCTTTACCCGCTATCGAAATGAGTTCTTCCAGCCCTGCTTCTTTTATCTTACGCACTGATTTTAAGGAATTTAGGAGTTGTTCGCGGGTTTTGGGACCAATGCCGCGGATGTTCTCCAGTTCCGAGTGCAGGGCGTGCTTCGAACGCTTGTCGCGGTGGAAGCTGATGGCATAGCGGTGTACTTCGTCCTGGATTTGCGTCAGCACCCTGAAAAGCTCGCTTTTCACGTCGATGCCAACGGTCTGGGCGGGCCATCCGGCCAGCAATTCGTTTGTCCGGTGGCGGTCGTCTTTGGCCAGTCCTGCAATCGGAATATCGAGTTTCAGTTCATCAACCACGACCTCCCTGACAACGTGCATTTGTCCGATGCCGCCATCGGTGATGATCAGGTCGGGTAGGGGGGTGTTTTCTTCCATCATACGGGTGTATCGGCGATGCACCACCTCTTTCATCGAGGCGTAGTCGTCGGGGCCGGTCACCGTCTTTATATTGTATTTGCGGTAGTCTTTTTTCGATGGTTTCATGGCCTTGAACACCACGCATCCCGCCACGGCATCTGTGCCCGAAATATTTGAGTTGTCGAAGCACTCTATATGATAGGGCATTTTAGGGAGTTTCAGCGCAGTCTGAAGCTCTTTCATCAGTCGGGTAGCCCGTTGTTCAGGATTCAGTTTCTCGGCCTGTTTCAGGCGGTCGAATTTGTATTGCTTGCCGTTTTGGATGGACAAATCGAGCAGTTTTCGCTTGTCGCCACGTTGTGGAATGGTCAGCGTAATTCCGTCTAATTGTATGTCCAGTTCTTCGGCCAGGATTATCTCTTTTGCCGTGCTTTTGAATCTTTCGCGCATCTCAACGATGCCCAACTGCAGCAATTCCTCGTCGCTTTCGTTCAGTTTTTTCTTGTACTCGAAAGTGAAACTCTGGTTGACCTGCCCTTGCTCAACATGTATGTAGTTGATGAAGGCATTTTTCTCGTCGCTCGTAATCGTAAACACGTCCACATCGTTGATGGTATGACTGACCACTTCGCTCTTTGCGGCGTAGTTTTCCAGTGCTTCATAACGCATTTTCAGCGACTGTGCCTGTTCGAATTTCAAGTCTTCAGCGGCCTGTTGCATCTTGTAGAAAAGCATCCGCTGGAGCTCTCTCGTATGGCCTTTCAGTATTTCACGCGCCTGCTCCATGTTCTCCTGATAGTCCTCGTACGACTGTTTTCCAATGCAAGGCGCCCCACAGTTATGGATATAGTATTCCAGACAGGGTTTGTATTTGCCTTGCGCGATGCCTTCTTTTGTTATTGGAAAACGGCAGGTTCGGGGCTTGTAGAGCTTGTTGATGATGTCGAGCATGGCGTACATGCTCCCGATATGCGAATAAGGGCCAAAGTATTGTCCCCATTTTTTGTTAATGGTTCGTGTCTTGAAAATCCTCGGCAGATATTCTTTGGTCATGCAGATGGAGGGGTACGTCTTGCCGTCTTTTAGCAATACGTTGTATCGGGGATTGTATTTTTTGATGAGGGCGTTCTCTAAAAGCAGCGCGTCCTCTTCGGTATTCACCACCGTGTAGGTGATGTCCCAGATTTTGGAAACCAGCACTTTTGTCTTGAACCGATCCACTTCCTTGTGGAAATAGGAAGAAACGCGGGCCTTTAGGTTTTTTGCCTTGCCGACATAAATTATGGTTTGCTCCTTGTCATAGTATTGATAGCTGCCCGGTTTCTCGGGCAGGTTCTTTACGATGTTCTGCAATTTGGCAAGACGAGCCTCGTTTTCTTCCTTCGTCATTCTGTTAAAGTGTTTACTAAAAGGTAATTGCGTGCGATTTGTTTCACGTGAAACATTCACTCCTTCGTTTGTGTATCAACACCGTTAAATGGTCAGCAGTGTTGTTAGCTCAACACCATCGAACACCTCGCGGCCATGTAAACCTTCGTCGGTAATCTCGATGATGAAGTTGATGTATGTCTTCTTTGGGTGGAAATGTTGGACGAGTTTATAGGCGGCCTTTGCGGTTCCACCCGTAGCCAACAAGTCGTCGTGAATGAGCACAATGTCGTTTTCATCAATGGAATCGATGTGCATCTCAACAGTATCCACGCCATATTCCTTGGAGAACGATTCTTTGATGGTCGTGTAGGGAAGCTTTCCCGGTTTTCTGGCCAAAACAACGCCGCAACCTAACTTTACGGCCAAAGCGGCTGCCATGATAAAACCGCGGCTTTCGATACCTACAATTTTGGTGATACCCTTGTCTTTGTAGATCTCGTAAAGTTCATCGACCATGATTTTCATGCACTCCGCACTTTTATAGAGTGTAGTCACATCACGAAAGTTGATACCTTTTTTCGGAAAATCAGGAATACTGCGAAGATTGTCCAACAAGACTTGATTGTTCTTTTTCATGTTTTTATCGGTTTTGGTTTGATTTATTTGTCTTTTTTAAGCGCAATTGTTTCACGTGAAACAGTCTTCCGTTATGGATGACGTTTCAGGAGAAGCCGGTCATCTTCCAAGCAAAACCAACAGTACGTTGATGTCGCTTGGTGAGACTCCAGGGATTCTGCTTGCCTGTGCAAGTGTTTCGGGATTGATGCGATTCAGTTTCTGGCGGCATTCAATGCTTAGGCTTTGTAGTGAATCGTAGTCGAAGCGCCCCTTTATTTTGATGTTTTCCAGCCGGTGCATTTTGTCGGCCACGATGCGTTCGCGTTCGATATATCCTTTGTATTTCATCTTCACCTCGGCGGCTTCGATGATTTCGTCTTTTCTTATACGCAGGGATTCCACCTCTTCGCCTTTGCTGTTTCTGCAATCTTCCATGACGGCTTTTAGTCCTGGTACCAATTCGGAAAGGTTCTGGAGATTGATTTGCGGTCGGCCAATCAGGTCGATGGCCTTGCATCCTGCACGAAGCGGAGTAGTGCCAAGTGCTTCCAATGCTCCGTTGATGTCGTTCATTTTAACGGGAGTGTTTTCGCAAAATCCGATGATTCGGTCGATGGCTTCTTTCTTTTCCATCCACCAGTCGTAACGTTCGCGTTTGGCCAGACCGAGCTTGTAGCATTTCTCCGTCAGGCGCGCATCGGCATCGTCTTGTCTGAGCAATATTCGGTATTCAGCGCGAGAGGTAAACATGCGGTAAGGTTCGTCAACGCCTTTGGTTACCAAATCGTCGATGAGTACGCCGATATATGCTTCGTCGCGATGGAGGATAAATGCGTTATCGATAGTTGCTGTGGCACAGCAACCTGCTGAACCGGCATAGAGCGCGGCATTGATGCCCGCAACGGTACCCTGTCCGCCTGCCTCTTCATAACCAGTTGTGCCATTTACCTGACCAGCAAAGAACAGACCGTTGATAACCTTCGATTCCAGCGAGTGTTTCAGTTGTGTGGGATCAAAGAAATCGTACTCAATGGCATATCCTGGACGATAGACTTTCAAGTCGCGCAGGGCCGGAATTTTCTTTAGGGCTTCTATCTGTACGTCCATGGGCATGCTTGACGAGAACCCGTTCAGATACATTTCATTCGTGTCAACGCCTTCTGGTTCGAGGAACAGCGGATGACTCTCGCGTTCCGGGAAGGTAATCAGTTTTGTTTCTACCGACGGACAATAGCGCGGGCCAATGGATTGAATCTGGCCATTATATAAAGGTGAGTCGGCAATGCCGCTCATCAGGACTTCATGGCATTCTTTATTGGTGTTGAAAGTCCAGCAGGGTAACTGGGGTAGGGGGCGCGGTTTGCCCATATAGGAGAAACGGTGAAAATCGTTCTCGCCGGGTTGTATTTCGGTGTCTTCGAAATGGACGCTCCGTTTGTCGATACGAACGGGCGTGCCGGTCTTCATCCGTGCCGTAGTGATGCCATGACGGGTAATACTCTCGGTGAAATGGAGAACGGCTGGCTCGGCTATGCGTCCGCCGGGCACCATTTTCCGGCCGATGTGCAAGAGTCCGTTGAGGAATGTCCCGGCGGTGATGATGACGGCTTTGGCCCGGAGCTCGCAGCCCCAGATGGTGCGTACGCCGATGACGGATTTTGTTGCCGTGGCACGGCAACATGCTTGACTATTGGGTTCCACTAACAGCTCTTCTGCCTGGTCCTGCCAGATATCGAGATTTGCGGTTTCATCGAGTTTTTTTCGCCACTCCCAGATGAATTTCCCTCGGTCGCACTGAGCGCGCGGACTCCACATGGCCGGTCCTTTCGAGCGGTTGAGCATGCGGAATTGGATGGCGGTGGCATCGGACACCAATGCCATCTGTCCGCCCATGGCATCAATCTCGCGGACAATCTGACCTTTGGCAATGCCGCCGATGGCAGGGTTACACGACATCTGCGCAATCTTGTTCATGTCCATCGTCACCAGACATGTCTTTGCGCCCATGTTGGCAGAAGCGCATGCTGCCTCGCATCCGGCATGCCCGCCTCCTATCACCAGCACATCGTATTTAAGTATCATTTTCTTAAAGCCAGGTTGTAATTGTAGTATTCCATATTGCCCGTGATGTCTTTGATGACCTTGAGGAAGGGCGGGAACTTCACGTCCTCGTGGTTGGCAATGCCTTTGGTTTCGAGGATAACCAAGCCCTCAAGGTGTCCGTGGTAGGTGTCGAGTTCAAAGAACTGTCCTTTCCAGATAAAGCTCTTGCGCAGTTTGCGGATAGTCTGGCGGTAAGGGTCGGCTTGCTGAAGGAGAGATTCGTAGAGGGCATTGCTGACTTGTCGCTCGGTGACAATTTCTTCCGATCCGGAAACTTTCTTCTTGTTCGTATGTACGTTGACGAATTTGCCGTCCCATCCTCTTCTTCTAATGCGCACTTCGCTTTCGGGTTCAGACACAAGGTATGTCTGTGTGATTTCGCTCTCGATGCTATCCGGCATTTCGCCAATCAGTTCAACGATGTATTTGCGCTCTTCCTCGATGGGCTGCGGCAGTTCGAGCACGTTGGAAATCTCCTTAAGTACCCGGTTCAGTTTGCGGTCGAAGTCCACATTATTGTTGATGACGCGCAGATGCGGATGTCCCGTCCATGCCTCGATAACCTTTTTGTCCAGCATGCGGGCGATGCGCAGCCCCTCTTCGTCGGCACTTTCATTGCGCGAGGCATTGTTGGATGTCGTATAGAATTGTTCGGCACCGTCGGCAGCACTCACCAGATGAAGCACGGCATCGTAGCGGGCACGAAGCTGGGGCGTAGCGGTGCCCACGGCTTTCGTGATTTTTTGCCATGTCTCAGGATTCATATAGGCAGAGATGTCCATGGTGCCACGGTCACAAACTATAACAGCCGGAGCCTTGCAGGCCTGTGCCATCTTCATGAATTTGTCTTCGAGGGCCAGCTGGATTTCCAGTGTGGCCTTTTCTCCCTCGTAGAAGAAGTCCTGGTTGTTCGTGAGATAATTCATGCCCGCCTGTGTAAACATGGTTGGCACTTCGGGGATGGTGAACACCTTGTATCCAAGTCCTGAGAAATGTTCGATAACTCTGACCAGTGCAGTTGTCTTTCCGGCACAAGGGCCGCCTGTGAGAACGATTCTTTTGATTTCTTTCATTTTTATTTTGCTTTATCAGAGCGAATACGTCCGCAAAGGTATGGAATTTTTTGTTTTTTTTATTCATTTCGGTATGTTTTTTAGTCGAAAAACTTTGATTTGTCATTAAATAATGTTATATTTGCACCCTAAAACGTTTCGGAAAATACCTAATTCAAGGTATTTCTTCGTACGAGCGAGGCTTAAAAGTCAACTGTTCCTAGAATGGAAAACAAACAATTATTCACAATTAAATAATTTAAAATCAACAATTTATGTGGTTAATCAATTCACCGATTGGTAGAAAAGTGGTGATGTCGGTAACCGGCATCTGCCTCATTCTCTTCCTGACGTTTCATGCCTGCATGAACGTCGTAGCCCTTTTCTCAGGAAAGGCCTACAATACGATTTGTGAACTGCTGGGTGCCAACTGGTATGCCGTAGTGGCAACACTTGGCTTGGCATTCCTGGCCGTATGTCACATTGTGTTCGCTTTCTGGCTGACGATGCAGAACCGCAAGGCTCGTGGTAACGAGCGCTATGCAGTTACTGAGCGTCGTTCAGAAGTGTCATGGGCTTCTCAGAACATGCTGGTGCTTGGCATCATCATCCTGCTGGGTTTGCTGCTCCACCTGTTCAACTTTTGGTACAACATGATGTTTGCCGAATTGGTAGGCATTGAAGGACTGGCTCATGGGCCTGCCGACGGTTTCGGCTGGATCAAGGAAACGTTCTCGCAGCCTGTTTACGTTGTGCTCTACGTTATCTGGATTGTGGCCATCTGGTTCCACCTCTCTCATGGTTTCTGGAGTGCAATGCAGACCCTTGGCGTAAATGGTAAAATCTGGTTCAAGCGCTGGAAGACCATTGGAATCATCTACGTGACCATCCTGATGGCTCTCTTCCTCATTGTGGTGCTGGCATTTGCTTTTGGTTTGGCTCCGTTTTGTTGCGATGGCGCTTCCTGCTGTGAAGCTGCTGCCGGCTGTTGCTAATTTTTAGGTTTATAATTTTAAATATTTGGAAATATGGCTAAAGTATTAGATTCAAGAATACCTGCAGGACCAGTAGCTGACAAATGGAAAGAGTATAAGGCCCATCAGCGCCTGGTGAATCCAAAGAATAAATTGAAGCTCGACGTCATCGTGGTGGGAACAGGTCTGGCTGGTGCCTCTGCTGCTGCTTCTCTCGCCGAGATGGGTTTCAATGTGCTGAACTTCTGCATTCAGGACTCTCCCCGTCGTGCGCACTCCATTGCTGCCCAGGGTGGTATCAACGCTGCCAAATGTTATCAGAACGATGGTGACTCCGTCTATCGTCTGTTCTACGACACCGTGAAGGGTGGTGACTATCGTGCCCGCGAGGCCAATGTGTATCGTCTGGCAGAGGTCAGCAACAATATCATCGACCAGTGCGTTGCACAGGGCGTTCCCTTTGCCCGTGAGTATGGCGGCATGCTGGCCAACCGTTCGTTCGGTGGTGCTCAGGTGAGCCGTACGTTCTATGCCAAGGGTCAGACGGGCCAGCAGTTGCTGCTCGGTGCCTACAGTTCGCTGATGTGTCAGGTGAATGCCGGCAAGGTGAAACTCTACACCCGCTACGAGATGGAAGACGTGGTCATCGTTGATGGCCGTGCCCGCGGTATCATTGCCAAGAACCTCGTAACTGGAAAACTGGAGCGTTTCTCTGCAAACGCCGTTGTTATCGGTACCGGTGGTTATGGCAACACCTACTTCCTTTCTACGAATGCCATGGGTTGTAACTGTACGGCTGCTGTTCAGTGCTATCGTAAGGGTGCTTATTTTGCAAATCCTTCTTACGTTCAGATTCACCCCACCTGTATCCCCGTTCATGGCGACAAGCAGTCTAAGTTGACGCTGATGTCTGAGTCGTTGCGTAACGATGGACGTATCTGGGTGCCCAAGAAGATTGAAGATGCCAAGGCACTGCAGGCAGGCACTAAGAAAGGTTCCGACATTCCAGAGGAAGACCGTGACTACTATCTGGAGCGTCGCTATCCCGCCTTTGGTAACCTCGTTCCCCGTGACGTGGCTTCTCGTGCCGCCAAGGAGCGTTGCGACAAGGGATTTGGCGTGAACAATACAGGTCTGGCCGTGTTCCTCGACTTCTCTGAATCTATCGAGCGTCTCGGTATCGACATCGTACGCCAGCGTTACGGTAACCTCTTCGATATGTATGAGGAAATCACCGACGTGAATCCCGGTGAACTCGCCAACGAGATCAACGGCGTGAAATATTACAACCCGATGATGATCTTCCCCGCCATCCACTACACGATGGGTGGTATCTGGGTTGACTATGAACTGCAGACCACCATCAAGGGTCTGTTTGCCATCGGTGAATGTAACTTCTCCGACCACGGTGCCAACCGCCTCGGTGCTTCCGCATTGATGCAAGGTCTGGCCGACGGTTACTTCGTGTTGCCTTATACCATCCAGAACTATCTGGCCGACCAGGATGTATGGCCGCGTATCTCCACCGACCTGCCTGAGTTCGAAGAGGCAGAGAAGGGCGTTGAGAAAGAGATTGACCGTCTGATGGGCATCAAGGGCAAGCGTTCTGTCGACTCTATCCACAAGGAACTCGGTCACATCATGTGGGAGCATGTGGGCATGGGCCGTACAGCCGAAGGCCTGAAGGAAGGCATTGAACTCATCAAGAAACTGAAGAAGGAATTCGACACTAACCTCTTCATCCCCGGAACGAAGGAAGGTCTCAACGTGGAACTCGACAAGGCTATCCACCTGCGCGACTTCCTGCTGATGGGACAACTTGTGGCTTACGATGCCCTCCATCGTAACGAGTCCTGCGGCGGACACTTCCGCGAGGAATATCAGACAGAGGAAGGCGAAGCCAAGCGCGACGATGAGAACTTCTTCTATGTTGGCTGTTGGGAGTATCAGGGCGACGACACCGCTGCCCCCGAACTCATCAAGGAGCCGCTTGAGTATGAGGCAATCAAGGTACAAACACGTAATTATAAGAACTAAAATATTATGGCTAAAAATATAAGTTTCACATTGAAATACTGGCGTCAGAACGGTCCGCGCGAGAAGGGCCACTTCGACGTACGCGAGATGCACGACATCCCCGATGATACCTCATTCCTGGAGATGCTTGACATCCTCAACGAGGAACTCATCAACGAAGGCAAGGAGCCTTTCGTCTTCGACCACGACTGCCGCGAGGGTATCTGCGGTATGTGCTCGCTCTATATCAACGGTCACCCTCACGGGCCTGCTACAGGTGCTACAACCTGTCAGCTCTACATGCGCCGTTTCAACGACGGTGATGTGATTACCGTTGAACCTTGGCGTTCCGCTGCCTTCCCCGTGATTAAGGACTGCATGGTGAACCGTAATGCCTTCGACCAGATTATCGCTGCCGGTGGTTACAACACCATCCGCACCGGTCAGGCTCAGGATGCCAACGCCATCCTCATCCCGAAGGAGAATGCCGACGAGGCTATGGACGCTGCCAGTTGCATCGGTTGCGGTTGCTGCGTAGCCGCTTGTAAGAACGGCTCTGCCATGCTCTTCGTTTCATCGAAGGTCAGCCAGTTGGCTCTGCTTCCCCAGGGTCGTCCTGAGGCTGCAAAGCGTGCCAAGAACATGGTGATGAAGATGGAAGAACTCGGTTTTGGCAACTGCACCAACACCCGCGCTTGCGAGGCCGAGTGCCCGAAGAACGAGAGCATCAGCAACATCGCCCGCCTGAACCGCGAGTTCATCAAGGCTAAACTGAACGACTAATTGTCGAAAAGTCTTAATATAAAAAGGTGAGTCCAAAGGGGCTCACCTTTTATAAATAATAAAGAAATGATGAGTTTTAATACCAGAATTTGGATATTTTTTGCTATGTTATTCGCCGTACTCACGGTGAATGCTCAAAGCATGACTTTGGAACAGGAGGCAGACACGACAATCAACGTGGTGGGTTATTTCTGCAAGAACGACACCATGACCTTCAGAAATCACCAGCTAAAGCAGAAAATAATTAACAACGATACCACGCTGACTTATGACATAGCCGAGGAATTTATGATCGTAGTGACCGACTCCACAAGCAAAGGCTACCGCATGGAATACATCCCATTAAATTATAAGTGTGGAATGGAAAGCGACTCGCTGATAAATGGCGTGGCTGCCGAACTGTGGGAAATGACGAAAGACGTGCATTGCATTTTCACTACGGATGAGTTGGGACAGGTGCAGCATATAGAGAACTGGCGCGAAATCCGTGACTTGATGAAGAAGGCCGTTCCACTGGCTGTTGATCGGTTCTATAAGATGAAACCGGGCGCCGACAGCATTATTTCGCGCCCACAGTATGAAAACATGCTGCTCATGGAGTTTTCTACGGAAAACAAGATAAGAGAGGCTTACGACGAACTGGACCTGCTCTTCTGCGTGCATGGCAAGGCTTTTGATATCGGCCAAAAGGAGTTCGATGATGTAGAAAACGGTTATCCCCAGCATATTATCGCCAAGGTGGGCTATACCGAACAAGAGGAAGACGGTGACATTGAGGGCGACTATGCCGTCATGACCAAGTCGGTGACCACCATACCCGCAGAGGATGCACTGGAGTTGGGAATCAATTCGGCCTCGCTTCTTCTGAAAGAAAATATGGCTGACAGCCTTCATAATAAAAGAAGTGAATTGATTGACTCCATGAAGACCGTCATGAAAGACCAGGACGTTTCCGTGACGCAAAACGAATACTACGGCTTTTTCTACAACGGCTGGCCCAAACTCTGCTACACGGAAAAGATAGTCAATTTTGGTTTAGCCAAGAATATAGAACTGAATCTCATAGAATGGACCTCGCGCCACTGGAACATTTATGAGACCTCGAACGAAGAAGGCTCGCAGGAGTTATAATCACAAAAACCATTTACTTTTGCACACAAATGTAATGATGAATAAACAATTATTCAAATGATATCATATAAATAATTAATTTATGAAAAGAACAATTACCTACATAATGCTACTGGCTTTCAACCTAATAGCCAACGCACAAGGCATAGAGCCAAACCTAAAATGGGGAAAGCCAACAGACCAGGAACTGCAAATGACAGAATATGCCGCCGACAAAGATGCTGACGCTGTCGTGCTATACCATAAGACCGATGTGAGTTATCAGTTCATCGGCGACGACTTCAAGGTGTATTATCGTGTGAATACTCGCTTGAAAGTGTTGAAGCCAGAGGGCAAGCGGGTGGCTGACGGACAGATTGTTTATATGGAAAGCGTGACCAACCGTAGTCGCCATGAGTTGGTGGCAGGACTGAAGGCAACAGCCTATAATCTGGAGAACGGTAAAACTGTGAAGACGAAGATGGAACGGTCGATGACCAGCGAAGAGCGTCTCGACAAGAACCAGATGGTGTTGAAATTCAGCGTGCCCCAGGTAAAAGTGGGAACGGTCATAGAATATGAGTACCGTATTGAAAGCGATTTCTATGGCAACATTCGCGACTGGTATGCCCAGCACGACATTCCTGTACTCTATACGTGCTATGAACTGTCGATTCCAGAATGGTTCAGTTTCAATATTGAGGAAACTGGTATGAACCATTTGGAAAAGAAAGCGTACAGCGAGCCAATGACATTGCTTTTCAGCGGAGGAACAGAAAATATCCTTACGAACATAAAGACTTTCGTCGGCAGGAACTTGCCTGCCTTGAAAGATGATGATTTCGTATGGCATGCTGCTGATTATGGTGACAAAGTGACCGCCGAGCTGGCCAACATATTCGTCCCAGGTGCCGTTTACCAGAGTTATACCTCCACATGGAATGATGTTGACGGCCAGCTGATGAATGACGAGGATTTTGGAGGACGCTTGAAGAGAAGCAGTCCGCTGAAGGATGAAATCACAGCAGCAGGAATTCCTGGCATTAGCGATAAGACGGAGCGGATAGCTGCCGTGTGGAAGCTACTCAAGAGCAAAGTGCGCTGGAACGGCAAATATGCCCTTTGGGGTGAATCGGCCTCAAAAGTACTGAAAGAGGGTACAGGAACTAATGCCGATATCAACTTTCTGCTGATTAATATGCTTAAAGATGCCGGTATCGGGTCAACACCTGTCATCATGAGAACACGTGACAGCGGTATCCTTCCGCTTTCCCATTCAAGTTTGAAATACTTGAACACCTTTGTGGTTGGCATCCCGATGACGGATACGGGAATGGTCTATCTGGACGGCTCTGCCGAGGATGGCTATCTGAACGTGCTTCCCGCAAAGCTTTTGGTCACCAGGGCACGTGTATTACAGAAGACCGGAGCGGATTTATGGGTAAATCTGCAAGACAATGCCCGTAGCCGTGAGACGACTTCCATTCAGGCCCAACTTGGCACCGATGGACTGCTGAAGGGAAATAAGTCGAGCATTTTTCTTGATGAAGCTGCCGCTGCAAAACGTCACGAATGGCGATTGGCTAAGGACAGCGTGGAGTTGATTCATAAGATGCAGGAGCGTGATGGAATAGAGATTCAGTCCTATAGCTTAGAGGGACGCTATGACTTCTCGCCAACTGTTAAGGAAGAACTGACATTTACCAAACAATGTGATGCTGCTGGTGACATGATTTACCTTAACCCGTTGATTTTCATTCCGCAACGCGAGTCTCCCTTCACCGCCACAGAGCGCATTTTGCCTATAGAATTCCCCTATAAGCAGTCGGAGATGCAGAATGTGATGATTACGCTGCCCGAAGGATATGTGGTGGAAGAGGTGCCAAAGCCCATTGTCATCAAGCTTGACGGTGCAACGGCCAGCATCGCCTGTAAAGTACTTGGCAATATGGTGAACATGCAGTATAAGGTGAGTATAGACAAAACCTTGTTCGCTTCGACGGAGTATCAGAATCTGAAAGGTTTTTTCGATAAATTGGTTGAGAGCAATAAGCTAATCATAACGCTGAAGAAACCATAAATACAATAAGGATGAAAAAATATCTGTTACTCCTTGCCTTTTGTACACTGAAAGTTGTGGCACAGACGTCAGAGCCTAACTTGAAATGGGGAAAGCCGACAGACGAAGAACTTAACATGACGGAATATGCCGCCGACAAAGAGGCCAAGGCCGTGGTGCTCTGTCATCTGACATCTGTCAACTATACGATGAATCTATATAATTACTTGGTGGACTATCAGGTCAAGAAACGTATCAAGATTCTGAAGGACGAAGGAAAAGACTGTGCAAACATCAGTATTCCATACATCTACAATACAAAAGAAGAATACGGCATGGAATCCATTGAGAACTTCAAGGCAACAGCCTATAACTTAGTGGATGGCAAGGTGGTGAAGACGAGAATTGGCAAAGAGCAAATTCACACGGAGCGCATTGATGAAGACTATATGATGGCAAAAGTTGCTATTCCTCAGGTAAGGGCTGGAACAGTAATCGAGTACGAATTTACACGCCACAGCAACGTTTTCTTCCATATCTTCGACTGGGATGCACAGGAAGATATTCCTGTCGTTTTTGCACAATACAGGCTGGAGATTCCTTCTGTTTTTATCTTCAACGTTGAAACGAGCGGCCTTCAAATCCTTCAGAGTTCTCATTCGACTGGTAACCTCAACTATAATACTTCTACTGGCCAGATGGCGAGAACGTCATCATGCAAGACAAATATATATCTTTGTACAGGGCGTAATCTGCCGGCACTGAAGAAAGACGACTTTGTGTGGAACGAGCGTGACTATGTTACCAAAGTGACCGCAGAGCTGAAAAGTTACGCTTCGTCAGGAGGAAACTATCGTGACGTGAAGAAGAATTGGGAGCAGGTGGACAACATTCTCATTCAGCATTCAGAATTTGGTTTACGTCTAAACGATCATAGCAAATTCCGCGATGAACTTGCTGCCGCAGGAATTGCCGAGATGACGGACTTGAAGGAAAAGGTGGCTGCAACATTCAAGATACTGCGCCAGAAGTTGGCATGGAATGGAGAATATGTGTTGCTGGCTCATCCAGCATCGGAGGTTATCAAAAAAGGAAGCGGCACAAGTGGTGACCTGAATATGATGCTCATCAACATGCTCGGAGATGTCGGCATACAGGCATATCCCGTTGTCATGAGCACTCGCCGCCACGGTCGTTTGCCACAGACTTATCCAAGCCTGAACAAACTGAACACCTTCATCGTCGCCGTGCCCAATGGAACCTCATGGCTGTACCTTGATGCAACATCGGCTGACGGCTACGTTAATACGTTGTCTCCCAATCTTTATGTTGAACACGCTCGTCTTATTCAGAAAGGAAAGTCCAGCCAATGGGTGAACCTGCAGAACATTGCTGAGGCCGGAAGCCAGGTAACGGTTGTCGGCTCAATTTCACCAGAAGGTGTGATGAGCGGTGAGCGAACTGTACTCTACTCTGGCAATGCCGCGTATAATGAGCGGAGACTGTTTCGTGAGGCCAGCGACAGTGCTGCCTTCATTGCCAAGAAGTCAGCTGATT
The DNA here is from genome assembly GCA_017428925.1 of Prevotella sp. Lineage (GTDB taxonomy): Bacteria > Bacteroidota > Bacteroidia > Bacteroidales > Bacteroidaceae > Prevotella. The sequence continues at coordinate 24,258 of JAFRPY010000054.1, read as the reverse complement.
ACGGCATTGAGATAATCGGTTGTCAGATGACAGGACACCGTGACTACTCAGCAAATGTAAGGGAGGAAATGAAGTTTACCAAGCAGGGTGAAACCGCCTCCGACCATATCTATTTCAACCCCTTTATTGACTTTCCCATTCATAATAATCCCTTCCTGGAGACAGAACGACTGTTGCCTGTAGAGTTTCCCTGCAAACAGACTTTCGGTATGACCGTCCGCCTCGTACTGCCTGAAGGATGGAAGTTGGAGGACGTGCCGAAGAATACAAAGATTACAACTGAAGACAAGAGTATTAGCGGTCACATCCTGTATGAAGTCTCGGACGAACATCTGTTGTCTATTCAAGTTCAGTTCCGCCAAAACAGTGTGACCTACTACAAGGACAGGTATGATACACTTCGTCAGCTATATGACTTATTCTCTAATCGGAGCAAGGACATGCTGGTTCTCAAGAAGATTTAAATAAACGACATGAGACAGACAATTTTTCTCGTACTACTGCTGACTTCTATTCAATATTCCACAGCGCAGATTGCTGTAGTGGAGGAGTCTTTGACCGATGTCGAATGCTTCAGCCCTACACAAGCCACCGTCCATTTCAGGGAAGTGACAACCATTCTCAACGAGCATGGAGCAGGTCATGCCACATTCGTCTGTTCATGTAGCAAGAACGACAAACTGACGGGTTTCAAGGGACAAGTGGCCGATGCCACGGGGCGCGTTATTCGCAAGTTCAAGGAAAGTGAACTGAAACAAACGGAATACTCCCCGTATCTCGCCATTGACGACTATAAAATGTATCTTGACTACACACCACCCGTCTATCCTGTCACCATCACATACGAGTGGACCATGGAGAGCCACGACAACCTGATAGAGTTTCCACGGTTCTGTCCGCAGACCGGCTATGACGTCAGCGTAAAGAAAGCCGTCTATCGGTTGACCGCCCCCAAAGAAATTGCCGTTCGACATGCCTTGTTGAATATCGACAAGGCAGTGACGTCCTCAGATGACGGGAAAACACTCATCCTCGAACTTGAAAATTTGCCGGCCCTGAAAAATGAACCATACGCCAAACCATTGCGAGAACGGTTGCCAATGGCCTACTTTGCGCCTACGGATTTTATCTATTATGGAACAAAAGGCAGTTTAAACAGTTGGGCCGACTATGGCAAGTGGGAGTACAGTCTCATCAACGGAAGTGAAACTTTACCTGAGGATATCCGGCAAGAAATCCACCAGATGACGGATAGACTTAAGACCGATCGCGAAAAGGTAGCGGTTCTCTATCATTATTTAGAGAAGACCACTCGCTATGTGGCCATTCTTCTTGGCATCGGAGGACAGAAGCCTGCTCCGGCCGCCGATGTCTGCAAGAGTGGGTTCGGCGACTGCAAGGGGTTGTCGAATTATATGCGTGCTATGCTGAAAGAGGTGGGAATCCCTTCGAACTATATTACCATCAGCACCACCAACCGCCGACTTTTGAAAGATTTTGCCAGCGTTGGTCAGATGAACCACGTCATCCTGCAAGTACCGCTTCAGAGTGATACCCTCTGGATAGAGTGTACCAATCCGCAGCTTCCGATGGGCTATGTGCATAACGGCATCGCCGGCCATGATGCCATTGAGGTAAGCCAGGCAGGAGGTCGGTTAGTACGATTGCCTGAATATGCCGACAGCATGAACCTGATGCATAGCAAAATCCACATCCGGATAGATCCGAACGGGGCAGCAAACGTTTCATTGTCGCAAGACTTCCGTAATTGGCAATATGAGCATAACATCCCAATATTGAAAATGGATGAAAAAGAACGACAAAAAACCTTGCAGCAAATGGTACGGGTGACACAGGCAGAAATCGGGCGTATGGATGTCAGTGAGAACGGTGCCACAATCAACATTGATGCAGAGGTAAGAAGCCAGCGATATGCCACCGTAACAGGTCAGCGGCTCTTCGTTCCCATTTGTCCCATTCATAACGGTTACGCCACGCCAACTCCATTTCCCAGCCGTCAGGAGGACATTTTTCTTGAGACAGGCTACATGGATAGGGACGAGATAACACTCGCCATCCCGGAAGGCTACGACATTGAGGCCCGGCCCAAGGACATCACGATAGAGCAACCCTTCGGCACATTCCGGTTCACCATGAAACGTGAAGGCAGCGAGATACGCATACAGAACAGTCAGCTGATGAAGTCAGGAACCTACGACAAATCGCTCTATTCCCAATTCATAGATTTTATGAAGACTGTCAGCGGCATCTACGGCCAGAAAGTAGTTCTGAAAAAACAAGAGCAGTAAATCGCAAGGATTGTCTTTTGGTTGAATTCGTTTTTTTTCTGTTTTTCCAAATCTTTTGGGCAAAATGTTGCTCCTTTCCGTTTTTATTCGTAAGTTTGCAGTCAGAAAACAATTCACATGATGTTTAACCCTAAAAACCGAAATGCCAATGAAGTAGAAAACAGAACTAACGCTACCGGCCTGCACGATGAGGCTCAGCCTCACAAGGCCACAGAGAGAATTTAATAACAATCAAATTATTAACTTACAGAATAGCGTTTCTGTTCGTACTTATTACATAGATATTTGAGCTTTTGCTCTTGTTCTTTGAAGCTGAATACCGCCAATCATTCAAAACGAAAGGACAAGCAGATAGAAGTCTCACGTCGTAAGGCGTGGGCTGTTTATGCTTGTTTCGTTTTAGGTCACTTGGCGGTAACCGAGCTTCAGATAAGCATCGAACGGTTCCGCCTTTTTTTATTTTTATTATTATGATTAGAATACTACTTATTATTTTGACTTTGGCAGTATCATCTTTCTGCCAAGCACAAAGCAAACGGGTAAAGCAAATTGACCGTTACTACGAAGAAAATTCGTCCACACCATATGAAAGTTTTTTATATGTTTACGACGTAAACGGCAGACTAATTAGAATTTATGATGAAGCAAATTATAACAAATATCAACAAGAGTTGGTTTTTGAATATGATGACATTAGTGGAAAAATTACTGTAAAAGGATTAATGCCGGGTTTTAATCGCGGACATGAATGTAAAGGAACATATGTTTTAACAATAGCTGGCGGCAGAATAACAAACGTGTCAGGAGTCTCGGGTTATGGAGAAGAATACGCATATGATTTGTCTTATAATTCCCAAGGAGAATGGACTGGTTTGTCGATGGGAGGCGAAACTGTCTATCAGAATATATGGGAGAATGGCAACATGGTTAAACGGATTAGAGGGGATAGGTTTGCAGAAGTTACAGCATTTACAGATATTGACTATCCATCTTCTTTCCCTTTTTTTTATACTCCAAGATCGGAATATGGCATTTTCGATACGCCCAGTCCCTTGTATCATTTCGGCAATCTATTTGGCAAACGACATGCAAAACTTCCCGCATCTGCAAAATCGGATTACGACGTGGGAATAAATTATTCATATACATTAGATGCTGAGGGCAATATTGTTGAAATCGTCCAAATACTTGAAGTTTGGGAAGGTTATTTCGATTACGAGAGACTTGTGTTCCATTATGAAGATGCAACAAGTTCGATAGATAATATAAGAGTCAGATCTGACGAAGTCAATTCTATTTTTGATTTGTCAGGACATCGACTGACATCCCCTCAGAAAGGAATGAATATAATTAACGGCAAGAAGGTAATTGTAAAGTAAAGGAATCATGTGGAGGCCATTGCGGCCTCCACATTTTATTATTCACATAATGCAAATAAAATCTATATTTCTTGAATAAGCCAATTCTTATATGCTTAAAAATCAAACGATTAGGAGTGCAGAAGTAATTTAGTCTAATTTACTTAGCAATTTAGTCTAAATTACTTTTCAATTTAGTCTAATTTACTTTGTAATTTAGTCTAAATTACTTTTCGGGGTTGGTTTAATTTGCAGATATTCGGCCTTTACGGGTGGCACCCGGCATCAGAAAAGGAAAAGGCCCGTCCTAATCAAGTGGGACAGGCCTTTTGCTATGTTATTATTATGTGTATGAATCCTTTTTATTATTACGTGTATGAATTCCTGATAATTGAGGAGAGGAACCGGGTGATTACTCGTAATAGGTAATGGTGCGAGTCTGCTCCATGTCGCGGCCCATCATAGAGGTCTTGCGGCTGATCCAGTTGCCGTGATCGTCATATTTATAGTCGGTGTAGGGGATTTCCATCTGCTGCCCCATCATGTCCATTGACATTGATGCGGGAGCACCCTTTTCGTTGTACTTGAACACTTGAGTCATGCTGCCCTGGCCGAAGTCCATCGACTGGCTCGCTACTTTTCCGTTCTCCCACTTGTAGGTGGTCGTAATCTTCATGCTGCCCTGTGGAGTGTCTACTTGTCGCTCGGCCTTCTTCATGTAGCCGTTGTCGTCGTAGACCACGCCGGAGAGGCCCTCAGCCTGCATTTTGCCTTCCTGGGTGAAGTTGACAACCTGCTCGCCCTGGCCCATCATTCCTGCCTGGGTGATAGATTTCACGGGACCGGTAGCCTCGTTCAACTCAACATCGTGGAACTTTGTCTGTGCCTGCATAGCAAACGGGATGGCCAGCATGGCCAACATCATCATAACTTTTTTCATTTTTCTTTAGGTTTTAAAATGTTATTATAATAAATAGTCGATGTTAATTAGACGCAACATTTCCGAAAAAGATTAATCGGAAGTTAAAAAAATGATATTTGAATGTGTTGGAAATCATTTTTTCGTCCGCCGGCGGAAGCAATCCTTGAGGTCGCACAGGCCGCAGGTGTAGTCGAGATGGCGCACCCGACTGCCCAGTCCGATGATGCCGCTCACGCTCTTGATGGGTACCATCAGACTGCTCTCGGTAAGGCTGACACCGCAGGTTTCGCCCTTGAAAAGGGGGAAGAGTTGTTGCTGCTGACTGACGTGCCATCCGCAATATCCGGGCGAGAAGCGGTTCGTATGATGCCATCCCAACTTGCCGATGCTTTCCTGGAGCGTTTCTTCCATGCGGTCGGCCGTTTTCTCGGCAATCACGCTGCCCAGTGCATCGGCAATGAACACGCGCACCATGTCGCCCTCTTCTTTCAGCCGGTGCTGGTATTCCTCGAATTCCTTTCCCGCCGTACAGATGAACATGGCGTATGCCTCGGCACTCCGAAGCTGGCGTTCAATAATTTTTCCGATGGAGAATCCGGGCATTTCGCGCTGAACGAAGAAGCAGAAGCGGGGTTTTAGGAAAGCCCTCACCTCTTCCGTGATGCGTTCCGTCTCTTTCTGTGTGACCGCATCGGGAATAGTCTGCCCATAGCCCATCTGCTCATAGAGTTCTGAAAAGCTGATGCGCAAATCCTCGTATTTCAGTCCTTTTTTCGTCATAACCTAAGTCCACCCCCAACCCCATTCCCGCTGACGCGCCTACCCGTAGCCATTCCCGAAGGGATGGGAGTTTTTATTTCTTTATACCCCTTAAAACTATTTGCTCCCTCCCTATAGGGAGGGTAGGGGTGGGTCTGGAGGGCTGGGGTGGGTCTTCTTTTTTCCATTCGTCTAATGTTTCAAAAAATGCGTCAATATTATGCAGGGGCGTTTGCGGCGGCGTGTCGCATCCGCTTGAAAGTACGAAATTGGGGAAACGGCGCATTTGCTCCAACAGGTGTTTCACCGCCTGTTTCATCTGCGACGGCAGGGCATCCTTGAAGATACTTACCGGGTCGATGTTGCCCATGCCTAAGGCTGTAGGCGGCACGTCTTCCATCACCTCGCACATCGCACACTTGTTTCCGAAATGATACATGGCGGCTCCAGTCTCCACCATCGCTTTCGTGCAGTGGCCTGTGTTGCCGCAGTTATGAAGAATCACTGAAAATTCGGGCGTCTGTACTTTGCTGACGATGTATTTTACGTAGAGTGACGAGAAGTCGATGCACTGTTCGTTGCTCATCAGTCCGGCCGCCGGTTCGGCCATCAGTACGCCGTTGGCGCCCGTTTCTTTCAGTGCCATGCAGTATTTCAAGATGAATTCCGTGCATTTTGCGAGCAGTTCGTGGGCCGCGTCGGGTTCTTCGCAGATCAGTACCATGATGTCGCTCATGTCGTAGAGTCGGCCTGCCAGCGAGAACGGACCGATACATCCGGCGAAAAGCGGTCGGTCGTCGATTTGTTCGGCGGCCAGCAGGTTGGCTTTTAGGAACTGCGGAATGCGCCCGCTGTTCAGCGACGGCACTTTCAGCCGTTCGATTTCTTCCAGGTTGTTCAGCAGTCGTCCGCGCACGGCAGGCACGGCAATGTCGGAGAACTCTATCTCTGCCCCGAAGCATTCTGCCTCTGCGGTCAGGTCCATAATCGTACAGGCTGCCGCCGCCGGATAGCGTTCCGCCAGTGTCATCACCGCCTCGAAGTGCACCGTCCCGTCGCTGACGGCTTCCGTTACAGTTCTTCCGTTTAGTTCTATTCCCGGATGCGTCATCACGGGTATGGCCACCACGTCATGTTTCTGGATAATCTTTTTTATCCAGTTGTCCATGTTCATTTTCATTGTCACTTTAATTTATTATAAAGACGCGTCATGTATGGAAATGTAACATTTGGGTAATAAAAATTGCGAAGTTAACCCGTTGCGTCATAAAAAAGAATAAATTCTTTTGTTCTCCCCTCGATTTTTCGTAATTTTAGATAAATTACTCTATCTCGGGATAAAAAATAAAATGTTTATTTTGTTCTCCCCTCGATTTTTCGTAATTTTGTCCACAAGTTAATGAATTAATAATTTTCGCTATGGCTGTAGAAATCAAACGGGTGGAAACAAAGAAAGACCTGAAGCGGTTTATCAATTTCCATTACGACCTGTATCAAGGCAATGCCTATGATGCACCCTCGCTTTTTTTAGACGACTGGAACACCCTGAGAAAAGACAAGAACGCAGCTTTCGAGTTTTGCGAGGCCGACTACTATCTGGCATTGAAAGAGGGCAAGGTAGTGGGACGCGTGGCAGCCATCATCAACAAGCGTGCCAACGAGAAATGGCAACGCAAGAGCGTCCGTTTCGGATGGATCGACTTCATCGACGACATCGAGGTTTCGGCAGCGCTGCTTAAGGCCGTCGAGGACTATGGCCGCCAGAAAGGCATGACCGAGATTGTGGGGCCGTTGGGTTTCACCGACATGGATCCCGAGGGCATGCTCACCTGGGGCTTCGACCAGTTGGGTACGATGGCCACCATCTATAACTATCCCTACTATCCCGAGCACATGGAGAAACTGGGCGGTTTTGAGCCGGACAACGACTACGTGGAATTCAAGCTGATTGTGCCCGACCAAATTCCCGAGAAATATGCCAAGGTGGCCCAGGTCGTGGAAAGCCGCTACAATCTGCGCATCATCAAGTTCAGGAAGAAGGATGTCTACGACGGAGGCTATGGCCTGAAGATGTTCCAGCTCATCAACGAAAGTTTCAAGGATCTGTATGGTTATTCCGAAATGACCGACCGGCAGATTATCCAATACCTGAAAATGTGGCTGCCATTGGTGAACTACGATTTTGTGACGGGAATCGTCGATGCCAACAAAGACAACGAACTGGTGGGCATCGGCATCACCATCCCATCGATGACCAGGGCACTGCAGAAGTGCCACCGCGGGCGTCTGCTGCCCTTCGGATGGTGGCATGCCATCAGGGCATTGAAGTTCGGAAAGAGTGACATTATCGACCTGATGCTCATCGCCATCAAGCCCGAGTACCGTTCGAAGGGAGCCAATGCGCTGATGTTTACCGACCTGATTCCGCGCTACATCAAGGCCGGAATCAAATGGGGCGAGAGCCAGGTTGAGATGAAGACCAACGAGAAAGTGCAGAGCCAGTGGGGACCACTGAACCCCATCCATCACAAAAGCCGCCGGTGCTATCGAAAAGAAATCAAGTACTGAGCGATTAACAGACAAAGACTATGATTACGATTAAGAAGATAGAGAATTTGAAAGAACTTCGGAATTTCATTCAGTTCCGCTACGATTTGTATCGTGACGATCCTAATGATGTTCCTTATCTCTTCAACGACGAGGAGTTTACCCTGCGCCGCGACAAGAATGCTTCGTTTGATGACTGTGAGGCCGACTATTTCATGGCCTTCCGCGACGGCAAGCCCGTCGGGCGTGTGGCAGCCATCATCAACCATAAGGCCAACCAGCGATGGCAGACCAATGCCGTACGCTTCGGATGGTTCGACTTTATCGACGACATTGAGGTATCGAAAACGCTGCTTGATACCGTTGCCCAGTGGGGACAGGAGCGGGGCATGGAAAAGATAATAGGCCCGATGGGATTTGCCGATACTGACCGCGAGGGCATGCTCATCGAAGGATTCACTGAGTATTCCACGGCCTACGCCAACTATAACTTCCCTTACTATCCCCGTCACATGGAGCAGATGGGTGGATTCGAGAAAGACAACGACTGGGTGCAGTGCCAGGTAAAGGTGCCTGAGGCCGTGCCAGAAAAATTCTTGAAGATTGCCGAGATGGTGGGCCGGCGTTATAACCTCAAGGTGCATAAGCTCTCTCGCAGGGAACTCATGAAAGAAGGCTATGGGCGCGAGATATTCCAGATGCTCAATGTCTGCTACGGAAATCTTTATGGCTTTTCCTCTCTGGGCGAGCGCAAGGTCGACCAGCTGGTCGACCAGTATATCCGCATTGCCGACCTGAACTTGGTGAGTATCATCGTCGATGCCAATCTGAACAACAAGATGGTGGGCTTTGGCATCACCTTCCCCTCGCTCTCCAAAGCGCAGCGCAAGCTGAAGAACGGCCGTCTGCTTCCCTTCGGATGGATAGGCATGCTTGATGCCATCAAGTGGCACCATGCCGACACCGTAGATATGTTGCTTATCGGCGTGATGCCCGAATATCGGGGCAAGGGTGCCAATGCGCTCATCTTCACCGACCTCATCCAGCAGTATATCCGCTACGGTTTCAAGTGGGCTGAGGCCATGCCGCAGATGGAAACCAACGAGCACATGCTGGGGCAATGGCAGTATCTTGAAACAAATTATCACAGGAGGCTGAGGAGTTATAAGAAGACCCTCCCCCCGCCCTCCCTATAGGGAGGGAGCAAAATGCTTCCCCCACAGGGAAGAGAGTCGTCAGGTGTTCTGCGGTCGTACCGCAGAAAAAAGAAACCAAAAACCAGAAAACAAGAATATGGCAAAAGAAGATATAGAAAAACAAAACACGGTAGATAGTAATAACTCCCTCCCTCATAGGGAGGGTGGGGGTGGGTCTCCGGCTGGGGGTGGGTCTTCTGTCGACTACGACGCCTCCAGCATCCGCCACCTTTCTGACATTGAGCACATCCGTACCCGTCCCGGTATGTATATCGGCCGTTTGGGCGACGGGTCGCAGACGGAAGACGGTATCTACGTGCTACTCAAGGAGGCTATCGATAACTCTATCGACGAGTTCCGCATGAACGAGGGCAAGCGCATAGAAATCGACATCGACGACAATCTGCGCGTGACGCTCCGCGACTATGGACGCGGCATCCCGCAGGAGAAGATGATCGAGGCTGTCAGCCAGCTCAATACCGGTGGCAAATACGATTCCAAGGCCTTCAAGAAATCGGTGGGCATGAACGGCGTGGGCATCAAGGCCGTCAACTTTCTCAGTTCGCATTTCGAGGTGCGTTCCTATCGCGACGGCAAAGTGCGCACGGCCAAGTTCGAGCGCGGCGAGTTGGTGAGCGACACCACCGAGCCGACTCAGGACGAGCGCGGCACCTACATCTTCTTTGAACCCGACGACACTCTCTTCAAAAACTACAAGTTCCACGATGAGTTCGTGGAAACCATGCTGCGCAACTATACTTACCTGAACACAGGTCTGGCCATTATGTACAATGGCCGGCGCATCCTCTCGCGCAACGGACTGAAAGACTTGCTCACCGACGCGATGACCAACGATCCTATCTATCCCATCATTCACGTCAAGGGCGAGGATATCGAGATTGCCTTCACCCATACCAATCAGTATGGTGAAGAATACCATTCGTTCGTGAACGGGCAGCACACCACCCAAGGCGGAACCCACCAGAGTGCCTTCAAGGAGCATATTGCCAAGACCATCAAAGAGTTCTATGGCAAGAATTTCGAGTATGGCGACATCCGAAATGGTATTGTTGCAGCCATCGCCGTTAACGTGGAGGAGCCGATGTTCGAGAGCCAGACCAAAATCAAGCTCGGTTCGCTCACTATGAGTCCCGGCGGGGTTTCGGTAAACAAATACGTGGGCGACTTTATCAAGCAGGAAGTGGACAACTTCATGCACAAGAATCCTGAGATTGCCGATACGATGCTCGAGAAGATTACCTCCAGCGAGCGCGAAAGGAAGGCGATGGCCGGCGTGACCAAGCTGGCCCGCGAGCGCGCCAAGAAGGCCAACCTGCACAACCGCAAATTGCGTGACTGCCGCATCCATTACTCCGACGTCAAGAACGAGCGCAAGGAGGAATCCTGCATCTTCATCACCGAGGGCGACTCCGCCAGTGGAAGCATCACCAAGAGCCGCGACGTAAACACTCAGGCTGTGTTCTCGCTTCGCGGAAAGCCTCTCAACTCCTTTGGACTTACCAAGAAAGTGGTTTACGAGAATGAGGAGTTCAATCTTCTGCAAGCGGCGCTCGACATTGAAGACGGTCTCGATACCCTACGTTATAATAAAGTGATAGTGGCTACCGATGCTGATGTCGACGGCATGCACATCCGCCTGCTCATCATCACTTTCTTCCTGCAGTTCTTCCCCGACCTTATCAAGAAAGGTCACGTCTATGTGTTGCAGACGCCTCTGTTCCGAGTGCGCAACCGCCGGACGAAGATTAAAAACAAGAAGGTGCTGGCCGAAAGCCAGTCTGCTGAAGCCCAGCACACGTCCAACAACAAGAAGAGCGACTTCATCACCCGTTACTGCTACAGCGAGGAAGAGCGCGTGAAGGCCATCAGCGAGTTGGGCCCCGATCCCGAAATCACCCGTTTCAAGGGACTGGGCGAAATTAGTCCCGAAGAATTTGCCGGCTTTATCGGTCCCGACATTCGCCTTGAGCAGGTCACGCTCCACAAGACCGATCAGGTGCAGAAACTCTTAGAGTATTACATGGGTAAGAACACCATGGAGCGCCAGAACTTCATCATCGACAATCTGGTGATTGAAGAGGATAGGGCGGAGGAGTAAAAGGGAGACCCACCCCCGCCCTCCCTATGAGGGAGGGAGTGAAATGTTAGAGTCGATAATTGCATGGAATATAAAACGGCTAATCCTGACAGGTACGAAATACTGCGTGCTTTTGCTCGAGAGAACAGAAAGAACATGACTCTTTCAGAGTCGGTGCTATGGGAAGAAATTCGTCAGGGATACCTGGGGCATAAGTTCGTGCGGCAACATATTATTGGCGATTACATCGTGGATTTCTTGTGTCGTGACAACGGACTGATAATCGAAGCCGATGGCGGTTATCATTCAGAGAGGACTCAACAGGATAGTGACGAAATGCGCGCAGCGTGGTTAGAGTCCCAAGGATATTGCGTCATCAGGTTTTCCAACGAAGAAATCCTACAAAATATAGAAAGCGTATTAAAAGAAATAGAAAGTTATTTTGTATAAAATGAAACTCAATTATCGTATAAAAAGTAATTGCTCCCTCCCTATAGGGAGGGCTGGGGTGGGTCTCTTGTTGCTTCTCCTCCCCCTCACTTCTTTCGCTCAATTCCGATTCAATATCGGTAGTGGAAGTCCGCTCAGGAAACTGAACATGGCCGAAATGGCCATATCCAATTATTATGTCGATACCGTGAACAATGAGAAACTGGTGGAAGACGCCATACGGGGCATGCTCAAGGGACTCGACCCGCATTCCACCTATGCTACCGCCCAAGAGGTGAAGACGATGAACGAACCCCTTCAGGGTAATTTCGACGGCATTGGCGTGCAGTTCAATATGGTCGAGGATACGCTTATCGTCATACAGCCCGTCGTCAACGGACCTTCCGAGAAGGTGGGTATCATTGCTGGCGACCGCATCGTGAACGTCAACGATACGGCCATCGCCGGTGTGAAGATGTCGAAGGAAGAGATCATGAAACGCCTTCGCGGTCCCCGCGGAACGAAAGTGAAGCTCGGCGTTGTAAGGCGAGGCGTGAAGAATATGCTCTATTTCACCGTGAAGCGCGACAAGATTCCCGTCCACAGCATCGATGCCGTCTATATGATTCGTCCCGGTGTGGGCTATATCCGCATGGGGAACTTTGGTGCCAACACCTACAAGGAATTTATGGATGGCGTGGAGAAACTGCAGGCTCAGGGAATGAGCAGCCTGATAGTAGACCTACAGGACAATGGCGGCGGTTATCTTCAGGCTGCCGTCAAGATAGCCAACGAGTTCCTCCAGTCGCGCGACCTTATCGTATATACCGAGGGAAGAACTCAGAAACGCACCAACTATACTGCTGATGGTGGCGGCAAGCTGCTTTCGGGTAAGGTGGTCGTGCTCGTCAACGAACTGACGGCCTCGGCTGCCGAAATCGTCTCGGGAGCCATCCAAGACCAAGACCGCGGCATCATCGTCGGACGCCGTACCTTCGGCAAGGGACTGGTGCAGCGCCCCATCGACCTTCCCGACGGCTCCATGATACGGCTGACGGTTGCCCATTACTTCACGCCAGCTGGGCGATGCATCCAGAAACCTTATAAGAAAGGAGAACTGAAAGAATATGAGATGGACTTCGAGAACCGCCTGAAGCATGGTGAACTGACCAACCGCGACAGCATCCATTTCGACGACTCGCTGAAGTGCTATACCCTGCGCCGCCATCGCACCGTCTATGGTGGTGGCGGCATCATGCCCGACGAGTTCGTGCCACTCGACACTTTGCAGTACACCCGGTTCCACCGCCAGTTGGCCGCCAAGAGCATCATCATCAATGCCAACCTGCGTTATATCGACAATAACCGCAAGCAGCTGAAGAAGACTTATCCCGACTTCGCAACCTTCAAAAACCAGTTTGAGGTTCCGAAGAGCGTGACCGACCAGATTTTGGCCGAGGCCGAAAAGCAGAACGTAAAGCCAAAGGATGACGAAGAGCTGCAGCGCACGTTGCCTTATCTGCGCCTTCAGCTGAAGGCGCTCATCGCCCGCGATCTTTGGGAAATGAACGAATACTACCAGATTATGAACACGCAGAACCCCATCGTCCAACGGGCGTTGGAGCTGTTGTAAGTAAAAGATACCAACCCTAACCCATTGCCTTTCCCTATTCCCACTGTCGCGCCTACCCGTAGCCTTTCGGCCAGCGACCATTCATAACAGTGCCAAGCCTCAGAATGGGGCTTGGCACTGTTAATCGTATGTAGAAAAAGCTAACGCTTCTTATCTATATGTCTTTTGTCATTGCTATGTCATACGCAATCTATCTTGAGGGTTATACATTATGAATATTTCGATAAAATCTCCTTTAGGAAGTCATCAATATTTATCACGTCAACGGATGGAAAGTTGATCTCTTTGAGCACATTGAAATGATGGTCTTCTGTGACAATGAATCTTGCGTTGGCTGCAATGGCACAATCTACAAATTTGTTGTCATCTGGATCAGCGGTAATGAGATTCCACTTATATGAAGGCGTTATCTGTCTGACATTTTTACGCTCCATGATGGTATAAACAACATAGCGGGCTGCATTGACGCTAATGTTTCGTGCGATTACCTCTGCATATTCCTCAAGAATTTCGTTTGAAACACAAAGACAATAGTCGCCAGCAAGAAATGACTGCCAAATTCTATGATAGGCACTTCTCGATGATATGGCTATAATTAGGCTGTTTGTATCGATGACGACATTGTCCATTCTTCCCAAAGGACTACTTATACTCTGTACGCTCATGCAGGGAACGGAAGCTCTCAATTCTTGCATCTGTCAGGATACCGTCCTCCCACAACTTGTCTATTTCTTCTTCTGCCTTTTGAGCAAAGAAGTTGGAAATAGCCTGCTTCAGGTCTGTAACGGCTTCTGGGGTGTTGAAGATAGACATCATCCTCAACAATTCAAGCTGTGCATCATTTAATACAGTTGCTGCCATAATCGTATCATATTTATTGCTGTCTGCAAATTTATGGATTTATTATGAAAGTTCCAAAAAAATCGGGGAAAAGTTGCATTGACAGGAAATTAACAGTGCCAAGCCTCGGAATGGGGCTTGGCACTGTTAATTGTATGGCGTAAATGTTTATTGTATCACGACCTTTTTCCCTCCAATGATGTTGAGGCCTCGACGTGGAGCTGCAAGTCGCTGACCGCTGAGGTTGTAGACTGCATCGTCGGCTTTTTGCTCTGTGCAAATGGTGGCGATGCCGGTAGTGCCGCTACTGACAGCCACACCGAAGCGCTGTGTGAAGGTGGTTTCGCCATCGTTGACGGTAATGGGATAACTAAGTACAGTGGGTGAGGTAAAGCCAGCGACGGTAACGGTCATTGATGTCCCGTTGATGTCGATGCTCACGCCGTTATCGGTCTGCGTATCGCAGGTGAAAGTCGGCGTGACATTGTTGCCATTCTGTCCGAAGAAGCCGGCAAAGTGCTCACGAAGGTCGATGGTGCCCTGTCCGTTAGGCTCAATCACGATATATGGATGTGCCATAAACTCCAGATAGTCTTCCAGCAGCGTCCAGCCGTCGCCGTCAGGGTCATCGTTCTGGTTGGCCTCGCTGGGGTTGCTGCCTGTGCACTGCTCCCACCAGTCGGGCATGCCGTCCTGGTCGGCATCGAAGTCGTCGGCACGATGCTCTTCGGGATATTCCTCCCAACCCTTGCCAGCAGCATGCTCAGTGATGTCTTCCTCAGTGTCTATTTCGCCCTTGATACCCGATTTGGAGCCCTTGTAGGTCCATGTGCCTTCGAGTGTCTCCCGGACGTTACGCTGGTGGTGCTCGTCGCGCATGGGCATTGTCACACCACTGTAGCTGGTGACAATCTTCATGGCATCCTGAGCCGAGTGGATGGTGGCGTAAGATTCGAACAGCGGTTGGTTGACAAAGTACTGATAGTCTGTTGGGACATAGCCGTTTGCATTGTAAGTGTCGTTAAGCTTATCGTAGGTCTGCGTATGATTCTTGTTTTCGCGGATGTTGCCGGAAACGTATGCCGTGTTGGTTCGGTTGTCAGCCAAATCAGTAGCAAGCTCAAACTGTAGGGTGATCAGTTTTGTCTGTTTGGTGTCGGGTCCCATCTTATAATAGTTGTTCACGAAATTCACCTCGTGGCAGTTGCCGTCAGTAGTACGACCGTTCCAGTTGTATACCACGTTGTTAAAGAGGTCTAATCCGCCAATTGGTCGGTTCTGTCCGTCCATACCGCCGCCCATCGACCAGTTGCGCCCGTTGCAGTTCACCAGCAGATTGTGGTGCCACGAACCTTTCTGTCCGTCGATGGTGGCTGCAAAGCCGTGGTTCTTGCCGTCGGCATAGTTCTTGTGGCCGGCAATACCCAAAGCCTCACTGATGACACTATACTGGAACGAGATGTTCAATGCACCACGGCCACTGACCGTCTCGTCGGTGCCCCATGCAGCCGTACAATGGTCAACGATGGCGTGGTTAGCACCCGACATACCCATCGCATTGCCCGTGTTCTCGCCATAGACGCCCAAGCCACGCTTGAAGCGGATATGGCGGCAGATAACATCAGAGCCGATGTTGATGTTCGAGGCCTTGATGCAGATGCCCTTGCCGGGTGCCGTCTGTCCGGCAATGTATGCGTAGGGTTTGGTGAAGCGCGACGAGAAGTCGAGTTCGATAATTCCACTCACGTCGAACACGATATAGCGGGGTTCGTCCATCTCTACGAGTCCGTAGAGCAATGTGCCGGGTTCCTTGCCACCGCTCAGACTGGTGACATGATAGACCACACCGCCGCGTCCGCCAATAGCATAGCGTCCATAGCCCTCAGCATCGGGGAAGGCCAAATGACGGGGCTGGAATGTCCACACCTTGCCCTTATGTACATTACCTTCTGTATCCACCTCGTCAATGCGCCACCAGTATTTCTGCATCGACGACAGTCCACTCTTCACAAACGCCGCAACCGTGCCTTCATATTCGTATGCTGTGGCATTGGCAACCTCGGTGGAATCGGTGCCCAGCATCATCTTGTGACTGACGACGCCTTCAGGAGCCGACCATGAGAAACTGACCGTACCATCGTCTGTTCCGGCATGGAAGTCGTGGTTCTCAGGTTGCGGGTCGGTGGCCACAATGGCAGCCACATCAAACTCCAGGCCGTTAATCATCGCGCGAGTATTGGTATAGGTTTTGCCGGCCTCTGGCACGGTTCTATAGGTGATAACCACGGGCTGCCCCTCGGTGACGTTGAATGTGATGAACGATGTGCCGGCCTCGGCATTGCTCTGCGCCGACGAAGTGAACTTTACCCCTGTTGCCACCACGTTGCCATCTACACTAACCTCAATGTCGGGTTGCACCTGATTCTTGTCGGAATTGTTATGGTATGCCTTCAGCGAATGTTGCCCGGCACTCATGCCCGTAATGGTGAGGATGAGCGATGTGGAACCTTCCGTTATCTGGGTAAGGTTGCCGTTCTCCAGATTGGTGGCCAGAACCTCGTCGGCAATTACGCGAAGTCCGTTGGTCTCTACATCGGTCTTGTTCCAATTGCTGCCCACGGCCGATGCAGCGCCGCCGGCACTGATGGTAATGGTCATACCATTGTCCAAAGTCTTCGTGTCACTTTGGGTTCGGGGCACGGCCCACGAAATGTAATTCACTTCGGTATCCTTTCCAGGAGCGGTTTTTCCAGGCAGGTCGAAATCGATGTTTTGTGCCGATGACGTTATTGTCATCAGCGCGATAGCGGTAGTTAAAAGTAGCTGTTTCATTGTCTTATTTCTGATGAGCATCAGAAATAAGACAATGAAACGCCTATTTTGTAACCAATAATTTTATCGCCATTTGCCGTTGCCATTGCCGGGGGTGGGCATGCCGCTGCCGCCGGAATAGGACGAGAGATTGACGCTGGATCCACCGCTGACACTGCCGTTGGCGATGCTAATGCCACCGAAGTACGTGGTACCGCCGCTGATGCTGACACCCGACAGCAACGTGGGCTCTGAAGCACCCGAGACAACAAGTCCTGAACCGCCGCTCGAAGGTGTCTGGAACGAGAATGTCGACGAGCCGACAGTCAGCGTATACCATGTGTTGGGCGTCCATGATGAAGCCTGATAGCACGACTGCGACAGGCTGGCACCGCTCTCCAGACCTCCTATGGCAACAATAGTTCCGCCCGTTATGTACAGTTTCTTCTGCTGCTCGCTGTTGGCGTCGATGGCCACTTCGGGCGAGCCTGAGCAGATGGCATATACGGTGCCGCCCTTGATGTAGCAGTTGCCGTTGGCATCCAGTCCGTCGTTGTGCTGTCCCTGTGCATAGACGTATCCGCCGCTAATGGTCATGTCGCCCTTTGAGTTGATGGCATCGTCGTAGGCGTACGAGGCCACTTCGCCACCCGTGATGTTCAGTGCACTCTTCGACTCAATGCCCTCGCCGTTATATCCACCAGTGCGCACCCATATTCTGCCGCCCGTGATGTTAATGTTGCCGTCAACCTTGATACCCTTTGGCGACGATGTGTCGTTGTTGGCCTTGAATTGTCCGCCTGTAGTGACGATATATACGCTGCCGCCGTTGAAGTTGGCGTCATAGTCTACATTGATGCCCTTGCCGCCCGATCCGGTGCTCTTCAGCCAAAGCTCTCCGCCGTTGACCGTCAGTGTGGTGTCTGCCTTGATGCCGGCTGCACCCTTGGCCTCTTTGTCGTCGGTATCATAGACGCCGTCGCCTGTGGTCATTACGGTTGTGCGTCCTCCGTTGACCACAATGTTGCTCTCGCAGTTGATGCCCTTGGCAGCAGCCGCCGAGACCTCCACATTGAGTATACCACCGTTGATGAACACGCCGTCGTTGGCCTTGATGCCGTGATTGGCGGTTGACTTCACATAGACCTTGTTGCCCTGGCGGAAAATGATATAGTCGGCCGAGTGAATGCCGTTGTTGGTGTTGCCCGTAACGTTGAGCGAGCCACTGCCGTTGAAGAGCAGCTTCCCTTTGCAGTAGAGCGCTCCCTTATGGCTGCCGCCGCTACCGTCGGCCAGCGTATTTGTCGTACCGTTGGCCAGCACTACATACGCGCGCTTGCCGCTCAGCAGATTCAGTGCCGCCGAGTCGGGATTGGTGATGCTGACACCGTTGAGCACCACTTCGTATTTCTTGTTGCCCACCACCGTGAACGAGCCGTTGCTGGTGGAACCGCTCAGTTTGTAGCACACTTTCTTCGTGTCTCCGTGGCTGGCCGTGATATGACCGCCGTTGACTGTCACCTCGACGCCGTTCTCGGTCTTTGCCACCGGATTCGACAGGTCGATGGCCACTTCGGTGGTAAACTCGTTGTTCTCCAGTGCGTCTTCCTCTTCGGGGAAATATTCGCTGGCGATGTCGGTGGGTTCTGCCGTTGCGTCGTCGAGGCTGACGTCAAACGTCGACAGTTTGCCCGTTATGGCAGAACTGCCTCCAGAGGTGCTGCTGCCGCTGTTCCAATTTTCATTGTTGTTAATGCTGTACTCCTCAAACGGGTCTTCAGAGCAGCACGTTATAACCGTAACAGATGCAATGAGCATCAGGAAAATCATCAACTTTTTCATATTGCTGTTTGTATTTAGAATTTGTATTTATATCCGATGCTCAACGCGTGCCTGTTGCCTTTGTCGTCATCGTCGTCGTAAGACTTTTGGAAGATATAGCCGACGTTCAGCGAGCTCTGGCCCGAGAGTTTCAGGTCGGTGCCTACCGACAGGCGGTATTTGTCGAAACCGCTGCCGCCGATGTAGGTTTCGCCGTAGAGATAGGGCTGAAACAGGCTGCCCGTCTTGTATTTCAGTTGTAGCCTGTTACGCCACACGTGCTTGGCCTTTCCCTTTACGGGATAGCTGTAGCCGAGGCTGGCGTGCTGGTAGTCCATCCGCATGTTCTCCTGTTCGGGGCGATAAGTGTACTGCCAGCGTTCGCGCAGCGAAATGTTCAGTTTGCCGAAATCCTTGCTTCCCGTGAGCGAAGCGTTGAAACGGTGACGCGAGCCGAAGTAGGTCATCGTGCGTTTGTTCAGGTCGCCGTCGTCTTGATAGGTGTACGACTCGGGATGATAGTCGTAGAGATATGTATACCCGGCACTGGCCTTGAGCCAGCTGGCCAGCCGGTAGTCGACGCCGATGCCTGCGCTCCATCGGTTGATATTCTTCAGGTTGTTGCCAGTGCGCAGTTCCAGGTCGGCTCCTACGGAGAATTTCTTCGAGATTTTCTTATCGAGGGTGACACCTGTCCAAGTGCCGAATTCGTCGCTCTGTGCATGAATACCCATTGGAATGAGCACCATGAGCATGATGATTGCCTTTTTCATGTCTGTCGTAGTTTAAATGTTAGAAATCTGTGAGTTGCGAGTTCTTGAGTTTCAGCAGGTGGTCTGTATCTTGGACGGAATTTCCGTCGTATGTAACCTTGAGCATGGCCATGTCTTTCAGAAAATCCACGGCCCCTACCTCCACCTTGGTGATGGTCAGTCCGAGCCGGTGCTGAAGGTCGTCCACCAGTTCCTGCCGGTGCTCGGGGGTAATCAGTTCAATGCGGTCATATTGTATCAGTTTGGTGGCACTCGACTTCAGCTGTTTCTCGCACACCCATACGGCTGCCGTGACGATAAGGTTGGTGAGAATGACCTCGGTGAGCGAAACTTCCACCGAAACGGCATTGACCACCGAAAGGGCGATGGTGATGAAGAGATACGTCATCTCGCGCACGGGCATCGTGTCGGTGCGATAGCGCATGATGGAGAAAATGCCGAAGAGTCCGATGCCCACGCCCATCGACGTCTTGCCTTTCATGTCTTCAAGGACAAAAATCATGAAGAAGACGATGAAATAAATGGCGACAGAAATCAGTATGAACGTGAACCTGAAGTCGCGGCGGTGGCTCTTGGCATAATACATGCGGTCGATGATGAGCCAGATGAAGAACAGGCTGATGGCAAACCTGACGAGCATCATCAGGTAGGTATCAGTAAATTGGAACAGTTCCATGATTTTCGGGAATTTAGATGGTTAGAATTATTTTTTTTCTTTATGCTGCGGTGATGCGCCCTATACTGTGCAGGCGAGGCTTCAGGCGGTTGCAATGCAGGTCGCTGTTGGTGAGGGCCGAGCCAATACAGTATTTCGAAAAACCGTGAGGCTTGATGCGCAGCTGGTTCAACAGTGAGAGGATGGGCGACGGCAGACGGCCGTCGCGTTTCAGTTCGATAATCACGAGGTTGTCCATAAAACGGTAGTTGCCCGTGGCAATGTTGTGGAATCTCAGGTTGGTGTCGATGGTGAGCCGTTCGGTCATACCCTTGTTCACCAGCGTGATGCGGTCGAAACAATTCTCAAGCTGCTCGCTGAGCGAGAACGGATTGTACTGCAGATTCGAGCGCAGGAACTCGTCATACTCGCAAAATGCCTTGTTCTGGCAATGGAAGCAGATGCCACGATCGGGGTTCATCGGGTTGAACTCGTGCACCAGCACACGCTTTTTCTTCGTCCGCCCATGATTGTTCTTCGTCTTTACCTCAAGGAAGTTCAGCCCCGAGTTCACATAGCTGCGTATACGAAGTTTCTGGCGATTGGCATGTCCACACTCGTGGGCATTGTACATCGCACAGTCGTCGGTATCGAAATAAAGAGTATAATAAGGTGCAATGCGTTCGCCCTCAATTTCCTGTACGTAGTAGTCGTCCTTGGCCATCGAGAGCAGCTGCTCGAGTTTTGGCAGAGTGGTGACAAACTTGGTGTCTGTGCGGTTCATCAGCCTGATTTCCGTCATTTGTTCAAGGGAGATGGGATCGAAATTGTTCAGTAATTCTTTCATATTAGTGATTCGTTTTGGATTCAGATGACTTGTTGACCATTGATTTACGCTGCAAAGATAATAACAACACACAAATCATATAAATTTATTCAGCGAATCCCCCGTTTCGTTCAGCAAATCTTCTAATCCCTCATCCTTCATCCTTCATCCACCATCCTTCATCCTTCATCCACCATCCTTCATCTTTCATCCCCGCCAGTCCCTCATCCTTCATCTTTCAACCTTCATCTTTCTCCCATCGTTTATCATGCCAAAAATCGGCGTTCCGATTGCCAAACTCCATCTTTTTGATTGTAATTTCATTGAAATTGGTCAGCAATTTAATTGAAATTGGTCGGCAATTTCATTGAAATTACTCTGCAATTTCATTGAAATTACAACTCGCATTGCCGAGATTGGCAACTCGCCCGCCTATAAAATCCATTCAGAATGCAGTTTAATGGTTCCCCACACTTTCTTAAACAAAAATCTCAAAAATCTGACACAAATATTCCCTTTAAGGTTCAAAAAGTATTTTTAAGTGGGATTTTTGTAGATTTTTGTCAAAAGCATTTAGCTGATTCTTTGCAGTTTCGAAGAAAAAACATACCTTTGCAGACGAAAGTCGCCCCGGAAAGTGTAAAGTACCGTGCAAAAGTCGCCCAGAAAAATGTGTCTTTACACAGAAAAGTCGCCTGGAAAAGTGTAACAAAACGACAAAAACGCTTTATGTATAAGAGAAAAATAGAAGAAACTCTCCGCTTGTGGAAAATGAAAGAAGGTCACAAGCCTTTGGTCATCAAAGGCTGCCGTCAGTGTGGCAAGACCAGTTCTGTCGTCAAGTTTGCTGAACAGAACTATGAACATGTCGTATATCTGGATTTTCATGAGCACAAAGAATACAAGGCATTCTTTGCAGGAGCCTTGGATGTCGAGACGTTGACACTGAACATATCGGTGGGAATAAAAAACGCCAGGTTTGTAACTGGCAAGACCTGTTTAGTGCTTGACGAGATTCAGGATTGTCCCAACGCCCGTTCCTCATTGAAGTTCTTCAAGTTGGACGGTCGCTATGATGTCATTTGTACCGGTTCTTTGTTAGGCGTGAACGGATATAAGACAAAAGAGGAGGAGGAAGAAGAGCAAAACGCCTCCATTCCCGTAGGCTTTGAAGACATCGTCAATATGTATCCTATGGATTTTGAGGAATGGCTTTGGGCAAATGGTATCGAACAGCAGCACATTGATTATCTGAACCAATGCCTGGAGCAGGAAACGCCTGTCAATGAGGCTTTCCATCAGCGATTGCGACAACTGTTGTTACGCTACGTTGTAGTAGGAGGTATGCCGGAAGCCGTGGCCACATTCTTAAAAACGAACAATATGAATGATGTTTTGCAAGTTCAGCATGGAATCGTCGACACCTATAAGTCTGATATGCTGAAATATGCGCGTCAGGAGGATAAGTCACGCATCCGTGAGTGTTTCGATTCTATTCCAGTACAATTGGCAAAGGACAACAAGAAATTCCAGTACTCCGTCATCCGCAAGGGGGCACGTTCGAGTGAGTATCGCGGAAGCCTGCAGTGGATTGAAGATGCGGGTATCGTGCAGCGATGTTTCAACACGTCTATCACAGAATTGCCACTCAGCGGCAACGCCATACCAGACAGCTTCAAGGTGTATATGACGGATATCGGGCTGCTTGTCAGTATGCTCGATGAGGGAACGGCCTGGGATATCATGCAGGGCAAGATGTTGGGATATAAGGGTGCCATCTTCGAGAATCTTGCAGCAGACATTTTGGCAAAGATGGGGCGCAAACTCTTCTATTTCCAGAAAGAAGGTGGTCTTGAGTTGGATTTCCTTATCCGTTACAAAGGGGAGTGTGTGCCTTTGGAGTGCAAGGCACGGACGGGTAATGCCAAGTCGTTGCAGACAGTTTTGAAGCATCCGGAGCATTACCATGTATACCACGCACTGAAGGTAGGAGACTACAATGTAGGGCGAAATGGCCCATTGCTCACAATACCTTTCTATATGGCTTTCATGCTTACGTCCTATTGATTCCATAGGTCAGTAGGTGCTGAGTCGTTACCAATATTTTAAGTTTTTTGGATTTCATTCCATAAATTCTTTAAGATTTTTGGATTTGTCAAATTATATTACTTCCTTCACCACCTCCTATCCCGGCGTGCCCTTTACGGTCGTAACCCCGAAAAATGCCGACGAGTTCCTGCTATAAATAATCCCTGCCTGACTTCACAGCCTGACAGGGATGAATAAACTAATTTGAAAAAACTATTTACTTTTCTTTTTCCGCTCAACTTCACAGCCAAGATAAGGTATCTGAACAAATAAATTTGAAAAAACGATCAATATAAAAAATACGAAATGCTATTACATGTTTAACCATTGACTAATCCGATTGCAAAGGTAGTGCGAAAAACTCGACAATCAAAATTTGTCATGCTATGATTAAGCAATTTGTCAAATTAGCCATAGTAAAATGGCAAAATCGCCTTTTCAGTGCGTTTTTTCGAGCGAAGCGACCAAAAACACACCACATTTTTTTCGTTACTGCAACTTTTCAAGAATATCCTTGACTGCTGCTTTCAAGGGAGACAAGTCTTCCTGAATTACTTGAAAAACAATATCTTCATCAACCTGAGAATACTCATGAGAAATGAAATTACGCATACCATATACCTGCTGCCAGGCTATTATCCTCTTTGCTCAATTCACGCATATATGGCATCCTTTTCGAGATTACGTTTAAATAACGGACGGAGAGACTCGCGCTTACGCACCAAGTCAACCTTGCAACCAAACAATTCTTCAAGCATCTGGTGAATGGTGAACATGGTAGAGAAAGCAGGGCGGTCAAGTTCCACAAAGACATCAATGTCACTTTCGGCATCATTGTCTCCGCGAGCAACTGAGCCAAAAATGCCTATCGACTTTATTCCTAAGTCTTCCTGGTGCTCTTCCTTGAACCTTGAGAGCATTCTCTTGCATTCTTCCGTTTTCAGCATCATCACCTTTTTTATGACTTCATCGCTGCAAATATAAACAAAGTTTCCTAAACCTCCAAATTTTTCATACCAAAAATCCCCGCCCGGCTTCGCAGCCAGACGGGGTATAGAGTCAACCAGCAAGTGCAAGTAGGCTGCAAAGTTAGGCATAATGTTTGAAAAATGCCTCATTTGGTGTGAGGAAATTTAGTTTTTCTCTCGGTCTTGCATTGATTTTAGCTTGTATTGATGCGATTCTTTTGTCTG
>JAFRPY010000007.1 GCA_017428925.1 Prevotella sp. | reverse complement strand
TAGGCACCAGTTTCTAAGCTATGTGAGGCAACATCCTCTGAAGGGTCTCCGTGTCTCCGTCATCGACAGACAAGGACGGGTGCTCCTTGACAGCAACGAGCCTCATCCTGACTCATTAGACAATCATCTTGGGCGAACTGAAATTCAGCAGGCACTGCGCGATGGCAATGGCTTCGACCTCAAGCGCACGTCGCAGTCCACCCACGAGACCTATTTCTACTCCGCCACACGCTTCAAGCGCGTCATCGTGCGCACCGCCGTGCCTTATTCTGCTGAGTTGACGCAATCGTTACGGGCAGACAACACCTATATCTATTTTTCCATAGCCTTGACCTTGCTCCTGGGAAGCGTGCTATATATCAGCACACGCCGCATCAGCCGACATATAGGCTATCTGCGCGAGTTTGCCATCAAGGCTGAGAATGGAGAGCCACTAGATCATGAGTTGGAACGGCATCTTCCCGATGACGAGTTGGGTGACATCAGCCACACCATCATCATGCTCTACTGGAAGTTGCGACATGCCGAGGAAGACAAGGCTCGGCTAAAGCGACAACTCACGCAGAATGCCGCCCACGAACTGAAGACGCCCGCCATGAGCATCCACGGCTATCTGGAGAGCATCCTCGACAATCCCGACATGCCTGAGGATAAGAAGAAGCATTTCCTGGAGCGCTGCTATGCCCAGAGCGAGCGTATGAACAAGCTGCTGCTTGACATGAGTGCGCTCACACGGCTCGACGAGATGGATGCCAATCACTTCCGCAATAGTGAGGAATACCAGCAGGTGGACGTGGTGCAGATTGTTCGCAGCATCCTCGACGATACAGCCCTTGCGCTCCAGGGAAAAGGGATCACAGCACGCTTGAAGATGCCCCCGCAAGTCATTATAGCCGCTGACGCCAGCCTTATCTATAGCATCTTCCGCAACCTCATAGACAATGTCATAGCCTACGCTACGGATGCATCTCTCGTTGAAATTACCTGTAAACCTGTAGCCCATGAAGATTACCGATTATATGAGTTCTCTGTGAGCGACAATGGTTCAGGGGTAGAGCCCCAACACTTGGAACATATTTTCGAACGCTTCTACCGTGTAGATAAGGGGCGCAGCCGCAAACTCGGCGGCACAGGTCTCGGCCTTGCCATAGTCAAGAATGCCGTAACCGTCCACGGCGGCACCGTAACGGCCTTCCCCACTCCCGGCGGTGGACTGACCATTATGTTCACACTTCAGGCGTAATATGGATAAAGAAGAAAGTATGGAATCAAAATCACCAAAAGAAATACAAGTCGAAGAGAAAATAACCGATTTCCTCTATAAACAGTAGAGACCACCCCATCTTTTCGCGTTTACAAAAGGGTAAAATCACATTGAAGTGACATAAATCCCATCCCAAGCAGGAAGTTCTGCCTGGTTACTATTATCCAAGAACGTATAAATTTCCTCTTCGGGCTCTATGTCCTCATACTGGTGTCCTAAGCCATCTGAAGCGTCAGCATGTTTGGGAAAGCAGGGTGTGACCACTACAAATCGGATTACCTTACAGCAGATGGTATATTATAGAGGTTCCTTTCGGAATCTGTATAATCAGGATTCTCCTTCCTCCTTCTTTTCGGAATACTCCTTGTAGGTGCATCCCTCGGAGAGGATGTGCCAGATGCCTACGAGTTGTTTCCTGGCCACGGCAACCCTCACCTTCATGGCATTTTTCTTCCGCACCTGTGTCTGGTGGTAGCTGAACTGGCTATAGAAGCATCCCTGCGTTCTGGTAGCCCCCCAGGCGCACTCGACCATCAGTTTCTTGAGATATTTGTTACCATGAGTAATGCTCCGGGACTTCAACTTTTTGTTACTCTCGTCGTTACGGGGCTTGAACCCTGCCCATCCCACCAGCATGGCTGCCGTGAGGAACGTCCTCATGTCTACTCCTATCTCTGCGATTATCTGCGTGGCCGACTGCTCCCTGACTCCGGGCATGGTCTGGAGGTCCTTCATCTGCTTGGGGAAGTGCTTCTGACATATTTCCCGCATACGTGACAGACATTTGGCCTTCTGGGTGCGGAGCAGTTCAAGCTCTTCCCTGTACATGCCTATCAGCTCGGTGTCCACCTCGGAGACAACGCCCGTGAGTGCGGAACGCAGCACATCCTCGCCCCACTTGTTCTTGGTACGCTTGTGGATATGCCCGAGAAGCGTGCCCGGGTCTGTGACTCCTTTCGACAGATCTTCAACCACTTCCCGGTAAGCCTTTGTGTCAACATTCGACACGTAGTTGCTCAGCCGGATGTTGCAACGCTGCAGGGCCGCGTCGAGCTTGTTGTGCAGGAATACCGTTTCTTTGTTGATGTCGAACACCCGGCGGTTGTATTGGCGAAGCTGCTGGATGACCTCTTCCGGGACATAGCTCCCGCGGACAAGGTCCTTCTTCAGGCAGGTGGCTATCCATTCCGCGTCCTTCACGTCGCTCTTGCGGCCTGGCAACTGCTTGATGGCAAGCGGGTTGACCAGCCACAGGTGGAAGTCGGACTCCAGCACACGCCACACAGGCATCCAATAGATGCTGGTGCTCTCCATGCACACCTCACCGACACCATGGGACACCAGCATATCACGCAAGGCATCCAACTCTGGTGTTAAAATACCTACTCTCTGCAAAATTTTCTCGCCGTTCTCTTTGAGAATACACACAAATACATTATCTTTGTGTACGTCGAGACCACATACATTTCCTTTCATAGTCGTGACAGTTAAGATAATAATAAGAAAATCGCTACAAATGTAGCAAAAAACCGAGAGGTTTCACACTGGCACAACGTGAAAAGATGGGGTGGTCTCTACGTTTTTATTCTACTGGTGTAAAGGAAATGTTTTATATGGGTTTGGTTACAAAAATTGTAAAAGACCAGACGTCTGGCGATGACTTGCCTATAAGACTGTGGAATAGTCTTCGGAACAATCAGGAAGTAGTCGCTATACAAAATTATGCCAACATGGTGTCAATAGGACGTCTGGGGTTGAATGACCATGGGCCTGTTCATATGAAGACTGTATGCCGCAATGCCTTGAAGATGCTTAATATATTACATACTGCAGGAATGCAGACAAGTTTAGAAAAGGAAAACATCGGGACGTTTGCCGACAGTGTAGCGGCGGTGATGCTTGCCTCACTTCTTCATGACAGCGGAATGACAATAGGAAGGAGTGGGCATGAACTGTATTCTGGCATCATATCCTATCCTATTATTGAAAAGGTATTGTCGCAACTCCTTTCTGAAGACTATAATATCCTGAGGCGGACTATCATCCGTTCCATCGCAATAGAGGGCATCATCGGACACATGGCTACACATCCCATCCATTCCGTTGAGGCTGGTATTATTCTTATTGCAGATGGTTGTGACATGACCAAAGGACGTGCCCGCATTCCTTTGGAAATACCATCAAAACCGACTGAAGGCGATATCCACAAGTATTCTGCAAACTCTATCGAAAAGGTTAAAATAGGGCGGGGGAATGAACGTCCCTTGAAGATTGAGATACACATGAAGGCAGAGGTAGGCTTCTTCCAAGTCGAGGAAGTCCTGATTCCCAAGATTCAGTCGAGTCCTGCCAAGAGCATGTTAGAGTTGTATGCAGGAGTTGAGGGTGAAGAAATGAAACGATATTTGTAATATTAAATCTATAATGTCGTTTCACGGTTATTGCAATCTCATGACATTGTGAGGTTGCAATAATTCTTTATTACCCTTGCAATACGTCTGTAATATCCTGGCTGTACTTTTGCAGCGTCAACGGAGGGCAAGCCATATTCCTCGTTGACACAGAAGTATGGATAAAGAAAAAGCAGAAAGAATCATCAAGATTTACAATTGGGTGAGGTTCATCATCCTCGTGGCGTTCCTGACATTTGTATTTGTCGGGCTGTCTAAGGCGCAAACTATCACTGCGCAAGCGCAGGATACCAAAACAAAGGAGCCGAAAGGCAAAGCGATTGTGCAAGTGTTTGGAAACTTCCACACAGGTTTTGGAGCTGAGAATGACAATCGGGGCTTTGAATTAGACAGAAGCTACTTGGGGTATGAATATAAACTCCGAAGCGGATTGTCTGTCAAGGGCGTATTAGACATCGGCAAGTCGTCAGATGTAAGCGATTACCAGCGCATTGCTTATATTAAACATGCAATGGTATCGTGGGAAACCGGTCGTCTTGTTTTAAACGGCGGACTTATTTCGACAACACAATTCAAGTTTCAAGAAAAGTTCTGGGGCTATCGCTACATCATGAAGTCTTTCCAAGACGAATACAAGTTTGGTAGCAGTGCCGATTTGGGTATCTCTGTAGCCTATAAGTTTGCTGACTGGATTTCGGCTGATGCAATTATCGTGAACGGCGAGGGATATAAGAAGATTCAGATAAAAGATGGTCTGAACTATGGCTTAGGTGTGACACTCACTCCAGTAAAGGGTTTCCAGATACGTCTGTATGGCGGTCTTAATGAAAGCGGAGAAAAGGGTGGCAAAGCTATCAAGAACATGGCTGCATTTATGGGCTATAAGCATGAGAAGTTCACCATCGGAGCAGAGTACAACTACATGATGAACGCATCACATAAAGAAAATGCCGACCAAAACGGCTATTCAGTCTTTGCCTCTGTAAATCTTCCCAAGAAAGTCTCGTTATATGCACGATTCGATGATTTGTACTCAAAGAATGATTGGAACATTGCTAAAGATGAATCTACAGTAATACTTGGTGCACAGTTCAAACTCGGCAAGTATGTAAAGATTGCTCCTAATTTCAGAACGGCAATGCCTAAAGCCGATGGCGTAAAGAGTAAATACTCGGCATACGTAAATTGTTACTTTGGTATCTGACAAACATTTAAATAATTAGTATCATTATGAAAAAGATTTTTTCGTCAATTATGACATTGATAATTGCCATAACAATGGTATCGTGTGGCGGTAACGCTAAAAATGGTGTTCGTAAGGCTCAAGAACTTTCGGGAGCAGGTGCAACATTCCCTCTTCCTTTTTACAATGTGGTTTTTGAGAACTTTGCTCAGGTAAATGGTGATATAGTAGCGTACGGTGGTGTCGGATCGGGCGGTGGCGTTCGCAACTTACGCGACAAGGTTGTGGATTTTGCTGGCAGTGATGCTTTCCTCACCGATAAAGAGATGGCAGAAATGGCGCCTGTAGTTCACGTCCCAACTTGTATGGGTGCCGTCGTTGTAGCCTATAATTTGGACGGCGTAAAGGAATTGAAACTTACAGGCGAGGTCGTTGCAGACATCTTCGCCGGCAAGATTAAGATGTGGAACGATGAGCGTCTAACCGCTCTTAATCCTGATGTGACGCTCCCTGCCGAGACCATCATTCCCGTATTCCGTTCTGATGGTTCAGGTACGACATTCATCTTCACCGACTATCTTACAAAAGTCAGTCCTATGTGGAAAGAAAAGTTCGGTGCCGGCAAGTCGGTGAACTTTCCTTCGGGACAGGCCGCTAAGGGTAATCCCGGTGTTGCAGGCGTCATCTCACAAACCAAAAACTCTATCGGTTATGTAGGTTCAGAGTACGCATTTGCACAGAAGATTCCCTATGCCATCATTCAGAACGCGAGAGGTGAATTTATTTTGCCGACAGCTGAATCTATTTCAGCAGCCGCAGCGGGCACAATTCCAGCCGACACCCGTACGTCAATCACCAATGCAGATGCTGTCGGTGCTTATCCTATCTCAACATTCACTTGGATGATTATATACAAGGAGCAGAACTACTCTGGCCGTAGCAAGGAGCAGGCCGAGGCAACACTCGATTTATTGCAGTATATTCTCTCTGATGAGGCACAGAACATCACAACGGAAGTTCACTACGCTCCACTTCCAGCGAAGGCAAAAGAATTAAGTATGAAAAACCTGAAGGCCGTTACATACGACGGAGTTGCGATACTACAGTAAAGTATTGGATTAGTCTATGAATGATAAACTTTACAGAATAATATTGTTTGTAGCAGCATTGATTATGCCGATAGTGTGCGGGGGCGTTGTTTACGCCCTCGTCACTGACGCATACGATGCTTTTGAACATTTCGGATTTCTGAACTTCCTTACCTCTTCGCAGTGGAGTTACACCGCAGGTAATGAACAATACGGAGCGTTGCCATTCATTACAGGCACGCTGATGACTGCCTTGCTGGCTCTTGTCTTTTGCATTCCCTTTTCACTGCCCGTTGCACTTTTCGTGGGCGAGTATTTCAAGGGGACAAAGGTTGCATCGGTGTTAAGTACCGTAACCGACTTGTTGGCGGGTATTCCGTCAATTATATATGGCCTGTGGGGCTTCTACACTTTACGACCAATCCTTATGGCACTTAATATCTCGCCACAAGGTTCAGGCGTACTGACCGCATCTCTTGTTTTGGCGATAATGATTATTCCTTACGTGGCGTCGCTTAGTGCCGAATTTATCAAGATGGTGCCAAACGACTTAAAAGAAGGAGCATATAGTCTGGGAGCGACCCGAACCGAGGTGATAAGAAAAATCATTTTTCCTGTAGCCGGTTCGGGCATGTTCTCTTCGTATGTATTGGCTATAGGCCGAGCGTTAGGTGAAACAATGACCGTTACAATGCTTATCGGAAATACCAATAATATTCCCAATTCCATACAATCTACGGGAAATTCCATGGCTTCAATCATTGCCAATCAGTTTGGTGAGGCAGACGATTTGCGCCTGTCATCTTTGATTGCCATAGGATTGGTATTGTTTCTAATTACCGCTCTTATCAATATAATAGGTAAAATTATGATTAAACGCGCAAGAATAGTCTGATTATGAATAGATTGAAAATAAAACATCGTTTGGCAAAAGACAAGTTGATGCTTTGGGGCATTTGCCTGTTGGCAGCACTTACTGCCGTTCCGTTGCTTGCCATTTTGGGAGAAGTATTGTTGCGTGGCTACCATCAACTCTCTTGGGCGTTCTTAACAGAGCCGACACCAACAGCGTACAAGGCAATGAAGGCTATCGAAGCGGGCGAACCCATACCCGGAGGCATAGCAAATGGTATAGTCGGAACAATGATTATGCTTGGCATGGCTGTAATTGTTGCCGTTCCGTTTGGCATTCTTTGTGGAGCATTTTTGGCAGAGAATAGTAAGAACCGATTTGCTCAATTTGTCAGTTATCTGACTGACCTTCTGCAAGGTACACCATCGGTAATTATCGGTATCATAACCTATATATGGGTGGTTGTTCCGATGAAAGGCTATTCGGCAATCGCAGGCAGCGTGGCACTCTGCATCATGATGGTTCCGCTTATCGTTCGTTCAACAGAAGAGACCCTGAAGATTCTTCCAGCATCACTCAAGGAGGCGGGATTGGCTCTCGGAGGCAACAAGGCACGAGTGATGATGAGAGTGCAGTTACCTGCTGCGTTCGGTGGTATCTTCACAGGCATACTACTTGCTGTTTCGCGAGTAATTGGAGAGACTGCACCGCTAATGTTCACAGCACTTGGTTGTTCGCTTATCCGCTTCTCTGTTGATAAGCCCATCTCGGCAGTACCTCTGCTTATTTGGGAATTTTTCAACGACCCTAACTTGCAAGAGTTGATTTGGGGTGCATCGCTCTTCCTCTTGCTATTTGTACTTACATTAAATCTTACCGCTAAATATCTTGCAAAGAAATGGAATCAGTAACACCCATACTTGAATTTAAGAAGACTTGCGTATCATATACCAAGCAAACAATGGCTGTGAAGTATGTATCGGCAGCCATCGAACGAAATACCATTACTGCTATTATGGGACCTTCCGGATGTGGAAAGTCCACCCTCCTACGTGCTGTGAACCTTATGCACAATCTCTATCAGAACATCCGTGTTGACGGCGAGATTTTGCTCAATGGCGAAAATATCCTTTTAATGGAACCAATCGAGGTGCGCCGTCGTGTGGGTATGGTCTTTCAGCGTCCTGCACCATTCCCCACGATGAGCATCTATGATAATGTTTTGTCGGGATTTTCCTTGAATGGTATTAAACTTTCAAAGGCAGAAAAAGACACAACAGTTGAACGCTGTTTAAAAAGCGTAGCCCTCTGGGATGAAGTGAAGGACGTACTGAATAAGAAGGGTACATTCCTTTCTGGCGGTCAGCAGCAACGCTTATGCATTGCCCGTGCTTTGGCAATGAAGCCCGATGTGCTATTGATGGACGAACCCACATCGGCTCTTGACCCTATCGCAACGAAACATATCGAGGAACTTTTGCTCGATCTTCAAAAGGAGGTTACCATCTTGATAGTAACCCACAATATGGGGCAGGCAAAGCGCATATCGTCAAAATCGATGTTTATGTATTTGGGAGAACTTGTTGAGTACGGAGATACTGAAACAATGTTTACAAACCCTATTGACGAACGAACAAAGGCTTATCTGACGGGAAAGATGGGATAATCAAATAATTGGAAAGATGGATACATTATTTCTCGGAATAGTCATATTCCTTATCATACTTGCAGTGTTCGACCTCGTGGTTGGGGTTAGCAATGATGCGGTAAACTTCCTGAACTCTGCCATCGGTGCCAAGGTGGCGAGGTACAGGACGGTGGTGACGGTGGCGGCAATCGGTGTGTTTGCAGGAGCCGCCTTGAGCAACGGTATGATGGACGTGGCACGACACGGCATCATGACACCGGCCTATTTCTCGTTCTATGACGTGATGTGCGTCTTTTTGGCAGTGATGGTGACAGACGTGGTGCTGCTCGATGTGTTCAACACGCTGGGCATGCCGACCTCCACCACCGTCAGCATGGTATTTGAACTGCTGGGCGGAGCCTTTGCTATCGCCATGTTACAGATATTCCACGGAGCAACGGCAACAGACGGCACATTACTCTCATTAGGCGATCTTCTGAACACGGAGAAAGCCATCTCGGTCATCCTCGGCATATTCTTGTCTGTAGCCATCGCATTCGTATTCGGCACTATCGTGCAATGGATAGCACGCGTTGTTTTCACATTTACATTTCGTGTAAACGGACGGACAACAGACCAGTCGGGCAAGATGGACGGCAGGCTCTCCTCGTCGCTGAAAATTGGAATCTTTGGCGGACTGTCGGTGACCGCCATCGTCTGGTTTTTGCTTATCAAAGGACTGAAGGGAAGTACACTGATGACTCCCGAGGTGAATGAGATGATTAGTCAGAACACATGGTTGATTATCGGTGGCAGTATGGCAGTGTTCTCAGTGCTGATGACGCTGCTGAGTGCCATGAAACTGCCCGTGCTGAAGTTTGTGGTGCTGCTGGGTACTTTTGCCCTAGCGATGGCGTTTGCCGGCAACGACCTCGTGAATTTCGTGGGTGTGCCGCTTACGGGACTTGAAGCCTATCAGGATTACACTGCCAACGGCAATGGCGACACGCAGGGCTTTATGATGCGGTCGCTGATGGAGAGTGCCCATACGCCCGTGCCCTATCTCATTGCGGCAGGCGTAGTGATGGTGCTTGCCCTCATTTTCTCGAAGAAGGCACAGAACGTAGTGAAAACGTCGGTAGATCTCTCCCGTCAGGACGGTGGTGACGAGATGTTTGGTTCAAGCGGTGTGGCACGGACATTGGTGCGCACATCGAGAAGCATGGCAAGCAGTCTAGCGATGGCTGTGCCTCCTTGTGTGTCGCGCTGGGTTGACTCGCGTTTCAATGCCGATGCAGCGGTGTTGAAGCCGGGAGCCGCTTTCGATGAAATTCGCGCCGCTGTCAATCTGGTACTTGCCGGTGCATTGGTGGCATTGGGCACATCGCTCAAACTGCCGCTATCCACCACCTACGTCACCTTCATGGTGGCTATGGGAACGTCACTTGCCGACCGTGCATGGGGTCGCGAGAGTGCTGTGTTCCGCATTACGGGTGTACTGTCTGTCATCGGTGGTTGGTTCATCACGGCTGGCGTGGCATTCATCTTGTGTTTCCTTGTAAGCATCGCCTTGTACTTCGGGTCATTTGTAGCTATGATGGTCGCCATTTCGCTTGCCATCTTCCTGCTCATTCGCAGTCATCTGAATTACCGAAAGAATACGACGGAGGGTGAGGCTGACAAATTATTCACAAGGATAGTGCATTGCGATGACAAGGAAGAATGTTGGGCGTTGCTCCGAGAATATGTGAACCAGACGATCAAGGCTCATGTCCGTATGGTAACAGATGATTACGAGACACTGACCACGGCTTTCTTCTGCGAGGATTACCGCCGCCTGAAACATGTCACTATAAATGTGGACCAACAACGCAAGGATCTGAAACGCCAGCGCCGTAAGCAGATTATCGCCTTGCGCCGTTTAGACCCGATAGTGAGTGTGGAAAAAAGCACATGGTATTTCCTTATCGTCAATTCCCTCTCTCAGATGTACTATTGCTTGAAGCGCATGGGTGAACCATGCAGGGAGCATGTCGGCAACAATTTCAGCCCCGTTCCAGGTAAATATGCCAATGAGTTTCTTAGTTTCCGTAATGAGATTATGCGGTTGTATTTTCGCTATCTTGATGCTGAGACCACATCCCAGATACGCAATGATGCTGCTGAACTTCAATCATCACTTTCCGAATATCGTATACGCATCATTCATGACATCCAATCCAAGCAACTCAACATCGAAGCTATGACCGTATTCCTGAATGTTGTTCAAGAGTCACAAGAACTCCTTAGTGCCCTTCGTCATTTGATGAGGGGGGAGGGCAAGATTGGAGAATGACCGTATAATATCAATCAAAAAAGGCAACGACATCGCCCACTTCGGTTGAGAGTCGTTGTCTTTGCTATATGCTTTTGTTCAAAGACCTTTAGGCACTAAGCCCAATTGCGTCGTGACGACGTGACGGGGCTGCTCGTTACAGGAGGGTATTCTTCGAGGTTGTATTATTGGATCCAGTGGAAATACACATAGAAAGCTATCTCTATGGCAATCGTTATGATTGACAGCAGGGATAGTGAGCCGACAATGTAGAACAGTTTCGTGGAAATCCATACCCCCTCGTTGTTTTTCACTATGTCTGTGAGTCGTTGGCTATGCTTCTGCCAACTCTCTTCCTGCTGCCTGTGATGGTCGTCAAGTGTCTGTTTCTCCTGTCCCAGCCATTGGGTATGACTGTCATGGAGTTGTTTCAGACTTTCGTCATCAAGCCTCGTTTTGACTGGTGTCTGTTGTGCCTTGACGATGGCACCGCAAATACCTGTAATGGCGTTATCTGCGCTTTGGGTGGCAGCATTGAGACCTTTTAAGGTTTTGGTATTGGCCTCGTTGGCTTCCCTGGTAGCATCAAGAGTTTTCCGCGCTAAGGAATGCGCTTCCTTGGTCTGCTCCAATGTGGCATCAAAGCGGTTCTGCTCTTTCTCTTTTTCCTCGTCATCCTTGATGGATTGCACGAGGTTATTGTATTTGTCTTTCTGTGACATATTATTGATTTTTTTGTATTGTTAATCTGTTCGTATTACTTTCCTCGCTTCCATCTTCTGACAATCGGCTTGCAGAGCCAGTTGGCCATCTTGGCACAGCGTCTTGCCCATTCCAGTTCGTCTTCATCCTTGTCTTTTCCCCAGCCTGTGCCAGTTCCCCCGCCGCCTCCATAAGACTCGGACATAGCTGTAGCAGCATCGACGTAGTTCAGGAAAAGTAGCATGGCGACCTTCAGAATGTCCCTGTGTGTGGCATTGCTGTTTTCAGAAACCTCGATATTGCTGTCGAGTTCCCTGTAAACTCTTTCGGGGATGCTAAGCTGTACCTGCTTGCCATCAATAAGGAATACCTGTCGATAGTCATTGGATGTGGCAGTCGGTTTGTCTTGTGAGGATGATGGATGTGCAGTTGATAGCCTATGCGAAACAGGGCTCTTGCTATCCAATGGTTTGGGTGCTTGTACAGCCATCGGTTTCTTAGCAGGATGAAGTTTCTTCCAAGTGTCCTCTATCTTCGTCGGCATCAGGTTGCGTCCTGTGCCAAGTTCAGATGACTTATAAGAGGAATTGCCCTTCTTGATGGAATAGCCTCTGACTACGTTCTCCTTGTCACGTTGCAATTTGACCTTGTAGCCTCGCTTGGTCAGCAGGGCTTCGTAATCAGTCCAGTCGAAACGTGGCAGGGATTTGAGTATATCCATGCAGTCGTCAGTTACCTGTTGGATGTGTTCTGCCCGTATCTCCATCGGGTCTTTCCAGCCGTGGCGCAGGTTGATGGCATGGGCAGCTGCCACAGCCCTCTCGCCTATAAAGTGACAGTCATTGATATTACCGTCCTTGTCGATACGGTTCACCACCAGATGCAGGTGGGGAATCCCAGACTTGGCATCGTAGTGGAGAGCTGCGAAGTACTGTGAGTTCCTGATGTTCGTCGGGACAAGATTCTTGTGCTTGCCATCTGGTGTCTTGGTCACCTGGTCGAGTTCACCCACAAACTCTTCCGTGAACTTCCTCCAGTCATCAAGAGTCCATCCATCACTCTCGTTCATGGATGGGGAAACCTCGATGCGTATGGATGTCTTGTCAATGGGCTTTCGAGCGAACTTCTGCTTATAGCGGTTCATGTGTAGCACCATCTCGTCCCACATGCCCATCGGTGGCAAGTCCTCTGTCAGGAGGTTCACCTTTACGATGTCGGCACGGAAGTCTTTTGTGGCATAGTTGGTCATGGCCTGACCATGCTCTATAGGTCTTGCTGTTGCTACCATAGTCCTATCCTCCAAACTTATTCCTTATAGTGTCCCAATGCTGAATGAGGTAGTTGATGCCATCAATCCATGCCTCCATGAAACGCTCATTTTTGAAGTACCGCTTCCTCACCTCCTGCGGCAGTCCGTGAAGGGCATTGCGGATGCCGACAAGTTCTGACCTTGCAGCAGAGAGACTTTTCAGTGCATCTTCCTGTCCCTCGGTCATCAACTGCTTAGGCTGGTGCCCAAGGACGGCATCATGGAGGTAGATGCTCTTGTGCATTCCGCACTTGCTGGCATTGGTGACAATCTGGTTGTATTCTTCTTCCGTGAAGCGGACATCGATGTGGTGTCCCTTGTTCTGCCTCTTTTCTGAGGTCTTTGATTCTGTCTTGGTCATAATGTTCTTTATTATTCTTAATGGACTTATAAATGTATTGCTATTGATAGATTGAAGTATAAGCCTAGGACAGCCCGGTGCGAGCTTGCGAGCGGCGCAAGAGCCCAGTGGAAGGACAGTGCAGCGGAGCAAATCTGTCAGACATTGGGACTTCTTGTTTAGACCTCAGAAAAAATCACTCTTCTTCGGGCTTGTCCGCGGCTTTAGCCTTCTGTCAGTCGCTGCCATGCAGTGGGTAATCGGCACTGTCGGCTGCATCCGCAGCTGTTGTACTTGGAATTGGCGAGACAAGTTGATTGGTCGAACCTTCATCATCAGGGATGCCCTTTGGATTGTTGGGCATGGAAGGAGTATCACGACATAGCATATTACCAGATGCGCTGCATGGTTCATCTGTCTGAACGGGCAAGTTGGTGTAACCCTCGTCAAGTTTCTCTAAATAACCTACAGGCAGCTGTCCATCCTCTCCGTATGGAGATAGTTTATTCTCTTCCCTTTCATCGTTGTTGACTTTGTCTTCGTCCGTCACGACTCGGCCATCTTCAAGCAAGCTCGGATGGCACTCGCTGCTCCGTCCGTTGGCATCAGCCATAGATGAAACGGGAGTAGAAGAGGTAGGAGGTTGAATAGGGCTGTTGCCATTATCTTTAGCAGACATTGGATTGGCATTACCTTGGACAGCCTGATTTGGAGTGACGGGATTACGCTGGTAATGCGGATTCCTGATGGGGGTATCCTGTCCGTCCACAAACCAGAAGGCCAGACAGTTGATAGTATGGATAGTCGTGCGGTTGTTGGCGACGGATGTGAGAATCCCCACCTCATTGAAGAGGTCAATCATCTTCTGTGCAGTCTTACGGTCACAGTGCCATAGTTCGGCGAGTTCCACTTTCGATATGGCAAACTGCCCGATACCGAGGTCAGCTGAGAAGTTCTTCTTCTCATAATGGAACGGTTCTATTGCTGTCAAAGAGAGAAAGGTATCAAAGGCTTTCATGCGGTGGAAGCCTTGGTTGTCATCTTTGAGGAAGTCAAGCTGCTCTCTGGTCAGCAGGATTCCATACTTTACGTTGTTGTACTTCATTGTATTTTTTGTTTTGTGGCGAGGGCTGGCATTGGTCAGCCCTCAACCGTTGTTAATAAAGAGATTTGAATGTGACTTGAAAAACAGGGTTACGTCGGACTGATGTCGGCTTCGTTCTGCCAGTCATGCTTGTCCGGCTTACGTTTGTGCGATGCTAGGATGGTTTCGTTCTCTTCATCTGCTGTCATCGGAACGGTATTCCTGCGCTTCGTCTCCAGCCATTTGTCAAGCTCATCTTGATACAAGATCCATCTTCTGCCAGGCTTGGTGGCCGGGATGGTGCCGTCCTCGAGTTTCATGTACATCGTTCCTCTGGGGATGTGCGTGTACTCGATGGCCTCTTCCACAGTCATTGGCTTGTGGCGGTTCTCCTTTACTGGTTTACTACTCTCTGCCTGCTGTCTGGTCAGCATGGCTCTCATGCCCATCACCTCATCCCGAAGCTGGGCGACGACCTGCGGGAGGTCGTTGAATGTCAAATTTTCGTTTTGCATAACTTATCACTATTTTGGTGAATCGGCTGCAAAGGAA
>JAFRPY010000053.1 GCA_017428925.1 Prevotella sp. | reverse complement strand
TAACTATATATATACCTATATAGTTATATATTTCTTCTTCCTCCCCCAAAAGCTAAAAGATAAGAAATTAAGAATATAAGAAACTAAAAAAGATTGAATTCAACCATGCTAAAAGTTTCTTTTTATTCAAAACTCTGCGAAATCTTGATTTTTTGAACACATTTCGCAGAGTTTTGGAAAACATTTCGTATCTTTGCAAGCACAAAACACATAGGTTATGATAATAGGAAGAGAAAAAGAGCTCCGGCAGCTCCACGATGCTTATAGCGACGGATATTCTCAATTTGTCGTGGTTTATGGACGTAGACGTGTCGGTAAGACTTTTCTGGTACGTGAGGCCTTTAACTATAAATTCACCTTTCAACATGCAGGAATTGCCAATGCACCTAAAGGCGTTCAGTTAGAGGAATGGAAAAATTCACTGACAAAATACGGAATGAAGGTAGATAAAACTCCCAAGACATGGTTTGAGGCATTTTCTCTTTTAGATGACTTAATCAGGAAGTCAAGGGCAATGCGCAAAGTCGTCTTCATTGACGAACTCCCGTGGATGGACACTCAAGCCAGTAACTTTGTTCCTGCCTTGGAACATTTCTGGAATGCGTATGCCTCTGCCCGTAAAGATGTGCTGTTGGTGGTATGTGGTTCCGCTACCTCTTGGATTGTAGATAAGATTTTGCATAATCATGGCGGTCTGCATAACAGGTTAAATCTGAAAATCAATCTCCGTCAATTCACCCTACATGAATGTGAATTGTATGCTAAAAGTCGGAAACTTGGCATGCAGCACAGACAACTTCTGGAATGCTATATGGTGATGGGTGGCATTCCTTTCTATTGGTCTTTGCTGAAAAAGGATTTAAGTTTACCTCAGAACATAGATGCCATCTTTTTCTCTGAAGACGGTGAACTGAACGATGAGTTTGACGCATTATACTACTCTCTCTTCAGAAAGCCTGAAGCATATATTACTGTCATCAACACACTTGGTAAGAAACGTATAGGTATGCCGAGAGAGGAGATTGTCAGAGAAAGCGGATTGGTGGAAAATGGCAAACTCTCAACAGTCCTGAAAGACCTGGAACATTGCGGTTTTATACGCAAATACAATCAAATAGGGAAAGTGACCAAGGATGCTACCTACCAGTTGGTTGATTTCTATACTCTATTCTATTTTAAGTTTATTTTGGAAAACAAACGTCACGACCCTTGCTTCTGGTCCAAAAATGTAGGAAGTAATTTCTACAGCAATTGGTGTGGCTTGGCTTTTGAGCGTGTATGCCTTGCTCATATACCACAGATAAAACATGCACTAAGTATTGGTGGTGTCACTTCCAATGAATATTCTTGGTTCGCTCGTAAGACTGAAGAACGTCCTGGGGCACAAATAGACTTGTTGATTGACCGAAGTGATGAGACAATTAATATTTGCGAAGTCAAATATACATCCTCTGGGGAATACACGATTACAGAAGAGGAGGAGCAGAAGATTCTTAATCGGCGTGAACGCTTTCTGGAAGAAACAAAGACAACCAAGGCAATACATTTAACACTGATAACCACTCGTGGGCTTACCCGTAACACCCACTCCGATATCTTCCAGAATGTAGTGACTGCAGAATCTTTCTTTGAATGATGTGAAATGGCGAATATTAAAAACTGGGTATAAAGATACCAATAATCGGAATATTTTGCTATATTTGCATCGGTTTTCATGAATGTATATGAAGAAAAAAGGAATAATATCGGGATTACTGGGCATCATCATGATGGCGACGACATGTTCATTATGGGCTGGAAATGCCTCTTCGCAGATGATGGACTTTCGCATTCTCGGTGGTGAGCTGAGCAATTCGGCGGCAACATCGGTGAATGACATCGACGTGGTGCTGCCACGCATGAAGGCGCTGGGACTGAACACGGTGCTGGTGCCTGTATATTGGGAATTTCTTGAACCCGTGGAGGGACAGATGGACTTCACGCTCGTCGACCGCACCATCGACGTGGCCCGCCGGCAGGGACTGAAGATTGTACCGCTGTGGTTCGGCGCATGGAAGAACTCGATGTCGTGCTATGCCCCAGCGTGGTTCAAACGCGATACGAAACGGTTCCCAAGGGCTGTGACGGCAGAAGGGAAGCCGCTGGAGATTGCCTCGTGCTTCAGCGACAACGTGCTACAGGCCGACCTGAAAGCCTTCTCGGCGCTGATGCGACATATTGCTGAGAAAGACCAGCAGCGCGAAGTGGTCATCATGATGCAGATTGAGAACGAAATCGGTATGCTGGAGTCGGCCCGCGACCATTCGCCTTTGGCCGAGAAAGCATACAGGCAGCCCGTGCCACAAGCCTTGCTCAAAGCACTGGGCATCAAGCAGAAAGGCACATGGGCAGAGGTCTTTGGCACCGACGACTATGCCGACGAGAAGTTCATGGCATGGCACTATGCCTGCTATGTGGAGCATCTGGCCAAGGCCGCCCGTAAGATTCACGACATGCCGCTCTATGTGAATGCTGCAATGAACAGCCGAGGCCGCAAGCCAGGCGAATATCCGTCGGCAGGACCGTTGGCACATCTTGCTGACATCTGGAAGACGGGCGCGCCCAGCATCGACATCCTTGCGCCTGACATCTATGACACAGGCTTCAAGTCGTGGGCCTCGCAATACGCCATGCCCCAAAGGCCACAGGATGGGGACAAAGTGAAAAACCGCCTGTTTATCCCCGAGAGCCGCTGCTGTGAGAACAGCGGTGCGCGCGCCCTCTACGCTTTCGGTGAGCATCAGGCACTCGGTTTCTCGCCCTTCGCCATCGACCAGGCATCGCCGAAAGAGACGGAGCCGGTAAAGCAGTCGTATAACCTGCTGCGCCAAATTTTCAGTTTAGATTCTTCACTCTTCACTCTTCACTTAATACTTGGGGTTTACTTTTTGATCAGGACGATAAGGAGCGCATTATCGACGATGAAGGCGTGATGATGACCTGTCGCCACTATTTCACGCTGCCGTGGGACCCGCGCGCCACCGACGGCTCGATATGGCCAGAGGGTGGAGCCATGCTTATACGCATGGGAAAGCACGACTATCTGCTGGCAGGCAGCGGCGTGGTGATTGACTTCAAGACGCGCACAGAAAAGCAACAAGAAAGTAAGAAGAAGTTAGGCGAAGACGGTTTTGCCGAAGCCGGAAGCACATCGCAATCTTCCGCCGCAAGGTTCACAGGTTCTCGCCTCGGCCTCCTTTCTGTTGATGAAGTCACCATCGACAATCAGGGCCAAATACTCTTTCTCCGCCGCGACAATGGCGACCAGAGCCACCAAGGACGTCACGCACGCATCAGCGTGGGAGAATGGAAAATCCTGCACATCCAACTCTATGAATACTGACAATTATTATAAACTAATCACGTCAAACTTACGTTATCAGACAAATCAAACATGAAACAAATCAAAATTAATGTCCTTGCAGTCCTGCTGACTGCCCTACTCTCGGCAACACAGGCAGCATACGCCCAAGATGCCTGTAAATACGACCTGGACAAGCCTTTCGGATGGGCCACCTGCACCAGCATCAACGGAGGGAGTTTCCAGCTTACCGGCGGCGAGGGAGGCCCTGCCATCACGCTGAAAAGCGACGGAGGCGACATGGGCGACGCCATCATCAAAGCCTTTAAGGAGCACGACACGGTGATTCTCGACGGCAGCAACGGGCCGTTCAACATCAGCAAGACCATAACCTTGAAAAACCAGCAAGGCAAATCGCTCATAGGAAGAAATGGAGCCACGCTGCGCACAGCCTTCTTCGTTACCGACGACATCAAGGCAAAGCTCGATTCGGCCGGAGTGAAGAAACGCAGCACGACGGACAATGGCGGCACGCTCAGCAACGGACATGCCGTGCGCGAGGAGATGGAGTTCTGCGTCAGACAGTTCCTCATCGACTACCTCAACGACCCCAAAGAGAACTATCGGAATTCAGGAATCCTGAAAATGACCGGATGCGACAACATCATCATCCGCAACATCCGCTTTGAGGGACCGGGATCAATCGACGTCAGCGGCGACGACCTGCTCACGGCCACGGCAACCACCCACCTGTGGGTTGACCACTGCGACTTCATGGACGGCATGGATGCCAATTTCGACATTAACTCCCGCTCCGACTTCATCACCGTTTCGTGGTGCACCTTCAGCTACACCCAGCGCGCCTACATACACATGAATACCAATCTCGTGGGGGCCAGCGACAATCCTGGGCAGGGCGTCGACAACCTGAACGTCACCTTTGCCAACTGCATCTGGGGCAAAGGATGCGACCAGCGCATGCCTATGGCCCGTTTTGGCACCATCCACGTGCTGAACTGCCTTTACGACTGTAGCGGCAATACGGTGGCCGCCAATGCGCGCAAAGACTGCGAAATGCTTGTCGAGGGCTGCTATTTCATGCCCGGCGTAAAAAGGCCCTTCCGGCAGAAGGATGCCAAGGCGTGGAACCTGAGGGACAACCATTACAGCGAGCCCTTCGCCACGAAAGAACAAGGACAGATAAACATTCCATACGACTACAAGCGTATGGATACAGAGAAGGTTCCCGAGGTGCTACGGGGAAAAGGCGGCGCCGGCGTGAAATAATCCCGGAAAGGAAGGTCAGAAGACTTCCATTTCGCCCGAATACTCGATGGTCTCACGTTCGCGCGAAAATACCCTGATGAAGGAATTTCCGTTGTCGAAAATCTCCAGTTCGTAGCGCAGGGGGCCCTCGCCATTGTCGGTGGTCAGCACGATGTACGTCTGGTTTTTCTTCATCCTCGCGCTCTCGTAGCTGGTGACAGGTGCCGTGAAATTCAGCCCTTTGCCGCCACCGTAGGGGACGTTGTAGGCCCTGCCGAAATAGGGCAGGTACGACACCAGGGTATCACCCTTCACCTCCAGCGAGTAATCGCTCGTCACGTTCACCGCGCCACTCCTTCTGGGATACATCATCAGCACGCGGATAGAGTAATGCCTGTTGGCAAGTGCTTCGGTCACCTGGGCGGCCGTTCTGGCCTCCCGTTCCCTTTTCTCTGCAGTCGTGGCACATCCCATCAGCATGACCGCCAAAATCAAAAAAATAGTCCAATTCTTCTTCATGATGCAAATATATGAATAATAATTGGGAAATGCAAGCCTTGATTTTAGTTTCTTACATTCTTAATTTCTTATCTTTTAGATTTCGGGAGTTACTTTTTGGGAACAAAGCTCTCGAACGTCTGGTCGTCAAAGAATATCTTGATCTCGGTTATCTGGCGTTGCGGTTTGTCAAGATATTTCACATCAGTTTTTATCATGTTTTTTGGTGTCTGCTGTACACCGACGTTATCTTGCGCATTGAAAAGAGCACCTAATGGGGCAGAAGAAGACATGTTATTGTTGGCATCGGCCAACGGATTATCAGCTTCAGCATCAGAAGAGGATGACACGGAATCAGAAGTGTACATCTTACCCTTACCGAACATCAACCAGTCGGTGCTGATGGAAGGAATTTTATCCTTGATCAATTCAACAACGTTCAGCGTGGGACGGGTACGTCCAGAGTAGATGCCACTGAGTGATCCTTCACTCAATCCGATGAAACTGGCAAACACTTTTTGAGTCATGTGCTGACTCTCCATAATCAGTCTGATTCTATCCTTCATTTTACGTTCAGTTCAAAAAACGGGGGAAAATTCCCACTTTGCTAAGATTTTACAAAGG
Organism: Prevotella sp.; assembly: GCA_017428925.1. Taxonomy (GTDB): domain Bacteria; phylum Bacteroidota; class Bacteroidia; order Bacteroidales; family Bacteroidaceae; genus Prevotella. The sequence goes on along the minus strand of JAFRPY010000053.1, from coordinate 4,854 downwards.
TAAACCAAAACTTTCAAATCTCCAAATTTTAAAACGGGAATTTTAAAAACACAAAGAGTGCATTTTTAAATTCATATTTTAAAAATTCAAACCTTCAAAGTGTGCATTTTGGATTTAAAATTACAAATCCGAATTTTAGGGATAAAATCGTTACAATCCCTTTGTCGAGCTGAATAATTGCAATAATCTGACTTTTATATTGTTATTTAAACCATACTTCTTCAAATCGTTCTGAATATGCAGTTTTTAAATGAAAAACATTTGGGAAACGGATGGTTTTATGTTGTGAAATTCAACTATTTGTCTGAAAACCATATCGTTACAACAAATTAAAGTCTTGTGCATAAATATGAATTTACATATTGCGCCGCACCGATTTTCGTTTTAAAACTTGTGGTTTACAATACTATTGTGCAGCATTAAAAAGTTAAATTCAGGTTTGTAAACGTTTAATTATGTTTTATGTTTCGAATATTTAAATCGTAAAATTCACAACCCCAAACCATAAAGAAATTTAAAGCTAAATCCGTTTCGTCCGAAAATTCAAAAAATCGGCATTTCTCGAAGATTCTGAACGAACGGCCAGGTTGCTCAAAAATACGCGAATTTTGAAGGGGTTAAAATCGGCTTAACCCTTGAAAACATCGGCATTTACGTCCAAATTTTACCTCTCGGAAAATCGGAAATCTAGCAAAAAATAGGTCGAAAAATGATGATTTTTTAATGAAGAATGAAGAAAATTAGTTCTTTCAGGAGGTCGCCAACGGGTGTATTTGGGTTATCCAGGCCCTTACTTTTGGCATCCGTCTCTCTAATTTTCTGAATTATCTGCATCGTTTTCAATCCGGAATAGTTTCTCATTCCTTGAATATATTCACGCGCGGCCCATCCTCCACGCAAATCCAAGAACTGTGCGACGGCATTTTCGTTGTTTTTTTGAGGGGCATAATGAGCCAGCATCAAATTTTGGAAATAAGAAAAGAGCAACGGGATAAGCATGAAGGAACTTCCCGATTTTGGATTACTGTCAAAATATTTCAAAATTCTATTTACCTTCAAAATATCTTTGCTGGCAATGGCACCTCTCAGTTCGTAACCGTTATATTCCTTGCTCACCCCTATTTGCTCCTCCACAATCTCGGGAGTGATGCGGCGGTTGTCTTCAGGAAGCGAGAGCACCACCTTGTCGAGTTCCGACACGAGACGGCTCAAATCGGCTCCGATATGGTCGGCCACCATCTGGCAAGCCTTGTTTTCGATAGTGGCTTTCTGCGTCTTCAGATAGCCTTCGATGAAGCCGGCAAGCTCATGGTCGCGCTTTTTCTTGCTCTCGAAGACCACCCCACCCGCTGCTTGTGCCTTTGCCAGAATCTTCTTTCTTCCGTCGATGGTGCCGTTTTTATAGGCAATCACGAGCACCGTTGAGGGTTGTGGTTTCTCAAAATACTGCTCCAGACGGTCCCAGTTCTTGATGTTCTGGGCCTCTTTCACGATAACCACCTGGCGTTCAGCCATCATCGGAAAACGGCGGGCCATATCGGCCACCTGCCCTGAAGTGACATCAGCCCCGAAACAGACGGTCTGGTTAAAGTCACGCTCCTCTTCGCTGAGTGCGTGCTGCGCAATATAGTCGGTAATCTTGTCGATAAAGTACGATTCCTCGCCCATCAGAATATAAATAGGTGAGAATACGCCCTCAGCGAGGCTTTTCATAATGCCTTCGTAGGTTGCCGTCTGTTTCTTTTCTGCCATTCTTCTTCGATATTTCGAAATAAATATGTAACTTTGTCGGCTACAAAGATACGAAAAAAAGTGAAGAGTGAAAAGTGAAGAGTGAAGAATTTCGTTTTAAACGATACAAAAAATGAATCCATTGAACCTGCCACAATATGACATAAAAGTCATGGAAAAGGACGGAAAACGTCTTATTCTTGATGAATTGCGCCGCAAATATGTGGCGCTGACACCAGAGGAATGGGTAAGACAGCACTTTGTGCACTTCCTGATGGAGCACAGGAACTATCCTTCCGGACTGCTGGCCAACGAGGTGGAACTGAAAATCGGCGACAAGCGGCTGCGCTGCGACTCCATATTATACAACAAGGAGGCGCATCCGCAGATGATCATCGAATATAAGGCTCCACACATCACGCTCACCCAGAAGGTTTTCGACCAGATTTCGGCCTACAACCTGCTGCTGCACGTGGACTATCTCATCGTTTCCAACGGCCTGCAGCACATCTGCTGCCGAATGGACTATGCGAAGAACACCTATCGTTTCCTGCAGGAAATTCCCACTTATGAGGAAGTGATGAGTGATAAGTGATAAATTGAATACGACATATATGAAAACAGCCATTATGAAGAATATCATCACGGGCGTGGAAAAGAAAGTCCATCTGACGAAGGACCATCCCGCCGTGCAATGCGGCATTGCCGTATGGGTAGACGACGAGGGAAAGGCATATTTCCCCGAGGATGTACCTAATCCGTTCTATGAACTGAAAGACGTCGTTAACGAAGACTAAGTAGCCCACCGGTCATGGACAAAAATCCACAAAAATCCTACAAAAATAATAATCCACAGAGAAATTCGTGTCAGATTTTTGAAAATTTTTGTTTAAATGACCGTTGCGCCTAAATGAAAATTCGTGCCAGATTTTTGAAAATTTTTGTTTAAAACAATAAGTGATGGAGAAGTTTATCCGATTTCTGAAAGACTGGACGCTGCCCGTGGCCATTGCCGTGGGAACGGTGTGCTATCTCACCTTCTATTATCTGCCTCAGCTCGATGCCGTTAGTGCCGTGATGGGGCCGTTCTTCGACGTATTCTTCCCCGTCTGCGTATTCCTGACGCTGCTCATCACGTTCTGCAAGGTGGATTTCCATCAGATGCTCCCCCACCGCTGGCAGTTCGGCGTTCTCGGTGCCCAGCTGGTGCTTATCGCCCTGAACGTGTGGATTATCCTTTCGTTCTGCCCTTCTGCCGAACAGCGCATTCTATGGGAAGGCGTGCTTACGTGCGTCATTGCACCATGTGCCACCGCAGCCCCGGTAGTGACCAATAAACTTGGGGGAAACATCAACACCATCACCACCTTCACCCTCATGTCGTCGCTCGCCTCGGCATTGCTCATTCCACTCGTTTTCCCCATGTTGGAAAAAGAGGCCGAAGTAACCTTCATCGAGGCTTTCCTCGTGATTCTCCAGAAAGTGGCCATCATCCTGGTGCTGCCGCTCTTTCTCGGCTATTTCATCCGCCACTATATGCACCGTCTGCACCGATGGATTATCTCGAAACCCAACCTGAGTTTCTACACCTGGGCCATATCGCTCTCCATCACCACAGGCATCACTGTGAAGAATATCGTGCATAGCGATGCCACAACCATGCTGCTGGCCATGATTGCCCTGCTTTCGCTAATCATGTGTTTCGTGCAGTTCGCTATAGGACGCGCCATTGGCAACCGTCTCGGCGAGCCTATATGTTCAGGCCAGGCCATGTTCCAAAAGAACACAGCACTGGCCATCTGGGTTTCTTATATGTACCTGAATCCCGTCGCTTCGGTGGGAGCAGGCTGTTACGTCTTGTGGCAGAACATCATCAACTCACTTGAGTTGTGGCAGGACCGCCACAAGAACCATCATTTCAGCACATAGCGCAGCAGCAGCCATCCGCCAACAATCTGCAAGAAGATGCCGGGATAACCGAGCCAAACGTCCTGTAGGGCAGCTTGCAGCGAGCCTGTCATACCCCATTCTATCAGCATTCCTACAGCCTGATAAGCCACAACGGCCATCGTTACCGTGAACAGGCTAACAGTCTGCGTTTTCTTGGCGATGTAGGCGGCGGCAATGGCCAGCAGCGTGCTCTTAATGAGAATGATGGGAAGCATTGCCGACGGGGGCATGCCAAACAGCAGATGGTTCACCAGCGGCGAAAGCACGGCCGTGAGCAGTCCAACGCCTAAACCATACTTATAGGCGGCCACGAGCGTGAAGAAATAGATGGGCAAGAAGATCAGTCCTCCCTGCGGAATGAGATGGCACAACTGGGGCAGCGCAATGTTGCCTACTACGAAGGCAGCTGCCAGCAAGTAGGTCTTCAGTTCACTGAATCCCAACTGATGAAGGGCAATGTTTTTTGTAGTGTTCATATTAATTGAGTTTATGAGTTATTGAGTTATTGAGTTTTTAAGGGCCTTAGGGATTTAGGAAATTCTTGATTCGCTCGTATGCTTCTTCAGCGTCTGAGGTAGAGGCCGCCAGTTTCTCTATCGGACAGATGTCGGTGCCCGTCCGGTTGATGATGTTCGGCTGCAGGGTGACGTAGGTAGTGGGAATGTCTGCCTGTCGAAGAATGTCCAAAGCCGGCTGACTCATCACATAGGCAAACACCTCTCGTACCCCACCCTTCACCATCAGCAAGGCAGCACCACGGCCAATCACACGGTCGGCCACCGATGCCCCTTCCAGCATCTGGGGCTCATGGGAGAGCAGTTCGAAAAGGTCGGCCACACCCTGGCGGTGGAACAGCCTGAGCGTGCCGTCGGCTGAGCGTACCACGCCCCTGACGTCGTCGCGCTGCAACATACTTTTCAGCTCTGTCATACCAAGATTTGTTTTTTTTTAGAATCGGTTACAAAAATAGTAAAAAAAGCAGAATGCGCAAAGAACTTTACATTTTTTTAGAAGATGCTCAGACTCCCGTAACCAGAGCAAACGCATTATAACTCACTGGGTAAAAAGCTTAACAATTTTCTCATATATCCATCATCCAATGCAGCCCTTTGCTTTTTTCTTACCCATGCCTCCTTTTTACTTGTCTCCATTCCGAGGACGGCCATTGCAATC
>JAFRPY010000064.1 GCA_017428925.1 Prevotella sp. | reverse complement strand
AGCGGGTATGACAGTGCTCACGGAAAACCGGGATATGTTACCATGAAGATTGGACTCGACATTTTCCATCAACACTATGAGATATTTGCCTTCACAAAGGGACGACAAGATGTGTATAAAGAGTAGCTTTCTAAGGAGGGGGGAGGGGGAAGATACATTATCTTATGGTAATAGTGTATTCTGCAAGGAAGGAAGCACCTGGCTGCAGATGGTTCATCAGGTATTTCTTGCGGAAATCACCACGGTATTCCACCTTGTCGTGGATGCCGTACCACGGTTCTATACAGACGAATGGGGCGTGTTTGCCGTAGGGTGCCCAGATGCCCACGCAAGGTGTCTTCATGTCTACAGTTACTACGGGATTCAGTTGTTTGTCGAGCAACTGAACCTGTTTCACCTGACTCCTGTCGATAATCACGCAGTCGTCTTTGAACGAGTTTTCTGTGAAATGCCACAGTCCTTCTTTGCTGTCCACAGGGAAGCGTCCGGGAACAATGCAGCCGCCCACGTTTCCGATAAGCCGTTCAATCGCGTCCTTGTTGTCGAAGCGGATGTTACCCTCGGGTGCTTCTCCCTCTTCGACGTCGGGAATCAGGAATGCCGGATGACCGCCAATCTGGAAATGGATTTCGTTGTTGTCGGAATTGTGCACATGCCAAATCACGTGAATCTTGTTGACGTCCAGCCGGTAGGTGATGCTCAGCATGAAATGATAGGGATAGCAGCGGTGCGTTTCGGGAGAGTCTTCCAGCGCAAATGTCACTTTCGTGTCAGTCTTGTTGATGAGTTTGAAGTCCATGTCGCGGGCAAATCCGTGGCGTGGCAGTTTATACGAGTAGCCGTCAATCTGGTAGGTGTCTTCCCAGAGACCGCATACGATGGGGAAGAGGATAGGCGAGCGGCGTCCCCAGTATTTCGGGTCGCCCTGCCACAGATATTCTTTTCCTTCAGCATCCTGGATGCTTTGCAGCTCGGCACCGTGTTCCGATACCACAATCTGCAACATTTCATTTTTCAGTATTTCCATAGTTATTTGGAGTTATGGGTTAGGATCTAGGGTTGGATTTCCTTTACAAACGAGGGCGAGAGCAGTCCCTTCAGGTCTTTCAGCGGGATGGCGGCCTCGGGCATTCCATAGGCGTAGGCGGCAATCTCGTATTGCTGGTAGACGAACATCAGCGTGTCGCCCTTCAGGAAAGGAGGGTTATGCGGCAATGGCACTTGCGACTCGTATTCGTCGAGCATCAGATTCTCTTTCAGTTCTTCGAAGTTTTTCGCTTCGAAATAAACTTCCAGGTTCTTGGTGATGAGCGTGGCGATGCTGTCGCGGCTGGACCCCTTCAGCATATCGTAGCCGAACCGTCGTCCGTCGCTCTTGCGGAAGGTCACTCCCTTCACGAAGTACGAGCCGTGCGCACCGCCCAGATAAATGTCCTCCTTTGAGAGATAGGTTACGAAGTGGTCGTTCTCGAATATCTTCTCGAATTCCATGCTGCGCGAAAAATTGATGTTGAGGTCTTCGGGCATAGCCCCTTCGCCAATAAAGTCTTCCTCGAAGGTCTTCTTGAAGAATTTTTCATTACCCATGTTGAAGTCTTTCATCAGGTCGGCAGCCGAAGCGAAGTCAACGCTGTCTGACGACTCCGCCTGTTCTGCCATCCATTCCCTGATGTTTCTCACGAGCTGTGGATTACCCTTTGTGGGGAAGTCCATAGTAATGGCCGACCAGTAGTTCAGGCCCCCTATCTGTGATTCCACCGAGTCGGTCATGCTTTCCGTCACGAATGCCGAATCCTTCTTCATGGAATCATTGCCGCAGGCAAAGAACGCCGAAGCGATGAATGCCAATGCCGCGAATAATAATAGTTTCTGTTTCATAGTTGTGTGCTATAGATTGTTTTTCCATAAGACTAACGTCATTTCCCGTATTTTATTGGCTCTTCATGTAAGATATATCCCTCTTGGTCATATCCCCGATGATATTTGTTGATGAAGTCTATAAGCGCCTGTAACGAAGGGATGTCGCAGTGAATGCCTTTAAACTTTGTATATTGGTCGTTATATCTTTTCTGAGATCCTTTTTTCAATCGTAATTCTATATCAGATGGTATGAGGAACGATGATTTTGAACCAAGATATTGATAAAACTCGGTCAAGAAGATATTTATGCCAGCCAGGTCAAAATCTCCAAAATGGATGTAGCGGTTAGGAATGCCCTGTAGCCAAGAACGGAGGTCTGTAGATTGGGGATAGCGTGAGACGAATAACAACCTGCCATTACCTGTCTCCGCCTCAAATAACTTTCGCTGTTGGCGTATCATCCTGAAATTATCCATGTTCTCTATTCCTATAACGACAACTTCTTCGGGAATAACGAAATGCTGCCATTTGTCGATGTAAAGAAAACTTCCTTCGGGCGGGTTCACCACAAATGGCTTGCCATTCAGCAAGCACTCAATACGTTCATAACTGTTTATCGGGAATCCAGGGCAAGAGCGAATCGTCAGTAACTTGGAGTTTCCGGTTTCTTCGGCCAATGAAGCACGAGAATCAGAATTGCTGACTTCAAGTAATCGATAGTCTTCGTCCTTGTCGATAAGGTGTCTCTTCAAAGCCTCGACATCACGGGCACGATACGATTTCCTTGAACCGCGAATCGTGACCAATAGCAATCCTTCTGCCATCAGTTCATCAATCAGTTTACTGTTTAACTTTGAACTGGCAACTTGTTCTCCTGATGCCAATGCCTGTATAGATGCACTTATTGCCATAATTATTTGGTTCGTTTCAATAATTTGTCAATTCTGGTTTTCACACCATGCTTGCTAAGTAGATAGGTGTATTTGTAATCGTATGGATTGTAAGACGTGGGTGAACTGTTAATGAGATAAATGTTGCGTGAATTGGCAAACTGCAGAATGCCCTTGATGTTGTTGGGGTGCAGACGGCCAATCTCGTCCATCATGCAATGCACAATAAAGTCTCCACTCTTACGGGCAGCCTTCTTCTTGAATACATTGATGAGCATGATGTTCACCATAGCCTTCACCAGAATGTCAGTGCCATCCGAACCGACATTGTTGATGCGCTCCACCCAATTAGTGTCGTTGTCGTTTTCCTTCACTCGGAACTGTAGGCGGAAGGCATCGCCAAGTGAAACTGTTGGTCGGCTTTGCTCGTCCTGTAGCTGATGAGAAAGGCTTTTCAGGTAGTCCACTACCTTGCGGTTCACTTCATCGCGATTGTCGCTTGAGAAGAGGTTAAGTTCACCGATAGAGTGCCAATTCTTATCTGTATAATCATGGATGGACATGAGTAACTGCATGAGCCTGTCGGATGACTCATTCGCGCGTAGTTCGATGCTTTTGATTACACCGGCAAAGTTTTTCTCGACGAAATCACGGTTAATGTCAAGAATCACTCCATCTACTTCAGACCGGCGTTTCATCAATGCCCCAATCTCCGTAGAGATACGTCCTAGGATGTCCTTATAGTGCTCACTAGTGCGACGACGAAACTCTTCTATTTTGTTGTTATCCATGAAGTCCTGCAAATCAACAGCAATCTGGAGGTAGTCGTTATCCGTAACTGGCATCGTGTTGAAATGGAAGGCATTCTGAGGCTTGAAGTTGCGGTTGAAATTTATAACCGCACCTTTCAGACTATCTATTGTATCACGTTTCTGAATAACGGTTCCCCTCAGTTGGCTGATGAGTTGCTGACAATCCAGAGTGGTCACTAAGGCTCTATCGTCCGAAAGGAATGAATCTGGCACAAGATGCTCATTCTCCACCATCTGATGATAGAAGCTCAGACCCTCACGTCGATGTGCTAAGTCCTTGAGAACGATCTTTTGGCGTTCTTCATGTTCTTGTCGTTTTTTCTCTATGCGTGTCCGTTTGTCCTCGTAGCGCTGGCGCATCATCTGAAGTTGTTGTTCTATGTCTTTGATGCTCTTTCTTGTCTCAGGCTCCTTGGCAAGAAGGTTTTTCTCAGCATCGTGGTATCTGATGATTATGGGACGCTCGTCTGAAATCTTCTGAAGCAACTTTTTCAAGCTTTCTATAGCATTTCGATATTGCTCAAGCAGATTCACATCGATACCTTTTCCTGCGAGTTCAGCTTTCTGTTGTTCATCAAGTTGAGATTTCTGGACTGCAAACTCCTGATTCCGTACGGTTGCTTCTAATGCTTGCGACTTCTTGAACGTCTGTAATTCTTCATCGAGTGTTTTGGATGATTTATTGAAGTCGGTATCAAGGTCTTTGAGGTCCTTTTTGTACTTGGCCTCCTTCTTTTTTCTGACATCCTTTTCTGCCTGAACTTTGAGCAAGGCTTCGTTGAAAGTCCGCTCTCGAATTACCTTTTCTTTTGCAATCTGCTCTTGCTCTTCCATCTCTAGCTTGTGCTGTTGGTTTTGCAGGTTCTGCCGTTTATTTGGAATCTGTTCTTCCTCCACTTTCAGCTTTGTTTCTTCTTGCCGAAGTGGATGAAGAATAGCAGTATATTTCTTGGACAGTTTCGAGATGTTTCCTTGAAGTGTGACTGGCAGGTCCATGAGTTGTCGCTTTATCTGTTGCAATTGTTCTTCCAGATTCTCTTTCTCCTTCCGATAATCGTCTGGCGTGCGATGCACAGCGTCGATACTGTCTAAATTCAGTTTTATGCCAAACAGGCCGTCAGATACTGCGCCTAACTCGGGTTCCAATCCTTGTGCATACAGAATCCGTTCTTCGTCAACTACCTTCCCAATAGTATCCTCCCAGCCTTCAGCGTTTTTGGTCAGCCACTGGTACAACGAACCGTCGAAATGCGATAGCAAATCGTCAATCTTGCTAATTTGTTCGCGGCATAGATTCCGTTTTCCTTCCAGCTGTTCTTGTTCGCGTTGAGATGCATGTTTCAGTTCCGATTCTTTCATGTCATACTCATTCGTAAACTGAGTAATCTGGCTTTTCACCGCTGTCTGTTGGGCGGCATTTTCCTTTTCCTTTACATCCAACTGCTGGAGCTGATAGACTACCTGCTTGATCTCATCGGCCTTCGGATGCCACGACCTTAACTCCTTCAATGACTGTTCAGCCCAGCTTTGCTCTTTCTGCAATAGTTCCAACCGGTCGTAAGACTCATGCCACCAACTATTGAAAGCATCCATAATGGCGTTCCTGCCTTTTGTGCGTTCATTCTCCAGCCGTTTTCTCTCTTTTTGCAAGATATCTTGCTTCTGGTAGTATGCTTCTTTCTGTGTATTCTCAAAAGCCTGACGGGCATTCTCTAATTTCTCTTTGGCGATGTTGTATTTTTCTTCTATCGACGCATGGGTCTTTAAAAGGTCGTCCAATAGCGTCTTCTTCTCTGAGGCCTCCTGTTTGATATAAGATTCACGAGCAGCAAGTGCCAACTTTTCTTTAATGTTCATTGCCTCAAAGTCCTTTCTGGCCTGTGCAATCTCTTTCAACTTGCTCTTTTTGCCGCCCAGTTCTTGATTGAGACTATCTTTCTCCTTATCGTATTCCGCCGTCAGTTCTTTCTCGCGAATACGTACTTCGTCAATCTTCGTTTTTACCGTTGATGCTTCAGCCTCCAAAAGCGGAATCTTCTGTTCACTCTCTACCACTGCATGATTCAGCATGCGCCACACCTCTAATAATTGCTGGTCGAGTGCCACAATTCGTCTGCCTTGTTCAGCAATCTTCAATGCTTGCTGGCGTACAGGGTAGTTACCATCACGTGTCTGCCTGAACCAGCAGTCTATTTCGTCATATTCCCGTTCAAAATCGGTTACCAGTCTGCGGTAGGTCTGTAGGTCGATGGGTAAGTCCTCGTCTGCCATCGATTGTATGATGGTGTTCTTCACGAAGTCAGCATCCAGTTTGGTATTCAGAAAAACGTTCTGAATGCTTCGTGGAATGTTCTGATAGTGGGCACTCTGTACTATGGCATAGCGAGAGTATTTGTGATCGTGGGTATTGCCAAAGATAATATCCTTAAACATCACGCCGGAATCTATCCTTGCAGATACTGACACGTTTTTATCGATACGCTCACGTATCTTCACCCAGTCACTCAATACCTGTTTATCCTCATTAATAATCCACTCGCGCAGATAAGGAGCATCAATGAATCGCCATGAGGCACGACCCTGGTATCTGCTGACCAATATGGTATAGGCTCCATTATCGCGCATCACCTCATAGAGGATATATGAATTTGACTGTCGGAAATAAAACTCGTCAAACGATTTCTGCCCCTGCTGTATACCCAATCGGTGCTTGTCAGCATTGTAGAAGAATAATAATGCTCTCAGTACTGTACTTTTACCCACACCCTGAGTGCCTGTGAAATGCACATTGCCATCTACCGCTATCTCGGCGTATGGTATGTTGGCGCTGTTGACAAATATGATCTTATTCAGGTATTTCATCTTCGTTGGCTATTTGAATCATGTTGACCAGTTCTTCTGCATAGTGGAATGCAGATGTGATTTTGTAGGTCTCGTCTTGCTCGTTTAGGCATTCGGCAAAACCCATGTTTTGCATCTCTTGAAGTAGTTTGTTCACTATCTCAAGGTTGGAGCCCACACCGTATTTCTTGTACAAGTGCCCCGCTTTCTCCTTCAGTTCGATGTCCAAGCTGATTTGTTCGGTCAGATGGCTCTTGCGGAACTGATAGCCGGCAGTAAAAGATTGGTTGTAGGTCTTTAGAAAGTCAAGATAGTCGAGCCATTTGGAAAAACTCTCCAACTTCTGTTCTATGGACTGCTTTCCCTCACCAATACGTGAGAAATAGAAGTAACCGTTGCCTGCCTCCAATTGCAAACCTATCTCCTTGAAGAAATCAGCATAGTCGTCGAAGTTATCCTCAATATCCTCATACAGATGACGGATTGAGGTGTCAGAGCTGTCCACTGAGAGGAATTCTCCACGGCTCAGTCGCTCGTATATTCTTTGGGTGTTATTTCGCATAGATGATAGGGTATTCAATGTCTTGATAAGTGGCGTATTTTCCTGTCATCCGGCATTCGTCTGGATGCAGGATGACAAGCTGGCAGAAGAGTGCGGCGTGGTCTTCAATGACTCGCCTAGTTTTATAGTCGTATCTTAGGATGAAATCAAACAGATTGTAACTCGATGCAGAAAAGGCGTTCCACACCTCTGTAGGGTCCACATCCTTAAGCCGTTGCACGTGTTCTTGCAAATCTTCGTCTGTCAGCGGTTCGGCTTCTGTTCTAGCTGTTTTCTTTAACCCGTTACGCTCGGCAATTCTCCTCAGAATGATTACCGTTTGGTCGTTTTCCCTTAGTTTTTCTAAGGAAAGTCGGATTCGGCTGTATTGCCGTGATTCCACCCATAGGGGATTCTTTTCCTCCATCACCTGCACCAGATTTGTATCCGTTTTGATGAGTAACTGATCTTGTAGATATTTCAGCTTACGTATCTTCTTATAGAGCAGGTTCTGCTGTTCAATTTGGTTGATGTAGACGATAATCTGTCGGTCAATCTCCATCAGCGCATGATAGGCCTCCACAAAGTCATGCTTCACATCGCTGCATGTCTTGGCCATGTGCGGGTCGTTGGCCATCAGAAAGAAGGCATGCTCAGTGTCCATCAGTTTCTCGCACTCACGTATCATCGAGCGAATGCTGTGGCTCTTCTCGTCCAGGTTCTGCAGCTTTTTTTTCTTGATGATGTAGTTTGGCTCTTGCTTATAAGCATTGTCCATATTGCGCTTTAGGTCCACCACATTTTTCAATGTCCTGAATCCCGTCTTTTTCAGCAATTGCCTCACACTGTCCTGATAGCCGGCTTTACGATTAACATTAGTTTCTTGCAAGAAATAGCCGATATGTTCTTTCAGCGTGTTGATACATTCCTGCACACTCAGCACGCTTATTTCCTCGTTCACATTCAGCACCTCCTCAAAGAAGTTCAGATAGTCACTCTCTATTTCTACAGCATTGCCAGTCTCTACCAGTACGCCATAATCCAACAGTTTCCTGAGTCGCGTTTCATTCCCTCCAACGAGTTCCAAAGCCAATCCCAGCGGAAACTTCATCAGTTTTCGTTTTTCAAACATCTCACTCAGCAATCCCTGTTCCCGCGAGAGTGTCTTTGTTAGTTCTTCGATTGTTCTGAAATGGGAAAGTATATCCATAATCTACTCCGTTGTCAGTTCCCGTTTCTCGTTCCCAAATTCCTCGGGTATTCTGTCGGGTTTTTATTCAAAATATTTATGCAAATATACAATTTCCTTTTAGAAAGCGAGAAATACACCTCAATTATTAACAATTATCAACACACATGGCATTGATAGCTAAAACAGGTTTATACTATTAATGGGTAGAGTAAAATGTATGTAAACGGTCGCTGAGTGGTTGTTTTTGGCATATTAGTGACATTATAAATCACATTCCCTAAGTATCCTCAGTGATAAATTCCTTGACAATTCTGCATCAGGAAGCCAAACGAAAATAGCGTAAGGATAGGCGTGTTTAGGCCCGTTTTTTGCTTTTGATGGGCAGATAATCTGGTTCTAATCATCAAAAGACAGGCTTTTGAACTTCAAACAATGTTCTTTTGAAGTTCAAATGATAGGGATTTGAAGTCAAAATAATAGGCTTTCAGACTGTAATCAGGGGTCAATTACAGTCTGAAAGCCTATCAATTACTATCCGGAAATTTGGGAAAGAAAGCCTGGAAGTCGCATCCTCTTCCTAAGAGTCTTATTATCAACGATTTGCAGAAACGCCTCATAACTCGCATATTTGCCACCAAAAGCACGCCTGATGATTTTCGCGCAATTCTCAGCGCACTAAAATTCAGAATTTTCTTAACGTTTCGCCAATAGTCGGGTTCTTAGTACTACATAAGCGCACGATGCAAATATAACGCTCCACCATCCAGTGAGTTTGGACGGAAATAGAAATCGTGCCCTTTGTGTGAACGTGTTTCCCGCGGGAATTATGTAAATATTGGAAAGCGCAAATTCCTGATTGCTTGCTCATGGTTCTTGCGGCTATAAGACTTTGTGTTTTTCCAAGGACTTAAAAAAACGGCGCAGAATGGACAGGATTCTCCATTCACTCGCGGATGCGGCTTTTCTGATGCGATATACTTCGTGGCCGTATTCATCTTCATAGGTAACCAGCGAAACTGTGTTTAGGTTTACTTTCTGCCAGCTTTCAAAGTCAGATTCGGATTCAAACAGGATAAAGCGGTCTTTGCCGTCTTTCCTTTTCAAATAAAGTGACAAGCCCTCCTGGCTGGGAACTACAGTAGCTCGCCTGTAGAGTTGTCGTTCCTGTCGGGTAAACGGGCGAACGGACTTTTCATGAAGCGATTCTCGAACGATTGTCTGAGGATGAATCGATGGCGTAGCCATGGAAGGAATGATAACCGCAGCAATCAGTTTGTGGTGTCTGCCCTCATATTCCAATCCTAACGATAAAACCAAGTAAGCGTCGGTAAGATTTTCCAACGCCTCTGGATTTTGATTGATATATGCATAGAAATAAGGATCGGTAACGGTAAAATCGTAGGTCACTCCATTATACCTGAAGGTCATGAAATATTTTGCCCGGGCCTTTGTGGGATCAATATGAAACGAGAAACTTTCGGGATGAATCAGCATCAAAGAATAGTCTCCCCGGTTGTAGGCATCGATAGAAATGGAATATTCTGAATCGTAAAACAAAACAGGATGAATGCAGTCGGCCAGTTGCTGCATCACCTCAGGATAAGGAAGCACTTTCCCGATGGAATACATACTTTTGAAATAGACATCCTCGCTATGGGCGTGTTGAGGACAAGGAATGACATCTGTTATTCTTACAACAGAAAGCAGAGGCAGAAAATGGGCAACACCCTCGGGTATCTCGCCGTATTCCGTCTGACGGTCGATAGGCCGAATCCAAATCGGTTTTCCCGTGGTATCTTTTCTGACGCTCCATCGGTTGTCGGCATCGACGTCGATTTCCACGCCAGCTACACATCGCCCGCCCCGCTTATACGAGTTGGCCAGACAAATGAAATGCTTGTCCATCAGTCGTAATATTCTACGTGCTCAGTTCTGAAACCTATTTCTTTGTTCTTTAGCCGGTATGCGTCGTTTAATTGCTGAGTTGCTGTGTAGGAGCCGAAAAGCTCGTCAATCTCTGGCAGCACCCGCTTTCTGGCTTTCAGGTATTGTTCCACCATTTCCCGCTCCAGACTCTTATGACTCAATGACGTGCCGTCGCTCAGGATATGATTCACGTCAAATCCATGCGCATTAAAATATCGGGCCACAAGAGCAAAACGGTGGCATGTCAGCGGGTTTGCTTCCGAGCACATCAGCGTCACGTGCTGGTAGTCGTTCAGAATCTTTTGCATTCGTGTGACGCCTTGTTGAAAAGAATCCGTATCTACAGCCTTCTCGAAGTCCACCTGTCCCGTGTCATCCAGGCTGTCAAGACGCCGGGCACCAAACTCATGTCCCATGAACACGTATGCAATGCCTTTCCCCTGCAGAAAAGAATCCAATGCTTCTTGGTTGAACTGCGGGTTGTAATTGCTGGCAGGCACGCTCCTCACATCTACCACGCAATCCACATGATGAGTCTGTAGCAGTTGCAGGAACCGCTCCTGCGAATGGTTAGAATGTCCGATGGTGTAAAGAATCATGTTGGAAAAGTGCAGATAATTATTTCTATAGAATCTCATTCATAATTCATCCGCTCACGAATTCCTTTCTGTCTTGCCGATACGCTTGGATGTGCCGATTGCGCCTGTGGGGCATACCAGACGGCAGAGATGACAACCCACGCAACGCTTGCCCTGAATGTGCGGCTGACGGTCGGCGCCGAAGGTGATGGCCTGGTGTCCGCCGTCCATACACGACGTATAGCAGCGTCCGCAACCGATGCAACGCTCACGGTCAATCTTTGGGAAAACGATGGTTTCGCGGTCCAGGTCGGTAGGGGTGATGAAGCGCGGAAGTTCTTCGCCTACAAGGTCAGCCAGCTGACTGATGCCGCGCTCCTGCATGTAATGCTGCAATCCCAGCACCAAATCGTCGATAATGCGGTAGCCATACTGCATCACGGCGGTACACACCTGCACGTTGCGGCAGCCCAGCTGAATGAATTCCAGCGCGTCGCGCCATGTCTCGATGCCGCCGATACCGCTGAACTGGATGTTTTTCATGATGGGATTCTTTGCCATTTCCAGGATGTGGCGCAGGGCAATGGGCTTCACGGCCCGTCCAGAATAGCCCGAAATGGCCTTTTGCTCGGATACGGCAGCGCGCTCGCCCATCGTGACCGACTTGATGGTGTTGATGGCCGAAATAGCATCGGCTCCGGCAAAGTAGGCTCCCATGGCCGGCTGATTGATTTGCGTGATGTTGGGTGTCATCTTCGGGATGACGGGGATGCTCACGTTGCGTTTCACGTAGGCCGTATAGAATGTGACGAGTTCGGCATTCTGTCCCACATCGCTGCCCATGCCTGCCAGTCGCATCTGCGGACACGAGAAGTTCAGTTCCACGGCATCCACTCCCGCAGCTTCGGCCATCTTTGCCAGTTCAATCCATTGTTCCTCCGTCTGTCCCATGATGCTGGCCACGACAATCTTCGTGGGGTAGTCCTTCTTCAGCCGGTGCAGGATGTCGAAGTCGACGGCTGCCGGATTCTCAGAGAGCTGCTCCATATTTCGGAAACCGAAGAAATCGGCCGTTCCGCCATCGCTCACGGCATCGAATCGTGGCGATACCTCGCGGATGTCTTCCAGGCAAATCGTCTTGTAAAACACGCCTGCCCATCCTGCTTCGAAAGCCCTTGCCACCATTTCATAGTTGGTGCAGACAGCGGAGGAGGCGAGGAAGAACGGATTCTCGCATCGGATGCCGCAGAAATCTATCTCCAGCGAAGGCATAGGCTTTTCCGCATCATTCCCGGCAATCCCCTTGAGCATCTCCCTGATGCGGATGGGACGGTCGTAGTGGATGCAGGCTTCTTCGGAGGCCTGCAGGTCTTCTTCGCTGCAAGCAGCCACCCATCGATGTGCCATCTCCGCGTTGTCGAAACGGATGGCGCGGATAGCCCTGGCGGGATCTCCGTTCTTGCACGCACGGCTGCATGGTGCATCGGCGCAGAGCAGGCATCGGCGAGCCTCTTCTTGCAGGTTTATTCCTCTCTTCATATTTTGGCATTTTTAGTTAAACACATATTTGCTTCCCATTCGGAACCCATTTGCAAAGATAATGTAAAAGTTTTGGATTGCCAAAATATAAATCAGTTTTTGTCCAACATTTTGTTAGATTTTTGTTCAAGAAGGTGGGGTGAATTGTTCTCTCACTGAATATTTTCGCCAAAACACTGACACCACCGCACACCCTCGATAAATAAAGGGCTAAAGCGTGTCATAAGGTGTGTCACCACTGACACACCACTGACACATTTTTTATGGGGCTATTCGCTCCCTCCCTAAACCAGGGGGCTCCATTTTCTCTAGAGAATTTATTGCAGCGGATGATACTTTAACATGCAAAACATCATCGGAAGCAGAAAAATCTCTAGAGATTTTATCACTTCTCATTGTTGCAGGTGTGTCAGTGTTGTGTCAGTGGTGACACACCTTATGACACGCCTGAGCCCCGATAAACAGGGCGATGTGCGGTGGTGTCAGTGTTTTTTGTCTTTTTTTCTGTTTAGAGTCCATTGGAGTCAAGAGATAGACCAGCTGATTCCTCTACTCAATACCCATTGTCGCCTAACCCATCGGTAGGGAAGTCATCAGGATCCGTATAGCCGTTCCAATGGTCACTTTTGCGATAGTTGGTGCGATACTGCCGGGCATTCAACGTACTGCGTCTTTGATCCCAATATTTCATTACGTTATTCTCAATGACGATACCAGTTCTGTCTCTCCAATAACTGTCACAACTATGACAGTGGTAAGTTGTTTTACGTGAATTATATAATTCTACGTTAGTAGAGCCACAAACAGGGCACTTTTTCTTTTCGTTAGCCATATATGTTCTTCTTGACAAATTTTTATTTTAGCGCATACAAACTAAAGAAACCATGCAGGTTCATCAGTTCTATATTGCCTATATATTGCATGACTTTGGACAGTTTTATACGGGTACTCTTTTTCTGCTTCATAATGATGTCAACATTTGTGTCATTTTACTTCGTTATTTTAATGTGTTCAAATGGCAGCCTTCTGTTATTCATACAAATCCAAGATTATGAATGAGAATAGTGTGTTCATTTGTTTGAACCAAACAAAATTTGGCATAGTTCTTCTTGTTTTACCTCAGTGCGTTCAGTTGGGAAAATGGTAGAAGTTGCAAGAGAGGTTTTTCGCGATAGTAAGTCATCCAAGGTCTCATCAAATGACTTGAAATCCTTACACACAGCCATCGGAAAATATACATAGACATCTTTATCTTGACCAATACGATAAGCACGGTCTGTCGCTTGGTTCTCCTTAGCTGGATTCCAATGCCTGCTATAATGTATAACGTGATTAGCGGCAGTAACATTCAGTCCCATCCCGGCAGCTACAGGTGACATGATAATAACATTGAAACCGCCGATAGATTGGAATTCGTCAATACTAGCTTGTCTAGATTGCTTCCCTGCTGACTGTCTGGTAACGATGGAGGGTGTATCGCCATTGATTATCTTTGTCACAATTCCATATCTTTCCAAGCAGACTCTTTGAAGCATCTTTTGAGTTTCTTTTCTTTCAGCGAAAATAATAGCTTTTTCACCTTTCGCCTTAATTCTATCTAAAAAAGGTATAGTCGCCTGTAGTCTTGCAGATGCATTTACGAGCTCGTCGTAATCATGATTTTGTAATGTTGAGTCGTAGAGGTATGGATGGTCCGATATTTCGCGAATGTCCATGATGGTTAACAGCATATTGGGCTGTTGACCTCTAACATAATTATTAATGACATTTCTGTATGTACTTTCCTGAACTGGCGGCATTTCCACCTGTTGTTTAAGCTCGTGTTTTTGGGGAAGATCCTTTGCTGCATCCTTTTTCAATCTTCTCATGAAGTAGACCCCAAGTTTCTCGTGTACTTCATTACCAAGAGCAACAAAGTCGGTATCTTCTTTTTTTAATGGGTTCTGATATTGTGCTGCAAAAGCCTTAGCATTGCCCAATAGGCCTGGGACACAATAATCCATGATACACCATAGATCAAGCAGTGAGTTCTCAACAGGAGTGCCAGTCATAGCTATCTTGAATTTGCCCTTAAGAGCTTTGGCGGCGTTTGTCACCAATGTACCAGGTGTCTTTATTTTTTGGGCTTCATCTAAAGCAACAATATCAAATTCGACAGCGCAAAAATTCAACTGGGCTATTCTGAGAGATTCATAATTGGTTAAAACAATGTCCATCTTCTGCATTTGATCTACAATCTTTCTGTTGAATTGACGGGGCACATCCTTAGATGTTAGCCTATTCACATATAGACGAGGTTCCGTAAAGAATTTATAATACTCATTCTCCCAGTTTTCAAGAAGAGACACAGGAGCAACAATTAAGTATGGCTTGTGGTTAGGATGCTTTCTGGAGTGCCAATCTATAAAATATAATATTTGAAGAGTCTTGCCAAGCCCCATATCATCAGCCATGAGACATCCACTGGCATTGTTGTTATACATGTACTGCAGCCAAGCGACACCCTCTTCTTGATGTTCTTTCAAACTAAGGTTTTTTCGTAAAAAAGGATTCTTGAAAAACGTATATTTATCACCCTTTTCAATTTCTCTTTCTTTAACCGCGAAACCAACTTCTTCGGCATTTTCCTCAATTATTAGCACATTACGACCATTTACTTCTGTTTTGACAGGTTGGTTTGGACTCCTTAATTGCATTTCAGCCATGTCTGCCAAAAACTGAGCATCTTCAATAGCCATTTGAGTGTCTTTGAAATCAACTATTAGTTTGTCACTTTCTATAGCAGCCGTGATGCTCTCTTTAAGAGAATCAAGTTCTTCTTCGTTTCTTATGTTTATTTTAGTTGTTCCGTTTTCTGGAGTTTCCACAGTTGCACCAGCAATCCAACATGACCTATAAGGGCAAATGAAAGGATAGAATTTAGGCTTATATAATCCAATTTCAATCACTCTGTCACTATATAATTCACTCAAGTCAAAAACATCAGGGTCAAAGTATTCTGTCGGATGTTCTGTAATATCTTTAATCTGCTCACGGCTTTTATGTTTACCGCCTGTCTTTTTTAGCTGTTCCAGACTTTCCTTTTGATTGGGATTGAGGACAACTCGGACCCTTTCACCATTTTCTTTCTGCAATGGATATTGTCCTTGAACCTTTCTACTCCTTTCGAAATAATTCTGGAACTTTTTGTTTTCATCTATTTCAAGAGCAGGTTCAACTGTAAAACCTTGCTCGTCATAACTAACTTCAATTTTTATCTTGTCAGGTACATAGACATTCTCATTTTCAAGATAACTGTCAAGATAGCATCCTGCTTTAAGTGCCAACTCTTTTATCTCTGAAAAAACTCTAAAGTTAAAGTCGGTTGTCTTAATAGCCTCATCTTTTGCATTATAAGACTCTACCTTTCTTAACAATTCGTATTGCTCTTCACTAAGAAGATATTTGTTATTATCTACTATGACGATGTTTCCGCATCTCTTGTGATTTATTAGGTCTCCATCGGGAACATGTGTAAGGAATTCTATCTTGAATTTAAAATATGGACTGTTCAGCATGCCGTCGCTACGTAATCGAAGTGCTTTATTGTATGTTTCAGGAATGCCGAGTAGTATCCTATCATCGGTGTCTATGAGATAGATATTCTCGAACGGGACAAGGCATCCTTTATTTGATGCCATAGCATAACCGTTGTCTACAAGATTAGACAACGGAAGATAATAGATTACGTCATCAGTGGTTTTCCATTCTCTAAAATGGAGGTCGTGGTCATTATAGTTCACATTGAACATCAAACCATCGTTTTTTATACTTTGGCTTAACATATCTTTATCGCAGTTTAATCATCATAAAATCATTTTGCCGCAGATCCTGTTTGTATAACAGACCACCTCCACCTTGCTTCAGATAACCGATAGGAAACTCTTTCCCTGCAAAGGCGTGAACTACAGGAAACCATCCATTGCTATTAGGGCGTTTAATCCAAATACTGCCACTTGCCTTTGTCCCTTTCATTAAATCACGAAGATGTACAAAGCGTTGACCTCTTGATATATTAACATAATAGCCACGATTATTGCATACAACCCTACTTGTGTCATTGAATACCCATTTGCTAGATAGCATCCATCCAATCCTTGTTTCATAAACCGCCTGTTTCGCTTTGGGAATAGGAGTTGAAGGTGCAGATGACGTTAAGGTCGGCTTTGTCCGTTCAAACGAGGATGTCTGAAATGCGGTCTTATTGATTGGCTGACTTGTCGGCTTGTGGCTCTGATTAACCTGTTGTTGATATTTCGGAGTTTCTGCTAAAGTCTTGTGAATTGTAACGACAGGCTTTGTGATAGGCTTCTCCTTTGGCAGTTCCTGAGCGACAAACGTGCTGTCGTCCTTTGTCTCAAAATAAGACATGGCGTTATTGTTCTTCGACAAAACTTTATCATGCATCCATTTCGTTAGGCGTGTTTGCCAATATCCTTGGTGCGTCATCCTTCCTTCTCCGTTATAATAATGACCACCCCAATCATTGGTCACTACAAGCATTTGCATTGAAGGAATCTTCAAGTCATTTGTGGAATTCATATACCGTATGCCCTTTTTAAGAAACTTTACTTGATCATGATCTTGATTATATACGTAGAGAGCACCTGTATCAGAAAACTCCACCATTACCTTATTCCTTATACATAGGATAAGTGCAGATGTTTGAGAATAGTTCGAGTTCGTCTCAATAAAGTGACGAAGGAACATTGTACTTGTTCTAGGGTCATTTTGTAATGCTCGTTTAGTTACGGTAGAGCCTACAATCTTAAAACCGCTTACATACTGAACGTATTTTAGCCAGAATATTTTTCGATCTCTGTCTTGAACACACACATCAAAAAAGGTCTCTATGATTCTTCTTGCAAACCATAAATTAACTAACTGCATAGCATGCTTCAGCTTTAATGCTTCATCAGAAGTCGCCCCAGGGAAGGGTGCCCATGTAGCAACAAGTGTAACATCACCCAATATCCTGTTGATAAACTTGCTTATCTGTGTTTGATTAACAGTATCTCCGCTCTTTTCTGCTCGTTCTACGAGATCGGCAAGAACGAGTTTTTTAGTTCTTGTGTCGTTGTGTATCTCAAATATCTCTTCTAAGGTATCAATATCAATGTCAACCTTCTCACAATATTTCACAATCACATCGGAATAATATGACTGAGAGAAAGCCGATAGCTTGTTGCCAATAACTTGAGGCGCTTCTCGCACATCCTGTTTCTTACTTATTAGTAATGCAGACATCCTTGTCGGTCCAGCTTCTTCGAAGAAATTAGCATGATTCTTATACATCATGTATCTGCGATTGTTGTCAGAATACAATTGTAGTTTTTTTGTTATCAATTGGCATGTATTCCTTCTGAGTTCCGGTTTAATCATGTTCCATGAATTCATAACATAGAAAACCAGGCCATTGAAAAACATGTTTTTCCAGCCTTTATCAAGCAGATTTAAAGCATAGTTATATATTTCATCTTCATTTTGTAGCTTCATCAGGTAATATGATACAATGCGAAGTTCTCGTATTGTCCAGTCATCCATCTTTGTTTCCCCAGAACGTGAAGCTTCTAATACTTTGTATAATACCTCTTCGATAGACTGTTTGGGAACTGTAATTCCCTCATTTGAAAGCATACGGCTTTCAATCTCCTTCAGCTTGCGAAGATTCTGGTTAATGACCTTCTCTGTCTGACGGTCATCTATCCTATTTGCTTGAAGCTGAAATTCTTTCAGCACGTCATGGTTTAAGTTCAAAAGAGAATAAGCGTCTGGCATTAATGTTTCAATTTACGTTTATCTGCAATATCTTCAAGTTGTTTTTCAGCATTTGTTCTAACACGGAATTCTACTCGGCGTGACATATTCTTGTCTTCCTCGCCTGATTTAGTCATGATCAGATGACTTGATGATAGACCATTTGCCGTCACCAGTCCCTTTAGCCAAGTAATATCTTCACCTCTCATCAGACTGAAACAGTACTGAAGCACGGCTCTTGTTCTATCTTATGATAGTTCCATATTTGAATAATAGTCACCATTACTATTAGTATGACCTTCGATACGTATCTCTTCTATATTGTCTTTATATTGCGGTCTACTAAGAACTGTGATATATCGAGGAAAGAAATCATCCAGAATTTCTTTAAACTTGGGCTTCAATACATCTTTGCCTTCGTCAAACAACATAGACGGTTCCTGAAATCTGATGCACAAGGTGGAATCAATCGTCGCTCTCCAAACAGTCAGGTCTTTCTTAAACTCTTCTTGAAGGTCAATGTAGAGTTGGGTCTTGATTTGATCATACCGTTTTACAATTTCCTCATCCTGCTCGGCTTTTTCCTGCACTTGCAAGAGTGCACCCATTAACAGGAGTATAAAGATAAATAGCAAACCTGCCATTAGGTCTCCTGTAGAAAGAGAAAAAGCATTCTCTTCTTTACTCTCGTATGCTTTAGGGGTTTTCTTCATGATCTCTTACGTGATAAAATATCATTCAGCATTTCGACAACTTCGTTTTGCTGCTGGATAGTGCTTGAGAGGGCATCCGTTGTCTGAGTCAGATTAGTAGTGTATTGATCTAAGTATTTCTGTGTTGTAGCCTGTACTGTTCGGCTATATTCTGTCAAACCAGTTTGTAGTTGGTTGAAGATACCGCTAAGGCCTTGCTTTATTATTTCAAATTTCTGAGCGTACTCATCAGACATCTGTCCTGAATTCCTCAGAAGTTCTACTACCTGATCAATTCCTCTCTGACTTGACAATTGGAGTTGGTTCAGTTTCTCGGTATAGTCGTTTTGTCCCTTATTGAAAAGCTCAGTAGCAAGTTTCATATCTCCACTAATTGTTCTCAGATTACCTGTGCTGATGTTAATTTCACCTTGTGCCTGTTTGAAACCGTTCATTGTGTCTGTAATATACTCATTCATCTTCTCTAAGCGTTCAAGACCTATATTAAATGCGTCAAGCAATTTTTTTGTCTGTGATGTGGTGTCTTCCTGAAGAGCTATAAGATTTGCCTGTTTATTACTTACGTCATCTGTAATAGACTTCATTGAACTCTGGAGAGAAGAAGACAAACTTACGATTGTATTATCAAGGAATGTACCTATCTTTTCAGTAGCACCAGACAGTTTTTCAGCCATCTGATTGCTTTGTTCTTGCATCTGTTGCATAACCGTTGAATTTGCATTAGCAGATGTGTTGCTTATTTCAGAAATGGCATTCTTAACTTCCTCAATGGTTATTTGCAACGTGTTAGATATATTCTCCATATTTTTTGGGAAATCACTCATGGATTGTGATGCGGTTCCAAGTTGAACAGCTAAAGTTTCAAGCTGAGCCGTTGCTGAACCAGAAAGATTGGTTTTGAACTCCTCTATAACTGCTGCCATGCTCTTCTTCAGCTCATCAACAACGCTTTCCATCATACTAGAAGCAGGCGATGCAACTGTTGATGCCATTTGGTCGATATGTTCAATGACAGATTTCGTTGTTAGGTCAACACTCTCCATAAGAGGCAGAATCTTCTGCTGCATCTGACGAGACAATACTTCATCAAAACCATTGTTTAGTTCCATTGCCAAGTCTGTAGAGAACGATTTCAATGCTTTTGATTGCTCCGTATTCTCTGCTAAAATTTCACGAATTGCATTTCCTATAGTTATATATTCTCCATTTTCGTTGGAGTACATCAACTTTGAATTGAGTTCTGCATGAATAGTATCTGTCATGGTATTAATTATGGCTCTCTGATTCATATCTTGAAGCGCGATGTCATCAATATAATAACTATCATCAAGGCGGTCTGTAAGTGCGTGAACACTCCTTGTCAACTTGTTTCTTAGTGTCTTATCTAATGCTGTGTAAACAAGTGAGCAAACATTCCTAGTAAGGATGTACTAAAAGCAGTACTCATACCATTGAGCAAATTCTGAATACTTAGTTGTATGTTTTCGGAATTAGTACTGTCAAATCCTGCAATACCAACGGTTAAACCAAGGAAAGTACCTAAAAGCCCTAATCCTACCAATGTGCCAGATGCAGAATCAAGCATGCGGAGATTCAAATTCTGTACTTTTGATACAGTATCTGAATTAAAGAATTCAAAAGATAGATTATTTGTTTTATTTCCGTAATCTGTTACAATATTAATTGTTTTCTTATAGCTCTCGCTAAGTTTGCTCATCTTTGAATTTGACAAGGCTTCAAGTATGTCAGGCGCCCCAAGTGTTTCCTTTAAGATGTTATTTGCATAGTAAAGCTTGTTCAATTCATATAAAAAGGCAAAGAAAACAAAGACTATTACAGCTAAAGAACCCCATGTTATGAAATAACCCATAATTTATTATCGTATTAGTTGTAAAACATAAATCTGATTTTCTACCAAGTTCCATCCGTGAAGGTTGAAATAACCCACACAGAAAACCCAATGCATGACGCCGTCATTAGCCATAAGGTCTTGCAACTTTTTGATAAACTTCGACTTTATATAGTCGTATAAATTTGTCATATCTACACGATAGATTTAGGAGCATAGCACTTATCGGGACTACAGGTAATTCAACCACCAACCCAAAAGACACGGAAAAAGCGCGGACCACGCTTATCCGTGTCTGAGGTGGTGAGATAGTACCTGCTAAGAAAGATAAGTGAAATGTCCACGCTATCGAGCGCAGACATTAGTCATTTACCGTTATCTTAGCTTCGTGTTCTAAACATCTCACCTTTCAGACACGCCGAATAACTGCTAATGCTGTTATTATTACCAACGAAAATCTTACCGCCACCCTTCGCTCAGGGAATTTGACCTATGGTCGAGCCTGCTTTTGCTCGACAGAGTTGATGCAAGCATCACGCTGTTCTCGCTTAGTCGCAGCCTTGCCTTGGCTTGCCGTTTACGGCATGTCGGCGGTAGTTGGTGCAAAATTACAAAAAAACTTGGAATAAACATGAAAAGGGGGAAGAATAAATTTGCATTTTCTGAAAATATGTTTATCTTTGCATCCAAAAGAATTAGTCATGACACAGCTTTCAGACGAAGATCACAAGCAGCAGATGGCCGATATGAAAGCCTTCGACGAACAGATGCCCTGCATCGGAATTTTTTGGTATGACCTTACGGACAATACGCTTTTTGGCGTTTGCAAACAGGAGGTTACCCCAAAGATGGTTGAAGATGCTGCCAATGAAGGGCTGCCATTCCTTAATTACCCGCATCTGCACAGGCAAGTCTGGGTGAAGGAATACTTCAAAGCCCAGGCAAAGCATGAGAATACGAAATTCAAGGGTGACTACACGCAGATACCGCGTGGACGTGTGGCATGGAACATCGATAAGTTCATTGTTCTTGTGGGAC
Organism: Prevotella sp.; assembly: GCA_017428925.1. Lineage (GTDB taxonomy): Bacteria > Bacteroidota > Bacteroidia > Bacteroidales > Bacteroidaceae > Prevotella. The sequence goes on along the minus strand of JAFRPY010000064.1, from coordinate 39,438 downwards.
ATTGGGCGGAGCCTATTGTTGATGAACTGACCACACTCATTGAAGAGGAATTCTCTCTACCTTATTTTGAGTTCGTTTACGATGAGCATTGGGATCTTGGTCATGGATGGTCTGGAGATATGTAAGGTTTGCCCACATGAAAGACGAAGAACTTCAAGACAAGCGAATTGCGGTGCTGCTCTCGGGCGGCGTGGATAGTTCGGTGGTGGTCTATGAACTGGCCAGCCGCGGACTGCATCCCGATTGTTTCTATATCAAGATTGGACCAGAGGAAGAGGAGGAATGGGACTGCTCTTCGGAGGAAGATCTTGAGATGGCAACGGCGGTGGCTCATCGCTTTGGCTGCCGACTGCAGGTGGTAGATTGCCATAAGGAATACTGGAGTCAGGTAACGAAATACACAATGGACAAGGTGAGGGCGGGATTCACGCCTAATCCCGACGTGATGTGTAATAGGCTGATTAAGTTCGGGGCCTTCGACGAGAAGATGGGGCACAACTACGACCTCATTGCCACGGGACATTATGCCCAGACGGAATGGATTGACGGGCAGAAATGGCTCACCACGAGTCCCGACCCCGTGAAGGACCAGACGGATTTTCTGGCACAAATCTATGATTGGCAATTACGTAAGGCACTCTTTCCCATCGGTCATTACATGAAGGACGAGGTGCGGCAGATAGCCGAACGCGAGCACTTGGTGAATGCCAAGCGCAAGGATTCGCAGGGCATCTGCTTCCTGGGCAAGATTAAGTATAATGATTATATAAAGAGGTATCTCGGCGAGAACCCCGGCGATGTGCTGGAACTGGAGACCGGCAAGAAAATTGGCGAGCACAAGGGTTTGTGGTTCCACACTATCGGTCAGCGTCATGGTTTAGGCTTCGGCGGCGGTCCGTGGAATGTGGTTAAGAAGGATATGGCTAATAATGTGCTCTATGTGACGAAGGGCTACGAACCGAAGAAAGCATGGAGCAAGGAGTTTAAGTTCCATGATTTCCATCATCTCACGCCAGCCGAACTGCCCACGGAGGTTACCTTCAAGATCCGCCATACGCCAGAGTTTCATCATGCCCGTCTGGAGAAGACGGCCGAAGGCTGCTATACGGTCTTTTCTGATTATCTGATTCAGGGCGTTGCTCCCGGTCAGTTCTGCGTCATCTACGACAAGGAGCATCACCGCTGCTTCGGTTCAGGAGAGATTACTGTTTAGTTTAGAGTTTAGAGTGTAGAGTTTAGAGTTATGATTACTTTCGGAGGCAGATTTCTGCGTAGATTCCGGGCGTGCACGGTTATCATAACTCTACAATCTACACTCTACATTCTCCATTAATTCCCTCCATCTTTCACAAAGTTCCGGCATACCGCTCAATACGATGTCGGCACCGGCATCCCATAGTATTTCGTCGGGAAGGATTCCTGTGTTGATGGCTATGGTAAAGGCTTTGGCTGCATTGCCTGACTTAACGCCCAGCGGAGCATTCTCCACCACAATGGTTTCCCATGGTTTTACACAGCATTTCTCCATACCCATCAGGTAGGGGTCGGGTAGGGGTTTGCCTTTTTTTACATCGTAGGCCGTTACCAGGCGCTCTTCGGTCACGCGTGGAAACTCCGTGAGCAATCGGTTAATGAGTGGGCGCTGACCGCTTCCCGTCACGATGCAGATGGTCAGGCCGTCGCGATGAATCTTCTCGTGCAGTTCCAAGGCACCTTCCATCACCTGTGCTTTGGGCAGCAGTCCGAACTGGCGCGTCTTCTCATCGTACATCCGTTGTGCTTCTTCCAGCGTGATATCCTTTCCCGTCTGGGCTTTCATCAGATTACGGATGGTGTCGATGCCGCGTGCTCCCTCGGTGGCATAGGCATCCGCTTCGGTCATCTTCAGACCGAAGGAAGCCATCGACCGCTGCCAGGCAATGGCGTGGTTGGGCATGGAGTTCATCAGCACCCCGTCCATATCAAAGAGAACGGCTTTGGGCGTAAACGCCTCAAAGCCTGTCCTCTCTAAATACTTTCTTTTTGCTTGTTGAAAAGATGACGAGTTGATGAGCTGACGAGTTGATTCTTCACTCTTCATTCTTCACTTTTCACTTTCTTACTTCTCTTTTTCCAGTCGCTCCTTGATAGCCTTTGAGTCAGCCTCATAGCCGGGCTTGTCAAGCAGGGCGAACATGTTCTTCTTGTAAGCCTCCACACCGGGCTGGTTGAACGGATTCACGCCGAGCACGTTACCGCTGATGCCGCATGCAATCTCGAAGAAGTAGATGAGTTGTCCGATATAGTAGGCATTCAATTCGGGAACAGAGATACGGATGTTGGGCACGCCGCCATCGACATGAGCCAGACGGGTTCCCAGTTCAGCCATCTTGTTCACCTCATCCACACGCTTACCGGCCAGGAAGTTCAGTCCGTCGAGATTCTCCTCGTCGTTGGGGAAGAGCACCTTCTTGTTGGGCTGCTCAACGGAAATCACGGTCTCGAAGATGGTGCGCTCGCCGTCCTGAATCCATTGTCCCATGGAGTGAAGGTCGGTGGTGAAGTCAACGCTTGCAGGGAAGATACCCTTGTGGTCCTTGCCCTCGCTCTCTCCGTAGAGTTGTTTCCACCATTCGCTCATGAAGTGCAGTTTGGGCTGGTAGTTCACCATGATCTCAATCTTCTTGCCAGCCTGATACAAACCGTTGCGAACGGCAGCATACTGGGCTGCAGGGTTCTCTTCAAAGGCAACGTCCTGACCGCAGGCTTTCTCCATATCCTGTGCACCGGCCACCAGTTGCTTGATGTCGAAACCTGCAACGGCGATGGGCAGCAGACCTACCGGAGTGAGCACAGAGAAGCGTCCGCCCACGTTGTCGGGAATGATAAAGCTCTTATAGCCTTCCTTATCAGCACAGGTGCGGGCAGCACCACGCTTGGCATCCGTCACGGCCACGATGACCTTCTTGGCGAACTCCTTGCCGCACTGGTCCTCGCATTGCTTCTTCAGCAGACGGAAGGTCAAGGCAGTCTCGGTGGTGGTTCCACTCTTCGAGATATTGATGACACCGAACTTCTTACCCTTCAGGTAGTCGGTCAATTCGGCCAGATAGTCCTCGCCGATGTTGTTTCCGGCAAACAGGATGGTGGGATTGCTCTTGTCGCCCACGAGCCACTGGAAAGAATTGCTCAGCGCCTCAATCACGGCCTTTGCTCCGAGATAGCTGCCGCCGATACCGGCCACCACCACGGCCTCGCAGTTCTCGCGGAGCACCTGTGCCGATGCCTCCACCTCAGCGAGGAATTCGGGCGTGATGCTTGATGGCAGATGGAGCCATCCTAAAAAGTCATTACCTGGGCAGGTGCCCTCTTCCAAAGCTTTCTGAGCGGCTTTCACCTGTGGTTCAAAAGCCTTCACGGCTCCAGCCTCCAGGAAGCAGGCAGCCTTTGTGATGTCAAGTTTGATGTTGCTCATAGTTTTTTTGATTATAATAAAATATTAGAAGTTTTAAAGTCCTTTTCTTTACCGGAATGAGTCGGTAAGTAGTTTGATTTCAATCTGGGGATTGATGCGTTCATACAGGATGTTATAAACAGCATCGAGGATAGGCATATTGACGTGCATGCGACGATTGATTTCCTTCATGCACTTGGTGCCAAAGAATCCTTCAGCAATCATCTCCATCTCGATCTGGGCCGACTTTACGGAATAACCTTTTCCTATCATGGTGCCGAAGGTTCGGTTGCGTGAGAAATTGCTATAGCCGGTCACCAGGAGGTCACCCATATATACGGAGTCGATAATGTTGCGGTCGAGTGGAGCCACGGTATTGAGGAAACGGTTCATTTCCTGAACGGCGTTCGACATGAGGACGGCCTGGAAGTTGTCGCCGTACTTGAGTCCTGAACAGATGCCAGCGGCAATGGCATAGACATTTTTCAAAACAGAAGAATATTCAATGCCGATGACATCGGATGAGGTCTTGGTCTTGATGTATTCAGAAGCAATAAGGTCGGCAAAGGCTGATGCCCGCTCTTTGCTGGCACAGCCTACGGTGAGATAAGACAGGCGTTCGAGCGCCACTTCCTCAGCGTGCGACGGTCCACCAATACAGGCAATGTTTTCGTAAGGAACGTCGTATACTTGGTGGAAGAACTCGGAGCAGACCAGGTTGTCGTCGGGTACTATACCCTTGATAGCCGTGATAATGAATTTGTCGCGCAGGCGCGTTTTCAGTTTTTTGAGGTGATTTTTCAGATAGGGCGACGGGGTTACGAAGATCAGCGTATCGTATTGTTGTACAATCCTGTTGATATCTGACGAGAAATCAATTTCGCTGATGTCGAAATGGACGCTTGTCAGATATGCAGGATTATGGCTCAGCCGGCGGAAATCTTCAATGCGGTCGTCGCGTCGCATATACCAGCCGATATGGTGGGTATGTCCCACCACTATCTTGGCGATAGCTGTTGCCCAGCTACCCCCACCGATAATGGCAATATTTCCGCATCCGTCACTCATCACTCTTCATTCATCACATCTCATTCCTCACATTTCGAAATCCATTGCTGAATTTCGTCAACAGTGGGCTTTTGCATATCGAGTTTGTATTTCTTCACGATGTCGCCAATCTTCTGCTGAAGTCCCTGTGCTTTTTGGTCGCGGATGTCCTGGACAAGATAGAAACCGGCTTTGTTGAGCACGGGAATCCACTCTTCTGGTACTCCGATTTTAGCCCATTCCTCGACGGAACTCTTTGGTGCTTTCTTCTCGGGTTTCATCTGTGGGAACAGCATAATCTCGCCAATGGCAAACTTACCCGTCATGAGCATTACCAAACGGTCGATGCCAATGCCGATGCCGCTGGTGGGTGGCATACCATATTGTAGGGCGCGGAGGAAATCGTGGTCGATAATCATGGCTTCGTCGTCGCCTTTGGCAGCGAGTTTCATCTGGTCGACGAAACGCTCTTCTTGGTCGATGGGGTCGTTGAGCTCGGAATAGGCATTGGCCAGTTCCTTACCGTTGACCATCAATTCAAAGCGCTCAGTGAGTCCAGGCTTCGAGCGGTGCATCTTGGTGAGCGGCGACATCTCCACGGGATAGTCGGTGATGAATGTAGGCTGGATGAACGTGCCTTCAGCTGTCTCGCCGAAAATCTCATCGATGAGTTTGCCTTTGCCCATAGTTTCAGTATCTTCAATGCCTAATTTCTTGGCAATCTCGCGTATCTCGTCTTCTGTCTTTCCCTCCAAGTCGTAACCGCTCTTTTCCTTGATGGCTTCGAGAATTGGAAGACGGCGGTAAGGAGCCTTGAAGGATATGATGTTGCCGTCGATTTCCACTTCCGGCTTTCCGTTGACGGCAATGCAGATTTCCTCCAGTGTCTTCTCGGTGAACGACATCATCCAGTTGTAATCCTTATACGAGACGTAGAGTTCCATGCAGGTAAACTCGGGGTTGTGTGTCTTGTCCATACCCTCGTTACGGAAGTTCTTCCCAATCTCGTAGACACCTTCAAAGCCACCAACGATGAGACGTTTCAGATACAGTTCAGTGGCGATGCGCATATACATATCCTGATTGAGCGCATTGAAATGGGTGATGAACGGACGTGCCGTTGCACCACCGGCAATAGTCTGTAGCACAGGAGTTTCCACTTCAGTATATCCGTTACGGTCGAGGATGTTGCGGAGGGTGCGTGTGACGATGGCGCGCTTCTCAAATGTTTCCTTCACGCCTTCGTTGACCACAAGGTCCACATAGCGCTGACGATAGCGCAGTTCAGGATCGTCAAACTTATCGTATGCCACACCGTCTTTGTATTTTACGATAGGCAGCGGCTTCAGACTTTTTGAGAGTAGGGTGATTTCCTGGGCGTGGACGGAAATTTCGCCCATCTGGGTGCGGAACACGAAACCACGGATGCCGATGAAGTCACCAATGTCCAAGAGTTTCTTGAACACCACGTTGTACATATCTTTATCCTCCTCGGGGCAGATGTCATCGCGGGTCACATAGACCTGAATACGCCCCTTGGAGTCCTGAAGTTCTACAAATGAGGCCTTTCCCATGACACGACGGCTCATCATACGGCCTGCGATGCACACCTGTCTGGGTTCCTCGTCATCCTTAAACTCTGCCTTGATGTCCGTGCTGAAAGCGTTGGTGGGATACTCAGCAGCGGGATATGGGTTGATGCCCATATTGCGCAGTTGCTGCAAACTCTCGCGTCTGCCAATCTCTTGTTCTGATAATTCTAAAACGTTCATTATATGCCTTTTTACTTTTTTACCTTTTTACTTTTCAGGTATTTGGGGACAAAGGTACGAAAAAAAATGTAGAATGAAAAGTGAAGAGTGAAGAATTTTGCGACAGTACGTAATTTCTGCCCTCATTAAGAGACGGCATCGTGCAGGACTTCAGCGAGCGTGGGATGGATGTGAATGGTTTCGGCAAGGTCGTTGAGTGTTGCTCGGCAATGGATGAGTGCAGTGACTTCCTGAACAATGTCAGCAGCATGAGCTCCCATGACATGGCAAGCCACAATTCTGCCGTCGGCATCAGCCAGGAGTTTCACCATTCCGTCCGTGGAATCCATGGCCAAAGCTTTGCCGTTAGCGCGGTAATATGACTTTTTGCAAATATAATTACCATCTGTCGACATTTTCAACTGGTCCTCGGTGGGGCCAACACCTGCCAGTTCGGGATGGGTGAAGACTGCAGAAGGCATAACCGTGAAGTCGATGTTGTCGGCCTTTCCAAGTATATTGTTGACCGCTCGGAAACCCTGGAAGGTGGCAGCATGAGCCAGCATCTGCAAACCGTTGACATCACCGATGGCGTAAATGGAAGGAGACCCTTTAAATCCCCCTAAAGAGGGGGACTTTCTGATTACGCGGAAATTTTTATCCACAGGGATAGCGCCTTTGGGTGTCAGTTCTATACCAATGGCAGCAAGATTAAGTCCCTCAGTACGGGGACGGCGACCGGTGGCAATCAAGATGGCATCGGCTTCAATAGTCAGTTCCTTTCCCTTTCGTTCGAAGATGACAGCGTTACCGTTGATACCTTTTACGGTGGATTGCATGAAGAAATCTACGCCTCGTTTCTCCAACGTCTTGCGCAGCCGTTTGGCAAGGTCGCTGTCCATAGGTGGTAGGCATTCTTTTAGGAATTCGATGACTGTCACCTGACTGCCAAAAGATGAGAATGCCGAAGCGAACTCCATACCGATTACTCCTGCACCGACGATACATAGCCTACGGGGTACGTGGTCGATGTTAAGCAGTTCGGTGGAGGTGAGAATGGATGATGGGGAGATAAAAGGTGGCAGGGAGGGAACAGATCCCGTGGCGATGATGATGTTCGTTGCGGTGTATTCCCCTTCGCCGATAATGACGGTGTGGTCATCCTTGAAGCGTGCTTTGCCGCGAACCAAAGAGATTCCTGGCTGTGAGAGCAGTGTTTCTATTCCAGCGCGCAGCTGATTTACCACCTGTTGCTTGCGGGCAACGATTGCTGGGAAATCCACATCGAACTGGAGTCCTTTCAGTCCGTTGCTTTCCGTTTTCTGAAGATTGTCGATGAGTTCCGCATGATGACAGAATGTCTTGGTGGGAATACATCCACAGTTAAGACAAGTGCCGCCAACTTCCTCTGCTTCGGCAATAACCACTTGCAGCCCGTTCTTGGCTGCATATTCTGCTGCCCGGTATCCTCCGGGTCCTGCCCCTATGATGATTAAATCGGTTTTCATGATTTGTGTGCTAAATCATTCTTTTTCGTTTTGCATCTGGCGGAAAGTTACCACGGGATGCTTTGCTGCCAGAACATCGTCGACTCGACCGATAGGCGTCAGATGCGGTGCTGTCTTCACAAGCTCAGGATTCTCGCGTGCTTCCTTGGCAATTTGATGCATCACTTCGATGAATCCGTCGAGTGTCTCCTTCGATTCGTTTTCCGTAGGTTCAATCATCAGACTCTCGTGGAAAAGCAGTGGGAAATAGATGGTAGGCGCATGGTAGCCGTAGTCAAGCAGACGCTTGGCCACGTCCATTGTGGTGACGCCGGTCGACTTGTCTTTCAGCCCATCGAATACAAACTCATGTTTCGTCAGCCCACTTATAGGTAACAGATAGTCGTCTTTCAAGCTTTCCTTGATATAAGTGGCGTTGAGGGTGGCCAGCGGACCAACCATTTTGATGTTTTCCTTGCCTAACGAGAGAATGTAGCAGTAAGCCTTGACCATGACCCCGAAGTTGCCAAAGAAGCTGCCTATGCTGCCCAATGACTGCTCAAAGTCATCTGTTTCAACCGAGTATTCCCTTTCTTCCTCGTTATAAACCACTCGCGGAGTGGGGAGGAAGCATTCCAAACCTTTGCGCACGCCGACGGGTCCCGATCCTGGACCGCCACCGCCGTGGGGCGTTGAGAACGTCTTGTGGAGATTGATGTGCATCACGTCGAAGCCCATGTCGCCAGGACGGCAATAGCCCAGCATGGGATTGAGGTTGGCACCATCGTAGTACATCAGTCCACCGCAGTCGTGCACTATTTGTGCGATTTTTGGAATATCTTTCTCGAAAATGCCAAGCGTGTTGGGATTGGTCATCATCATGGCTGCTATGCTGTCACCCTGTTCTTGGACCAGATGTTCAAGGTCTTCAATAGAGACTAATCCGTCTTGGCCAGATTTCACTTCGACGACCTCCAAGCCGCAGACGGCCGCCGAGGCAGGATTGGTGCCATGAGCGGAGTCGGGAATGATTACTTTAGTGCGGCATTTGTCACCACGGCTTTGGTGATAGGCGCTGATAACCATTAGCCCGGTCAGTTCACCATGGGCACCGGCACAGGGGTTGAGGGTGAATTCTCCGAGTCCGGTGATGGCGCATAATTGTTTTTGCAGGTCGTAATACAGATGCAACAATGTCTGGCACGTTTCAGTCGGCTGGAGCGGATGCTTTCCGGTAAAACCCTTAAGCGCAGCCAGTTCCTCGTTGATGACGGGATTATATTTCATGGTGCAGCTGCCTAAGGGATAAAAACCGTCGTTTACGCCGAAATTGTTGTGGGAAAGGTTGGTGTAATGACGCACAACAGTCATCTCATCACATTCCGGCAGTTCGGCCTTTTTAGCTCTAAGCAGGTTCTTTGGCAGTTCGCTTATCCTGTGTTTATAATCATTCTTGGGCAGAGTGTAACCCTTGCGTCCTGGTTTCGAGAGTTCGAAAATCAGGTTTCCATAAAGTCTGTTGTTCATGCCTCTTGCGTTTTAATTTCAATGATAGAATTCACGAGGTCGTCAATCTCGTCAGGTGTACGTTGTTCGGTGACGGCGAACATGAGCGTATGATCGTCAATCTTCACTCCAGCCATGTAGCCCCATTCTGCACATTCATTCAGCAATTTGTCTACATCGCCATCGTAGGTCACGCAGAATTCGTTGAAGAATGGCTGGTCGAACTTAGGATGGAAAAATCCTGTAGCTATGAGTTTGTCATAGAGTTCGTGAGCTCCTGCAAATGATAGTTCGGCAGCTTCACGAAGTCCCTCTTTGCCCATTATGGAGAGGTAAATGGTGACATACAGAGCCATCAGACTCTGGTTAGAACAGATGTTCGACGTGGCTTTCTGTCGGCGGATGTGCTGCTCGCGGGCTTGCAGGGTGAGCACGAAGGCCCGTTGTCCGCGGTTGTCCTTGGTCATGCCTACGATGCGCCCTGGCATCTTGCGGATGAGTTTCTCCGTGCAGCACATGTAGCCGATGCCCGGTCCACCGAACGACATGGGAATGCCGAGGCTCTGACCTTCGCCTACTGCAATGTCGGCACCCCATTCCCCAGGAGTTTTCAGCACGGCCAAGTCGGCAGCCACGCTGTTGATGATGAACAGCGCTTTCTGCTCGCGGATGGCATCAGCCATTCCCGTGAAATCCTCGATGATTCCATAATAGTTTGGGGCCTGTACAACAACGCCGGCCACACCGCCTTCATCAAGTTTCCGCTGCAGGTCATCGCGGTCGGTGATACCGTTGCTTTGGGCAATACTTACAATGTTGATGCCATGAAAACGAGCGTAGGTATCGACCACGCGGCGAGTCTTGGGGTCGAGCGTTTCGCTGACCAGCACTTTCGTGGCTTTCTTTGCCGCATGGAATGCCATCATCACGGCTTCGGCAGTGGCAGTAGCACCATCGTAAAGTGAAGCGTTCGAGATGTCCATGCCAGTCAGTTCCGCCGTCATGCTCTGATATTCAAAGATATAGTGGAGTGTGCCCTGCGAGATTTCTGCCTGATAGGGCGTGTAGCTGGTAAGGAACTCCGACCGTTCGATGAGATTCTGTACGATGGAGGGCGAGTAGTGGTCATAGCAGCCTGCTCCGGCAAATACCGTCAGCGGTGCATCAAGTTGTGCCAGGGTATGAAGATATTCCCGGAGTTCTATCTCGCTCTTGGCTTCCGGCAGGTCGTAGTCTCCCTTGAAGCGGATGGCTTCCGGCACGTCGGCATAAAGTTCCTCGAGCGAACCCACGCTGGCCTTTTCCATCATCAGCTTCAGGTCGTTTTCGGTATGTGGGAAATACTTGTACATGATTTGTCCTTCATCAACTATTTTCACAGAAAGCCTGATAAGCAGCAGCATCCATCAGGTTGCCAAGTTCCTCAGCATCTGAGAGTTCCACCTTGATAATCCAGTTGGCAAAGGCGTCCTGATTAATCAGCTCGGGGGAGTCCTCCAAGTCTTCGTTCACTTCAACAACCGTTCCGCTGACGGGCGAAATCAGGTCGCTGGCAGCCTTGACACTCTCCACGGCGCCAAACTCCTCGCCGGCTTCCACCTCGTCGTCAACTTCGGGCATGTCCACATAGACCACGTTACCCAACGCATTTTGGGCAAAGTCGGTGATGCCGATATATCCATAATCGCCTTCGATTCTCACAAACTCATGACTCTCACTATAATAGAGTCCTTCAATTACTTTTGCCATAATTTTTTGTATTTAGTTCTTTTCTTTTTTTTACTTTTTTACTTTTTTATAATGTTTGTCGTAAAAACGTTTCTTCACCACCTTGCCGGAAAAAATTTTTTTGCGGATTTGGATGTCCAGTTCCGTGTCGAGTTTTGCAAAACGTGAGTCGACGAGCGCCATGCAGACGCTCTTGTCGGTAGAGATGGTGTGGTATCCCGTAGTCACTTCACCTACAGGTTCTCCATTTTTCAGAACAGTGTAGCCATGGCGTGGGATGGCTTTGTCTACAAGTTCGATGCCCACAAGTTTTTTCTCGACGCCTTCTGCCTTCTGCCTGGCGAGTGCCTCCTTGCCGATGAATTCTTCTTTATCGAGTTTTACAAAGATGCCCAGACCTGCCATGATAGGCGAAATATCGGCCGATAGTTCGTCACCATAGAGCGGAAGTCCCACTTCGAAGCGCAAAGTGTCGCGACAACCCAGTCCGCAGGGCTGTATACCAGCGGCAATGAGTTTATCCCAGCACTCGCGAATAAATTCTTGTGAACCATAGATTTCGAAGCCGTCTTCGCCCGTATAACCCGTTCGGGAAACAATTACGTCGCCAATCGTCTTGAAAGTATAGAATGTCAGTTCTTTGCATCCGATTTTCAGCACTTCTTCCATCACGCTTTCCGCCTCTGGTCCCTGTATGGCCAACTCCCCGTATTCCTCAGAGCAATTCCAGAGTTTCACGTCGAAACCCTCAGATTGCTGCTGAATCCAAGCCCAGTCTTTTTCGATGTTCGAGGCATTGATAACCAGTAGGTAGTCTAGTTCATCCCTTTTATATACCAGCAGGTCGTCCACTACGCCGCCATCGTCATAGCACATCATTCCATAAAGGATTCTACCAGGCTCCATCTGTGCCACATCGTTCGTAAAAATGTGGTTCACATAGCGTTCGGCATCCTTGCCTTTCACCGTCACTTCACCCATGTGGCTCACATCAAAGACTCCGCAATGCTGGCGCACGGCCTGATGCTCGTCGATAATGCCCGAATATTGGATGGGCATGTCGAAACCACCAAAAGGACTGATGAGTGCTCCGAGGGCTACGTGTTTGTCATACAGACAAGTTTTTTTGTTTTCCATATATTTATTTAGTATTGGTTGTTTGGTCGTTGGGGTGATTAATCGTTTGGCGGACACCAGACGATTTCGTACTTTTTCTCCAGTTCTTCGATACCGTGGATATCGGCTTCAGTCAGCACCTGTTCTTCGGGGCACAGCTGAGTCGGTATAAACGCTTTCAGTTCATCAATGCCAATTGCAATATGGTCTTTCAGCAGTCCAATGCGCTGGCGTACACTTTTCACCCCGTTGTGTTGCAGTTTCTCTGCCGATGGTGTAATGGCATGAGTCATGTGTTCCATATTGGTATCGTAGAGCAGGGTGCCGTGAACAATACAATGGTCGCCCGTCTTGTAGCAGGCCGTCCCGCCCACTTTCCGTTCGCCTACCATAATGTCGTTGTTGCGGCTGCCGACGGCTTCCACGCCTAATTGGCGTAACAGCAGTAAGATCATATTTATATATTGGTTGAAGGCGAATCCTACGTTCTCCTGTTTGGTAACCAGCGAGAGCATCAGGTTGTCTTTGTCAGCATAGACGCATCCCCCTCCGCTTTTCCTGTGTACCACCATGATGCCGTGTTCGCGGCAGTAGTCCAGGTTCACCTCGTTTTCTACGAATTGGTTGCGCCCGAAAATGACGGTAGGCTCTACTGTCCATGTAAAGAGATATTCCGGAGCATCACCATGATGTGCCAGATATTCTTCCATAGCGAGATAGAAAGTCAACTTGCGCGCCCTGTCGTCGGGAACCACAACGTTTACCATTGCCTTATGTTCGTCGTTAGTATTTTGATTTGGTGCAAATATATAAAAAATCGAGAACAGAGCAAAAGGATTCATTCTTTTTTTGATATTTCTTTCGTTTTAATAATTTTTTCACACTATCTTTGCAAAAAAATAGAGAATTATGAACGTTGAGAAAATATCCGCTATCATCAATAGTCAGCCTAATCTTTCTACGGCATTAGGCATGGAGTTCATCTCCACTCCCGAACAAGACACCTGTATGGCAACCATGAAGGTCGACGAACGCAATCGTCAGCCTTTTGGATTTCTTAGCGGGGGCGCATCACTGGCTTTGGCCGAGAACCTTGCCGGCGTGGGCAGTTCTTCACTCTGTCCAGGGAAAATCTGCGTGGGTATCAGCGTCAGCGGCGAGCATGTGAAGGCCGTTATTGAGGGCGACACCGTGACCGCTTTTGCCCATTTGGTGAGCAAGGGGCGCGCCCTCCACGTGTGGGACGTTCATATCAAGGATTCTTCCGGCGACCTGATTTCTACTGTCCATGTGACCAATTACATCATTTCGCCTAAAAAACAGAAAAACGATGAGTAGCATTGCTTTGTTTCGGTTGCCCCATGCCCAGACATGTACGCTGATACTTCAAAAAGAAGGTCTGCCACAGACTTTGGATCGGCTGACGATGCTCGACGATTGTAGGGGATACGTCTTTGCGCCTTTCGCTTCCTCATCTCAGAATCCCATTCTCCTGCTTAGGCCCGATGTGGTGGAAACCTATTCTTGCGACGATGTTACCAGTAAAATCAACCTCCCTGGAGCCCACCCCACTGGAGCCCCTCCAAACCTCCCCCAAGGGGAGGCTTCTGACTCCCCTCCCCTCGGGAGGGGCTGGGGGGTGGGCTCCAGTGGGGTGGGGTCCAGTGAACGGTTCCACTATCATCTCGACTTCTGTAATTTCCATGCTCAATTGTGCGAGGGCACTTTCCGCAAGATTGTGCTTGCCCGCAGCACCATCATCGAGAAACCTGAGCCCCAGTCACCCATCCATCTTTTTCAGAAGGCTTGTGCCCGCTATCCCCGGATGTTCATTTCGTTAGTTAGCACGCCTCAGGGAGGAACATGGCTGACGGCCTCACCCGAAATCCTGTTGGAAGAGAGGAGAGAGGATAGAGGAGAGATGAGAGAGGACAGCCGTCTGTTCAAGACCATTGCCCTTGCCGGCACGGCCGACTATTCCGACGATGTCAGGTGGAGCGAGAAAAACATCCGCGAACAGCGCTACGTGGCTACCTATATGATGGAGACACTCGAGCAGTTTTCCAACGATATCGCCGAGGAAGGCCCCTGCACCGTTCGTGCCGCCAATCTTGCCCACCTGCGTTCCGATTTCAATTTCCGGCTCGACAACACCCACCATCTGGGTTCATTGCTCCATGCCCTTCATCCCACGCCGGCCGTCTGCGGATTGCCCAAGCGCGATGCCTTCAACTTCATCCTTCGCAACGAGTCGATGCCCCGGGGCTATTACAGCGGTTTTCAGGGACCGCTCGATGTCGACGGCATGACGCATCTCTACGTCTCGCTCCGCTGCATGAGTATCCACGGCAACCGCTACCGCCTCTATGCCGGGGGTGGACTGCTTAGTGATAGCGACGAGGAGTCGGAATGGAACGAGACCGAAGCCAAACTAAACACCATGCGATATGTACTCGAATAAGGAGAATGTAAACATACTGACGAGCCTGCTTGTGGCCCACGGAGTCCGCCATGCGGTGGTCTGTCCCGGCAGCCGTAATTCGCCCATTGTGCACAATCTCACGGAGTGTCCCGACATCCAGTGCCATCCCGTCACCGACGAGCGTTCCGCCGGGTTCTATGCCTTGGGCATGTGCCAAGCGACCGGGCTTCCTGTGGCCGTATGCGTCACTTCGGGTACAGCCCTGCTGAATCTTTCTCCAGCCGTGGCAGAGGCCAAGTATCAGCATCGGCCGTTGGTGGTTATCTCTGCCGACCGTCCCCCACAATGGATTGACCAATTGGATGGGCAGACGCTCCAGCAGCCTGGTGTTTTCGGCAGTTTTGTACGGAAGTCCGTTTCATTGCCTGAACCTCATGACGACGAAACCCGTTGGTATTGTAACCGGTTGGTCAACGAGGCTTTGCTATCTTCTGTCTATGAGGAGGCTCCCGTCCATATCAATGTGCCTATCAGCGAACCGCTGTTCGGTTTCACTACATCTTTTTTGCCTCAGGAACGTAGTATCGACCGTACTGATAGTTTTCCCAATTTTGAAGCGATAGCCATTGAAGTGGGCGAGCGTTTCCTGGAAGCCTCGCGCCCCATGATTGTGATAGGGCAGACCAAGGATGACGGATACCCAGAAAACTATGGTGATGATTATCGGTTGGTGGCCGATTATGCCGTGGTGCTCCACGAGCCGCTCTGCGATTTTATATGCCCCAGCCATTTCGACGAGGTACTGAGCCTTGTCGGGGAACAGCCAGAATACAAGCCCGATTTTGTTCTGTATTTAGGCGACACGATTGTCAGTAAGCGATTGAAGAAGTTCCTCCGCAATTGCCGTGACTGCTACTTTGTTATGGCCAACGAAAGCGGAAGCCTTTGTGATACCTTTATGAATCTCCGCCATTGGGTGCATTGCGATACGTCGATGCTGCTTACGCTGGCAGATTTGCTACGTGAAAAACAGCCCCAGCCAACGGCTTTCCGGAAACTATGGGCGCAGGCATTGTCTCGTGCTCAGGCCCATGCCGACAATTACAAACCCTCTTTCTCGCAGATGGCAGCTGTCCGACTGTTCGAACAATCTTTCGATTGCAGCCGTCAGCCCATCGTTCACTATGCCAACAGTTCCGCTATCCGGTTGGCCAACGTCTATGCGCGCCATTATGTCTATTGCAATCGAGGTGTCAACGGTATCGAGGGTTCGCTCTCTACGGCTGCCGGTTATTCCTTAGTCACGAAGAATCCAGTTTTCATCGTTATAGGCGACCTCAGTTTCTTCTATGATAGCAATGCCCTTTGGAATAAACAGTTGAAAGGCAATCTCCGTATTCTTTTACTTAATAATGGTGGGGGCGGCATTTTCCGCCAACTGCCTGTGGGCGACGGGCGTTCTTCAGCCCTCGACTACGTGATGGGCAGTCATCATACTTCGGCAGCAGGCATCTGCCAGAGTTATGGCGTGGAATACCTCAGTGCCCGTAACGAGACGGAAATGGAAGAGGGAATCAGAATCCTCATGCAGAAAGAAAGTCCATGCCCCGTCTTGCTGGAGGTCTTTACGGATGCGGCAACCGACACCCAGGTCTATAAAGATTATTACCGCAGCCTTTTTTTAGTACTCACAATTCCATCCGATGACGGCTCAAAATGGATTTGCAAGTGCGTTGAACACCTTGATTAAGTTTTGGGCTTCCTGGCGGTCTTCATAGCCCTCGTCCATCGCATCATCCATATCGGCAGTGGTTTTCTGTTCTATACACTGTCCGTTCTCGTCCAGATAGTAGCGCCATTCCCAGTGGTTGCCTTCCTCCTTGCTGCTGGTGTAACTGAAAATCAGGTCGTGGCTCTGGGGACTGAAGAGATATTCCACATAGCAATCGAAGCCCATATAGGTACGGTGCATCGAGATGAAGTAGCAGTGGTAGTCTCCCTCGTTGGAGTCAAAATAGAAATTGTATTCAGTCTTTATCGGTCGACCGTCGTTTTCCAATTCGTCGTGGTGCACAATCTTCAGTAGGCGCGGAGCCTCACTCTTCTCGTTAAGTGAAATCTTCTCTTTGGCCTTGGCATAGGTACTGCGGATGAACTTCATGCGCTCGGTCTTGGGCGTGGCTTTTCCATTTCCGTTCACGATTTCCTCGCCATATTGAACACGTCCTGCTATCCTGTTGAAGATGTCCTGATAGATGTGTCCCCATCTTTCCATGAGTTCAGCATTGTTGTGGTCTTCATTGAGGTCTTCGGTGAGTTTCTGTCCTTCCATGCCTTGCCTGCCTTTGCGCTCAACGAGTCTGCCCTGCTGGTCGTAATAATAGCGCTGTTCCATGATGTAGCCCCCGTCTGTCTCGGTTTTGTTGAAACAGAACATCAGTTTTCCGTCGGCAAGGTTGAACAGGTGCTCGCTCTCTGTGCTGTGTCCTACGGCATTCCAGTTGTCGATGACGAAGAAAGGCTGGCGGGAGGTGAATGTGGCTCCATCTTCGTCTTTGTGCTCCACGAAGTCGAAATAGAACTCCAGATGCTGCTCTGATTCCATATCCGAGCCGTCAGACAATTCATCGGTGAGCGTAATCAGCATATCCCTCGGAGCCTTTCCGTTCTTTCCGTTCTGTGCAATCTTCTCTTTGGCCTTGGCGTATGCCTGCCGGATTTGCTTTACCCTTTCGGCTTTTTCGTCCTGTGCCTGTGCCTGCCCGACAACGGAAAGCATGCAAACCATCATAAATAGAATCTTTTTCATATTTTTCTTTTTTGTGGACAAAAATAGTGTTTTTAGCGTTAACTTCCAAATAAACCATTCGAAAAAGTTCTTGTTTTCGTTAATCAATTTGCGGCTTTTTGTGTCAGTGCCAGTTTTCCTCATTGGAACTGATAGTTTTAATAAGGAAAACTGACAGTTTTAATCTTTGGAACTGACAGTTTTATCCATCGAAACTGAAACATCCTTTGATATTATGATTTCTGTTCGTTTTTCCGCGCCTTTCTGTCTGCTGCGCGATAAGTGAAAAAGAAATTTTTCTTAACTTTGGATAAGTTACAATGCACTCGGCATAAAAATAAATAATTCTGAAGATTTTGATTAGATTAACAATCAAAATCGTGTTCTGCTCTCGTTTTTTCGTATCTTTGCCACACTAATCAAATGTTTTTGAAAATGGAGCAAAGAATATGGAAACAGACGCATGAGTTCAAGGAGATTCTCTTTGAGGAGTATAACCACATCGCAAAAATTACCATCAACAGGGCGCGCTACCGCAACGCGTTCACGCCGCTGACAACGCTGGAACTCTCGCAGGCTTTCTCTATCTGCCGCGAGGATGCGGGTATCAGGGTGGTGATATTGACGGGGGCAATGAGCGAGGTGCCCGAGGGGAAGCGGCTGGAGGACGTGAAGCATGCTTTCTGCTCGGGTGGCGACATGCACGTGAAGGGACGTGGCGGATATATAGATAATGAGGGTGTGCCCCGTCTTTCGGTGCTTGACGTGCAGATGCAGATCCGTCGGTTGCCGAAGCCTGTGATTGCGATGGTGAACGGCTATGCCATCGGGGGAGGTCATGTGCTCCACGTGATGTGCGACCTGACCATTGCCTCGGAGAATGCCATCTTCGGACAGACTGGGCCGAAGGTGGGTTCCTTCGACGCTGGTTTCGGCAGCAGTTATCTGGCCCGTATGGTGGGACAGAAGAAGGCGCGCGAGATTTGGTTCCTCTGTAGGCAATATACGGCTGAGGAGGCCGAGCGGATGGGGATGGTGAACAGGGTGGTGCCCATCGACCGGCTGGAGGACACGTGCGTGGAATGGGCGGAGACGATGATGGAACGCTCGCCGCTGGCGTTGCGCATGGTTAAGGCGGGACTGAATGCTGAGCTGGACGGACAGGCGGGCATCCAGGAACTGGCGGGCGACGCCACGATGCTCTACTACACGATGGACGAGGCTCAGGAGGGCGGCAAGGCTTTCCTGGAGAAGCGCAAGCCCGATTTTGACAAGTATCCGAAATTTCCATAATGGATTCTAATGGTATAAATGCGAATGAGATTTAAGGTGTTTTTTCTTTTTCTGTCGATGAGCGTATGTCTGTCTGCACAGGAGTATGATGTGGCTGACTATGCAGGACGTCCGGGAGTTGCGGAGGGTTCGGAGATGGTGCCGAAGGGGAGATTGATGTGGGAGGCAGGTGTTGATTATGCCTATTTAAAAGATTCTTCGGCTGATATTGATGTTTGGACTCTCCACAATACGTTCTTGCGTTACGGGTTGACAAGCACTACGGAGGTATATGCCGGTTTCAGCCTCTTGCACGGGGAGGTGGAGGACCATGTCTGGAAAACGGGCATAGGATTGGTGAATGTGGGCGGAAAGTTTCGTATTGCGAAAAATGACGGGTGGATTCCCGAGGCGGCCTTTGTGGCATCGCTGACGCTCCCCGTCGGCAAGGATGAGTTCCGCCCCGACGAGGTGCTCCCCCGTCTGCATCTGGCCTTCGCCCATACGCTGAGCGTCAGGATGGATATGGGTTATGATTTCGGGCTGGAATGGGATGGGGTGAGCACGAAACCCATAACCGCTGCCAATTTTTGGTTGAACTATAGCCTGACGTCCCGGTTTGGAATCTATGCTGAGAGTGTAAATTATTTCCGTAAACATGACAAGCCCGACTTTAACGCCGGTCTTGGTCTTACATGGAAACTGAACAGGCGTATCGCCTTCGATGTCTTCGGACTGTTCGGTTGCAACAGGCTTGGCGACGAGCTTGGTGTGAGTGCCGGCTTTTGCTGGCTGATTAATTGAGGAGTGATGTGTGAGAAGTGATAAGTGATGAGTGATAAGTGATGAGTGGAGAATGAGGATAGATATTGAGGAACGTGTGTTCCATTTCAAGCAGCCGGCTGGTACGTCGAGGGGCGTCTATAGGGAGCGTAAGTCGTGGATACTGACGGTCGGCGACGGGCGCGGACATGTGGGCGTGGGAGAGTGTGCTCCGTTGCCCGATTTGTCGTGCGATGCTTCGCCTTTCTATATGAAGACGCTCCGTATGTTTTGCGACATGGTGGAGCGGACGGGGGAGATTCCTTACGAACAGATGCGCCCCTATCCTTCCATGCTATTCGGACTGGAGACGGCTTTTTGGGATTTGGGATTTGGAGAGAGGAGTGAGATTTTCTCTATTCCCATCAATGGTTTGGTGTGGATGGGAACATTCGAAGAAATGTACCAGCGCATCAAGGAAAAACTGGACGGGGGATTCCATTGTGTGAAACTGAAAATTGGTGCCATTGATTGGGAACGGGAATTGGAGCTGATTCGTTTCATACGTAGCCAATTCCCGAAGGAACAAATAGAACTGCGTGTGGATGCCAATGGCGGTTTCTCGCCCGACGAGGCAATGGAAAGGCTGGAACAGCTGGCGCAATATGACATCCATTCGATTGAGCAGCCCATCAGGCAGCACCAATGGGCGGAGATGGCGAGACTCTGCAAGGAGACGCCTCTGCCGATTGCACTCGACGAGGAACTGATTGGGGTGAACTTGCCTCAGATGAAGGCGGCGCTGCTGGACACCATCCGTCCGCAGTATATCATCCTGAAGCCTTCGCTTCACGGTGGGATGAGGGGTTGCCGCGAATGGATACAGATGGCTCGGGAGCGCGGTATAGGCTCGTGGATTACTTCGGCTTTGGAGAGCAATATCGGACTTTATTCCATTGCGCATTTCTGTGCCGAGGTGTATGGACCTGATATCAAGATGCCTCAGGGTTTAGGCACGGGAATGCTCTTCACCGACAATGTTAAGATGCCGTTGGAAGTGAGAGGAGAGAGGCTTTGGGTTAAAAGTGAAGAATGACATTAGAAGAGTTTTTGCAGGAGTGGAAGAATGACTCGGAGAAGGTGCTGGTGCATACCAGCGGTTCGACGGGAAAGCCGAAACCGCTATGGGTGGAGAAACGACGCATGGAGGCTTCGGCACGTATCACGTGCGATTTTCTCGGACTGAAAGCGGGCGATACGGCTCTGCTCTGTATGTCGTTGGACTATATTGCCGGGAAGATGATGGTGGTGCGCTCGATGGTGAGGAATCTGAGATTGATAGCGGTGGAGCCTACGGGACATCCGCTGGCTTCGGTGCCCGAAGGGGATATTGATTTCGCTGCTATGGTGCCATTGCAGGTGCATAATTCGCTTCAAATACCAGAAGAACGTGAGCGCCTGAAACAAATCAGACACCTGATTATTGGCGGTGGTGCCATTGATGAGGCGGTGGCTTTGCAGCTGAAGGATTTTCCTAACTATGTATGGAGTACATACGGAATGACCGAAACGCTCTCGCATATTGCTTTGAGGCGGCTGAACGGAGTTGAGGCCAGTGAATGGTATGTGCCCTTTGATAATGTGAGGATTTCGCAGAATGAGGAAGGTTGTCTGGTGATTGATGCTCCCGAAGTATGTGCCGGGCAATTGGTGACTAATGATATTGTGGAGATTGGAGGAGAGAGGAGGGAGAAGAGAGGAGAGTGTTTCCGTATTATTGGGCGGAAGGATAATGTCATCGTTTCTGGAGGAATCAAGATTCAGATAGAGGAGGTGGAACGGATTTTGAAACCATTCATTCGTGAGCCATTCATGATAACGAAGCGTAAAAATGAAAAGTTTGGTGAAGTGGTAGTGCTTCTTACGGAATCGAATGATTTGGAAAAGATAAGGAAAGTATGCCATGAGCACCTTCCCAAATACTGGAGGCCCCGGGATTTTGTCGTTGTTGAAAAACTGCCCCTGACAGAAACGGGAAAACCCGCACGAAAAAAAGCCGCCGAAATAGCAGCCTTAAAACTTTAACTTATCCCTCGCGATAGAAATCGAGGGCTTCCTTGATTTCTTCCTCGGTGGCCGTCTGGTTGATTCGGATGTCGCCGATATTGCCAAGCAACGTGAAGTTGATTTGTCCGGAAGTGTTCTTCTTGTCGTGCGTCATGAGTTCCAACAGGGTGGGATAGTCGTCGCATGTAATCGGAAGCTGTCCGTAGTTTTTCCGGATGGCATTTACCGTTTGGCGCAATTTGTCTTGCGGGAAACCGCATTTGATGACGCTAAGGTATAGTTCGGTGATGATGCCGTAGGCAACAGCATAGCCGTGCAGAATCGGTTTACCTGATTTCATGGCAAAACTCTCGAAAGCGTGGCCGATAGTATGACCGACGTTCAATGCCTTGCGGATGCCGCGCTCCTTGGGGTCTTCTTCCACGATGCGCTCTTTCACCTTAACGGAGTCAGCTAAAAGCTTTGAAAGGGATGAGAGGTGAGACGCGAGATCGTTCTCGATGAACGCCAGCAGTTCTGCCCACATCTTTTCGTTGCTGATAAGTCCATGCTTGAGCATCTCGGCATAGCCCGAAAGAATGTTCTCGTGGTCGAGCGTTTTCAGGAATTGGGTGTCGAGGATGACAAACTTTGACTCGTTGAATACCCCGATTTCGTTTTTCAGTCCGCCGAAGTTAATACCTGTCTTTCCTCCCACGGAAGCATCAACCATAGAGAGCAGGGTGGTGGGAATATTGATGAAGTCGATACCCCGTTTGAATGCTGATGCAGCAAAGCCGCCGAGGTCGGTGACCATGCCGCCACCGAGGTTGATGAGGCATGAATGGCGGGTGGCCCCCATGCGCTGCAGCTCGCTCCACACGTGGCTGATGGATTCCAGGTTCTTATTAGTGTCGCCGGCCTTGATGACAATCAGGCTGGCCTTGCGGAGGCAGAAGAAATCCTTGATGAGCGGCCAGCACAAACGCTCGGTGTTCTCGTCGGTGAGCACAAAGATTTTGTCGTGTTCGCACTCCGAGATAGCCGTTGCAAGTTCTTCGTTGATGTTCCTTGAAATAATAATTCTCTGCTCCATAACCTTATAATAACGTAAAAATCCGGCTGCAAAGGTATAAAAAAAAGTGAAGAGTGGAGCGTGAAGCGTGAAGATTTTAATACTAATTTTTTATTTTTATCAAGATAGATTAAACCAAGCCGCCTTTTGAGCGTCTGATATACAGACATCCACAATCGTAAGGGTAAAAATAACAATTATTCATTATAAATTCAGAAAATGAGAAAGATTTTACTGCTGACAGTAGTACTGTTGATGACTACTGTAGGCGTACAAGCCCAAGAGCGGAGTATTTCAGGTACATTGACAGACCGCGACACAAAAGAAGCTGTGATGCAGGCCACAGTACAACTCCTTAAGACAGACAGCACGTTCGTTGCCGGCGCGGTAAGCGACGAGTCGGGAAAGTTTAGTGTTACGGCTCCCGAGAATGGCCGTTATCTGGTGAAGATAACAGGCGTAGGCTACAAGCCGATGGTTAAAAATGTCAACATCCAAGATGACAAGAATGTGGACTTGGGTACTATGACATTCGGTTCCGATGCTATTATGTTGAAAGGCGTTACTGCCACGGCACAGGCTGCAAAGGTGACGGTGAAGAAAGACACCTTCATCTATAATGCAGCTGCCTATCGTACCCCAGAGGGTAGTGTTGCCGAGGAACTGGTCAAGAAGCTCCCTGGTGCACAGATTGATGATGACGGCAAGATTACCATCAATGGCAAGCAAGTTAAAAAGATTCTTGTTGACGGTAAAGAATTTATGACGGGAGA
This sequence comes from Prevotella sp., assembly GCA_017428925.1. Lineage (GTDB taxonomy): Bacteria > Bacteroidota > Bacteroidia > Bacteroidales > Bacteroidaceae > Prevotella. The sequence goes on along the minus strand of JAFRPY010000064.1, from coordinate 16,232 downwards.
CACACAGACTGCCATGAAAAACCTGCCGACATACATCATTAATAATATTCGTGCGTACGACCAGCAGAGCGATCTTGCCCGTGTAACGGGTATCGACGACGGTAACGAGGAGACTGTTCTCGACTTCGGCATCAAGCCGGGCATGAACAAGGGCTACTTCGCAAATGTCGACCTCGGCGTTGGTACGAAGGACCGCTATTCGAGTCGTATTATGGGTTCATACCAGAACAGCACCACGCGCATCACGGGTATGTTCAATGCCAATAACACTAACGACATGGGCTTCCCCGGCGGTGGCGGTGGTGGTCGCTTCGGTGGCCGCAACGGTCTTAATTCGTCGAAGATGACGGGTCTGAACTTTAACTACGACAACAAGAATAACCTGGAACTGGATGCCAGTCTGCGCTGGAATCACAGTGACGGCGACACTTGGTCGCGCTCTGCAACCGAGAACTTCGGTTCCAAGCAGTTTTCCAACAGCCTCAGCCAGAACTTCAGCCGTTCGAACAACTGGAATGCCCAGATGCGCTTGGAGTGGCGTCCTGACTCGGTGACGAATGTCATGTTCCGTCCGAGACTGCGCGTGACGAACAGCGATAGCCGCAGAGACCCCGCCGACAACATTTCGGCCACCTTCAATCAGGATCCGTACCTCCTCGTGGCTGACCCACTGGTTTCCATTGAAGAACTGGTGGCAGACAGCATCGTGGTAAACAAGAACAGAACCGGTTCGCTGAGTAAAAACACCAATACATCGGGTAGTGCTATGTTGCAGATTAACCGCCGTTTGAGCAACAACGGCCGAAACGTAACTTTGCGCGGTGACTTCAGCTATGGCGACCAGGACAGCAAGAGCCTGTCGCTCTCGGAGGTGAATTACTATAAAATGATGATTGCCAGTGGTAACAATACGCAGTATACCAACCGGTATAATTTGACGCCGACGAAAAACTGGAGCTATGGTATCCAGACGACGTACAGCGAGCCGATAGCTTTGCGCACGTACCTGCAGTTTAGCTATCAGTACAAGTATAGCTACAACAAGAGTGACCGTTCTACATATACTTATAGCTCTCTGGGTGATATCTTCAACGGAATCGTACCGGTCTATGGCGGTTTTGACGACTATCTGTCGCTGATAACGAATCCTTTGGGTACAGACTCCCCATATTATGACAAGGACCAGAGCCGCTTCTCGGAATACAAGAATTATACTCATCAGATTGACGTGATGTTCCGCATGATCCGCGATAACTATCAGCTGAATGCAGGTGTGATGTTCCAGCCGCAGAAGTCGCATTTCATTCAGGACTACAGAGGCGTATATGCCGACACCACACGTACGGTGTTCAATGTGTCGCCGACTTTTGACTTCCGTTATCGTCCGAACTACACCACAGAGTTGCGTATTAACTATCGCGGAACAACCCAGCAGCCACAGATGAGCGACCTGCTTGACATCACCGACGACAGCAACCCGCTGAACATCACCAAGGGTAACCCGGGTTTGAAGCCTTCGTTCACCAATAGCCTTAGGGTGAATTATAACACATTCATCCAGGACCACATGCGTTCTATCATGCTGTTTGGTAACTATAGCAATACCCGTAACTCCATTTCGAATTCGGTTCAGTACATTGAAGAGACTGGTGGTATGATTACCAAGCCAGAGAATATCAACGGTAACTGGAACGCCAGCTTGGGCGTGATGTTCAACACGGCCATCGACAGTGCCGGTGTATGGAACGTGAACACGTTTACAATGATCAACCATACCAATAGTGTGGGTTACCTGTTCGACAACACTTTGTTGCAATCTGTGAAGAATACCACCAAGAACTCGATGATTATGGAGCGTCTGCAGGCCAGCTACCGTAAGGACTGGTTCGAGATTGCTCTCGACGGATCTGTGAACTACACTCATGCCCGCAATGAGCTGCAGAGCGAGAGTGACCTTGACACTTGGCAGTTCTCTTACGGTGGTAGCATCAATATTTTCGCTCCTTGGGGCACCAGCCTGTCAACCGACCTCCACAACCAGAGCCGTAGAGGTTATAACGACAGTTCTATGAACACTAACGAACTGGTATGGAACTTACAGCTCTCACAGAGTTTCCTTAAAGGAAATGCGCTCACCGTTTCCTTACAGTTCTATGACATGCTGCACCAGATGAGTACATACAGCCGTTCGGTTAATGCTATGCAGCGCATGGATACCGAGTACAACAGCATCAACAGCTATGCCATGCTCCACGTTATCTACCGTTTCAATGCCTTTGGTGGCAATCAGGCCCGTCAGATGATGCGCGGTATGCCTGGTATGATGCCAGGTATGATGGGTGGAATGCCTGGTGGTCGTGGTGGCAATCGTGGCGGTAACCGCGGTGGTAACCGTGGAGGCTTCGGCGGTGGCGGCGGCTTCGGCGGCGGAGGCTTCGGTGGTCCTGGAGGACGTCGTTTCTGATACTTGCTTTTACTCCTATATAGAAAAAACATCGCAGACTCCTTTGACGGAAATCTGCGATGTTTTTTATTTCTACAAGCTGTCTATGATTTGCTCTATCACTCTGGGGAAATGCTCCATTTCCAGCAGATGCTCCTTGTGGGCAATGTCGTCGGGAGTATCTTCGGGAGAAAGAGGCGTACGGAACTGTGCGATGATTTCGCCGCCGTCGCAAACGTCCGAAACATAGTGGACCGTCATGCCCGTTTCCTTTTCGCCAGCCGCTTTCACGGCTTCGTGAACATGATGCCCGTACATTCCCTTTCCGCCATATTTCGGCAGCAGGGCAGGGTGGATGTTGATCATGCGGCGTTCGTAGGTCTTGATGAGGAAGTCGGGAACGATCAGCAGGAAACCAGCCAGCACGATGAAATCCACATCGTATGCCTTCATTAGGTCCGTCATCTTCTCCTGGTCGTTGAAATCATTTTTTGTCATCACGGCAGTGGGAACGTCAAGGCTCTGCGCACGCACCAAGGCGTAGGCATCCGCTTTGTTGCTCACCACGAGACGGATGTTCACTTTCTCCGAATCCTTGAAGTATCGGATGATATTCTCACAGTTAGTGCCGCTTCCCGACACGAATATTGCTACGTTCGTCATTGTCCTATGATTATTTGCTTTTTTGCCAGAGTGGAGGCAAATCGCCTGCAAAGGTAATCCTTTTTCATGAATTTTCAAAATAAGTGTTTCCTTTGTTGCTTATTTCCTGCCGATATAGTCTTTCAAAGCATCGATATAATCCTCGAAGGCTTTCAGGCCGGCGGGAGTGATGCGGCAGATGGTGCAAGGTCGCTTGCCTTTGAAGGTCTTCTCCACCTCGATGTAGCCTGCCGCCGACAGTTTGTCTATTTGCACGCTCAGGTTACCCGCCGTGGCTCCCGTCTGCTCCTTGATATAGGGGAACTCGGCTTCCTCGGCACTGACCAGCAGCGACATCACGGCCAGCCGCAACTCGGCGTGCAGCAGTGGGTCTAATGGCTTAAAGTTCATAGGCTTTGCCTTTTAAGCATCAAACCTGGGAGCGTCAGGCCGATGAAAGCGAATACGACAATCATAATACATGGTGGTATGTGAGAAAGACGGTTGAAACTGGCCAAGTCGAATAAGCGGCTCAGAAACATATCCGTAACGCCGAACGACTCCCAGATGAAGCCGCCGATGCCGCCTATGATGCCACACCATATCAACCAGCGACTTTTAAGTATATAGCCTGTTATCGTAATTGCCATACCCATCAGCAGAAGGATGATGCGAAAGGGATGGATGGCTATTCTGACATATACCTCAGGACTATTCATTCGCCCCATCAAAAAGTCGAAAAGGATGGCAAAGATACAAAAGGAAAAGGCAAAGATGCCGAAGGTCTGCCATGTCTTGTCCACCAGTGAACCTACAAGGCTAACGGGAGCCTTTGGCTTATCCTTTTTAATGTAATAATCTATACCGATTACTAAAACAGGTATCAAGGCATATAAAAGGTAAAATAACATATTGCCAGTGAGCAGGATACAAACGGTAATTAGAATGGCCATGCCCATAATGCAAAGGCCTGAAAGATAAAGCGAGTGTCCCACTTCTTTCGACACAGTCTTGCGGCTCTGTGCAATCTGCTCCTTGATGATTTCAAGACTGCGTTCGGCAGTCATATTGCTGTTTTCTTCCATGATTCTTTCTTTTTAGTTGATGATAATAATTTGGGTTGTTAATCTCTTTTGGCCTTATCCATATCCCTGCAGAAGATACGAATTCGGCCTGTCGTGTTCGAATCACGGTGCAAATATAAATAAGTTTATAATATAAACCAAATTATTCTTTAAATTAATTATTGTTTTTCAGTTCTTTTAACAAAAGGAGTGGGTGTTTCGTGTTGTTCTGTTCATGGAATGCGGTTCTTCTGGCTTCATAGCGCGAAATATCCGAATGCGTCTTTTGGGAAGCCAAAATACATTCGGTTTCTCTATTAATTAAGTAAGAAAATGGTTATAAAAACTCGTCCTCGTCGTCTTCGTCAAAATCGAAACCGAAGAGTGCGGGTTCGGTAAAGGCCTCCATGGCGCGGCGGTCTTTCTTCGTAGGGCGTCCCGTGCCGCGCTGACGGTCGATAAATCCACTGATGCGGCTCATCTCCAACAGTTCGTACTGCTTGGGGTCAGTCACGTTCTCGTAAATCTCGGGAATGAGTTTGGCACCCACTCGCTGCTCGATACATTTCAGTACACGGAAGGAGTAAGTCACGGGCGGTTTCTTCACGCTGACCACTTCGCCCACCTTTAGGGGGCGTGAAGGCTTCACGTTTACTCCACTAATGGTGACGCGCCCGTTCTTGCAGGCGTCGGCAGCTATCGAGCGTGTCTTGAAAATGCGCGAAGCCCAGAGCCATTTGTCTATTCTTGCGGTATCAACCATTTTCAGGGTGTTGGTTTTGGGTGTTGGGTGATGGCTTTTTCTGTCCCTTGTGATTAAACTGGTTCATCGTGGTGTCGATGCCAGCGAGCACGAAACTCTTGATGACCTCCACGGCGGTATCGATGGCGGGCTGAAGTGTCTTCAGCTCTTCCTCATCGTATCGTCCCAGCACCCAGTCTATCTGTTTGCCATGCTGGAATTCGTTGCCGATGCCCATGCGCAGGCGGGCATATTGCTGGCCGATGAGTTGCTGGATATGGCCAAGTCCGTTGTGGCCGCCATTGCTGCCATTGGCTTTCAGCCGGAAGGTTCCCAAAGGCAAGGCCAGTTCGTCGACGACGACAAGTAGCCGCTTTTGGTCGATGTTCTCCTTCTGCAGCCAGTAGCGCACGGCATTTCCCGAAAGGTTCATGTACGTGGTGGGCTTCAGCAGGAACAGTTTCTTTCCCCTCAGCGACATTTCGGCCACATAGCCATAACGTCGGTCTTCAAATACAATATTGGACGCCTTAGCGAGGGCGTCCAATACCATATAGCCAGTGTTGTGGCGGGTTCCCTCGTATTCTGCACCGGGGTTTCCCAAGCCTACAATCAAGAATTTGTCCATTTCGTTAGTTGTTGAGCGCTGGCCGTTATGCGGCTTCAGCCACTGAAGCAGTCTCCGCAGGAGATTGTCTTTCCGTCCAGCGTCCATTTTCGGCGTGATTACTCAGCAACTTCCTCTGCCTCAGCAGCGGCAGCGTTAGACTTACGTGTAGCCTTGATGGTGCAAACCACAACTTCCTTGCTGGTTACCATCTCCAGGCCTTCGAACTGCAGATCGCCCACCTTGATGCTCTTACCGATAGTCAGGTTGGTCACGTCGATGTTGAGTACTTCAGGAATGTCGGTGTACTTTGCACGAACGTTCACCTTGCGGACGATGAGACTCAGACGGCCACCGTCGCGCACACCCTGTGCCAGACCGTTCAGCTTCACGGGAACACCCATCACGATGGGCTTCTCTTCGTTCACCTCGTAGAAGTCAACGTGCAGCAGAGCGTCGGTTGTGGGGTGGAACTGCAGCTCCTTGATGATGGCGTTCTTCACTTCACCGTCCAGGTTGATGTTCACCATGTAGATGTTGGGAGTGTAGACCACCTTGCGGAGCTCGCTCATCGGGCATGTGAAAGCCACTGCCTCGGGCAGACCGTTCTCATCTTTCTTCTCACCGTAGATGTTGCAGGGAACGAGTCCTTCTTTGCGTACTAATTTGGAAGCCTTCTTGCCAAGGTCGCTTCTCTTCTGACCTGATACATTAATCTCTAACATAATGTGTTACTCTAAAATTAAGTTGTTAAATGATTTAAACTGCTTGCTTAATTTACCATCACACTTTTTGAGTGCTTTAGGAAAAAGCGGTGCAAAGGTAGTGCAAATGAATGAAATAACCAAAAAAAAACTTGATTAAGTGAAAAAATATATCGTGTAAGGAAAAAAAACGCGTTTTTCTTGCGTAAAAGACGATTTTTGTGTACTTTTGCACTGAACAATTACAGAGGTAACATTTTTTTTAGACGCACAGTATGATAAACAGAGAATTGATTAGAATTAAAATTGTCCAGTTAACCTATGCTTACTATCAAAACGGAAATCGTAACATGGACAACGCCGAGAAGGAGCTGTTATTCAGCCTCTCAAAAGCTTATGACCTTTATATCTTCCTCCTTGCACTTATTGTGGCAGTAACCAAAGAGGCCCGTCATCGGGTGGAAGTCATCACCACACGTGTGAAGCGTGAGGGTGGCGACATGCCGTCAGAAAAATTCGCATATAACAAGTTTGCCCTCCTTCTTGAGGAAAACCACCAGCTGAACGATTTTCTGGAACAGCAGAAACAAACGTGGGACAACGACATCGAATTCGTGCGCAAGCTGCTGGACCAGATTGAGCAGTCACAGATTTACAAGGACTTCATGGCTTCCGACGACGATTCCTACGAGGCCCACCGCGAGCTGTGGCGGCGCCTGTATAAGATTCTTGTCATGAACAATGCCAATCTTGACGCCCTACTCGAAGAGAAATCGCTTTATTGGAACGACGACAAGGAAACGGTTGATACCTTTGTCGTGAAGACCATCAAGCGCTTCGACCCGAAGAACGCCAAAAACCAGGAATTGCTTCCCGAATACAAGGACGAGGAAGACAAGGAGTTTGCCCAGAAGCTGTTCCGTGCCACCATCCTCAATGCCGACCAGTATCAGCACTACATGAGCGATGCTTCGCGCAACTGGGATTTCTCGCGCCTGGCCTATATGGACGTGGTCATCATGCAGATAGCCATTGCCGAGATGCTCACCTTCCCCGGCATCCCCGTATCGGTGACCATTAACGAATATGTTGAACTGGCCAAGCTCTACAGTACGCCCAAGAGTTCAGGCTACATCAATGGCATGCTCGACACCATTGCCCGCTATCTCAACGCTACGGGTAAGATGCTGAAGCCCGTTCCCGAGCGTCATACCCGCTTTGAGCACAAATAAACATTGAAACTTAAAACAATAAAAATATTTAGAACATGACAGCATTTATGTTATCAGCCCAGGCTGCCCAAGGTGGTGGCAGCATGAGCTTCCTGATTATGATGGTGGCCATCTTTGCCATCATGTGGTTTTTCATGATTCGTCCCCAGCAGAAGAAGCAGAAGGAAATCCGTAATTTCCAGAACTCTCTCACCGAGGGAACCAAGGTCATCACCGGTGGCGGCATCTATGGCACAGTGAAGCGCATCAACATGCAGGAAAACACTATCGAGGTGGAGATTGCACGTGGCGTCGTCATTACCGTCGACCGTGGTTATGTCTTTGCCGATGCCTCTGGCATGCAGCAAGTTCAGGCTAAATAATGGAACAAATAGGTACGCGCATATTTCGTGCAATCAAGAACTTCTTGTTCTCCATCGTGAACAAGGAGTTCTTGATTTTCTTGTTCTTTCTCTGTGTCAGTGCCGCGTTCTGGGTGCTGACCACACTCAACGAGACCATCGACAGAGAGATTGCCGTACCCATAAAGTTGGTGAATGTGCCGAAGGGCGTGGTGATTACCAGCGAGATGAACGACACGCTGAAGGTGACCGTCCGCGACCGTGGCTATTTCCTTTTTGCCTATAAATACGGAAATATCATTCATCCCATCAGCATCGACTTCAAGAACTACTCGAAGGATGCCAACAAGGGGATGGTGACATCGGCCGATCTGCAGAAACAGATTTATCACCAGATTTACAATTCGTCGCGTATCGTTTCGATAAAGCCCGACCGTTGGGAGTTCTATTTTACCCAAGGACAGAAAAAATCGGTGCCCATCAGTCTGCGGGGCAAGGTGGTTCCCGGACAGAGCTACTATATCGCCAGGGTGAGTTTCCTTCCTGAGCGGGTCGACGTCTATGCCCGCCAGTCGTTGCTCGACAGCATCAACATGGCATATACCGATGTGCTCGACGTCAAGGAACTTACCGACACCATCGTCCGCACCGTTTCGTTGCAGAAAAAGAAAGGTGTGAAATACGTGCCTTCCGAGGTTGTCGTCACCATCTATCCCGATATTCTCACCGAGGGCAGCGTGGAAATCCCCGTCACGGCGGTAAACATGCCGGTGGGCAGAGTGCTCCGCACGTTCCCGGCGCGCGTCAAGGTGACCTTTGTCGTGGGGGCAAGCAATGTGCGCAGCATCAAGCCCGACCAGTTCAAGATACAGGCCGATTATCAGGACATCGAGGCCAACCCGTCGGAGAAATGCGCCCTGCGGTTGGTTCAGCAGCCCCGAATTGTAAAAAATGCGCGGCTCGAGGTCGACCATGTTGACTATCTCATCGAAGAACAGTAGCGACCGATGAAACAACTAAAAGTGGCGATTACAGGCGGGATGGGCAGCGGCAAGAGCTATGTCTGCCAACTGTTGGCAGAGCGAGGTATTGATGTCTACGACTGTGATGCCGCCGCCAAGCGACTGATGCGCACTTCAGCCTCACTACGGCAGCAGCTCAAGGCATTGGTGGGCGACGAAGTCTACTGCGGCAACCGCCTTGTAAAGCCGGTGATGGCCCAGTTCCTTTTGGCCAGCGACGAAAACCATCAGGCTGTGAACCACGTTGTCCATCCCGCCGTTGCCGACGATTTCGTGCAGTCGGGACTTCAGTGGATGGAGTGTGCCATCCTTTTCGAAAGCGGTTTCGACAAACTCGTTGACAGGGTGGTGTGCGTTACGGCCCCCGAGGAAGTACGCCTCCGTCGCATCATGTCGCGCGATGGCATCTCGCGAAGCCGTGCCTCGGAATGGCTCGCCCTACAGTTGCCACAGGAAGAAGTGCTCGCCAAGAGCGACTACGAGATTGTCAACGACGGTGAACGGGAACTCAACGCACAAATAGACCATATCATCAATTTAGTAAATAACAAAAACAAGTAAAATAACAACAAGACAATGCAACAGACTATTCTTTCCATAGCAGGAAAACCAGGCCTCTACAAACTCGTGTCGAGAGGCAAGTCAAACCTTATCGTAGAATCATTAGACAGCACCCACAAGCGCATGCCGGTGTTCACCACCGACCGTATCACATCATTGGCCGACATCGCCATGTACACCGATGCCGAGGATGTGCCCCTCATGACCATCCTGGCCAGCATCCGCGACAAAGAAGAAGGAAAGGAATGCTCGCTCAACTTCAAGAAGGCTTCCAGCAGCGAACTGCGCGACTATTTCTCTGAGATACTTCCCGATTTCGACCGCGACCGTGTGCACGACAGCGATATCAAGAAACTGTTCTCTTGGTACAACATCCTGGTGAAGGCCGGCATTACGGATTTCGAGGAGTCAATGTCGCCTACCGAGGGCGACAATATCGACGACCGGAAGTAAACTTCGCTATTCCATTGGGAACAGGCCATATAGCTTAGCGTCTATCTGGTCGGTCACCGATTTAAAGTCCTGTGGGTTTTCCCCGAACTTGCAGTTGTCGCCGTCGATGATGATCAAGTGCCCTTTGTAGTCCTTAATCCATTCCTCGTAGCGGTCGTTCAGACCTTTCAGGTAATCTAGGCGGATGGTCTGTTCGTAGTCGCGTCCGCGTTTCTGAATCTGGTTCACCAGGTTCGGAATGCTGCTGCGTATGTAAATCATCAGGTCGGGCAGTTTCACCAGCGAGATCATCAGGTCGAACAAGTCGGAATAGTTCGCAAAGTCGCGGTCGCTCATCAATCCCTGTCCGTGCAGGTTGGGTGCGAATATTTTCGCATCCTCGAAGATGGTGCGGTCCTGAATGATGGTGTCGTCGCTCTTCGATATTTCCACCACCTCCTTGAACCTCTTGTTCAGGAAATAAATCTGAAGGTTGAACGACCATCGTGCCATGTCGGCATAGAAGTCGCTTAGGTACGGATTGTTTTCAACAGGCTCGAACCGTGGCGTCCAGCCGTATCGTTTGGCAAGCATCTTCGTGAGTGTGGTCTTGCCGCTGCCAATGTTTCCTGCTATTGCGATGTGCATGGGTTGATGAATTTGGAATTTTGAATTTGGATTTATGATGTATCGCCTTCGGCGAGTAAGAATTACGAAGTTTTTCAGGCTCCCTGCCTCCCTCCCTTCGGGAAAGGCTACGGGTAGGCGAGCGAAGCTCGGGAACCAACGGTCGCTGGCCGAAGGGAAAAGCAATGGGGTCGGGGGTGGGCTCTAGAATAGTCCAAACAGCTGCGCGTCGATGCGGTCAATGATGTTGCCGAAGTCCTTGGGGTTGTTCTCAAAGTCGGCGTTGTCTTTTTCAATCACCAGCACCTTTCCTTTATACCTATTGTTAATAAAGTCCTCATATCGGTTGTTCAGGTTCTCCAGGTAGTCCAGCTGCATAGTCTGCTCATAGTCGCGCCCGCGCTTCTGAATGTTGGCAATCAGGTGCGGCACCGATGCCCTCAGGTATATCATCAGGTCGGGCAGTTTCACCGTCTGCAGCATCTGTTCAAACAGTTCCATGTAGGTGTCGAAGTCGCGGTCGCTCAGGTTGCCCATCGCCTTGTTGGTGGCCGTGAACACATATACGCCCTCGAAGATGGTGCGGTCCTGAATGACCGTATGCGTTGCCTTGTTGATGTCGAGCAAGTCCTTGAACCGTTCTTTCAGGAAGTACACCTCCATAGGGAACGACCACCTCGGGATGTCCTTGTAGTAGTCTTCCAGGTATGGGTTATAGTCAACGGCTTCAAACCGTGCCTCCCATCCATAGTGTTTTGCCAGCATCCGTGTGAGCGTTGATTTCCCGCTTCCTATGTTTCCAGCTACGGCTATATGCATGATGTTGATGGTTTTACGGTCATTCGTGAGTGCAAATATAAGGTTTATTTTTGAGAAATAACGTCATTATCGCGTGAAATTTGAAAAAAATGCTTATCTTTGCTCCCGTAAATCATCAAAACAACATAAGAATATGGCAACAATGGCAAATAATGTTCAGATGCAAGGCGTTTACGTGAACATTCCGGCCGTGGACTGGTCGCTGTTCCGCGAACTCATCCGCAAGTTCGGCTGGCAGGCCGAGACTCGCGAGCAACTGCTCGACCGTTTCGTCAGCAGCCGTCCGGCCAACCCCGCCGTCAGCAAAGAGGAAATCATGGACGAGGTGAGAGCTGTAAGATACGAAAAGTAAGGTATGAAGGTCATTATCGACACCAATCTCTGGATTTCGTTCCTCATCGGCCATCAGGCGCATCTTGTGCGGCGGATGCTGACCGACCTGCGTTTCGACGTGTACGTCTGCAGCCGACTCATCGAGGAAATCCGCGACGTGGCCGTCCGCGACCCGAAGGACCTCTATCTGCTTGCGCTGGCCGATACCATCGGTGCCGATTATATCGTTAGTGGCGATGCCGACCTGACCGATCTCGGGCAGCACAACCAGACAAGAATCATAAAGATTACTGACTTCAAGGCAAGGATGTTTTAATCCCCCATACTCACAAAGTGTCTGACACTTTGTGAGTATGGGACCTGTACCTGTGAGTTGCTGGATGGAGTCATCGTTCCATCCAGTTCTCAATCTTCAGTCCAGGAATGCGATTGAAATGCTTAATGTTGTCTGTGACCACAGTAAGCCCTTCGCTGATAGCCTGTCCAGCAATGACAATATCAAAATCATCAATCATATTCCCTTGCTCCTTAAGCAAATGCTTAATCTTTGCATAGTCTATTCCGTCTGCGGCAAGTGGATGCACGTCAATATATTTAAGCAATCTGGAAATTTTATTCATCTCCTTAATAAAGTAGTCCTCTTTCTTTTCTCTGGCAAGTTGCGCACCATAGTAGAGTTCATGGAGAGAAATCGTAGATATACAACACTTGAGTGTGCCTACCTGCGCCAATTTCTCCATAACCACAGGATTGTCATTGAGAATGTCAATCAGAATGTTTGTATCAAGAAGGTATTGTTTACTCTTCATCGGCATATTGAGAACTTACCTTGTTGCTATCGAAATAATGACTTTCACGAATCATCCGTTTCATCTCATCTGCAGTGGGCTGTCCTTCATACTGCAATGCCCTCATTTCACGGACGAACTCTTCATCTTTCTTCCTCTGCTTTGCACGCTCAATCTCTTCTGGCTCGACAAGATGCTCGGCCAGCCACTGGCGGTCGCTGTAAGAGAGAGACAACCCCTTTATGTAGGTCCAAAGATTATTCAATCCTGCTGTACTCATAAGCGTATATGTTTATTATTCACGCCGCAAAATTACATTATTTTTTTAATAAGAACAAGCAAAAAAACGATAAATATGAGTAAACTAACCGATTTTTATGTTCATAAGGCTGCAATAATTGAAAAGGGCGAGCCAATAATCCAAAGTGGAGGCGGAGAAGGAATTTACGGTCATTCGTGAGTGCAAATATAAGGTTTATTTTTGAGAAATAACTCCTTTATCGCGCGAAATTTGAAAAAAATGCTTATCTTTGCTCCCGTAAATCATCAAAACAACATAAGAATATGGCAACAACAACTTTTCCCAGACAGTTGATCGTAACCGTTGACGGCAGCACGAACATAGCCAACGTGACACGGGCCATCCGTATGCTACGTGGTGTGACAGACATCAAGTCCGCCCCACGAAAGCCATGCCTGTACGACCCTGAAACCGGCGAGTACCTTAACGACAAGACGATGAAGGCCATCGAGGACGTGCGTAGCGGCAAGGACAAGGGAACGACCTACGAATCATTCGAAGAGTTCAAAAAAGCGATGTTGGCATTATGAAGCGGTACTACGACATCAAGACTTACAAGCAGTACGACCGCGACGTGAAGCTGGCCGTGCGCCGAGGGCTTGACATGCAGCAACTGCTCGCGGTCGTTGACATGCTTCGCAAAGACGAACCCCTGCCTCCGAAGTACCGCAACCACCTGCTGTTGGGCGACTACAAGGGCTACTGGGAGTGCCACATCAATCCCGACTGGCTCCTGCTCTACGAGAAAGACACCGAAATCCGTATCATATCCCTTTACCGCACCGGCACTCATTCTGACATCTTCGGAAAAGGAAAGAAAAGATAAACATCAAACGACAATCCCCCCATCATGCTTATGCCACCGCTCACCTACATACACGCTTCTGAGGCGGCCCGCACGACGGCGGGCGGCAGGGGTGTAGGCGGCGGCAAAATTACCCCCCCCTACAGGCCGTAAATGGCTTAAATACAGAGATTTCGGCGCGAGGGGCGCCAGAGGCCGGAAGGTGCGTTTCTGTCCCGCAGAGGGGCAGGGACGCGCTTTCTGCGTGCTTGTATTTTACCCATCGGACAAATAATTAATTCTTAAATACAATGACAATGACAAAGACAATGAGAAGATTGTTTTCGAGGACGGCGCTCGTGCTGCTCGTGGTGATGCTTACCACGGCGACGGCGTGGGCGGACGAAAGAGAGGGAGACTGGTATTATACCTATGATTCCGGCACCAACGTTTTAACCATAACGCGATACAATGGCACCGATGCGAGTGTCACCACGCCGACGATGTTGGGAGGTCACGCGGTGACGGCAATCGGCACTGGTTGCTTTAGTAATCTTTTAGGCTCCCACGGAAACCTGACCAGCGTAACGATTTCGGAGGGGGTGACGACGATAGGTCAGAATGCTTTTTACCAATGCAGCAATCTTGCCAGCGTCAGTCTGCCGAATAGTTTGACTTATATCGGAATATCTGCTTTCTCGGATTGTTCTTCCTTGACCACAATCACCATTCCGAGCAGCGTGACGGAGATTGGTTATGTGGCCTTCGTGAATGGCGGACTGACGGATCTGTACTACGCTGGCACGAAGGCACAGTGGAACAATGTCACGTTGGGGAGTAGCATTTTTCAAAACATAAGCCCCGCTCCTACCGTCCACTGGCGCTGCACTGCCACGTTCGACATGCAGGGCCACGGCACGGCTCCGGCTGCGCAGACCGTGTATTCGGGCGTTGCCAATGCGCTGACCGTGCCGACGGCACCGACGGTGCAGGGTTATGACTTCGGCGGGTGGTACAGGAATGCCGCCTGCACTCAGGCCTTCGACTTCACCGCCGCGCTCGACGATAATGTGACCGTCTATGCCAAGTGGACGGCGTTAGAGAATACCATCCAGTTCGACCTCGGCGGCAGGGGCTCGGCCATCAGCAATCAGACGGTCTATTCGGGCAATACGGTGACGGAGCCCGCCGTGCAGTTCGACGGCGCGGACGGCATCGAGGGCTGGTACACCGACGCGGGACGCACGCAGAAGTACGACTTCACGACGGAGGTTGACCACAGCATGACGCTCTACGCTAAGTGGGCTGCGGCTGGCTCGGCCACCATCACGGCCAACGCTGGCGGCACCGCTACGCTGACCAACGTCAACGGGCAGGTGTTCAACGACGGAAAGGTGATGCCGGGCAACTATACGCTGACGGTGACACCCGCAAGCGGCTACTCGTTCAGCGGCACCTACACGCTGACGAACCGCAGCAACAGCATGTCTGACATGCCTTACAACTTCGTCGGCAGCGCGACGAAGACCTACGCGCTCGACCTGACGGAGAAGGACGCAGACATCAATGTCACGTTCAGCAGCAATCCTATCCTGACCGTCACCACGCGGGCTGACGATGAGAGTGTGCTGAACGAGGTGACGTGGAGCGTCGTGAACAACCAGACACCCAGCACGACGTACGACAACGGCAGCACCATCCCCTACGACACGAGCGGAATGGTCGCTACGGACTTCGGCATCCGCCTAAGCGTGGATTTGGGCACCCTGAGCGGCTATGCCTTCACCGCCACCGTCACCGACCGAGGCAATGGCTCGACGACGAAGTATAACTCGCTGCAAGGGACATCGTTCCTGATTCAGCCCTATGGCAGCATCGACATCGACCTGTATGTTTACGAGATGCCGAGCATCATGTTGCTTGATGACGCCAACAACAGCACCACGCTGACGAAGAACGAGGGCATCGCGGCCGGCAGCATCACCCTGCAGGGGCGCACGCTCTACAAGGATGGTGACTGGAACACGCTCTGTCTGCCGTTTGCAGTGAGCAGCTTTGCGGGCACGCCGTTAGAGGGTGCCACCGTCATGTCGCTCAAGACCTCGAAATCGGGCGGCTCGGGCTTCGACGCGGAGACGGGCACGCTGACGCTGAACTTCACCGCCGCCACGAGCATCACCGCTGGCAAGGCATACATCGTGAAGTGGACGAAGCCCGCCGACTATGAGGGCAACGAGAGCACCTACGACATCAGCGACCCGACGTTCAACGACGTCACCATCAGCAGCACCGCGCCGACGGCCTCGACGAGCAACGACGGCACGGTCAGCTTCACGGGCAACTACAGCCCCATTGATATAGCCGGCGAGAACCGCAGCCTCCTCTTCCTGGGCGCCGACAACAAGCTCTACTACCCCAACGCCGCCATGACCATCGGTGCCTGCCGCGCCTACTTCCAGCTGAAGAACGGCCTCATTGCCGGCGAACCGAAGTCAGTAGGAGCCAAGGGCATCAGTCAGTTCGTGCTGGACTTCGGCGACGAGAACAGCGAGGCAACGGGAATAAGACCCACCCCCAACCCCTCCCTGAATGGAGGGGAGTGGTATGACCTCAGCGGTCGCCGACTTAGCGGAAAGCCTGCTCAGAAAGGCATTTATATACACAATGGAAACAAAATCGTAATCAAATAAAGGAGGACAACGTGATGAAAAAAACACAGTATTGCACTCCCTCAGTAAAGATATGCAACGTGGGTGTTGCCGCCATCATCTGCGCCAGTGGTAACACCGT
>JAFRPY010000052.1 GCA_017428925.1 Prevotella sp. | reverse complement strand
GCTCTTGTTCCTGAGATAACATAACCTTTTAGGTTTATGCTGTAAAGGTACAAAAAAATCTGCACATAGCCAATTTTTTACATGACTATGTGCAGGCTTTAATTGTTAAAAAGAGTCTATAGGGACTTTTTCAGTGCCCTCTGTTTCGGCATCCTCTTTTTTTTGTATTTGAATGATTGATGCAGAGAGAGGAAAGTTGAATTACATATAAAACACGAATCTTGTTCCTCGCGGTCCTTGTCCGTCGTAATCGGCAGCTGTGGAGAACTGACTGCATAGGTTGCTGATGGCATCCTCGTCGAGCGACTGCGTCAGCTCAAGAACGATTGCCCTGCGCCGTTCATCATAGGCGAGATTCCAGATGCATTCGCCCAAACAGCATTCACCACCGTCCTTATTTCATCCTGAGTGCGCCAGATGGTATCGAAATCAGTTATCATATCCTTTTTTTGCATTCCTTTTCCAGCTTGATAGATAACATGACTCATCGGGTTGACTTGAGAGCATCATTCACGCTGCCTGCCTCAAGCAGTCGTTGCTTTGCCTCATCATAATCAAGGCCAAGATAGTCCTGAAGCATTCGCGTACCACGATCCACAAGCTTGGAATTTGTCAGTTGCATATTTACCATACGGTTGTCTTGAATGCGTCCCATCCGAATCATCAATGAGGTGGAAATCATGTTTAATACCATCTTCAGCGCTGTTCCACTCTTCATGCGAGTTGACCCTGTTACGAACTCAGGGCCGACGATGGTTTCTATCGGATAGTCGGAAACTGCGGCCAAAGGGGTGTTGGGATTGCTGGTGATACACCCCGTCAGCATACCATTCTTGCGGGCTTGACTAACGGCACCAACAACATAAGGCGTTGTGCCAGAGGCAGAAATGCCCAGCACTGTATCGTCTGCAGTAGGATGATAGGTCATTAAATCACGCCAGCCCTGACCGGTATCGTCTTCCGCCTTCTCAACAGCATGACGCAAAGCGCGGTCGCCCCCAGCGATGATGCCTACAACCCATGAGTCTGGCACACCGAACGTTGGAGGCAGCTCACTGGCATCGAGAACACCCAGACGGCCACTGGTGCCAGCACCGACATAGAAGAGCCGGCCGCCCCGTTTCATCCTCGGTTCTATGGCTTCCACCAACGCTTCTATCTGAGGTATTGCAAGCTGAACGACTTGGGCCACACCAGCGTCTTCCTCGTTGATATGCATCAGCAGTTCCGCTACCGACATCTGTTCCAAATGCTTATAGCGGGATTCTTGTTCTGTAATCTTTTGGTTCATCCTAAACGACATTTCCTGTTTGAATGATGTGGGAGCAAATTTACGAAAAAAAAGTAGCAGCAGCAAACAATTCATACATTTTTACCTTATCCCAATGCATTTTTATACAAATGACAGAGGAGCGTAGCTGTGGTTGGGGAATGTTTTACCGATTTTTGAGTATTGCCCGTTGTTCGGATTCGTCATACCTTTGCAACTGGAAGTTTATCAACTATATAATCAATTAAGGTATGAAGAATATTTTCAAGGATTTTTTCAGCCAGTGTGCCCGTCCCGAAGGATTTCTGGGGCGTTGCATGCTGCGCTTTATGAATTTCGGTCATGCCCCACTCACCAACTGGGGACTTAGCCAAGTAGCGTTCCGTGATGGGATGACAATGCTCGACATCGGCTGTGGCGGCGGTGCCACGCTGAAGCGTTTGCTCAAGAGAAGTCCTGGCGGCAAGGTCTTTGGCATAGACATCTCTGAGGAAAGTGTCAGCAAGGCGAAGAACGTGAATAAGCGGCTGCTGGGCAGTCAGGTTTTTGTGGAACAGGGGTCAGCCGACAGCCTGCCGTGGGACGACCAGACGTTTGACGTTGTGACTGCTGTGGAAACTGTCTATTTCTGGCCTGATCTGCCAAAATGCTTCCAGGAAGTGAAACGTGTGTTGAAGCACGGCGGTCAGTTTGCCATCATGCTGGAAGTGATAGAGGGTGATTCCGTATGGACGAACGTGGTTGAAGGCATGACCGTTTATTCTCCGGAGCAATTGAAGGACATGCTGGAGCAGGCAGGCTTCAGCGATGTAGAGGTCTTCAAGAAGAAACCGTCGTATGCAACCATCAGAGGAATACTGAACTGAAATCTTTGAGGGACTTGGCCGCCAAATCAGCATCATCATTTTGTCGCCCACCCTTCGGCAGTAGATAACCATTAGCAGTAATTCGTCTGAATGCAGAACATGATTTACTGATACGTTATCTTCTGCACAATCTGGCCCGGGTCAATGATTGAGAGGGTGACGACATGCTCGCGGCGGCTGCGGTCGAGGGGCATCGTCAGGACGAACTCCTTGCGGTTTTCGATTACCTGAATCTTCCACTCGCGACCCCACTCCTTAAAAACGTTTTCGCAGACGATAGGCTTGCCGCCATCCACACAGACGGAAAATCTGTTGCTGCGGTCGGTGGCGACAGGCCACATCGGGACTACGGAGATGCAGAGGCTGACGGAGTCGGCATGATCGTCTAATGTTGCGGCAGGGATGGTAATGTCGATGCTGCCCGAAGCCTTCACATCGAGTGGCTGACCCATCTGCAAGGCTTTCCAGTCGGTGCCGATTCCGTCGAGCAAGCGGAAGGGCTCTTCGACGGATAGAGACGCAAGGTCAATCTGATGACGTAATTCCGGATGCCGCTGGTTGTCGGGCAAACGATAGGCGTCAGTGGGCTTATCGGTGAATTCAGGCATCTGATGATAAAGAGCGGTATAGCCGGGCGGCACTTCCGAAATCATCTGGTTCCATTTCCCGTCTAGCTGGCTGTTGTAGCGGTCAATGAGCTGTAGCAGCTGCCGACAGGCATCTCTCGACTGCTGGGCGAAAGCCTGGTTGCCGGTCTCGTGGTTAGCCTGAGAATAAAGGAACTTACGGTTCATCTGATAGGCTGAATGCACTGCATAGCCGAGCATCTCAAAGAGGGCCGGACGCAGTGCTGGTGCTACCTCGCGCTCAACGGCATCGTAGGCAAAGCAGATGTCCTGATAGCCGACGAGCCGCTTCTGCGCCGTTCCTGTCTCAAAGGAGAAATCGGTGTCGTGTAGCCGTGCATACTCTGGCTCGTCCCACTCCATCTCGTAGCCCATAAACTCCGGTTTGCGATCCCATGCGAGCCGGTAGTATTCGTCGAGGATGTACTGGAAGGTCTCAGCATGCTGCTGGCCGAACATGTTGGCCAGCCACCGGGCTTGATAACAGTTGGCATTGTCGTAACTGAACGCCGTGAAGTCGTAAGCCATATCCATGAACATCTGAGTCTCTATCTCCATAGGCTTGATGTCGCCGACGTTGAGCAGCCAGTAACGGTCGGCTCCAGCACTGTAGGCCTTCAGCAACTCCTCGTACATCAGCATGGGGGCGGTGGTGGAGAGCCACAGATTGTCGTGGGGCACGCCGCAATAGCTCAGGTGGTAGTATACGCCGCTGCCGCCGCTTCGGCGCTGCTCGGCCGTATTGCTCACGCGCTTCATATAGCCGTAGTTGTCGTCCGGCCAGACGAGCGTGATGTCGTCCGGCACACGCAGTCCTGCATCATAGATGTCGAGTGTCTCCTTGTAGGGCACGAATATCTGTGGCAGTTTCGTAATCTTCTGCTTTTTATGTTTCGTTAGGATGTTGCGCTGCTCAGCGAACACTTTCTCCAGTGTGCGGGCGCGGTCTCTGGGGTCAGTGCTACCCTTCATGGCCTCATCGTGCAGGCCGCGCATCCCCATCGTGTAGATGTTTTCATATTGAGCCGTCTCGCGGATGCGGTCGTCGAGCTTCTTCAGAATGGTCTGGCTGTTGGTCTCGTAGTTCCACTCGCCGTCGCGCTCCTTGCTCCATTCCGACGGGGCAGCATTGTTGAAGAGCAGCGGCTCGCAGTGGCTCGTAGTGATCATGATGCCCCACTTGTCGGCCACCCGCTGGCTCTCCGGATGGCTGTAGAACGCTCCCGTACAAGTATGCATGGCCGGTGCAAGCATGTTGCCCTTCAGACGGAGGATGAGTTCGCACACGCGGTCATAGGTTTTGGGGCCAATGTCGCCAAGCTCTTTCTCATAGGTTGTAGCTGCCCAGGTCTTCAGGCCCCAGTCCTCATCGTTGATAAATATGCCACGATATTTCACGCTTGGCGACTTGCTCACGATGTTCTCCTCATATTCATAGACATGCCTGTTGCTTTTGTCAGCAGGCACGTCGGCCCACCAATACCAAGGACTGACGCCTATCTGCTCGCTGACATGCAGCACACCGTAGGCCATTCCCCGTGCGTCCGAGCCGGTGATGTAGAGGTCGCCACCTGATTTCGTGTCGATGGCGTACCGTTCCCACGTGCCTTGCAACTCACGATGCTGGCGGTTGTGCTTCACGGTGCCTATCACAACGTTTGAGCCACCCCTGCGCCGAGTACTAATTGAGGGCCTTTTGCCCGATACGCGCTCAATATCGTCGGCCAGCACCTCCGTCATCTGACGGGCCAGCGGCGTGTCGCCTTCATGATAGACCAGGGTAGCCTTCGTCAGGTCAATTCCCTTACTCACCTGTGCCGTCGCCCCGATAGCGAGCCACAGAACGCAAAAGAGCATCAACACTTTTTTCATTGTCCTCTGTTAATTTCGTTTTTGTTCAATATCGGTTTCTTGTTCAGCAAGCAGAAACAAGTTCTTCACTTCACTTTTGCCTGCTCAATATATCTTGTTCATTTTGCGGATATAATCAAGTTTTGCTGCTACTCAGGCGCTGTCGCCGGGCAGCTGGTAGCGACAGTTGTCGGAAGGCGAAGGGGTGAAAGTGGTAACCGCATGAGAATCAATGCTTACCGTGCCTCGCCCGGTTCTGCATCATTGCATGACTGCTTTTGGAGTCCAGTTGTTGAAGAAACGCAGCACTTTCTCCTTGTTGTAGCCCTGCCCCTCTTCCAAGAAACTTGAATCTTGAATATGAACGACTTTACCGTCTTCACCCAACACTACAAAAACGGGATAACCGAAACGGCCACAGTTATCAAGACGCTTCATCAGTTCTGCTGCCTGCCGTGCCTTTGTCTCTCCCTCTGATTTGCGGGGATTGTAGTTCACGTGAATATAGACGAAGTTGTCATCAATCACTTTGCTGATTGTGGTGTCATTCGTGATGAAGTCAGCAAATCGCAGACACCAGGGACACCAGTTGCCGCCCACTTGACAGACGACAAACTTTCCTTCCGACTTGGCTTTTGCCACAGCCTGGTCAATCTGCTCAATGGGGTTGATATCTTCATTGTAGACTTTCTTCAAACCCTGTGCATTTGTCGTCAACACAAAGAGGACGGAGAATAGGGTAAAAATAGCTTTCTTCATAAACTTATTTATTTTAGGTGCAAAGTTAACGTTTTTTTCTCAGAATTCATCCAAAATGAGTAAAAACCCTACCAAATCGGGTTCAAATACACCTGAAAATGTTTCCATCATGTTTCCCAAATGTTCCCAAAATGTTCCCCAGATGTCCCCGAAAAAAATCGGAAAGTTGGGGAACATAGACAAAAAAAAAGCCGCTAACCCATTGAGGATTAACGACTTCCATTTTGGCAGGTTGCGGAGAGAGAGGCTAGGCAGTTATATTCGGTAAAACATAGAAAACAATGAAAAACCCTTCAAACGACATTTGGTTTGAAGGGCCTTTATTTGTTAAAATTAGCCGATTTTCTGATTTTTATTTTACATTCAACATTTTTTCACATTTGGCAGATGTGAAACATCTAACTAAATTTGCATCAGATTTGGGGAACCATCTTGGGAACATCTTGGGAACATCCCGTTTCTTTTTCCTGAATGGACGTAATGAAATCCGCTAGAGAACAAAGTTCCACATGGAGCATCCATGGGAAACATTGGGAACATAATTAACGAACTGAACAAAAGTCAAATACGTTATAATTCATTAGTAATGAGAAACTTTCAAAAGTTAGTCGCAAAAAAGGAGTCCTTTCCACAGCTCCGCACACCTTTCCTCCGGATAAAATCTGGAGAACATTTAGGGAACATAAACTTTGGAACATCTTTGGAATGTCTTCAGAGTGTTTATTTGACTGTTAAAATGGTGTTTAATCAGCATCATGAAAACATGTCCCTTTTTATACGCCCTCCCAATTTGTTAACGTACCTTTATAAGTCATAGCAAATTCATGGTGGCAGGATGGGTTTTCCGACAGAATAGAGGCTGAAATCAGTACTAATATGTTAATTTGCCTTCCCTGAATCTTAATAAAAGCCAATGTACCCAAAGCTGCAAACTGTGTTTCCCAAGCATATTTTTAATATGGTCAAATAACTTTATATATAGTAGAAATGAAACAAGACTTAAAAATCAAATTCAGACTGAAGAGCCGGAAACTGACAGGTTCTTCCAACTTAGTCAATATACCAAATGCATTGATAACAATGAGAATAGCTTACAAGTCTATAAGAATGGAACTCTCAACAGGCATTCACGTTGATTCTCTGAGGTGGGATGATTTCGCCCAGGTGGCGATCGGCCCGAACCGTGAAGGCATGAGTGCTGACCTGATCAACGCTTCCATCATGAATCTCGTGAAGAATGCCCAAGACACAGTTGAGATTTATGAGAGCCAGCAAATCATTCCCACACCAGAGCAATTTAAGGATTCGTTTGAGAGATTACGCAACGGTGTGACTGTCTCCTTACTGCCCAAGAGAGGAAAAAGAAAGGTTCAAATAAGAATGTCTGAAGTCGCGGACATCACGTATCCAAAACAGGACAATATTCAATCAAAATCCAATATTAACAAAAATTCAGATAAATGCAAAACATCAGAAATTAACAAAAATTTATCTTTCTGGGAGGTTGCTGTTGAGTTTGAGAATTTGTGTGGCCGTCAGAACAACTGGAGTGAATCCACTCATGAGAAATTCCATGCTATGCGCAACCACTTGAAGGGACTCAGAGCTTACAAGAGAAAGCAAGGCTTGAAGACATTTGAGTTGGTTTTCGATTATTTCGACGACGAGGGAATGCTTTCATACTTGGAATACCTCCGTGATGTAAAGAACTTGAAGAATAGCACTATTGAGAAGAACATGGAGTTTCTAAGGTGGTTCCTTCGCTGGAGCCTTCAGAAAGGTTTTCACACAAACACACAGTTTGAATCCTTCCGTCCAAAGTTCAAGAAAACCCAGAAAAAAGTCATTTTCCTTACGAAGAAGGAAATTAAGAAGATGGAGAACTACAAGATACCTGATACAAAACTCTATTTATACAGAGTGAGGGACGTATTCCTGTTTTGCTGTTACACTGGCCTCCGCTACTCGGATGTGTACAACCTGAAAAAGTATGATGTCAAAAGTGACCACATCGAGGTCACAACCATGAAGACATGCGATAGTCTGAAAATAGAACTAAACCATGTTAGCAAGAGGAT
>JAFRPY010000051.1 GCA_017428925.1 Prevotella sp. | reverse complement strand
CGTCACCTCCTTCTTTTGGTCGGCCAGTTGCAGGAACTTCTCATAGATCTTGTCCAGCTTCTCCTCCTCCAGGTCCACGCCGTTCACGTGCAGACGGTGCTTCAGCGCGGCACGTCCGCTGCGGGCGGTGAGCACGATCGAGTTGTCGTCAATGCCCACGTCCTTCGGGTCTATGATCTCATACGTGTGTACATTCTTTAATACACCGTCCTGATGGATGCCCGAGGAGTGTGCGAAGGCGTTGCGCCCAACGATGGCCTTGTTCGGCTGCACGGGCATGTTCATCAGACTCGACACCATCCTCGACGTCGGATAGATCTTCGTCGTGTTGATGTTCGTCTCGATTCCGAGGCCCTTATGGCACTTCAGGATCATCGCTATCTCCTCCAGACTCGTGTTGCCGGCACGTTCGCCGATACCGTTGATGGTCACCTCCACCTGTCGGGCACCGGCCATCACACCGTTGAAGGTATTCGCCGTGGCCATGCCCAGGTCGTTATGGCAATGGGTGGAGATGATGGCGCGGTCGATGCCGTCCACATGCTCCTTCAGATACTTGATCTTATCGAAATACTCCTGCGGCAGGCAGTAGCCCGTCGTGTCGGGAATGTTCACCACCGTGGCGCCGGCCTTGATCACGGCCTCCACCACCTGCGCCAGATACTCGTTGTCCGTACGTCCGGCATCCTCGCAGTAGAACTCCACGTCGTCCACGTAACGCTTGGCGTACTTCGTGGCCTCCACGGCCTGTTCGAGGATACGCTCACGGGTGGAGTTGAATTTGTACTTGATGTGTTCGTCGCTCGTGCCGATACCCGTGTGGATGCGCTTGTGCTTGGCATACCTCAGCGCCTCGAAGGCCACGTCGATATCCTTTTCCACCGCACGCGTCAGCGCACAGATCACGGGCCACGTCACGGCCTTCGAGATCTCAATCACCGAGTTGAAGTCGCCGGGACTCGACACAGGGAATCCGGCCTCAATCACATCGACGCCCAACTGCTCCAGAGCTTTCGCCACCTGAATCTTCTCTACCGTGTTCAGTTGGCATCCGGGCACCTGTTCGCCGTCCCTCAGCGTCGTGTCAAAAATGTAAAGTCTGTCCATCTTTTTATGTTATTTAAAAAATTAGCCCTCCACACTCGGAAGTGAGAAGGGCTCTATCTGATTTCTATTATCAATTTTCAATCTTCAATTATCTACACGCCTAATCACTTCCGACCGCTCCCTGCAGTCGAATAATAATAAGGCCGCTAATTAGATTAAACATCTTCATTATATACTATATTATATATTGATTGACGATTTATCATCGTTTTCGGCTGCAAAAGTACACATATTCTTCGTAACAAACAAATCTTTTGTCACTTTTTTACGCAAAAACGCAACAAAAAGCCATTTTTAACCATTCCACCAAACAAAAAACAGGGTCTGAATAGGCCCTGTCTCTTCTGCGCTTGTCTGGTATCTGTTTCTCCCCCTGAGTTAGGGGGAGCCAGAGGGGGTCTGCGCTCGGCTTTGCCGCTTGCTACCGAAGGGACGCAAGAACGTGGGAAACTGTTCGCTTGTTCAGACCATCCCACCCTACGGGCACCCCTCCTGACTCAGGAGGGGAAGAGATTACCCATTGCCCTGATTGTCTGCCTACGGTGCGAGCACGTAGCTGATCGGAGTCTTGTTCTGGAAGCGCTTCTGCTTCCCGCCTACGGTACGGATGACGCTCTGCACCACGTAACCCCACTCGAAGACGCACTCCTTCTTCAGCGCACGCGAGGTGAGCTGCTCGCCCTTGGTGTTCTCGGGCGTGAAGTTGATACGGATGCCGTTGATCATCGCATCGGCACCGGCGGCCACGGCCGTCTCGATGTCGTTCTTGCCGAGACCCTGACCGTCCACGCTCGGTGAGAACGTGCCGAAGCCGTCGAGCTTCACGGGCTGGCCTTCGCGCAGCAGGTGTACCAGGCACTTCACCATCTCGCCCAGCACCAGGTTACACATCTCCTCAGAGGAGATCTTGCCGTGCTCCAACATGTGCTTTGCCAGACCCTTCAGGTTCAAAGGCTCCTTGGCGTCGACCTCGGCGAAGTACTTACCGAAGGCCGTTGAGTCATCATTCGTGTTCTGACGAAGGTTGATGACCATTGGAATGTTTGATCTTGCCATTTTGTTGTGTTTTTTATGGTATTAGATCTTACGCGGCGAACTACTCCGGGTCACCGCCTCCCGCTTGTTCCCCTCCTGAGTTAGGAGGGGCCAGGGGTGGTCTGAACAAGCTCTTTTGCCGTCTTCCATTACCCCTTGTTATCTGCCTACAAAGTTACTGCTTTTTTCTGAAACTACCAAACATTTTGCCAATTATTTTCGTTAAATATTGTTTATTTCTTATTATAAATAATTGCCGATTTCTTTGCAACTTTCAGATAAACTTCGTATCTTTGCACTCAAATAGCAAAACAGAAAGGATGAACAATGACGACACTCAACGAATACCACCGCAAGGTGACAATGGAAAAGATGAAGTCGGTAGCCTATTGGCAGCAGCATCCGATTTCGCAAGAGGCGTGCTTGAATCAGTTCAGGCGCTTGCGGGAACAACGTCTTGCAAGGGAGTCCAAATCGCAAGATTGAAAGATTGGGCCATTGCCCATCATTGCTGGGTTGAGGATGTTGACACTTTGGGAACATTCTCTGACCGTGGATCTGAAAATGAAGTCTATGCATCTTACGACAGCACCTTGGTCTATAAACTGAATGATTTCCGTTATTCTGATGATAACCTGACGCCGTTCTTTGAGCGGATGAAAGTTCACAACTCTCTCTTCCCCGATTGTGCTTATACCCTCTTAGGCTTCGCAGAGAACCGTGACAGTCAGGTATGTGCATTGCTCAGCCAGCCGTTTATCGTTTCCGAGCGTGAGGCTACCCAACAGGAAATCGACGACGAATTGGAGCGGATTGGTTTTCACAAGGAAATGGACTATTTCACCAATGGCGACTACGACATCTTCGACGCTGTTCCAAACAACGTGCTGATGGGATCAGATGGCCATCTCTATTTCATCGACACCATCATCTTCGCCTCAGGTACAGGTGGTCAAGACACCTACCAAAGCTATTCACCAAGGGCGAAATAACGACACATAGAAAAATCTCACAATAAGGACAGTCCCCATTGTGAGAAATAAAAAGCGATTCAATAATCAATATCTCAATATAACCTTACACCAACTTGCGATACTTGCCCTTGTTTTCGCCTGTGCGGATCTTCTGCGCCATACCGTCATCCTGAAGAATTTTCAGGCGGCTGCAGACGCTGCCAACGTTATCATATCCATATTCACGCTTCACATCTTCGGAGGTGAATATTTGGGGCAGACGGCGGTAGGCCAGCATTGTCTTCTTCTGGTGATGCCTGTTCGATGCCTCAGATGCCTGAAGGTCGTCGTAGTACTTTTCACCGATTCCCAGGAAGAAGTGCTGCTGGAAGGCAAACTGGGCGTTCTCGATAAGCAGGGCCAGTTGACGGTCGTACTTGTCGGTTTTGAAGTCCGGGCCGCACTTATACTTCCCGTTGTCCTCGACCATCTGGTCCCAGTGTCGGCTGACGATAAAGGGCAGCGAGTAGTTCATCCCGTGCCAGTACGGACGCTTGATGAGATCCTCCAGTGCGAAGTTCTTCTCCTCGCCCGCATCCTGCATCCGTCGGGTAGTCCAGTCGCTTAGGGCGATGTCGATGTCCTCGCAGGGTATCTCGCCTTTGCAGTCATTGAACAGATAGGCCCAGTCACGTAACTTCTGGTTTCTCTCTAAATCCTCTTCTGTGTACTCACGGCGCTCACGCATCTCGAAGTTCGAGTCACCCAGAGGCACAACCGTAAGGCGGAACAACAGACCGCCGCCAAAGTTTTCCGTAGTTGTCTGCTTGTCCAAGGCTGTCTTGGTGCCAGTGTACACACCCGAGAAGTGGACATCATACTCGCCCACGGGGGCACTGGATGTCTTCAGGTAGCTGCCGTCGGGCTCGTTGTGGAACCCTTTGTAGAAAAGCTTCTCGATGTTCATATACTCCTTCTTCATCTGGCGCTGCATATCCTGCAGCTCGCTGTTGAAGTGTGATACATGAAGTGGCCATTCCTGTCCGTCAAGCATCTCCACGGCATTATACTCTGCCTCACGAATGGCAGCCGCCGATGTCTCCGAAGGCATGCAACGGAAGATGCCCTTTGGTCTCGGCGATTTGTTCTTGGCACCGCCGTTGTTCTGCTCGCGCTCGGCGTTGAAGTTGTTCAAGGCGTCTATCTGTGCCATGTCCGACTTCTTGATAGGCTCCATCAGCAGACGATAGAGGTCAACGGCAATATGTTTCCCAGAGCCACTTCGACCGATCAGTTCGAGGATGCTGTTAAGACGGCAGATGCGTCCCGGCTCCATGCCTGAGCGATACCAGCAGCGGGTCATGAGGTTCATGAAGAACGCTCCTCCCACCAGCAGCGCCGCTATATAGTGACGGCGCTTCTGCCTGTGACAAAGCAGTTGCAGCACGGGAAAATACGGGAACAGCTTCTCAACGTCACGGCCGATGTTTTCCAGCATCGTCATCACATCATCCTCTGCTGCTGCCAGTTCGCGACCCTCCGCCGTGAGACGTGCCTCACGCATGAGCTGGCTGTAGCTGCGGCCGGTCACGGACTTGATGGCCTGGCGCATCTCCTTGGAGGGCTGTGGCTCGTTGTAGTTCTCAGCCTCACGCTTCAGCATGCGCTTCTGGGCGGTCTGAAGTATGCGTTCGATCTCGTCCATGCCGCGCTCCTTGACGATAGCCTGTACCCATGGCAGCGACAACAGCACGCATCTCACTTGGTCAAGGTTACCGTCGCAGAGCAGGATTACATCAGTGGCCGCCTTCAGGGCAAACTTGTGACGGGAGCCGTCGGGTACACCGTTCGGCAACATCTCATTGATGTAGTCCACCACGGGATGGTCGAACGCCATCACAGGCTCTTCGTCCTTTGGCATGACAGTCTGAGCCAGCGACTTGGCATCCTCGGCACTCGCATCTTCTGCGGCTTTAGGGGTTAATGACTCGACGGAGGCAGGTGCCTCGTCAAAACGATTCTCGGGATGGGTGGGGGTACAGTGACCCTCACCCTGACGGTACGCATCGCCGTATTGGCGTTCGAACTCGTTGTCGATAATTTCCTTTTCTTCTAACATTTGCTTGAAGTTTGAGGGGTTAATACTATATTAAAAAAGATTCTCTTCGTCGATGAAGTAGATGTCCTCACGTCTGCAAGCGTAACTGATTCTGCTGGCATCGATGCAGGAGTCATCCACAACGGGCTTACCCGTCCTGCCTAAGACTCCCATCAGCTGGAGATCACGGGCCAGGCAAATCTGGTTGTCGGCTATGTTGCCCAACTCTATCTTGATCTCGCACACCAGGCGCAGGCCTTGCCCGGAAGAAGTCTTATGAGCCAGACGCACCTCCCACGGGAATCCCGGCACCAGCGTGCGCTGATATACCTCGTATGGATCAATCGTCAGATGGTCAGCATCGAACATGAACAAGCCGCTCAGA
This sequence comes from Prevotella sp., assembly GCA_017428925.1. Lineage (GTDB taxonomy): Bacteria > Bacteroidota > Bacteroidia > Bacteroidales > Bacteroidaceae > Prevotella. Next base: position 7,055 of record JAFRPY010000051.1, on the reverse strand, counting down.
TGGATGCCCTTCAACAGACGACGGCGACGCATCTTAGGCTGTCCGTTCGCGTCAAGCACGGGATTACCCATCTTGTCGGTCACGGGCACACGGTCGAATGCTGAGCCAGCAAAGATGAAGCAAGGCAGCGACTCCTTCAATGACTGTGTCCACTGCAAGAGTTTCTCTGCGATGGTCAGTTGTCGGAACATCACGCCAGCCCGTGGCTGGGCCTCGCGCTTCAGGCAGAACTTCTGGAAGTCGCTGTTGAGTGTCCACTTATCCAATGGCAGACCCTCAGCCACGGCCTTGTCCACCTCCTGGCGGGTGGCGATTTTCCACGCCACCTGTGCCGAGTCGATGATGGTGTTAAACACTGTGAGCGTACAAGGCAGACACTCGCCAAAATACTGGTTGTCCTGATAGACAAAACGCCAATTCTTTTTCATACGCGTACATTATTATAATTAATCCGTTGTTTTCTTCTCGTTGTTCAGAATCTCCGTGCGATGACGTCCGATGGTGACGTTCATCGTGGCCTGAGCCTGTAGCAGCATACGTTCGATGTTCTGGTTGCAGTCCAACTCGGCGAGTATGCTTAGCTTACCATTCTCCGTGTTGAGCCAGACCTTCAATCCTTGACTGTCTTCGTAAAGCATACGGCCTTCGCCCTCAGGCAGTTTCGGTTCCGTCTTGCGCTGGCCTTCCGTCAGCACTTTGAATATGCTGAAAGCCTCGCCGATGGGATCTACTGATTCGCCATCAACATTCACGTGGATGCTGTAGCTGCTCTCTTTCGTACCCTCCGATTTGTAAAAACTCGAACCGCCCAATTGCTTGAAAACCTTTCTGTTGCTTTCACGCGAGCCCGTGGGGACGAACTCACAATAGTCAGATCCTTCCCACTTGTTTAATTTGCCCTTCACTGAGCTATCCGGCTTGCGACGTGGACGGCTGACGTACTGAGCCGAGTCGCCGCTTGGCAGCGACTTGGCCTTTGATGATTCTTTTTTCTTAGCACTCATACCTTATTTTTTTTAGAATGAAACATCTTCGTCATACCAATCGAGAATCTTCTCGAGTGCGTCGTCAACGTGCTGCACACCCGTCAGGTCAATTTCACCCCACAAAACGTAAATGCGGATAGAATCACAGATTTCGCCCTGCATTTCACGCGTGTGACCACGCAGAAGGTCGGTAATATGGTCGGTGAGTGCCTGACTCACCATACCATTTAAAAAACCGACAGTGTTCCGCCCCGCTTCGAAAAGCGGGAATCTCTTTGCCAGCGACTCAGCAACTATTTGCTCGATGTCCTTCTGGACTTTTTCCTTGCCGTTTTTAGCGGACTTTGAATGATTGAATTTTGCCATAATTATCTGGTTTGTTGATGCAAAGTTACGGCAATTTTTTTGAACCGCAAAAAATAAATCATGTTTTTAATCGACTGATTTACAGTAGTTTACAAACGATACAATTGGTACAATTGGCAAACAACAATTGATACAAAATACACAAGTGAAAAACAACTATTGATACAATTGCGTACCAATTGAATGTTTTTAAAAAAAAGTAAGCGAGAATAGAAAAATATAAAAAAGTGGCACCAACAGGTACCACTTAAATCCACTTATTTTTGTGGTTAATAGCTCCTTGATTGGGAGAAATTAAAAAGAATTCCTTATCGTGTAAAGTTCCATCATCATCAACGTCAACAAAAGCATCACGAGTTAAGACTGCAAAATCATAATAATCAGGTCCAATATTTTCGTTGCTTTTTTCAAAATCATCAGCCTCAATAATAACATTTTTCCAATCGCATGGATTGGAGTGAATAAATGCAGATTGAACGCCTCTAAATTCTTTCTTACCTTCCCACTGAAAATTAGCATCTACCCAGTCTATAAAATTTTTCTGCGATCTTCCAATCCATTGAAGAAAATAAAGGACACGAAATATCACATACCAACGGCGTTTACCTACAACTTTGTCTGAATATAATCCACGTACTTTGCCAATCACTCTATCTACATTGATTCTATTATCAAATATATTATGAGTTGAATTGGATACAACTTTAAAATCATTTTCGTTATCATCCACTTCGCAGTCTTCATTATTTTCATCATCGTCTATCTCTTCTTCGTATTCAACATCATCTTCAGCATCATCTTCAGCATCTTCTTCAGCATCATCTTCAGCATCTTCTTCGCCATAACCTATGGCCGTGTCTATTTTATCGCGGGCTGTCATCCAAGCATTAAATTCTTCGTCACTATACTCCAAGATATCGTATTCCTCAAAATAATCTTCGAGTTTATTTCTTAGTGCCAACAACTCTTTTGAGGCCTCTTCTGTAGGCATGCGTATGTTAACCTCTTCTATTACATAATCTATATTTTTGGCACAAAGCGTCTCATATCCGTCGGCATGAAGAATTTCAAAAATATCCCGACGCTCAAAACGTTCTGCAGTATATGGGTTTTTAATAAAGCCCAATGTGCCCATATTTCCAACACAGTTAGTTAGTCTGTTAAATACCTCTACATTGTCTCCATCTTCCAGAATAAAGTGGCTTACTAATTTCACAAATTCCTTTTTTTCACTAAAAAGTGGTTGACGTTCTTCTCCTAACAAAAGGTATACCAGTGTCATAGTTGCTGTAGTCAGGAATTTATTTTTGTGTCTTCCTGCTATCTTTTGTCGAAACCAGGCGTGATATAGTTTAGGGTGCTCAACCATGTAGAACAGTGTGCAGATATAATAGGCATCATTGAAGATGTCTAATGCGTATTTTGCAGCATCAACACTCAACAACATAAAACGTTCATTGCTGAGACGTCTGTAGAACTGATGCTCGATGTTTTCTCTTAAATCATCTACCTTAAATTCGGATAATCTTGACCTGTCCTTATAGATTAGTTGGCGGTCAACTTTTGTATAATCTATCATATCTTTAACCTTCATATTGTCATTCTAACATTTAGTGGAGGGAAGAACTATTGCCCTGCAAAGGTACACATATATTTTCAGCCGTCAAAAAAACAAGGGAGAAAAGTTATATTCAAATATTGATTATTGAATTTACTTTTTTTCCTAAGAGGTAGGAATTGTAAGAGAACAGAGTATATAATTTATATATAACTATTTGATTATTAATATATTATAATAATATTACTATTAATATTACTTACAATTATAACGGCCTTCATAAAAAAATGAAATCAATAATCAATATCTCAATATAGCTCCAAGTCGCAGAAGATGAAGTCTATCCATCATCGCGCCAACACGCAAAGATAAATTTATTTTACATATTGAGGCGGATTAAAAACAGTGTGAACTTTCCCCTAAGTAAACACAGACTTTAGTGGCACTAAAGTGGAACTTTAGTTAGGGTAAACTCCGACTTTAGTGCCACTAAACTCCAAGTACTGATTTCAGGGCGTTTCAGAGTGGTTTTCGTCGTGATAATGTAATTTGAAATAATTTTACAATACACTCCAGCCGCAAGAAAAAGACCATCTCAGTTGAGACAAATTTTTCGCCAAAATACTTGGAAGTTTCCTTCACTCGCTTATAGCTGGTCACGTGTGGCCAGCTTATTTCATAACAAGACGAGTTTCTGAAAAGATTCTTGTCTTTTTTCTTGTTCGTTTCAGAATTATTTCTTACCTTTGCAATCGAACACCGCCACGATGTCCGGGTGCGGACGGCGGTGCGACATTGAGGGAAATATATAACAAGCGTTTGCTGTTATTCGGAATTGCTCTAAGAATCTACCAAATTCAAAAAGAAACCAAAACCGAATGAATAAGTCGCAGACACTCGTGCGTTATGCATGGGCGTGACTTATCTGGTTTTGGTGGGCTTTGGTAGAGCCTTTAGAGCATGGATTGGAACACCGTCCATGTTTTCTTGTGCTCTGTCATGGCCTGCCTCCGATGATAAGCAATACGCATAATGCATGACGTATGGCTAACAAAAACCTGAATGCTGCAAAAGCGGCGAAAAAGGACGAGTTCTATACGGAGATGACCGATATCGAGAGGGAGTTGCAGCACTACTGGGAGCATTTCCGTGGTAAAGTCGTCTTCTGTAATTGTGACGACCCTTATGAGAGCTATTTTTTCAAGTACTTTGCGCTTCACTTCAATCATCTTGGACTGAAGAAGCTGATCTGTACTTGTTACAATGGCTCTCCCGTGCAGGGAAATGAATTGGTGATTGACTTTGGTGATTTCTCAGATGAACCGAAGAAAGTTGCCTTTAAGGTGGTGATAACGGAGGTTAAGGATTTGAATGGCGACGGGGCTGTAGATCTCTCAGATGTCCGCTATCTCCTTCAGAATGATAAGAATGTCATTAGCATACTGAAGACAGGTGACTTCCGAGACCCAGAGTGTATTGAACTGCTGAAGGAAGCGGATATCGTGGTAACCAATCCGCCGTTCTCGCTGTTCAGGGAATATATTGCTCAGTTGATGGAATATGGGAAGAAGTTCTTGATAATTGGGAGCCTAAATGCAATTCACTATAAAGAAATCTTCCCTTGGATAAAAGAAGGAAGAATATGGCTTGGATATGGATTTAATGCTGGTAATGCTTTCTTTAGAATCCCAACTCAAGATAAACCTAAGTATTCAGAAGGTGTCTATGATGAAACCACTGGCCTCGTAAAGTTTAGAAACTGTCATTGGTTTACCAACCTTGACCACAATAAACGGCATGAAGAATTGGATTTGGTATGCCGGTATTCACCAGAGGAATATCCGACTTATGATAACTTTGATGCTATAGATGTGGGAAAGGTTCAAGATATTCCATATGATTACGATGGAATAATGGGGGTACCTGACACAATTCTTGGACAATTAAATCCTGACCAGTTTGAAATAATCGGACTTGGTAGTGGTGACCTTGCAAAACAAGCAGGTGTAGGTAAAAACTATCGAGGCCGTACAGATTTGGCTTATACGAAAGATGGCAAATCCAAATGTCCATATAGCAGAATCCTAATCCGCAACAAACACCCTAAAACAATATGAAAGATAAAATGAATGTTCCCGAGAATAGTGCCGGCTGTGCGGCCAAGTGCCTCTATGCCGTGATGCAGTATATGAAGAAAAACGGCGGCTCTGTAGCTACAAAAGAAATCAATCAGGTCATTCTGAAGAACGTGGAACTCTCAGAATGGGAGAAAGAATATGCAGGCAAGACGAAAACGCTGCGCTGGTGGAAGACGACACAGTTCTACTCCATCGACTATGTGAAGGCTGGCTTCATCGTGAAGAAAAACTCCTGCTGGTATCTGACTCCCGAAGGTGAGACGGCCATGAAACAGGGGGCTTGGGGTACGTTGCAGCAGGCCGTAGAAGCCTATCGAGCATGGCGGGCAACAAAGAACGAGCTGGAAGGCAAGAACTCTGATGAAGACGAGAAAGACGAGGAAGAAGCGAAGGAGAAAATAAGCACTATCGAAGAGTTGGAAGAAAAGGCTCTTGACGGCATACGCGAGTATATCAACCATCAGAACGCCTATGACTTCCAAGACGACGTGGCCGCGCTGCTTCGTGCTATGGACTATCATGTACCTTATGTAGCACCTCCGGGCCCAGACGGAGGTATCGACATCATTGCCCACATCGATGCTTTGGGTGCAAAGACACCACGCATCAAAGTTCAGGTGAAGCATAAGCCGAACAACCCCATCTCAAACACCGAGATTAACAGTCTGTCAGGATTACTGCGGGCAGGTGATATAGGACTTTTTGTAACGTCTGGGAGTTTCTCGAAACAAGCCATCAATGCAGCACAGACAGCCAACACTTACATCAAGCTCATAGATGGCAAGGACTTTATAAAGCTGTGGAGAGAATACTACAGCAAGATGAGTGATGAAGATAAAAACAGAATACCTTTGAAGTTCATTGCCTTTATAGGTTCAAACGAATAGGAGGAAATGCCATATGATGACCATAGAGAAGAAGGAAATAACAGTAAGAGAGATAACAGAAGGATATGTCAACAACGACGATGAGGGCATTCGCGGCTACGGTGGTCTGCTCGATATACGCCCTAAATATCAGCGGGAGTTCATCTACAGCGACAAGGAACAGGCGGCAGTAATCAACACCGTACTGCACGGATACCCGCTGAACGTGATGTACTGGGTGAAACGCACAGACGCCGACGCTCCCTGCCCCTACGAGGTGATGGACGGCCAGCAGCGCACGCTGTCAATCTGCGAGTATGTGGCCAAAAAGTTCTCGTTCGACTTCAAGAACTTCGACAATCAGCCTTCCGACATTCAGAAGCGCATACTCGACTATAAACTCGATATTTACGTCTGCGAAGGTGAGGACAGCGAGAAATTGGAGTGGTTTAAAACCATCAACATCGCAGGCAAGCCGCTCAACGAGCAGGAGATACAAAACGCTGTCTATGCGGGTCCCTTCGTGAGCGATGCTAAGCGTCACTTCTCTAAGCGCAATTGCGGAGCCGCACAACTGAGCAAAGACTTGGTGCCTGGTTCACCCATCCGTCAGGAACTGCTAAAGAAAGCCCTGGAGTGGATGGCCGCCCACGAGACGCGCCAAGGGCATCGGCAAACCGCTGTGGGCTATATGAAAGACCACCAGCACGATCCGAACGCTAACAATCTCTGGACATACTTCCAGACGGTGTTGAACTGGGCAACAACTAACTTCGACATCAAGCGGTTCAAGAAGATTATGAACGGTCTCGACTGGGCTTTCTTCTACGATAACTACGGACCGCCTCATACTCTCGACACGGTGGCGCTGGGCAAGCGTATCTCTGAACTGATGCTCGACACAGACGAGATACAGAAGCCTGGCGGCATCATCCCCTACGTGCTCACAGGCGACGAACGCTACCTCGACCTACGTGGCTTCCCTGAGAAGATAAAGTTAGCCGTGTGGGAGCAGCAGGAGCACAAGTGTGCCATCTGTGGCCGTGAGTTCGACTTCGAGTTCATGGAGGGCGACCACATTACCCCGTGGCACGAGGGTGGCCGCACGGTGGCAGAGAACTGCCAGATGCTCTGCCGTGAG
>JAFRPY010000086.1 GCA_017428925.1 Prevotella sp. | reverse complement strand
ATTTCCGTACCGACATTATCTTCTACGTTTCTATAATAGCTAATCTTTGTATCAAATAGACTTTTCATTGTTACTCTATTTTTAAGTTCGTTGTTGTAGTTGTAATTGGGGCGAAAGCCTTGACTTATAAGGCATTGACGTTACAACTTGGGTACAACCATGAGGATGTTAGTCCATGATGGAGAGGTGTGTACCTTGGTTGTAGGGTGGTTGTATGCTTATGCCCTTTATCCACAGGCTATTACTGACATCTACAACTACAACCATCATTGTTCTTTTAGTATTTTATTGACATACTGCTGAGAAACGCCGAGAACTTCGGCAAGGGAGTTCTGCGACTTGATTGTGAACTGACGATTGACGGCACGGAGCAGGTCACCATTGGTCATCGGACGTTGTGTGGCCGCCGAGCCTCGTAACAAAGGATATATGCGCTCGACATGGATACGGGTAAAGTAGTCAGCCATACGGATGGCATGTTCCATTCCTTCAGCCGTGATAACTGACTCGTTCCAATGGTTGGACAGCAGATGGATCATGATAGCCAGGCGCAGCGTATGGATGTTCATCTTCTGTATCATGCCACCGATGTAGCAATCATCTTCAGCATCGGCCCTCATGTCATTGTCATCGGCATAGTTGGAGTAAAGGCGGTTTGCCTCATAGGACAACTGGAGGGTTAACGGCTGCATGTTGAACAGTCTGCCGATGGTGCCACTCCAGCTCTCGCGCATCTCTGGTGTCATGAACTTGCGGTCGCATCGCTTTATAAACGTACCCTTGTCAGGATAGACAAAAAGGAAGCGTTGCGTGAAGCCGGAATCCATCAAGGCATCAGTTCCGAAGGTCTTGCCAAGAAGTTCAGGCTGTATGCCACCGTTGATGCACATGGCAGGATCGTCAATCAGTTTGGTCTCTTCCGACTTTCGGTTGATGGCAAAGCCGACGTTTGACCAGATGGAAAGCAACTGCGACAACTCAGCCCCAACACCATTTCCACCTTTGGAATAACGGCCCAAGGAATCAATGAACGACTTCAGTTCGTCGGCCACAACTCCAATCATGTCACCCTGAGCAAGCAGGGCATTACGGGATTCTGGTGAACTGTCGCCAACTATCCGTTGATGGAATACAGGTTGTTCTCCGCTGTAGTTCTTATCTTCGTGCTTGCGTTGATCATAGACAGCCTTTTCTTCGGAATACTTGGCAAAGTTGGCTTTATCCTGCTCGCGTAATGGACGGGTAACTTCTTTGAGAGGACCAGTCTTGTTACGGCTGGGCTTACCCACCATACAGAAAAAGTCGCATGGGTAGTTCGTATAAGGGTTGGTGACGAGCTGTGTCTTTTTCCCTGCCGCGATGCCAGCGGTGAAGAGACTGTTAACCACTACATACTCCAGCGGACATCCGTAGGATTCTGAAACAGTACGGATATACTCCTGTACTGGGTCGGAAAACCACTCAATAGGCAGCACCGGCTCAGCGAATGTTGATGCTTTCAAGTGTGTCGTTTCCTTGGGTTGATCAGATGGAGTCGGTACCGGCTCTGGAAGCACAAGAGTTGGTGCTTGCACTACAGGGGGAGTAGGTGGAACCTTATTTGTAGGCTCCACCTTCTCAGCCTCGGAGTTGATGAGGGAAAGGACGTCCGGCTGTCCATTTCCGTCAAAAGACATGATGGGTTCATCCATGGCACTCCTCCTTACATTTGTTATCACCACCTTCTATAGCAGAAGAGAAAATGTCCATCACCTCTTTCTTGGAATAGAGGTTGCGTCGGCCCATCTTGTGTTTCTTGATGAGACCCTCGTTCTCCTTTCGCCATAGCGTCGTGTAGGTGATGTGCAGCATGTCGCACACCTCTTCACGGGTTAACCACTCGCCTTCTTCTTCGGAAGGCTTCTCGTTCAGGCCGCGCTTTGCGCAGACCTCTTCTACAATCTCAGTGACAACCTGCCTGAGGTCATCCATCTGAAGCATTACAAAATTACCGTGCATATCATTAAATTTTTTGTTTTCTTGCCGCAAAGGTAGTGTAATGCCATAGGGTGTTGCCTTGGTAAAAAACAGCACGATTTCTACCAAGTCAAAATTAACAAATAAGGGTCTTTATTTAACAGTTCAACACTGAAGGAACGAAAAAAGGATGCCCGAAGTGAGCATCCTTGTAAGTTTAGTTGATATTGGGATTGATTGCAGATAGCAGACGAAGTTTTATGCCTGTCGCATACTTTCGTCCTCGTCTTATCTGAGCATCGGAAACATCAAGATTACCACTGTTATCTTCTGACACGATGGCGTTATAAACAGCCTCGGCCCAGTTAAAGCCTTTACTAATGTGGTAGTCGGGGAATTTCTCTCTCATAGCTGCATGGAAGGTGCGATAATTATAATCGCCGTTTGTGAGGCCACCTTTTACCAATGCCGCGAAGATATAAGGTAAGATGATGTCTGCATCATCGACTTGTTTCCACTCAGAAAGCACCTTCTGAATCTCACCAATAAGAGTAGTGGTATCTTCTGGAGGCAGCATTTCCTCCAATAGAACATATGTACTCTTCCTTCCTCTGCGACCTTGTACTTCTATCAGGGCTGCATCTATGACCTGCTTGGTTTCACCTTTCTTCAACTTCTGGGTTACTTCCTTCCATTGGCTCTTTGAATAGCGGGCCTTGTCGATACTTGCACCGATGAGGGCTTCCACACATCGCCTTCCGATAAGCTTCTCCCAATAAGGGCTTTCCGGCTTCAGGAAAGTCTGGGATATAAGGTCGGCAGCATGAAGAAATCCATTGTCGAAGATGATCCAATAATAAAGGCTGAACAGATAAGGGTTCTTGTGAAGCAGTCGCTCACGGATAGCTTCATTGTTGAGGGAAGAGTCAAGCATTTCGGACAAACGTCCCTTCAAAGGGTTCTCATCGCTCCCCATCAGACTTTGTTGGTAGTGCTTATTGCCAGGGAACAAGGAGGCTACGATTTTCATCATGCCTTTCACACCTTTGGTCGAAAACATCTCCATCAGGAAGAAGAAGTTGGTCTGTATGAAAGTCATGTTGCCATCGTAGGCTTTCTGGAACGTATCTGTAAACTCCTTATACTCTTCTGGATGGTCATAGTGCCATCGCCGAAGGGAAAGGATGTTCAGCTCATCTGTCGTTATCTCGGCTACCTCCTGTTTGCGGTTCTGCTTGTAAAACCGCCTATATTCTTGGACAGCATCCAAGATTTCTTGTGCGTCTGGCCTCTCGACTTTATCTGCTATGGCATCAGCCAATCGGTCTTCACCATTGTCAAATAGAAAATAATAGCACAAGCAATATACAGAAGCATCACCAGACTCGACAGCCTTTGTGTACAGCTTATCTAAATCAAAGCCATCCTCTGACGAAACGGAAACAAGATTGGTGATGGCCGATTGCAGCGGTTCCGCATTGCCATCACCAAGGTCTAAGATATTCTGATGGTATGGTTTCTGCAACTGTCCTTCCAAATCCTCCTTGAACTTGGCATAGACTTCTGCGTGGGCTTCTTTCCACTCTAATAGCATCTTCTCTTCCATGAATCCGCAATATATTAGATGGCTTCCAATTCGGGTAGTATTACAGGTTCTTCGCGGTGCTCGTTATGGAGAAACATAATATAATATATAGGAAGGTAAGTGACACCTTTCTTCCTGAAAATCTCCCGTTCATTAGAAAAGACGATTGCATGATTTATACCGTAATCGGGCGTTTCTAGGAATTTGGTAAGCGCACTATGATCAGTATAGTCCTTTCCTGATTTTATCTCTAAGGGAAGCACCGTCAAATTATCGTGGTCATCTACAAGAAAATCCACTTCACCCTTTTTCTTGTTATCATAATAATGCAATTTGAAGCCATGTGCGGCAAGTTCCTGAGCGATCACGGACTCATACACTGTACCAAGATTGATACTTTTGATGTCTTGCAGAACAGCATTCACATTCAATCCATACAGAAGATTTGTCAACAGTCCTACGTCATTGAGATAGAGCTTAACTAGCTTCTTTTGATCAGACTCGGCAAGAGGAAAACGAGGATTGCTGATAGCAGACACTTCCAAAGCAACGCCAGAGTTGGTTAGATATTCAAACTCATCTGCATAATCGGAGAAAGTTTTTCCTTTCTTGTTTTCTATATTTTTATATACAACGCGCTTCTTCTTGTTTTCCAAGATGCTGGGGATAAGGTCGTAAATCTTGCGAATCTTAAGTTTATGTTCCTCATCATATTGTGAAGCGTCAATGCGATAGAGATTGTGTATGTCCCTATGTGTCTGCCTGACGCGAACCATATTCCGATCAGCCAGATAATTGTTGATGGCTTCAGGTAACCCACCTACAAGCAGATAATATTGGAAACGCTTCAACAGAATGTTATGTGTACTCTCATCCAAGGGCTCTTCATGACTGAAGTGTTCCCGTATGTTCTCTATCCATTCCTTGCCGACCCCTGTGGCCCAAAGGAACTCCTCAAAGTCAAGAGGATACATCTGCTCAATAGTCACACTTCCAAGGGGCACAGAAGGTGTTTCCGACAAAGCAACACCTAACTGGGAACCACTTGCTATAAAACGATAGCGCGATTCCCCGTTGAGGAACTTCAGCATCGTCATCAAGTGAGGATAGCTTTGTATCTCATCCAAAAAAACCAGCGTATCGGTTTTGTCGCCCAAGGGGGAGGAATAGAAGTTGCTCAACCGCATATAGAGGTCGGTGGTTGTATGAACATCTGCGAAAACCTTATCGCCTTCGATGTCTTCTTTGAGGTTGATTTCAACAAAATGTCGAAACAACTTCTGACCAACATAACGGATAAGGTAAGACTTACCTATCTGTCGTGCACCGTTAACGAGCAGAATCTTATTTGGCTCTTCCAAAAGGAAACTTTCCAGGAATGAAGTGAATTTACGTTCAAGCATAACAATGTCATTAAAATTTCGCTGCAAAATTACAATAAAATCTTTATTCAGCAAAGAAAAATCCACTTATTCCACAATTTTAGCAATAATTTTGCCAACTTATTCTAGTTTTGCCACCGCAAACATACCCACTTATTCCGTTTTTAAAACCATAAATATGCCCACTTGTTCCGTTCCATGCTTTATAAGTTGGCGCAATCTTGACTTTTTTGCCAGATTGCGCCGAGTTATAACCTATTTAGAAGCCTCTTCCATCAGTGCTGCACGTTCTTCCTCACTCATGTTCTTCAGCATTTCGAGTAGTTTGTCCTTTTGTTCGGCAGCGTTCTCTTCTTTGTTTTCTTCTTCGTCATCTATCACTTTGAGCAAATACGAATTATATTCCAACATTTTCTTTAAAGGGTATGGGCCAATGTATTTTGAGGTTATGTCTCCACTATCACTATGCCCCATGCCGCCTTGTATGTATCTATCTGGCACATTACCAGTGCTGGTCAAATTGGTGGCGAAGCTATGACGAGCCCAAGTAGGAGTCAGCGGAGCCTTTATATCCAACAGCTTTGTGACTTTTTTCATGTGGTTACGGATATACTTGTTGTAGCGTTGTACTACCCACATTTCTTGTTCGGCTGTAATAAACTTGCTCATAATGGGGAATACACGCTGGCCAAGCTTGGGCTTGTTGGCATGTCTATCGAGGATTTCTTGAATCTCATGCGTAACGGGAAAAATGACCTCGCTGCCATTTTTATTGCGTCCCTTTGTCTTGTGACGATGAAATCTCATTTGCTTGCCTTCAGTGGCAAAATACCAATCGTCATATTCCAGACGGAGAGTATCTGCCAGGTTCTGACCATTGCCAAGGTACATGAACAGAAGTAGACCAAGGTCACGGAATATTGCATCCTTTTCTTTCGGAATGAATAATTCCTTTCCGTTTTCGTCTTTCGCCTCCCCTTTTTCCCAAAACTCGTATAGCTGTTTCCAGACGGCTGGTCCTACAAAATAACCTTTCCGACTTTCCATTAGATTGTAGCCGGTATTTTTGAACATTTCTTTTGTGTTACCTTTTATCAGTCCACGGTCAATAGCAATGTTGACAATAGTTCGGAATGTTCGCATCAACAGTCCTATGTAAGAAGAACTCTTCTCTTCGTCTTCCAGTTTCTTTCTCCATTTCATTACAAAGTCATGGTCTATATCAGAGAATGCCACTTTGTCACCATTATCCTTGATAAACCGATTCATCACATCTCGGCCAACTCGGGCAGACCCGACACTATCTTCATCCTTTTTGTTTTGGCGATATTCCTCCCAAATTTTATAGATGCTGGAATCTCCGTCCTCCCTTCCCTGATAGAGGTCTTGAAGTCGTTTAATGGAGAAACGCCCTTCATCTACAAGTTGGTTGGTCATATCCTTGATTTTCTCCATTAAGGCTTTCAGATCATTCCGTTCTGCCAGTTGGATTCTTCTACCTGTTTTCTCATAATCGCAGAGTTGAATCCACTCTTCCATCGTGTATTTCTCGCCAAGTCTGAGAAAAGCCTTCTTCCCTTCATGTGCGATTCTTACAACAACTGGTAAGGGCTGACTATAATCGCCAGCCTTACGGATGTCAAGCGTCAATGAACCAAAAACACTTCCATTGGAAGATGTGAATTTGGCCAAACATTTCTCGCCTCGGCTGCTTTTTTGCTTGTCGTTAGAAGCCGAAAGGTGACCTTCTGTAACCTTTTCCTTTTTTGATTTCATAATTCAAATGTCTATAATATCCTTATTTTATAAGGCCTTCAGATTATAGTCTGGGGGTTTTTTTGGTGACCTTCAGGTGACCTTTTCTCCCGAAAACTGCTGCAAATTTACTACATTTTCTGCAAACCACAAAATTTATAACTCATTTATTTATCGACATTTAGGATTATTTGAAATTTCATAAAATCACAATGGAAAAGACTCATAATCTGGAGGTCCCAGGTTCAAGCCCTGGCTGGTCCACACTGAAAGTCAAGCACTTACGAGTTTCTCGCAAGTGCTTTTTTTCATGTCTGCGTAAACAATGCGTAAACATTTTGTTTCAGTCTCCATTTTTGAATCATGACATATCAGAAAGGTTCAGTGGAACAAATATAATAAATAGTTTAATCTGACATTTGGGATAGAATAATACAAAATCTCTTCAAAAATTATATTTCAACAACAATTTCTGTTAAATAAACACTAAATTGTTTGGTCGAATCAAAAGAAAAGTCTATCTTTGCATCGAAATCAATAGAAAATATTGTTAATACTCACCTAAAAGTTATCAGAATCATGGAGAAACTGACAAGCAAAGAAGAGGAAGTGATGGAGTTGATTTGGTCGTTGGGCCTGTGTGCGCCGAAGGATGTGGCATCGCTCTATCCCGAACCGCAACCCAGTGCGAATGCCATCGCCCAAGTGTTTCAGGCGCTGGAGAAGAAAGGCTACCTGGCACACGAGCCGAAGGGGCGCGGCTTCATCTATCGGCCTATCGTGGACAAACAGGCATACGGTCGAGGAAGGTTGTCGAGTGTCGTCAGTCGCTTCTTCAGCGACTCGTATATGAGTGTAGTGTCGGCACTGATGCAGGAGGAAAAGGTAACCGAGGCAGATTTGCTTCAATATCTTGCCGACCTAAAGCGTAAGGAGGGCTGACGCGTATGGTTGCATTCATTATCTATGCCATCCGTTGGGCGGTGACGCTGACGCTGCTCTACTCGCTCTACAGGCTCTTGCTCCAACGCGAAACGTTTCACCGAGTGAACCGTTCCGTATTGCTGGCAATCCTTGTGGTGAGTCCGCTCCTGCCGCTTGTGCCGCTGCATACAGACGAACCGACGGCTATGGATGCAGTGCTTACAAGAATTGAAGGGCCGCTGACAAGTCTGCCGTCTGATGAACGTGTTGCAGGAAACTCGCTCGCTGCCCAAGAAAGCGAAGGGGCGAAATCTGGCCTCTGGCTGCGCTACGGTGTCTACATCTATATAATAGGTATAGCCGTCGCTCTCGCCACTTACCTGTTCCGAATGCTGTCGCTGGTGCGTGTCATTCGTCGAAGTCGTCGCATCGACCATCCGATGATTCCCGATAACGTACATCTCATGCTGGACATGCGAATCACGCAGCCGAGCAGTTGGATGCACTGGATTTTCATCGGGCCTATTGACCTGAAGCAGAACGCGGAGACCGTGCTCCGGCACGAGCTGGCTCACGTGCGATTGAGGCATTCGTGGGACGTAGTGCTCTGCGACCTCACCTGCCGTCTGCTATGGTGCCTGCCCTTCGCCTGGATGTTACGGCAAGACTTGGTCGACGTGCATGAGTTTCAGGCCGACGAGGCTGTATTGCAGGGCGGCGTGACGCTCGACGAATACGAACATCTGCTGGTGCGCAAGGCCGTGCAGACACAGGTGCTGCCCATTATGAACACCCTGCGTCGTGGGGCACTGAAGAAGCGTTTTGCCATGATGCACAGCGGACCGTCGTCGCGGTGGTCACGGCTCAAGTTGCTGTATCTCGTCCCTGCCCTCGTCGCCTGCCTGTGGGTGTCGGCACAGGCTGAGGAATACAATACGTATCTCAACGGCAAACTCGTGACGCAGGAAGAAATTGTGGCCATTGATCCCAGCACCATTGAGCGTGTGGATGTGATTCACAGTCAAAAGAAGGTGCTGATAGAGACTGCCCCAGAGCCGTTCGACATCGTTGACCAAATGCCTCGGTTCCCCGGTGGCGACGCTGCTTTCTACCAGTACATGGCCCAGCACGTGCGCTATCCGGAGGTTGCCACTGAGAACGGTGTGGAGGGTACCGTCACGGTGAAATTCATCGTCGAGGCTGACGGGCGCATCACCCATGTGCAAGCCGTCGACTCACCTTCGGATGAGGCGGATGCGAACGTCTACGCATACGGGGCATCGGATAAACAGTCGTCTCAGGATGAAGACGACGAGGGCCATCGTGCCCTGCGTGAGGCGGCCGTGGAACTCTTTCGTGGCATGCCGCCCTTCGAGCCTGGACGGCAGAGCGGAAAGCCTGTCCGCGTGCAGATGACAAAAAAGGTGAACTACGCTCTCAGATAAAAAAATAACAGTCACATAATCAATTAGTTACGTAATCCATCAGAATGATGGACAGCCCTTGCTGTGCCCCAATGAAAATAGTGAAAAGTGAAAAATGAAAAGTATATAATAGCAATTGCCATGCAAAAAATCTTACTGACCATGATGGCTCTCGCGCTGACGATAGCGGCGCAGGCCGAGAAGATTGATTCAACACAGTTTGTAGCCTTCTACAATTACATCATTCAGACGCAGGACGACGAAGGACAGGACGTCACGGATTCGATACGACTGGCACTGCTGGTGGGTACCCGTGCCACGTATTGCACCACCGTATTGGCTTATAATCGTGACGGTCGTGCAAGTTCAGAAATGATGAATGCCTTTATGATGCATCATCAAAATGTGTTGACCAACGTCGAGAAATCGGAGGTCACCGCCATCGAACCAATATATCCTTACCGTTACCTGTCAAAAGAACCGTTGGCAAAAGTGGACTGGACGCTGGACGACGACACGCTGACCATCAACGGACTGCCCTGTCATCGTGCCACAGGCAAGCTCTACGGCAAACAGTGGACGGCGTGGTACACTGAGGAAATGCCCTCGTCGGCTGGCCCGTGGAAACTGCGCGGACTACCGGGGCTGATTGTGAAGGCAGAAGACAGCGAGGGCATTCACTGCTTCGAACTGTACGGAACAAAAAACGAGGTGAGGGGCATTGGAACTATAGACCATCCCGAATATCAACAGTTGAGCCGCAAAAAGCTGATGGAATTTAAGAAAAAGACTCTGGGCAATCCACGCTATGCGAAGGAGCCGACCTATTATGTGGCGGAAGAACCAGATGATTTAGGCGAAATAAATGTCAATGGTACTATCTACTATGTTGCCAACCACATGCTTGTCCTTCAGAAGAGTCATGTTTACAAACCCCTTGAATTAGAATAACCACAATGCAAAAGATTATAGCAACCATAATGGTCCTCGCGCTGACGATAGCAGCGCAGGCGCAGCGAGACACGATTGGTGTGTCACGGTTCACGGCGATCTATCGCTATGAGTGTAAGACCACAGATGCCGACGGGCAGCCGGTGACGGACTCGATGTACATTGCCGTGCAGACATCGGGCGGCATCACAAAGAGTTTCCCTTACGAAGAGTACGACAGACAGAAGAAGGGTGGTTCGCGCATTGCTGACGGCTATCTGGCCGCCCAGATGCACATGGGAACCGTCTTCACGAACTATCCCGAAGGCAGCATCACGACGCAGGAGATGCTCTATCCGTATCGCTACATGACGGACGAGCCATTGGAAAAGCAGGACTGGACATTGACGAATGGGCAGGACAGCATCTGCGGCTACGTTTGTCAGTCGGCTACAGCCAAGTATCATGGCCTGAAGTGGAATGTCTTCTATACGGAGGAAGTGCCAGCCAGCATTGGGCCGTGGAAACTGGGAGGCTTGCCAGGGCTCATCACGAAGGCTACCGATGCAAAGGGCATACACACTTTCACGCTTTATGGTTTCCATCAGGAGGAAACGCCAATCATCTTTACCCGCTACGTCACCTGGATTGTCCCTGACGGTCGGGGCAAGTTTGCTGCCCAGCGAGTGGACTACCAAGAGATGAAAGCCTCCAAGTTCCTGGCATACAAGAAGAAAGTGCTGGGCAACCCTCGTTATCTGAAAGATCCCACCTACTATGCCCCTGACCCCATGACGGCCTTCGGCTATGTCGAGAACAGTTTTAACTCGTCTGGCGATAACGTACGCAGCGTCGCCGGCGTCGTCATCATCTCCAATCCTCATCAGTATCAACCGTTGGAATTAAAATGAAAAAGATTTCAGTAACAATGATGGTCTTTGTGTTGGCGATAGCGGCGCAGGGACAGGTGGAAACCATTGACACGGCACAGTTTGTGGCGGTGTACGACTACGAGTGCAGGACACAGGACGACGAAGGACATGACATCACCGACAGGATGCAGGTCATCGTGCAATTGGGACGGACTGTCGTGAAGTCGATGCCACGTTCTGCCTATCGACAGAGTGACGAGTCGGTTGATATAGCAGCAGACTATCAGGAGGCGTATATGCACATGCCAACGGTGT
>JAFRPY010000085.1 GCA_017428925.1 Prevotella sp. | reverse complement strand
TCCGCAAGATGAATGCAAAGAAGTAACAGGGTAAAATAAAAATGACCCCGTCGGCCAGGACTTTAAAGGGGTCAAAAATAAAAAGTTTTAAGGGGTCATCGTCGCTTTGCCCTCGGGGGTCAAACTCGCGCGGCTTTTCCACGGGGGTCAAACTCGCGCGGCTTTTCCAATCCACCAAACTTTTTAGGGAAATTCGCTGATTTAATGATTTTTACGTAACTAAAGTAAGCCATTAGCGTCACAATGCGATGATTCCCCAAAAATATTATTTCAGTTCCGCTAAAGAAAACAGGAAGTTTTCTTCCGTAAAACTGATGGTTTTAATCTTTGGAACTGACAGTTTTAATCAGCGGAACTAAAGAAAGCAATCGGTAGAAAAAGTGTAATGGAGCTAATTATTTTAATAATTAGTTTCTGTCATGCAATAAAAGAGGGGCTATTGAGTTATATTTATGAAGAATTACATTGAAAAACTATGTCGCTTAATCTGATGTACATCACCAATAGTCCCGAAGTGGCAAAAACCGCAGACGGGAACGGGGTGGACAGAATATTTATAGATCTTGAAACAAGGGGAAAGGCTGAACGACAGGGGCATATCGACTCCGTGAAGTCGCACCATAACCTGACTGACATCGACGCCGTGAAAGGACAACTGCAACGAGCCCAACTGCTGGTGCGCTGCAATCCGCTCTTCGACGGCAGCCGAGAGGAGATTGACGAAATCGTACGGCGCGGCGCCGACATCGTGATGTTGCCCATGTGGCGCACCGCAGATGAGGCGATGCGTTTTATTGACTATGTGAACGGGCGGGCGCGTACAATGCTACTGCTGGAAACCATTGGTGCTGAGAAAGCGCTCGACGAGGTTCTATCCAGAGGTGGAGCCGACGAGATTTACATCGGTCTGAACGACCTGCATCTTGACTATGGACTGACATTCCTCTTCGAATTGCTGGCCAACGGCAAGGTTGACGAGATTACAGCAAAACTGCGACAGGCAGGAATGTTCTTCGGTTTTGGTGGGATTGCGGCACTCGACGGCGGACTCGTCTCGGGGCGTAACATCATTGCCGAGCACTATCGACTGGGCTCCAGCATAGCCATCCTGTCAAGAGCATTCTGCGACACGTCGAAGATAAAAGACCTTGAAGAGATAGAAAGTATCTTTTCAGAAGGTGTAAAAAATATCAGACAATATGAAACTGAGCTACTCAAAATGCCTGCCTCATATTTCGATGAGAATCACAAGAATGTGAGCCTGAAAGTAAATGAGATAGTAGACAGAATGAGAAAAAAGAGTTAAACGAAGAAAAACAAATCAGTGGAACTGAACTACAACATATTGAATGATATCGGCCGCAATCATGGCGACGCGTTCTATCTGCTCGACACCGAGCAGTTCGAACTGAATTTCCATGAGTTGCTGAAGGCATTCAGAAAATTCTATCCAGAGACATATATCGCCTATTCCTACAAGACAAACTACACCCCGCGGCTATGCCGGATGGTTGAGGACATGGGGGGATATGCCGAAGTGGTAAGCGACATGGAACTGGAGATTGCCCGCCGGATTGGCGTGCCCTACAGCAAAGTGCATTTCAACGGTCCGGTGAAAAACTTTGAAGCCGTCAGAGAAGTGATTCTTGGCGGAGGCATAGTAAACCTGGACGACTATGTGGAAGTGCCCGCCATCACAGAACTGGCTGCACAGCATCCCGACAGGATTATCAATGTCGGACTGAGGTGCAATTTCCAAATCAACGACGGCACCCTGTCGCGTTTCGGATTCGATGTGGAGAAAAAGGAATTCAGCGAACTGGTAGCACATCTGAACAGCATCAGCAACATCCGAATTTCCGGACTCCATTGCCACTTTGCATCACGACGGGGCGAGACATGGAAGCCACGTACCGAAGGAATGTGCAAATTGGTGGATGAATTGTGCACCGAAATGCCCGACCATGTTGACCTTGGCGGCGGTCTTTTCGGGAAGATGAAGAACTCACTGAAAGCTCAGTTCGGCATGCACATCCCCACCTATAAGGAATACGCCCAGGAAGCCGCTAAAACTATAGCCGAACATTTCGGCGAGTGCAAAAATCAGCCCAAACTATTCATTGAGCCGGGAAGTGCGCTCGTAGGTGATGCCATGCGATTTGCGGCCCGTGTGAAAAGCATCAAGGACATTCGGGGCAAGAAGATAGCCACGCTGATGGGAAGCATCTACAACATCAATCCGACACTCAACAAGAAGAATCCACCCATTACCGTGATGCACGACGAGACTTTGTCCACCAGCGAGTATGCTGATCTCGATTTCGCAGGGTTCACCTGCATTGAGTCAGACTATCTGTATCGCGGCTACAACGGGCCACTAAGCATAAGAGACTTCGTCGTATTTGAGAATGTGGGATCCTACTCGGTGGTGCTGAAACCACCATTCATACTGCCCAACTTCCCCATTCTTGAACTGAAAGAGGGCAAAGCAGAAATCATCAAACGACAGGAAACGTTCGACGACCTGTTTCATACCTACACTTTTTAAAAGAATTCTAATATGACGATCTGGGTGACGATAAACAACTGCATTAAGCGCATATTCGATTTCGTATTTGCGCTAACGGCTCTTATTGTGCTGTCGCCCATACTTTTGGCCTGCGCCATCTGGATTAAGACAGACTCCCCCGGCCCTGTAATATTCCGACAAGACCGGCGCACCCGTAATGGACGCATTTTCCAAATGCTGAAATTCCGCTCGATGGTGAACGATGCGGAGAAACAGGGAACAGGACTGTTCAACTATGAGAACGACCCGCGTGTGACACGCTCGGGCCGGTTTTTGCGGAAAACCAGCCTCGATGAGCTGCCACAGCTTTGGAACGTACTGAAAGGCGACATGTCTATTGTCGGGCCACGCCCCTGTGTTTCCTACGAGCTGGGTGATTTTGAAACGCTCAATGCACGATTCAAGAAACGCTTTGAGGCCGTGGCCGGTATTACGGGTTATGCCCAGATACGAGGCCGCAACGACTTGCCTTGGGATGAAAAGGCCGATTTCGACGGCAAATACATAGACCTGTTCCGCAAATGGGGATGCCTGATTGATATCTATATCATCTGCAAGACTTTCATAGACGTCTTCCGTCAGAAAGACATCTACGAGAACAAACAAGACAATGAGCTTTCAGACTCGGAAGCCGCAAAAATGGCTGAAGAAGAAATCATCCGATTGGCTCATGAATAAAAAAGAATTAACATAAAGAACAAAAGATAATAACAACGATAACTGTGGACAATAACAAAAGACTGATATGGCTGGGCGGTAAACTGATTCCAGTGACAGAAGCAAAAATCAATGTACTCTCCCCTACCTCGCAGTTCGGTGCCAATGTGTTTGAGGGCATACGCTGCTACTGGAACGAGGAGCAGCAACAGTTATATGCTTTCCGCTTAGACGACCATTACAAGCGACTCCACCGCTCTATCAAGATATTCCGCCTGAATAGTCCCTACACCACCGAGGATTTTAAACAAGGACTTATTGATGTGGTGAAAGCCAATAACTATCGTGAGGACATCCAGGTGAGACAAACCGTTTTCGTAGACGGGCTTGGCGGCACATGGAGTTCTTGCGAACCCATCAACATGTTCATCGCCCCCATTCCCAAAGGACGCACACTCATCGAAGGAAAGAAGGGACTGCGCTGCCAAGTGAGTTCTTGGGAACGCATCAGCGACAGGAACCTGTCACCACGGGCAAAGGTAGGAGCCAACTATATTAACAGCCGCATGGCTCACTTGGAAGCCCAACAGAACGGCTACGATACGGCAATCTTCCTGAATAATCACGGAAAAGTGGCCGAGGGGCCAGGTTCATGTTTCTTTATGATACGAGACAACATCCTCTATACACCCCCATGCACAGCATCTGTTTTAGAGAGCATCACCCGCGACACCATCATCCGCATTGCCCGCGAATTGCTAAACATCGAAACCGTTGAACGCGACATCGACCGCACCGAACTCTATATCTGCGACGAAGCTTTCCTCTGCGGTTCTGCCATGGAGATTACTCAGGTAATCAACATTGACGGCTATCCAGTAAACTCAGGCGAATGCGGACCACTCACTAAGAAGTTGTTCGACACCTACTATGAAGTGCTAACGGGCAAATATGCCCAATATAGACATTGGCTTACCCCAATATATTAAGAATGACACAGCAAATCAACACGACCCAAACGCCAAAGGTTTCCATCATCGTACCTGTCTATAATGCAGGACGCTTTTTGGAACAGACCTTACAGTCGGTACTCCTGCAGGACTTCACCGACTGGGAGTTGCTGCTCGTGAATGATTGCTCTACTGACGACTCCACTGAAATCATACGCAGGCATGAAGATGACAAACGCATCCGGCTTATCAATCTGGACAAGAATGGGGGTGCTGCCGTTGCCCGTAACCGAGGCATAAATCTGGCAAAAGGCAGATATATTGCTTTCCTCGACAGCGATGACATCTGGAAATCAGACAAACTGAGCAAGCAGGTGGCCTTCATGGAAAAAGGGAACTATGTCTTCAGTTTTTCTAAAATCAGAATGACTGACGAAGAAGGGAAACCTGTCAGTTCGATACGAGAAATACCTGAAAGAGTAGACTATAAATACCTGCTCCGAAAGACGGTAATCGCCACTTCGTCAGTAATGCTTGACAGACAAGCTATTGGGAATTTCTCCATGCCATTGCGTCGCTCAGGACAAGACTATGCCACTTGGCTCATGCTGCTTAGAAAAGTGCCTTACGCCTATTGTCTGCAAGAACCTCTCGTAGACTACCGAGTGGTTAACAACTCGCTATCCTCAAACAAATTGGCAAGTCTGAAACAAGTGTACGACATACAGACTAACGATGAACACATCCCTTGCTGGCAAGCCGCCTACAACACGTGTTGTTTCGCTATATACGCCTTCAAAAAACATTTCTGCTAACTTATATAAAAAACACAATGGCCATATTCTACAAACTCACCCACTGGTACTTTTCGAAGGATGCACTCCCTTACTGGTGTGTATTCATTTTCGACTGTATCGTGGTTATCGGATCTGGACTCCTCTGCTACATATTAGATCATGGTGCCGTTAACACGTCGAAGGATTTCCTGCCCTTGATGGGAACGTTGATATTATATCTGATACCATATATTATTGGGTTCCGCGTTTTCCACACTTATTCGGGGGTGATGCGCTACACCTCGTTTGCCGACATCCACCGCGTGGCCCTTGCCAACCTGATTGGAGTGGGAACTATTGCCATTCTCAGATACTTTTTCAATTTCGACAACTGGCTCATTCCAATCCGCATGCGCGAATTGGGAATGACATTTGTGTTGGCCACCGGCATCATGTGGACAGTTCGCATGATTGTGAAATACATGTACGAATACTACAAGACCGACCAAGATGCCAAGGGCGTTTTCATCTACGGCGTAAAGACCGGCGGACTGAGTATTGCCCGTGCAATCTCATCACCTACCAATACTACTTTCAAGCTGAAAGGATTCGTCAGCGATGCCGATGACATGATTGGCAAACGACTGATGGGCGTAAAGGTGTTTGAGAACAACAACAAGATTATCAAGCAGATGGAACTGGAGAATGCCAACACGCTTTTTGTCTCGCCCTTGAAACGGGAAGAATTCGTGAAGAACCCAGAGATGGTGGACCGGTTTATTGAAAACGGCATTGCCATCTACACCATGGACACGGCTACAAAATGGGATGGCAAAAGCGAAATCTCCACTGCCCAGTTGAAAGAAATTGATATTGAGGATCTGCTTCCGCGAGACGAAATTCTGATTGACCTGACTGCCATTGAAGAATTACTAAAAGACAAGAGCATCCTGATAACGGGTTCCGCAGGCAGTATCGGCAGCGAGATTGTCAGGCAGATTGCAGAGTTCGCACCTCGCCAGATGGTGCTGATAGACCAGGCCGAGACGCCACAGCACGACTGTCGGCTGATGATGGCCAACCAGTATCCAGACATCAAGGCCGAGACCATCGTAGCCTCTATCTGCAACAAGCGCCACATGGAAGCCATCTACCGGAAATACCGCCCCGACTATGTTTTCCATGCTGCCGCCTACAAGCATGTGCCCATGATGGAAGACAATCCTTGCGAAAGCATTCAGAACAATGTGGAAGGCACTGAGATTATGGCCGACCTCGCCGTGAAATATGGGGTAAAGAAATTTGTGATGATCAGTACAGACAAAGCTGTGAACCCGACCAATGTGATGGGATGTTCAAAACGAATTTGCGAGATTTATGTTCAAAGTCTCGACAAGGCCATCAAAGAAGGTCGTCATGCAGGAAGCACGCAGTTTGTGACCACCCGTTTCGGTAATGTTCTCGGTTCCAGTGGTTCCGTTATACCACTTTTCCGCGAACAAATCAAGAATGGTGGTCCTGTGACGGTGACTCATCCTGAAATCATCCGTTACTTCATGCTGATTCCCGAAGCCTGCAAACTGGTTTTGGAAGCAGGAACCATGGGAAAGGGCGGAGAGATTTTCATCTTCGATATGGGAGCCCCCGTCAAAATTGCCGACCTTGCCAAGCGCATGATCAAACTCAGCGGTGCCAAGAATATTGAAATCAATTACACAGGACTTCGCGACGGTGAGAAACTCTACGAAGAAGTGCTCAACGACCAGGAAATAACCATCCCCACCGAACACGAAAAGATTAAGGTGGCCAAGGTGAGAGAATATGATTTCTATGACGTGAAACAGCAGATAGACAAGCTCATCAGTGACAGTTATTTATACGACGATATGGCTACAGTGTCCACCATGAAGATGATTGTGCCAGAGTATAAAAGTAACCATTCCATCTACGAGAAGTTGGACAAAAATACGAGCATCCCAGCATGAAAAAACTAACCGACCTGTTGAAACGGATAATTGACTGCGTGCTGGCAGCTATTTGCCTCATCGTTTTCTCTCCTCTCTTCCTATATTGCCTTATTGCCATCAAGTGGGAAGATGGCGGACCTTCCATCTACCGGCAAGTGCGGATAGGACTTCACGGAAAGCCTTTCTACATCTACAAATTCCGCAGCATGCACACTGATGCCGAGGAAGATGGTTACCATCTCTTTACAGGCGACGAAGACGAACGTCTCACACGCATTGGCAAGAAACTGCGCGACCATCATCTGGATGAACTCCCACAGTTATGGAACGTGCTTATCGGCGACATGGCTTTCATTGGACCACGACCCGAACGTCCCTATTACATCCGACAGATTATGGAAATCGACCCCCGCTATGAACAGCTTTACCAAATCCGTCCCGGAGTGACTTCCTATGCCACCCTCTACAACGGCTATACCGACACCATGGAAAAAATGCTGCGCCGGCTGGAACTTGACCTCTACTATCTGGAACATCGTTCCATTCGGATGGATGCAAAAATCCTGATGAAAACATTCCTCAACATCGTCTTTGGAAAGAAGTTCTGATATGATTAAATTCCTTGATTTAAAGAAAGTAACAGAACTGCATGGCAACGAGATTCACGAGGCTGCCAAGCGGGTAATCGACGGCGGATGGTACCTGCTGGGCGATGCCACGCGGACCTTTGAGCAACATTATGCAGAATACATCGGGACGAAACATTGCATAGGTGTTGGCAACGGGCTGGACGCATTGACGCTCATTTATCGCGCCTATATCGAGATGGGCGTGATGAAGGAAGGCGACGAAGTCATTGTGCCAGCCAATACGTATATCGCTTCCATATTAGCTGTCTCGAAGAATAATCTCGTACCCGTACTGGTGGAGCCTCGAATGGATACTTTGGAGATAGACGACAGTCTGATTGAAGAACACATCACTGAACGCACACGCTCCATCATGATTGTGCACCTCTATGGGCGTTGTGCCTATACTGAAAAGATAAAGGTCCTTTGCGAAAAATATCATCTTAAACTGATTGAAGACAACGCACAGGCACATGGGTGCACATACGGAAACCACCAACACCTACCCCCCAACATCCAACACCCGATTAAAACCGGAGCCTTAGGCGATGCAGCCGGCCATTCTTTTTATCCGGGAAAAAACATGGGAGCATTGGGCGATGGCGGGGCCGTGACGACCAACGACGACAAACTGGCTGATATCATAAGAGCATTAGGGAATTATGGTTCTGGTAAGAAATATGAATTCCGATACAAGGGATACAATAGCCGATTAGACGAGATTCAGGCGGCCATTCTAGATGCGAAACTAAGCTATTTAGACAATGACAATCGCCATCGCCAAAGGATTGCCGAATACTATTATGAACACATCAGTAACCCGTTGATACATCTACCGTTACGGACAGACGACAAACAAAATGTGTACCACATCTTTCCCGTTTTTTGTGAAAGACGAGACACCTTTCAGGCTTTTCTTGCAGAACGAGGAATCCAGACGCTTATCCACTACCCTATTCCACCACATCACCAGGAATGCTATAAGGAATGGAATACATTGCAACTGCCCATTACCGAACGTATCAGCCGCGAAGAACTAAGCCTCCCCGTCAGTCAGGTGATGACCTTGGAGGAAGCAGCAGAAGTTGTAGAAGCACTTAATGCCTTTACATCTTTTTAAAATTCAGACGTAGGGTACCGTTGCTGAGCGTCATTCTGGAGCCCGAAAGACCTTCTACTCGAAAGGTCTCTTCCAAGGCATTGATTCCATATTGTGAAATAGCGTTCACATTTTCCTCAGTAAGCATCTCGTTTCCGTTATCACGATTATACAGGCATGGTTGCGTCACCTTGAGCTGTCCGTCATCGTGATTGAAACGTGCCATATAGATATCATTAAGATTTGTATGGTCACTCAGTTCCAAAAGATTCACCTGAAACGACCAGAAAATCAAGTCCTTTGATGTATCCTTAATGCCACCTGTCTGTAGCGTGTCTACCTGCACTAGATGCCAGAATCCGTCAAGATCGCCATTGCCAGATGTCTCCAGTTCACAACTCGTAAACGTGAAAATGAGAAATAGAGATATTGAGAAAATGAGATATTGAGAAAATGAGATATTGAGAAAATGAGATAATCTCTCAGAACGATTCTTTTTCATTTGGGTCTGTGTGTTAAGATTCCTGTTTTGGTGATTGTCAGTTGGAAACCGGCATTGTTGCCGCGAATCTTTCCGAAGTCCATAGCGTACGCGCCGCGAATACTCCAGCCGTTTAATAATTGCCCAGTGAAATGATAGGCTGCCTCAGCGAGGAAACTGGTATTGTAGCGACGCTCTGTATAAGGGGTTATATAGGTTCCCAATCCATCCTGCCAAGTACCCATCAGCCGATATTGCAATTTTTCACCAATGTTACCGTCAATACCAAGATGGAAAGCCATGAACCGGTTATTCTTCACCATTATTGTGCCATCATCATTGTAAATCGGCGAGAGATAGAGCGGATTGCCCATCACCTGTCCCCAATGCTGCCATCCTGTGCTGAAATAATGGTTATAGAAATTGTCGCGCCCGCTGACATGGTCTTGCCAAGTAGCATTATGGTCATGGTAGACTGGACCACTCTGATACTTCGAATAGATGTATTCGAAAACTATTCCTCGAAGCCAAGTACCATACTTCATGTTCAGTTCAGCACCAAGCATCCAGTCCTTGAAGTCATAAAGCAAGAAGCGACGCTTCTTCTTCACGTTCCATTCTGCTCCTTCCCCATATCCGTCATAGTCAAGCTGAAGCATCGAGGAATGGTCTTCAAAAAATTTGTCGGCATAGACACTGAAGCGCCATGTGTCTGTATCGTAATTGATACGCATCAGCCAGCTGCCCAAGTGGTTACCTTCCTCGTTCATGAAAACCGTACCCTGTTCGTCGACTTCTCCACCACCGGGGACGAAAGCACGATAAAAAGCCTTCAGGTTGGAACGTGCCTGTATAGGCGTCATCTCACCTTTGACATAATTATAGGAAGTGCCGCCAAACATACAGGCCATTTCCAGTCCCATCTCTACAGACAACGGATAGAATACATCTTCGTTTCCTATTTTCAGGTATCCCGCCTTGGAATGGTAGAGTACGTCCTCGGTATAGTGGGATGTCTGATGAGTGAAATCTTTCTGCCAGCCATCGTCGGTAGTCTTTCCGTAGGCGATATGTCCTTTCAGATGGAGCCATCCGTTAAGAATCGGAAGTGTCCAATAGTCAGCCAACGCTATACGAACCTGAGGAACAGGGCGCGCATTGATGCCAAAGGTCTGCGAACCGCTCGACAAACGGTTGTTTTTCAGTTCCATAGGATATTCCTTGCTTCCAACGGAAAGTGTGCCATGCAGCCAACGACCTTCCACAAAGGCCTGCTGCACAATAGGTTTGCTTGTATAATGATAGGCGGCAGCCACATCAAGTCCATAACCCAAAGCCCATTTTCGTGCAGAGTCAACTTCCAAGGGACGAATCACGGCTCCGCGCAGATAGCCATTGTTTTTCTCCAACGAAGACAGGCCATACTTGTTGGCATTCAGCCACAAGGGTGTTGTGTGATTGGAAACGCTTACCTGTGCCTCGGCCTTATATTCAATGCCCTGAAGCGGCTGCATCGGTCCATCGTACTGTGCGTATAGCGCCGTACTCCAAAGCATCAAGAGGAATAAAACCTTTCTCATTTCACCTTTTTTGTTATATTCTATAAACGAAAAAAAAATGCAAATATTACATTGTAGGGAAAATCCCACAGAAAGTAGGGAAAATCCTTTGCAGGGATAACAAAAACTTTGCACTTTTGCATCAGAGAATTAAAAATCGAAGTATAAACCAATAAAATCGATATGATTATGAAGAAGTTGATGATGACGCTGATTGCAATGGTCACAATGACCGTCTCAGCACAGGCAATGAGCTACGAGCAGGCCCGTGAGCAGGCCCTGTTCCTGACCGACAAGATGGCTTATGAGCTGAATCTCACCGAAGATCAGTATGAAGCCGCCTACGAAGTAAACCTCGACTACCTCCTGGGTGTTGAGTCGCAGGCAGACCTCTATGGTGAATACTGGACTCGTCGTAACCTTGATTTGAGCTATATCCTGCTCGACTGGCAGTATAGCGCATTCTGTGCAGCAAGCTATTTCTACCGTCCGCTTTACTGGGACGCCGGCTACTGGCACTTCGGTATCTATGCTCGCTATCCACACCGCAGCTACTTCTATTTCGGCCGTCCACATTTCTGGTACACCTATCGCGGAGGACATGCCTGGCACCGTGTAGGCGGTCACGGCTACTATCATGGACGCACCTTCGGACGTGCTCACCATTCAGCATCGGGCCATCGTGGTTTCGGAATGAGAAACGGATTCGACCGTGGTGATTATCGCGGACGCTCAGGCAACGTCGGTAGTCACAGCCAAGGCAGAATCGGAAGCCGCGGAGAACATGGAGGCTACAATCGTGGTGGAAACAACAGAAGCATCGAGCGCGGTGGAAGCGGCAGCTACAATCGCGGTGGAAACAACAGAAGCATCGAGCGCGGTGGAAGCGGCAGCTACAATCGCGGTGGAAACAATAGAAGTATCGAGCGCAGCGGAAGCGGCAGCTACAGTCGCGGTGGAAACAGAAGCTACAACCACGAGAGCAGCACACGTCGTACTGTGGGAGCCGATCGCGGAATGTCAAGATCAGGTTCAAGCATGTCGAGAGGAAGCTATTC
Source organism: Prevotella sp. (assembly GCA_017428925.1). Lineage (GTDB taxonomy): Bacteria > Bacteroidota > Bacteroidia > Bacteroidales > Bacteroidaceae > Prevotella. The sequence continues at coordinate 4,549 of JAFRPY010000085.1, read as the reverse complement.
GGGCCGTTCATACGGTGGCGGCAGTGCACCAAGCCGTTCATTCGGCGGAGGTTCCAGCCGCGGAGGTGGAAGTTTCAGCCACGGAGGTGGTAGTTTCAGCCGCGGAGGTGGAAGCTTCAGCGGTGGTGGACACGGCGGACACAGCGGTGGTGGACACAGCGGAGGTGGCCACGGCGGTCGCAGATAACCAGAAAAATTTCTGACACTTTTAAAATAAATCCAAAATCCGGATTTCAGCATTGGCCATGCGAGGAACGTCTCGCATGGCTTTTTTGTAGAATACGGCCTGAATGGCCTTGTTGATAATACCATGCCCCACGGCCAGGACTGTCTTCCCGGGATATTGCTGCCTGATAAAATCCAGGAATTGCTGCGCACGTGCCAGCAATTCTTCGAGCGTCTCAATATCGTCGGGCCACACTTCGCCTTTCAATTCGGGAATAAACCTTCCGGTGAATCCTCCCCAGTCGCGTTCGCGCAACAAAGGCGTCTGAACAACCTCCATGCCAAAGGGTTCGGCAATGATACGGCAAGTATCGACCGAGCGTTTCAAATCGCTGCTGACAAAAGCATCGAAATGTTTCTGGAGCAAACGGTCACGCAACTGGCGGGCCTGCTCCTCGCCTTCTGCTGTCAGTTCCCCTTGCGTCTGCCCCTGCATAATCTGGTTCACATTATCCACGGTCTGACCGTGCCGAATCAAGTATAATTTCGTCATGTCGGGCACAAAAATACAAAAATAATTGGATTTATCAATGGGATTTTGTATTTTTGCAACAAAATTACACCATAATGAGAATACTTCAGAGTTCTGTCTTTCGCGCACTCTGTGCCATCTTGTTCGGCTATTTGCTTGTCATTTACCGAAACCAGCTGCTGCACTGGACCACCATAGCCTTCGGGGCCCTTTTCTTTTTGTCGGGTCTCGTGTCGGTAATTGCCTATTATGCAGAAAAACGGCGAATGGCCAACATGGCCGAGCGCATCACCGCCATGTCCGAGATGAGGGGCGATGAAATGGAAACTCCTTCCGAAGACCGCATCCGCCAGTCGCTCATGCCCGGTTTTCCTATTGTCGGCATAGGCAGCATGGTTCTCGGTATTATTTTGGCCATCATGCCCACCACGTTCATCCACGGAATGATGTACGTGATTGCCGGCCTGCTGGTATTGGGGGCCATCAACATGATGTTCAACCTGTCCATGGCCCGAAAGTTTGCCAACATCGGATTAGGCTTCTGGATCATGCCGCTGCTGCTGCTCGTTTTGGGTATACTCATGATCGTGAAACCCGATTTGTTTGCCGCAATGCCATTCCGCGTCCTGGGATGGGCACTCATCGTCTATGGTGTCATCGAGTGCATCAATGCCATAAAGATTCACAACTGCCGCAAACAGTACGAGAAAATCCAGGCAGCCCAGCAAGCTGCTGCCAAGGCAGAAATAGAAGACGCTGTTATCATTGAGGAAAACTCTCAACCATAAACCATAAACTATAAACCCTCAACCATAAACCATAAACTATAAACCCTCAACCATAAACCAAGATGACCATCATTGGAATCGCTGGAGGAACGGGCTCCGGAAAAACAACCGTTGTTAGGAAAATCGTCGAGGCGCTGCCACCCCATTGTGTGGCCGTAGTACCACTCGACTCGTATTACAACGACACCACGGGCATGACACCCGAAGAGCGCAGCCAAATCAATTTCGACCACCCCAACGCCTTCGACTGGCAACTGCTGCACAAACAGATTGCCCAACTGAAACGCGGCGAGGCCATCGAACAGCCTACCTACAGCTATGTGGAAAGCAATCGACAAAAGGAGACCGTCCACGTAGAGCCCAAGCCGGTCATTATCATCGAGGGCATCATGACGCTTGTGGACCGTAAACTGCGCAACATGATGGACCTGAAGATTTTTGTCGACACCGATTCCGACGAACGCCTTATCCGCAACATCCTGCGCGACGTGGTGGAACGCGGACGCACCGTCGACATGGTGCTCAACCGCTATTTAGCCGTTCTAAAACCCATGCACGAGCAGTTCATCGAGCCCACCAAGAAATATGCCGACATCATCATCCCGCAAGGCGGTGAGAACATGAAAGGCATCGGCATCATCTGCAAATATATCGAAACCATTGCCGCCAAAGAGCATTTGTCAGGTGTGTAAAATGCTGATGCTTAGGGCGCGGAAGGTATGATAAAAGAATCTGATAAAAGAAGTGTGTGTTCGTCGTAAGATTACGAAGAAAAATTTGGAAATTACGAAGAAAACATTTATCTTTGCCACGGTTTAATAAAACAACAAGAGTTATGGCAAAAAATATTCTTATTAAGAACCCTCCCAAGAAACTGGTTTCACTGGTTGAGAAACTTAGGGTACGCAAGGTGTCTATGCGAGAAGATTTGCGTAACATGAAAGAAAATGCAATCAGTATTAACGTGCAATGAATCTTACATTCTCTTTAAAATACAGACAGACGGATGAGTATCTCATTCGTCTGTCTTCTGTCTGTCTTGCAGATTTCCTTTCTAAAGACGTTTCCGAAAGTATTTCAAAAAAACATGAAATCATTGAAATCGGACTACAACGCATCAAGGGGGAAATGCCTACCAATGTCGTTACCCTCTCACAGATTACCAATTTTATAGCCAAAATCTTTGAGCAGAACAAACATTTCATCTTTTACTTTTTTGCGACGACCTAAACGATGTAGCCAGAAGGCGAAAGGATTTCTCACCACAAGAATACAGAAGCATTCTATTTACGAGAATGATAGATAAATATCTTGCCGACAATCACATCTCTGATATTGAGCATACAACTATTTGCATAGATTCTTCGGGGTGGAAAAACTATATTCACTTTGTGTATAGAAGTAATCTTAAAGCGATTGTAGACTTACTGCAAGCAGACATCATTGATAACTACAGGAAATAACCGTACCTCCCCAATTATTTACTAACAATTTTCATCCCCGGCTCCAAAACTGAAGCCTGGAGAGAATTCATAGATTAAGCACTTATCCATTAGTGTAAAAATCCTGACATTTTCATCTCTGAAATCCGCATAAAAGTAGCAAAAAGAATGGAAGATTTTTGTGAATTCTATATCTTTGAAATGCAAAAAAAACAGCTTCCACTAAGCAAATCATCAGCATTTAGACTTCAATTCCTGTTCATTTAAAGTCCAAACGACAAGCAATTAAAGTCCGGATAAAGAGCAATCAGACTGCAACTGAGGGTCAGTTGAAGTTCAAAAGCCTATGATATAAAGTTCGGGGAATAAAAAAAGAAAGTCAAAAAACAAAATCTTCCACGTAAAGATTTCATTATCAACAACTTGCAAAAACGTCTCAAAACTCGCCTATTTGCCGCCAAAATCCCGTTTGCTGACCATCGCGCAATTCTCAGCACATGAAAATTCAGAATTTTCTTTACGTTTCGCCAATGGCAAACTTTCTCACTTCATACTCGCAGCGAAGCGAGAATACATCAAAATTCCAAATTCAAAACTCAAAATTTCTACAAATATACCCCTCCACCGCCCAATGAGTTTGAGCGGAGGTAGATTTAAGGCCGTCAATAAATCCACGATCCTCAAATTATCCCTTTTTCTCATAATTAATCAAAAAAATAACAGATTTTTTTCGATTTTTGCCAGATTATGCGATATAATTCGAAAGAATATTATAACTTTGTGATGTAAAACAACAAAACCGAAGAAGATTATGGCACGAGAAGACAGAAATGTGATAGGCTTCACAGTGGCGCTCATTAGCGAGTTTGCCAACCATTTTGGCATCCACCCGCGTCAAGCGTATGCCTATCTGAAGCGGTTCAAGGGATTAGAGCATCTGCAAAAACACTATGGAGTTTTGCATACACAGTCATTTCCTGATACTATTGATGCCCTGTCACAGGTATGTGCTAATAACGGAGGAGCATTGCGATGATAAGACTATATCATGGTTCCAACACCAAGATTGAGGTGCCAGACTTGATACACTCAAAGCCTTTCAAAGATTTTGGAAGCGGCTTTTATCTCTCTCCAGATAAGCAGCAAGCTTGGGATATGGCACTTCAGAAGGTCAGCCAAACACAAAAGGGCAAGGCCGAGGTCACTGACTTCTTGTTCGATGAGAGACTGTTGCAAGACGACAGCCTAAAGGTGCTTTCCTTTCCTGACTACTGTGAGGAATGGGCACTCTTTGTTTTGGCTAATCGTGACAAACACCGAACTCAACCCGTCCATGACTACGATATTGTATATGGTCCTATAGCCGATGATGGTGTTACTTTCCAGTTACGACGTTATGAGGGAGGAGTCATTTCACTGTCTCGGCTCGTTGAGGAACTGAAATATGCCAAAGGCATCACCTTTCAGTATTTCTTTGGCAGCTGGAAAAGCCGCGCGAGTTTGACCCCCGAGGGCAAAGCGACGATGACCCCTTAAAACTTTTTATTTTTGACCCCTTTAAAGTCCTGACCGACGGGGTCATTTTTATTTTACCCTGTTACTTCTTTGCATTCATCTTGCGG
>JAFRPY010000050.1 GCA_017428925.1 Prevotella sp. | reverse complement strand
TTTTTACATCGCTTAGAAGAAGGCGAACAACAAAGGGAATGAAGACAAGAAATTCCGTGATATTCAGTCTGGAATACCCAGTTTTTCAGAATGGAAAACTGCGGAAGGCTGCCAGTCGGAATATCACGGAATAGACTTACGGCAAGGATGTCGGTACTTGTCGCATTCACGGTTCGCCTTACCTTTGCGACGTAAAATGTTGTGAATACACGAACAGGCCGGAAGCCTGAAACAAAGCTGACCAATGAGGAAAAGAGGCATCAGCACGCAATCCCTTTCTCCTGAGTATTTCCCGAAAAACAATCAATAGCACAGGGTGCTGCTCATTTTTATTTAAACCTAGCCGTTTTTCTCTATAAATGTTTACAGTTTAATCCCAGATGTAAGAGAAAACAGGACTAAATGCGTAATTTTTACGCAAATATTTGTTAAATATCAGTTTTTCTCCATCACTTATTTCGATATTTCAAGAAAAAGAGTTAACTTTGTTGCGTAAAATTTACATATGTATGAAACAACTGAAGTATCACTATGAGTATCCCCATCCGAGTGTTACCACCGATTGCGTGATATTTGGATTTGATGGGACAAAACTGAATGTCCTCTTGGTTGAGAGAGGTGTCGAACCATTTAAGGGACGTTGGGCCTTTCCCGGTGGTTTCATGAAGATGGACGAGACAGCCCTTCAAGGTGCCAAGCGCGAGTTGAAAGAAGAAACAGGCCTGGAGAATGCATATATCAAGCAGTTCCATGCTTTTACCGACCCTAATCGCGACCCTCGCGAGCGAGTCATCACCATTGCATACTATGCCCTCGTGCGCATCAGCGAAGTGAAAGGTGGCGACGATGCTGCAAAAGCCGAATGGTTCCCCATCAATAAGGTGCCATCACTGGCTTTTGACCACGATCAGATTCTACGCGAAGCCACGATAGCCTTACGCCAGCAGATCCACTTTGAGCCCATTGGCTTCGAGCTTTTGCCCGAGAAATTCACGATGACGCAGCTGCAGCACCTCTACGAGGCCATCCTCGACGTGAAATTCGACCGTCGCAACTTTGCCAACAAGATGCTGAAACTGGGTCTCCTCACTGAACAGGAAGAACGCATTACAATGCCAAACAAAAAGATAGCATACCTATACAAGTTCAATCCCGAGAGCTACAACGAGATGAAGGAAAAAGGCTTCCGCCTGGAATTCTGACTTTCCTGTTGTTTACCTTTTTTGAGTTTTTGGTATTATATAATGTGAGGTTTAACTAACATGGAACTAACATTTGAAAAATGGGAAGACGGCAGATGGTTTGTTGCTCTTCCAGAATATGATGGCGACCAGGAAGACCTTGAAATGGTTGACGGCGCAGACACATTCCTTGATTATCTGACGGAAGACGGTATGTACGTTACCGTTGACGTTAGTCTAGAGGAGACAGAAGATAATCCAATTAAACTAAGATTAGTGGCACATGACGAAATCGGAGGCACCTATCAAGTTGAAAACCTTGAAGGCTTCAAACAAGACATCTGGCTTTGCAATGTCGTTCACTTCTTATACGGAGAACATCCTGAAAACATCTATTTCAGACAGTTGTAAATAAGAGATGAGCGATGAGAAGATTCAATTGGAAAAACGTGGCCTTGCTGCCCTTCATGCTGTGCGTGGGCTTCCTATCTTTGCTAGGCAAACTATGCGGTATGACCTACAAGCAGATTTCCGTCGTGTTCAACCTCTGGGTGCAGGGAGCTGTCCTGATGCTGTCGGGACTGGCTCCCGCAGCAGCGGCCATCTATAAACTGGCAACTGGCGGCTCACCCATCTGGATGGCAGTGGCGGCGTTATTGCTTGTCTACGCTACCGCCCATGTCTGTGGCTTTGTACGAATGCTACAGCATTACCATCTTCCCTTCCACAGAGCCTTTGACCTCTGTGTTAAAGACCTTTTGATATGGGCAAAGAAGTTACACACCACATACGAGATGACCAATATGATCATCTTTGTGCTACTTTTCCTGATACTCATTGGCCTGAACTGCTATGTAGCCTGGTACATCTTCCATTATTGAATATCCATATTAAGAGTAGATGATGAGAAAGCTTAGCACCATAAACACCATTCAGTTATGACAAAAAGTCTTTCCCATAGTAAAAACCTTCTTTCTATTTTTCTTTCTTTCAAATTAATGTAGTATCTTTGCCATATAATTAATAATTGTAACCAAGGAGAAATAGATATGGATACTGAAGGGATTACCATCAATGGCATCACATACAGCGATGATATGGCAACCGCGCTTGCGGCAGACAGCAATATCTCATCCTTTGACTTGATCAGAGGAGTTCGTTACATCGGGAGATATGCATTTGCCGATTGCAAGAACCTCAAGGTTGTTCGTATACCCGAGACCGTTATCCGTATCGAGGATTTTGCGTTTCTCAATTGCACATCGATCCAGGAACTGCAACTACCCTACTATATGGAGTATATCAGTCCACTTGCTTTCACCAATTCCGACCCAGCCGGACGTTTCCATCTAGTTATTCCCAAGATATCATTTCCCAAGGAATCTTACCAACTATATGCCTACCTGCTTCCACAATACATCAGCTGGCTTGATCATGACGACTATGGAGTGTCACTTGATGAACTAGAAGAAAGGGAAGACTGGGATGACATCTTGGGACTACCTACTATCATTGATGCGCACGAGATATATAGGATGGTAATTCTCAATGACTTGAGGGAAAGATACCTTATAGCGCATGACCTAGAAGACAAGGCCGCAGTCACTGATTCTGAAGAGAAAGAGATAACAGAAGCCATCCTGAAAATTGCATTAGAGAATGCAACCTTTCTTCAAGTAGAGGACCTCGTAAATATAGGGGATTATCCAATCATAGACAGCATAGACGATACTTTCGCTGCTATTCTGGAAAAGAAGGTTGCGGATAGCTATGATTTTGGATGGACAAGACATCGTCCTATAACCTGTATGGAAGATTCCCTCCGCGAATCATTGCTTTGGGGGTATATCCTCCCAGTCATCTGGAGCGTCCCTGACGATTCGGAACTATATGGGAAGGAACTTTTTATCTATTGTAAGGCTTCATATGGAGACCTTGTAGGTCATTTTGAAAATGACTACCTGAAAGGAGACTTTCAGAAGATTAAAGAATGGCATGACACCCTCTTAGTGAAAGATTGTATCACGATTTTCTCATCCTATTTGGCATACTACAATAAGCAAGGCTATGAGATAACGAATCCTCTGCTGAGGAAGGCATTCCTCTCATGTATGAAAATCATATTCCACATCGGCTTCAGCTATGGGATGAAACATAGGAAAGAGCAACAAATATTGCGTTTTGAGATGTAGATATTCATTAAGATCCTGCACCTGGTTTTTGTGAAATCTACCCTGTTTTTAATATACAGGACAGTTCTTATTCAAAAAGCGGACAGAACTACACCAAAACAATATAAACAATCCATCAAATGAAATTGGCACCTCAACAGACTTGTACCTTACGTATTATTCTATAATTTTGCAGGGAAAACTGTAAACAACAGAAAGGATATAGTATGGATCACCAACAAGATATCATCACCAAGCCACTCAATGAACTTACATTGGAGGATGTCATTCCCCACCTTCGCCAATTAATTAAGGAAGAGGTGGGTAATTGCTTAAATAGCAAAGAAATACCATCATATCTTTCAGGAATCAAAGATAGTACGATTGAGCATCTTCTTGCAAATCCGCGCCTCTATGTTGTTGGATTGAAAGGACTTGCAGACCTGCTCCACTGTAGTTTGAAATCTGCCTATAATTACAAACGAAGCGGGAAATATGATCCTGCCATTCATAGGATTGGGAAGCGTTATATTATCAATAAGGAGATTGCATTAGAAATAGCTACAGGAAGATATAAAGGCCCAACGGAATAGGATTGCAGTGTGATTGCACGTCGCTCAAAGATGTAACGGCATTGGTAAATATCATTCTCGGCAAGGTTCCCGTGAACTCTACAAACTATGATATAGAGGCCGCAGACGTAAACAATGATGGTCAGAAGACCAGCGCAGATGTGACGATATTGGTAAATATCATCTTAGACAAATAATGATGATTAGGGAAGTCTGAGTTTTCTCTATACGACGACCGTTATATAGAAGGCCGCAAAGCCCTTCCAACAAAGGGCTTTGCGGCTTTTTCTCAAAACATGTCAATTCTGAACTCATAGACGTTGCAGAATGCATCTGATGATTCCTTCTCCCACTCGTCGCACAGTTCATCCACATCCTCTAAGCTTTTAATGTCAGCAGAGAAGCGTTCACGAAGCCAGCTCAAGGCATCCTCCAGAGTCTTGAAATACTCACTCTCATACTCCTCCTTTGGAGTACAGAGGTCGACATGATAGCGCTCAGGGAAAAAGCGACCAGTCACGTCATTCGTCCAGAATTCACACAATCCCGGTTCTTCTGAAAGGTAATAGTACCTCAGGGAAGTAAAGTGCTTGCAGACAAGGTCGAACGTCTCATTGCATGGAGCCCATGCCGTCTCCGTGTTGAATCTGACAGTATGCTCACCAGTACGTTCTAGGTCACTCCATGAGCCACGGCAGCGCACCCGCTCCCAGTCACCGCCCAGCTCATGTACGATGCAGCCGAGCCAATCAGTACCGAAGCCATTGTCCACAGCCGGTTTCTCCATGTTCCTGAGCCTGTTCATCATCTGTTCAAGCTCATCAACTTCCTTTTTGTCGCCCTCTATGACATAAGAGGCAAAACACCAATTTGGCATAACATTAAAATTTGATAGTTAGACTTAAATTGAATCTATTTCCCTTTTGTTCTGGAGCTTTGCTCCATCCGTCAGGGAATTGATTTTACGCTGCGGTAAATAGCCATGGCAGCAGCATGGCATTCGGAAGGTTCGTGTAGAATATCTCGGAAATACTCTTTCAAAGCTTGCTCTGAAAGGAAGATTTTCGACATGTTCCACATGAATGCCGATGCCATCCTGCCGCCATAGCATACCTTTGCAGCATAAAAGCATGTTCCCCGACGGATGAGTACATGTATCAGAAACAAGACGCTACGGGACATACAGCATTTTCTTACCCACAGGGTGTGAAAATGCCGTATATGCCGTAACGTAACAATAGAAAAGACAAAGGAACTGCGCTTCCTCAGGTCAAGGGCAAAGACAGCGATAGCAGGGTGTCCGAAAGCCTTGATAGTGACAGCCGCAGACCTGCTGGCCGTCGCGCAAAGCTGAGCACATCGTGCCATTGCCGTCTGCAGCCTAAGACGAGAGGAAGCCCTGTTCCTTGTCATTGTGGTGGGTATGCCCTCCACCACGGCTAGTTCTTCCAATCCTTTATATCCAGTGCCTACAGGAAAGAGAAAGCGGTGTTTATGGTACCGTCATCCGCATGCCGGGGACAGTACCAAGAACACGGCTTTCTGAGCATAAAACAAAAAAGGCAGGTCATTGCACAAGTGCAACGTCCTGCCGCCATTAAGCATATTTGTAGCTATCGTATGAAAGAAAACTTCTTTCCGTTAGAAATGTAAATTCCCTTCTTGGGCTTTGTCACCTGGACACCATTCAGGTCATAGAGCTTCGTGTTGGTCGAGGGTATCAGCTCCGTAATGCTGACATGTGAGATATCAGGTTCTTCCTGTTCTTCAAACCCAAGTTCTTTTGCATTGACGGAGATTCCTGATGGAATCTTCAGGTATGCCTTGTTGTAGTTGATATACCCGTCTGATGCATAGCGCCTGAACCAATCATTATACATGCCATACGTCAGGAAGGAACCACCGAGATCATCTTCCATTTCCGTGGTCACCCATTTCTCCTGATCAGCCCCTACGAGTAGGTTCACCTGGTCATCAGATAACTTGACCTGCCCATCCCCTGTCGAATAATCCTTCTCACCTATTTTGTAATAATACGTGGTATAAGGATCACCTTCAATGATAACGCCATGATATGACTCCATTCCTGTATATCCTTCTTCATTCGCCCTTTCTCGCGATGGTACATAAGTAATCGGAGAGACCGTCACATTCGTGTGAGAATCATTGATGCCTGAAGCCAGATAGACTTTACATCCCTTGGTGATCGTCTCGTCCGAGAAGTCCATGTCGAAATCCCTACATAGCGTCTGGTACTTATGCGTCATCGCCACAGGAATCTTGTATGCCACCCGGTAGCCCTCCCAAGCTCCCGAAGAGTATTTCTCCTCAAATACCGACTGCTTGACATAGATGGTCACATATCTCTTCCTCGAATAGTTCTTCAGCCCAGACGGAATGAAATCCCCCATGATATAGATTGCTTTCAGGTTGGAAAGCGTCCCAAGGCCATAAGGGAAATCCTCTATCTCTGCTGGAATCGTCACCTCAGAGATGCCGGAGCACATCTCAAGGCATCCACCGTCCCCCAAGTCCTTCATATGTGAAGGAAGTGTCAGATGTTTGAACAGCGTACATTCCTCAAACGTATACCATCCGAATCTCTCCACGGAATTTGGCAGCTCCAAAGTCCTCAGTTTCTTGCATCTGGTAAATGTTTGCTTGCCGATGCTTTTCACTGTGGGCGGAATGTCCAGATGTTCCAGTTCATAGCATTCATAGAAGTCTGCCATGCCCAAGCTTGGAACACCATATGGGATGTTCACCTCCTTCAGCTTATAACAACGGAAGAAAGTATAGTCCGGGAAGCTGACGCATGACTCTGGAATGCGGATTGACTCTAAGTTCGCACATTCAGCAAACATAAAATAGCCTAATTCTGTAAGATGCTCAGGCAGTCTGACGTAAGTCAGATTCGTACATCCTTGGCAAACGTACCAGAAGCTGAACTTCATATCATCATTCGGAAACACTAGACTGTCCAGGGAAGTACACTCCTTAAATCCAAGGCTCCCCACATAAGTGATTGACTCTGGAATCTTCACCGAAGTCATCGCTGAGCATTTCCAAAAGGCTTGGTCAGCAATCTCCGTCACCGTATATACAATACCATTGTTGCTAACCGATTCTGGGATTATCACCTTACCAGAGATCTCCGTGGAAGTCGCCTTGACAGATACTGTGCCTGAGTTGCCATCCTCCGTTAGAACGGTATATGTCAGGTCACCAATGCTGAAAGTGTCCTTTACAGCAGCTACTGCACCCATTGACAATGACAATAGGACAGTAGAAATCATTATCATCTTTTTCATCTTTCCTTATTGATTATAGTTAGTCCTAATCATCCCATAGATTACGTTTCCAGTTGCTCCCGGAGTTACCACTCCCGTCGTCATCCCACAGGTTCCCTTTGGCCTGGCTCTCCTCCGGTGTCGTACTTCCTGATACCGTGATCATCACGCTCTCACCGAATTGACAATTTAAGATGTCAATCCGTGGTTTCACATATTTCTTCTTTTCTTTCATCGTTTTGCTAGTTTGTTAATAATGAAAATACTAATAGAAGTTCGTCGACTAACTTACATGGCACAAAGGTATGAAAAAGAGTGCTCGGCTCTTGTAATGAGAGTTTACAAAACCACGGTTGTCAAGGAAAAAAGCGTTTTGGCTGAGTTCTGTCCGCTTTTTGAGCAAGAACTGTCCGGCACATTAAAATTGCTATTAATCCGAACAAGAAGAAAGCCCCTGTCTTTTGACAGGAGCCATTCTCCAGCATGTTCACTTCAACAATATGATTATAGTCCATCAGCATATTCTATCAAGTCCTTATAATGAACATCTCTATGATAGTAAGCACACATCAGGATTGCTTTCAGGCAAGCCTCCTTCACGATGCCGTCCTGCAACTCAAGGAAGAACCGCGCCATCGCCGTTGGGATTGTCATGGCAGGCAACATTCTCTTATCAAGACTTGCACGGACAGCATACCTTCCATCCTTCCTTTTGTATACAGTAGCGTCCCCGAAAGGAATCTCTATACTCAGTCCTTCGTTAAGGAAACTCGGATAGGCACTGATCAGTCCTATAATGTCCAATTGACTCGACTGCGCCACATGGATATCCAGTCTCTTCAAGTCTGCAGAGAGGTCATCAGCCATCCTTTCCGTCACTAGCACCATGGGAACCTGATGACCCTCAACAACCCTGAACCAGAGAACAATGCCCAGTGCCTTTGCCAGCCTGACAGCATCTTCCCCAAAAGAACTCATGATGTCTGTCCCCTTCATCATCACAATCTTATCAGGATACATGTCCTTTTTGACAACATACTCCTGAAAAGCATGAAGAGCCTGTTCATTCACAATTTCAAGCAAATTCTCACGATTTATGATAGATTCCATGATTAGGGCAGAGTCTGTCATGATTGAATCGTTCTCTATATTCACGTTCCAGCATTGTCCATCCACCAAGGTGAAAACAGACCCATTTATCCTGTACAGTTCAATCTTCTTACGAGAGAGATAGACAAATGGGAAAAGGGCTTCTTCTACCACACCATCTACCACCATATGACAGACCATGCCATCTGTCGGCAGCACTAGTGGTTTCTTACCAAGCCTTGCCCTGCAACCGTCAATCACCTGTTGAGCTCGTGCAATGTCCTCTTCCTGTTCATTTAGAAAATGGATCTTTCCAATCGTGGCTTTCGTCTTGATGAAGGTCACGCCATACTGCTCCAGACACGGGATGCACGCTTCATGAATCAGCACGGCTGTTTCCATCCTTTCCTGAAGTGCTATCGTCGCCGTCTGCCATCCGAACACCTCAAAGAGACGTTCCGCATCTGTTCCTATGGCAATCCGCTCGCCATATCTGTCTTCCATGACGAGAGTCCTATCTGGATGAATTCCATGGAATCTTTCTGCATCCTCTTTCAGCAGCTCCACCTCTTCTCTGAATTCAAATTTGAATCCATCAGCTTTCAGTTGGTTGAATTCCAGAACCACCAACTCCTTTTCGTCCTCATCTAGTTTTCGTATCAACTGTGCAAAAGCCCCCAGTACATCCTCATCGTACGGAGACTCAAGCGGATGATGAAGACGCCCTATGGCATACGTCTTGCCGACAGCGGTGAGCCATCCTTCCAATTTTTCTCTCGTGTTGACAGACAGCAGAGACCGATATAAGCATCTCGTCGTAAGGTCGTCAAGCAAGTATTGGTGCTCTTCGTAAAAGTCGTGTATGAAAGCAAACTTTTCTTTGAGCTTCCTGATACTATACAAATCCATCTCTATTTACTTTTCAATGGTAATGGCAGCTCGAAAGAGCTGAAGATGGCGTTTCCATCCTTATCCAGGAAGAACCATCTCTCCGCCTTATAGTCGATGCCGTTATTATTCTTACACTGATAGTCCACCTTCACCTTCCATCCAGACCATTTCCCCTTTCGGGAGGCCTGGCGTACCATCGATCGCATCTCTGACATAGCCTTCATCTGCCTCTCTGCCATATCCATTACATAGCGATCCTCAGGATTGAAAGACGTCATGTTATCCGTTCTTTCCATGATCTCGTTTGTCACTTCCTGCATGACCGCCAGCATTCCTTTCATCTCATCCTGTGAGAAGTAGTGTGTTCCGAAAGCTGAGTCCGGTTCAGACATTGCCAGAATCTTCATGCAGTCAGGATTGTCCAAGGTCTGGCGAAGGTTCGTTTCCACCAGTTCCATCATTCTCTCTTTTCTGTCGCAGGCCGAAATCATGACAGCGGCCATCAAGAAGAATACCATTTTTCTCATTCTCAAAAATATTTAACTGAATAATGTCTGATATTTGTGAAAGCCTTGAATCTAGGTCTCTCCGTAACGGGAATGACCATCCACCTACCATTTGGCAGCCTTACCTTCCTGGCAGCAGTTCTTACACACATGAATTTCCCGAAGTCCGGTAACACTATTTCTCGTCCTCCTTTCAGCTCATCGCCAATCGTAGCCAGAATGCCGTCGAGGCATCTCTTCACATCTTTCTGCGGCATGGCTGTTTTCTCGGCCACGCGCATGACTAGTTCCATTTTGTTCATGATAATTACAGTTTAATGATTTTTTGTTTGTCATTGCTCAGTGCCAGCCTCTTGTAGAATACTGCCCCATTACTCTTGAAAAGCTCCACGGGTTCCCTTGTCTGTCCCTCCTCGCAGATCTGTCGCATCTCCTCGTTCGTGACGGTATGCCCATCGATGTTTCTCCACAATGAGAAATGGCAGCAGATGCCGGGAGTCTTGAAGTTTGAACAGTTATATGCTATAGGGCTGACTAGAATGTTTCCACCGCAGGCGGGACATCTGGTGATTCTCGGTTCCAGCCCGACGATGCCGTCCTCCTTCAGAGTCAGCACGGAAGAGAAAGCTTTTCCCTCTAGCGTCGTGAATCCATCGAGCACCTGGGCGTGACCACGCAATAGGTCCACTATCTCTTCCTCTGTGATCTTCCTGCCATGGATGATTCCAGTTACACGGAAGGAACAGGTTGGGTTACTGGAAAGATAGTTCTCGCAGGCATATCCTTTGCTCGTTCTCAGCACACGCCCGCCACAGATAGGGCAAGGGGCATCGAGGCAATGAGACTTCATCTCCACGTCCAGCTTCCCTTCGTTGATGACAAAACGAGCGCGAAAAGGCTGCCCATATAAGTTTTTCATCTCCAATTCATCCGTCCTTCCTTTCTCAAGTAATACTTTAACGAGGTCGTCCGTCATAGTCACGCCATGAACACAGTTTCGGATTATGAAACCGCGGCATCCCCTACCCTCTTTTCTCTCATCGCAGCAGTACCCCTGCGACGTCTTGATAACATTCCCTTTACCACATACCGGGCATTTTCCAATTACAGATAATACTTGTTCTTTTTCCATTTTTTAAAGTGCTTAGATTTGTCGATCTCACCAATCTGCAAATCGCTCAATAAAAAATGTTTCAAAGCAAAGCTACAAATAATTCCACTCATAGATCAGGCTTTCCACGATCGCCTTCCCTGACATCACTGTTGCCCATCCTTCCGGATCCAGACCATACCACAGGTCCTGCCAGGACATCGTCCTGATCTGCCATGCCAGAAGCCACAGGTCCGTATTGATGTTCTCCAGCTTCGTCACCACCTCATTGGCGACATAGTACCGTTCAGCGGAGTTCAGCAGGTTTACCTTATGCTTCTCCGTCTTCGGATTCCCTTTATCATCATACCCGTCCACATCATAGGAGCCGTTTGTCACTAGTTGTTTCATGAACGGGTATAAGCTGGCCATCTGTGTGGCGGCATCCGTCAGCTCATCAGAGACGAGCATGGTTATCGCAGTCCCTTTCAGATGTCCCGGCACAGCCTTCCGGACGAGATTCATATTCTTCGGTATTTCCACCCCCACCAGCTGTGCAGCCCTCTTGATCTGGTACAGGTTCTGCATCACTCCCTGCGCATTCGACAGGTATTCGAGCATCTTGTTCTCGACGGAGTGCATACGATCCATGGCCACGCCCACTGCTGCTTCTGCTGCAATGATTTTCTTCTGTGTCTCTTCCCTGTCCTTGAAGATCTTCTTCAGAATTTCCGTCTGCGCTGCCACGGCACCCGTCAGCGTCGGGTCCGTCTGCTGTGCCGCCATCTTCCCACACAGGGTGAAGGCCAGGCACATGCTAATGATTCGCAATCTCATAGATTCTTTTCTCTTTCCTGCATTTCTCGACATTCTCCCGGATAATTCCAATCAGGTTCAGGTCAGCAGGCACTCCGGGAATCACCGTGACAACATCTGACTGGTCGGTAGAGAATACCGTCACCGACTTCACACCGAGCAGCCTCTGCAGAAAAGACTGGCTCTCTTGAAAATCCGTGATACGGTACATTTCAATATAGTCCGTTTGTTTGGAGAACACCCCTTTGACCCTGCATAGCGTCTCCTCCTCGACAAACCACTTCACGTTCACCAGCATGACATACCTCATAATCAGGTACAGCAGGATGAGCACAGCCAGGGACACCAAGACCACCATTGTCATCCTTCCACCTTTCTCAATAATCACGGGCAGGGCACCCGTCATGAACGCCATGATGGCCACCATTCCCATGTCCTCTGCCAGGAACTCCCTATAGTCCGCACAAATCCTCATATCCTACATGCTTCTTTTAGAAGACCGCCTCTTCTCCAAGGCGGCATCCCTTTCGAACTTATCCTTTTGAGCTAGCTGTACCCATGGCCTGTCCATGATAACATCATTCCAGTCCTTGTATTCCTTCGGTGGTTTCCATAGGCTTACCCGCTTGCTGACACTGAAGTGTTTCGCCACCTCATGAAGCGTCATCTCACATTCCTTGAGGACAACCTCCTTGCCATCCTGCGATATCCGCACCCCATCATCCGTCTTTACGATGTTCAGATGCCTTCCTGCCAGCATGCTGGCCATCCTGATACCGTAGATTCTACCTGCCAGGTCGTTGTCGAAGCAGTCCACGGCATGGGCATTCTCGAAGAATCTCATGATGCCCATCACCTGACCATTCGCGAAAGTCCCGCCTATGGACACGAACACTGAGGACTCCCTGTCCAGCTTCAGCCTGTTTGTCTGATAGAATGCCATGATGTCATAGGCACTCTCACCGAAGTATACGTTTCGCACGGCCAGAGGGTTCTCCACCTGTGCCAGGCTCACAATCCATGCCGCAGTCGTGGAGTTCGTCCCCGTCACCTTTCCTTTGAAATTCCCATATCCCCTCACCTCATACCCCACGACATCCTCCTTGCCTGGTTCCCGGTATGGGAAGCCGATATTATAATCGCTGTATCGTTCAGACCTCAGGTCTTTGATCCTGACGATGAACGGAGCGAATGACTTCAGCGTTTCCTTTGAGAACCCGCGAGGAGCCATGTACACCATTCCGTTCTTCAGATGTTCCGTCATCGGCTGCACCTCAAACCGTGAAGCGTCGAAGAGCTGATGATCTGCATACCCCATCTTCGTCAGGTAAGCACCGTCGCCAACATCCAGAATCGGCTCATTAGCAAACCTGCGGAGCACGTTTCCGATCACTTCCCACTGGTTTCTCCCTTGCTCATGGAAGCTGCCGATGTTCTCCTGGATGAGTGAGATCACATCCCCTCTGCCCATCGCGTTATGTCGGAAAAAAGACTGGTTCGCCTTATCCTTGGGATTCCTGATGACGATGGTGTCGATATGCTTTCCACTTTCATCCGAGAGGCACATCTCCACGTACTTCCCAACCCCAGCCTGTCTGTTCACGCGGTAGCCGAGAGAATAGGCGATGTCGTCGATTCCCACCTTCTCCTTCAGTGCCTTAAAGTCAGGTCGTGCCATCGCTATCCAATTTTATAGTTCCTGTTCACGGAATGCTCCATGCCGATGATGTCCTGAGAGAACTTCGTAGACAGTGTCTCCGCCAGCAGCTGCGTTTTCTCCTTTCCTTCCGGCATGAGCATGTAGCGCATCCCCGTCTCTCTGTCAATCTCCTTCATTCCCAGTTCCATCCCCTGATAGGAAGCCCTGACGGCATACTCCCCGTTTTTCTTCTTGATGATGGCAGCATCCTCAAAGTCCACTATCACCGCATTCGGTTCCTTGGCCACCTTGTTCCTATCCAGGATTGGTTCCTCGCCCAAAGCCATCTTCTGCTTGTCCACGGCCTCCAGTACCATCATAGAAGCCTTGTTCACGTCCGCCATGACAGAGACGATGAACTTCGGGTTCTCCTTCAGGACAGCAATCCAACCATCCAGATAGGCCGCATTGTTATCCAGAATTCTCTTGTCAAACCCCATCGCATATCCGACGTTAGCCGCTGTCAGCTCAGCCACCAGCTCCTCCTTGGCATACTTCGGATCCCCAAAGCGGTCACCCTTGATGCGGTTCAGCCTCCCTTCCGTTCCCGTCGAGTGTGCCATCTCGTGCAGGGCAGACGAATAGTATTCCATGCCATCCTTGTATACCTCTTCTGGCGTATCACCGATATTAAACTGCTCCTTTTTCGGCACTACGATCTTGTCCCGGGACGGACTGTAGTAGGCATCCTCAGAGATCTGGTCCACCTGAATGGGACACACCCATTCCTGTTTCTCGAACAAGCGGTCCATCGCCGCATTGACATACATCCCCTCGGCATCCTTGATCTCAGGAGCCTTGAATCTGTCCAGCAGCTTGTTGTATTTCTCCTTGTTCACCTCCTCCAGGTCCGTCTGGTCCACGTTGAACACGTTATATGCCTTCAGGAAGGGGATCACCGTATACTTCGTCCGTTCCTCCTCAGAGAGCCGTCGGTACTCATTACGGTCAATCCTCTTCCCATCCTTGTCCTGAATGGAAAAGTCCCAGTAGATGACCGGCATCGACTCTGCACCCTTCCTAATCCGAGCATTCTCCTTCTGGATCTGCAGGAACGTCAAGTACACAGGCGTCTTATAGCCATGCATGGCAGAGTCCATCTGGAGGAAGAAGGAATTAGACCCTGAGTAGTTCCTGCCCGAGATGTTCTGCGGCATCCCATAGGCGGCACTCCCGTCAATCCACCCCTTCCGCCAGTCCCCTGCCTTCATGCTTTCCATTCTGGAAATCATCATTTCCGTGAATTTATCGACAGCCTTCTGGCCTTTCGACTTATATTCACCATTGGCAGCAGCCTCTGAACTCTTTTTCCTGTACATAGCTAATATTCATCCTCGTGAAGATCCTTAACCACCCAGTACTCCTTCATTTCGACGAACAGCTCAGCATTCTCCTCAGACTGCTGTTCCCCATGTTCCTCACACCAGTTCTTGAAGTCCTCCGCATCATCACCCTGCTGTACGAACTCCAGCCATCCGATTTTTCCTTCCTGTTTGAGTTGAACCAACTCTTCATAAGATTTCTTTGCCATAACTTTGAAATTATTAAGTAAGTAATGGCCAGCAGCCAGGAAAACACCCTCGCCGCTGGCTTGTTATCGTCACATCTTGATACCGGCTTTCTGTTCCTGTTGTACTCCAGCTATCAGACCCTTGATCTCCTGAGAGAGATATTTCGCTGCCAACTGCTCACGTGAAGCTGTCTTTGCCGTGAAATACGAGAAGCCATCGTCATACTGCAAAGGTTTCTTCGATGTCGTTCCCAGTGTCCCCATGTCCGCCGAGATATACCACTGGTTCGTCTTCCTGTCCTTGGCGATGCGGATGTCCTCCACCTTCGCCCCTTCCGGAAGCTTGTATTTCTCATAGGCAGAAGCCAGGTGCAGCCTCTCTCCGAAGTTCTTCTCCACAAGCTCGGCCGGAGTCGTGATCCTGTCGAAGTATGCATTAAGGTCTGCGAAGGAGAGCACCTTTGACATCCTCTGCTCACCGACGACAGCATACAGCTTATAACGTCCCACGTCCTGCTTAGACTCATCCTTTTCCTTGTACACGTTCATCTTTTCGATGACGCGTCCGTCAGACAGCTTATTAGCCGCCACATAGTCCTCCTTGCTCACCTTCTTCTCCACCTTCGAAGGATAATAAGTCTTCATCAGCTGTTCAATGGAGCTCTCCTTCTTCTGGTAGGCAGCCTGGTCTTCGGCAGACATCTTCATGGGACGCAGCTGCTTGCCGTCCAGACGAGCTGTAAAATACCAAGTTTCAGGATCCTTGTTCGACTGGAACGCATGGGCATGCGTCACCTTCTCACCATTGACCGTGACCATCTGCGGTTCTCTGGGTGTCTTCTCTGCCACCAGTTGCTCTTTCGTCACATCCTGCTTCGGCTCATCCTGAGAGATGGCATCCTTCTTGGATGCAGGCGTTACCACCTGTTCCTTACCCTGCGAGATATCGTCAACGATGGCTACACGGGCGCCAGCCCGTATCAGTTTCGGCAGATAGACATCCAAGGCAGTGCTTGGGAACATGGCAAGAAACTCCCCCTGAGATTTCTTCTCCGGTCTCGTAAGGGTAATCCCCAGGATCTCGGAAGTCTTCTTCGCATCCTCGTTCACCGTATGATAGAAATCACCTCGACGGAACAATAAGACCGCATCCGGGTGTTTCTCTTTCAAAGACTTGTACTGAGACTCCAACGTCGGAGTTTTCTCCTTCACTTTCTCCGTACCTTCGTCAGCCGCATTCTTGGCCTTCTTACTAGTAGCAGCCTTTTTCTCAGAATTCGCATCCTGCTCATTCTGTGGGGTCACTTGCTGCTTCACCTCTTCCTGTTTTTTCTTTCCAGCCATAATGGTTACTTGATTGGTTACACATAATGGGCCGTGAAATTCCAGAGACTCATGATTGGGAATACAGACACCATCAACAAGGTGATAAACGCCGATGCCAAGCTGTCAGAATCTAAAATGTACGGATCCGACCACCGAGCACCATGCATCGCCATGATTCCACCATCATGTGCCACAAGCCTTAACCATAGAGGCAAAGGGGGACAAATAAAAAGTTCCACAATCTATCGGGTTACGACAACTCGACCATAGGTGGTTCAAATAAAAACTCCCAATTTCGGCACCTATTCGATACTATAATTTTCCAGATTATATTGAAATGGGAGGACTGAGTTACAGCTTCAGCCCAGAGCCTTTCTTTTCCTCCTTCTTTCGGGAGACATCCACATCCTCCTTCCGGGACAACCTGTTGACCACCTGCTGGTATTCCCATCGGTTCTCATCCGTCAAGACATAGCCCATGAAACCTTTATGTTCGTTGTCATACTTGATCTTTGCCTGTCGTTCCCACTCCTTCATGTCACCGTTAACGACCTTGAAACCCTGAGGTTCCCTCAGGTCTACACCGACCGTCACCTTCTGGTCTCCGACAGACAACTCGACAGGCTTTCCTTCGGCGGCAGCCTGTTTCTGGTTTGCTCCGAGCTCAATGTCGTTCACCTTCTCCACATCACGTAGCTTGTCTGCAACCTTGATGCCAGCCAGATCCCTCATAATGAGAGCATTTGTTTCCATGTCAAGCTGTATGTACTTCTGCTTCCGAACGCCATTCTCCCGGACTTCCCGTTTGATGGCTTCACCGGCTTTCAGCCTTTGTAGCTCCTGCTCATTCAGCCTGAACTGACCTTTCTCGAGGCTCTTGTGTACCTGATAGGTCATCAGGTTTACCTCTCCCTTGTCATCCCGGAACAGCTGTAGCTTCATCGGCATTTCCACGACGCGGCCATTCTCTGCTTTATACCTTGTCGAGATAAGCGGAGTGATGCGACCGTTCACAAGAGGTTCAACGAGTTCTTTCGGCATATCAAGCACATTTCTTTTGCTGATGCCCAACTCCTCCAACATCTTGTAGGGAATCTCATGTTCTAAAAATTTCGACTTTGCAATCATAAAATATTATATAAAATTAATAACTTTGCCGCAAATATACAAAATATATATCAAACTATGAGTAAAAAATTGTGTTTTATATGTTTTTTAACATTCCAAAGAGTCTGTTTACCGCTACCTGCCCAGTTTTACACAATCACTGCTGATACAGTGTCCTCACAAAGAATACAGCCGACAGAAGATTCCATCCCCGAGGACGAGGATGGAAAAACAGTCATGGAAGACGAACTCTTCAGCACGGGGAGAGGTATAGAGGTCAGTATCGAGCGTGACATACCTGTTTTCGTCAATGTCAACGACAGTATGATGTCCGAGCTGCTTCAGGACAGGCTCATGGTCTGCCTTCCCCTTGACTTTCTGAAAATGAGCTCCAGATATGGCTATCGCACCGACCCCATCATCCGATGTGAGCGATTCCATGATGGCATCGACCTCAGATGCAGCTATTCAAGAGTTTATGCTATGTTGCCCGCAAAGGTAAAGGAAGTCCACCACGGCAACAAAGGCTATGGCAACTATGTCATACTGGACCATGGCAGGATGGAATGCCTCTATGGTCACCTCAGCACTATCCTCGTCAGGGAAGGAGATATCATATCTGCAGGAACCGTTG
The DNA here is from genome assembly GCA_017428925.1 of Prevotella sp. Lineage (GTDB taxonomy): Bacteria > Bacteroidota > Bacteroidia > Bacteroidales > Bacteroidaceae > Prevotella. The sequence goes on along the minus strand of JAFRPY010000050.1, from coordinate 183,880 downwards.
TGGCTATATCTGGCAATACAGGTAAGTCCACAGCTCCACATCTGCATATTAGGATGAAGAAAGACGGGAAGAGCGTCAACCCACAACCATTCATAGGATATCTCAATGACTATATAACCCGCCTTCAGGACCGGATTACCTATTTGAAATACGGCAAGAACCATTCACGAGAACTCAACATCAGCAACCTCGCTAATGTCATTGAGCAAAACGGCCTTTCCCATCCACGCATTGTCATCGCCCAAGCACTGTTGGAAACAGGTTATTTCACCTCCAGGGTATGCCTTGAATGTAACAACCTCTTCGGCCTGCGCAGGAAAGACGGTTCCTACTACCAGTTTGACAATTGGGAAGAGAGTGTCAAAGCCTATAAGAACTATGTACAATATAAATATAAAGGTGGAAGCTATCTTAACTTTCTCAGAGTTCTCGGTTATGCGGAAGATCCCGATTATACCACAAAAGTATTTCAGATAGCTAAAACCCTATGATAGTCATTCAAAGAATCTATTATATTCTTTGGAAAATCATCATAATTGTAAGAAACTCAGAAAAAAATAGTATATTTTCAACAGAATTGCGAACAAAATCTTAGAAAGAGATGAAGAGATTCCTGTACATCTGTGTGATTCTTATCAATGTCTCGGCGTATGCCTTCTGCAAAGGGCAGAATAGCGTAATCCGTATGGTGCCAGCGAATGGTGCGACGAATGTAGACATCGACACCCATCTGCGGCTGACGATGGCGGAAGATGTGACGATTGGGCAGAAAGGATTTATTTCAGTGTATGACAAGCAGACGGGGCGGCTCGTTGACCGCCTTGACATGAGCATTCCTGCCGGACCGACAGAGCCGCAGCCGAGCAATCCCTTAGCACGGTATACCCCAGTGCCTTATCAATATAAAGTGCAGCACGTTACCAACCGCAACACGAAGGCAGGTACGCCCTCGGGGGCAAATGCCTGGGACAACAGTCGTTACCAGCTCGACATCATCGGTGGATTCTCTGACGGCTTTCATTTCTATCCGGTCATCACCAAAGGCCAGCAAGTGACCATCTACCTGCATCATAACATGTTGGAGTATGGTCATGAATACTATGTCACCATCGACAAGGAGGTGATAGAAGGTTTCGGCGGTCTGAAAGGAAAGCGCGGCTGGACTTTCAAGACCAAGGAAAAGGGACCAGACGAAAGACAGCGATTGCTGACGGTGGCGGCCGACGGCACAGGCGACTTCTCAACGCTGCAGGGTGCTATGGACTTCATACCAGACTCACTGGCCACGGAAGCCGACCGCTATCACGTATTCGTGAAGAACGGCGACTACGAGGAATTGGTTTACTTCCGCAACAAGCGCTTTGTCACCATAGAGGGTGAGTCGCTTGGGGGCGTGCTCATACACTACAGGAACAATGAGGTGTTCAATCCGCATCCCGCAGACATCAAGACCAACGAGATGAAGGGGACGTTCCCTTCGCGTCGGGCAGCCTTCGCAATCGACAACTGTGGAGACCTCATACTTCGCAACCTGACGATCAGAACCGATGGCAAAGGGCAAGCTGAAGGGCTGTTGGTGAACGGGGAGCGCAACTTCTTTGAGAATGTGCACATTGTTGGCGACGGCGATGCCTTGCAGGCCAACGGCAGTTGCTACTGGCTGAACTGCCGCATCGACGGTGGTGGCGATACCATATTGGGGCGCGGACCATCGTTCTTCAACCACTGCCTCATCACCAGCTACGGTGCCTTCATGTGGATTCGCAATACGGAGGAGAACCACGGCAACGTCTTTGTGGACTGCCATTTCCGCGGCCTGACAGAATACGCAGAGCTGGGGCGTCTACCCGACAACAAAGGCAAGAACTACCCTCATGCAGAGTGCGTCCTGCTGAACTGCACATTGGAGGGTGTTCCTGCCTATGGGTGGGGTGTCGTTGACGATGGAGCCAAGAAGGCAACGCTATTAGAGTTCAACAGCCACGATGCCGAAGGGAAACCCATTGACACCTCTAAGCGCAATCCCCAAATGCGCCAGCTGCATCCCATCAGTGATGCAACGCTCATTGGCAACTATTCCGACAGCCACTGGGTGTTAGGCTGGTAGGAAGAGTTATGTGTCTTTTCTGCTGAGTGACACTATCAGTGTGTCAAGTGCTATGCGAGGGCGATGTAGTCGTCGGCGCAGAACGGACAGGCGGCAAGACGCTTTCCCATTCCTGTTGGTTTCTGGGCGAGAGGTCTGCTGCCTCTAGAAGCATGCCAGCGTTTCAAGCAATATAGATAAGTTACAATGTGATTTTTGTAGAATTCGTTTGCTAGTTTCATTTTTTTTTCCGACCTTTGCAAGTATATATATGACATCCCTTTTGAATAGAGAGATATTTTTGGAAACCGATGGAATCCTAAGCAATGGTATAAGAGTATGACAGTTTGCATTAATTTGATAGTTTATGAAAAGGATTATATATAGCATCTTACTGGCTACTATTACAGTAATACCGTCATTGGCCAGTTATGATGGAAGGATATATAGTCTGGATGAGGGAAAAAACTCATTCAGAGACATCGGTGCATACCTTATAGCTGGAGGTCTTATTCTGCTATTTATTATTAGCTATTTATATAATTTGTTCACCAAGTTGAATAAGAGCAAACCCAAAAGCGCTCCCATTAAAGTAAAACATGATTCAAGAAAAGATGCCATGGAGGCAATGGCAGGGTGTTGTGGCTTCTTCTGGACCGGAGGTGTCTTTTTGGGAGGAATGATAGGAAAAAGCTTAACTGGTATCATCATAGGTTTATTGATAGGAATGGCGATAACCTACTATTTTTACAACCGTGATTTCAAAGATGACTTCAAATAGATAACATAAAGATAAAATGCTAAGCTTATAAATACTATACATATGATACAACATATTTCCAATAAAATACAGAACGCCATTCTGAAGCAACTATTTTCAGCTCAGAAATCAATCAAGATTGCCGTAGCATGGTTTACGAACGATCTTTTGTTTCAACCTCTGCTACTTAAACTGCAGATAGGATTGAATGTGGAAATTATTTTAAATGATGACGAAATCAATCACTCTGAGGAGGAAGGGCTCGACTTTGACCAATTTGTTCGTCTTGGAGGAATTTTACGATGGAACAAATCAAAACAACTGATGCACCAAAAGTTTTGTATCATTGATGATAACATCGTAATTAGCGGATCATATAACTGGACTAACAAGGCAGAATACAATGATGAGCTAGTAACAATTTACATAGATGAGAAGTCTACAGTTGATTTCTTTAATCATGAATTCGCAACTTTACAAAGGAAATTCATGGCAGAACAAAGAAAGGTGACAAATGATAATCCTGTTCACAAGCAGAATCCCCAAGAGATTATTGATGACGATGATGTTCGCTACAGCCATGACGGAAAAATCCTGTTGAAAGGAGTTAACATCGAAAGCTGTGTCATAAGAGAGGGCACCGAAACAGTGGACAAAGGTGCATTTCAGGATTGCAGGAATCTTAGGAAGATACAATTCCCCTCAACTCTTAAGACAATTGAGGCGCAAGCATTCAAGAACTGTTCATTAAGTGAACTACCTCTTCCCTCGTCTATATCAAAAATAAATGAGTCAGCTTTTGAAAATAACCCTATTTCTACGCTTATAGTTCCGGAAGGTGTAATCAGAATCGGAGGTTTTTCTAACTGTCATCAGTTAAAAAAAATCATGTTGCCACAATCATTAAGATGCATAGAAGCCAATGCCTTTACTAGTTGTGGTATTGAAGAGATTTATATTCCACAGAAAGTGGAGTATATTGGAGAAAGAGCGTTCGCTAATTGCAAGAAACTCAGCAAGGTGCACATACCAGAAAGCATAAAAGCCCTTGGTAAAGAAACTTTTAAGGGATGTTGTTCTCTACTAGAAATATCACTCCCAAACTCGATTAACAATTATGAAGATGGTATAAAAGAGGCAGTATTTGAAGACTGTACGAATCTTAAGACAGTCTTTTTACCGAAAGACTATGACCATAATTTACCTGCAAGATTCTTTAAGAATTGTAAATCCATAACCGAAATCGTCTTACCCGAAGAAATCCATGAAATAGAAAATGAAGCTTTTTGTGGCTGTTCGAGTTTACGAAAAGTAGTATTTCCGAAACGTACATATTTCATAGACCATTATGTGTTTATGGGGTGTGAGAGTCTGGAAAGCGTTGACCTCCGGCAAGCAAGAGGATTAGGAGCTTATTCCTTCAAAGATTGTACCTCGCTCCACTCTGTTGCATGCCCGTTAGAGATAAAAGATACCTCAGGAAATCATAGAAGGGGGAAGATATATGCAACAGAACGCAGTATTGATGCCCCAGGATTAGGAGATGGTGTTTTTGTTAATTGTGTTAATCTGGAATCAGCATCTCTCAATCCAAATTATGATACAAGCGTACCAGCTAAGATGTTTGATGGATGTAAATCCTTGAAAAAAGTATATTTGAACGAACATATAGATGGAATCAGAAACGCAGCGTTCAGGGGTTGTACGTCTTTAACTGAGATAGATTTGCCTGACAAACTCCGTATGATAGAAAGTGAAGCATTTAAAGATTGTATTTCTCTTAATAGAATTGCAAAGTTAAAAGACAAATCTGCATCTATAATCACGCTAGACGAATCAAAGATTCCACCAGGTTTACCACAATGGTATGAAAAGTTTCTCGAAATTGAAAGATTATCTCTTGGAAAAGGAAAGGCACTATTACGTGACCTCTATTTAGAAAGGGCTGCATTTGAAAATTGCAAAAGTTTAGAATACCTCAGATGCCAGGATATAGATATTTTTGGCTCTGATGTATTTAAAAATTGCAGCAATCTCTTTTATGTAAGTATATCCATTAAACCAATTGATGGAGATAGGTATGATTTCGCTCATATGTTTGAGAATCATAAAAAACTTATTTGTTGTAAAATATTCTTTCATTGTGTTGAAGAGTATCAAGAAGGTAAAATCAATTTCACTTCTTGTTTCAAGAATTGTCAATTGCTATCACGTGTTTTAATCTCGTATCAATTTGATAGGGACTTTATTATTAGTAAAGAAATGTTTTCATCATGCGAAAATCTGAGCAGTATTCGCATTACGGCAAATTGGCATTTAATTTCAGTAGAGGAACACGCTTTCTTTAATTGCAAATCTCTTTCCGATGTTTATTTTTTGACATTAGACAAACAAAAAATTGCGGCAAATGCATTCGAAGGATGCTCTTTCCAACCCGATCTGTCAAATGATAAATTTAATTTATTGCATGATTAGTCAATCAGATTAAAACAGCATCACTTTAACAGACGAATACATTTCAGTTAGTAATTAGTAAAAAATCAAATAGAAGGAAGGAATACTTTATTTATTGCTATTGGATGAAGCCTCTATCCCTAGTGTAATCTTATAAAAATCATATAATTTCGCAACATAACTATCATATAACAAAGACATAATATGGGAAACGATAACAATCTCGAATATTTGCGGAGTTTGGCTCTTGTCACGGAAGAGGATCTTGAAGAATCCATAAAGGATCACGAAGGAGTTCTCTACAGTAAAGACGGAAAGCGACTCTTGAAAGGATGTGACCTCCACAAATTAGCGGTAAAGGAAGGCACGGAAGTCATCTGCGATGACGCTTTCGACAATTGTTATCCTGTAGAAATCGTGAATTTTCCTAAGTCTCTAAAATATATCGGTGACAGGGCATTTCAGGGTACTTTCCCTGATAAAATAGCTTTTCCCGATGGACTCTTGGGTATAGGAGAATATGCTTTTCACTTTACAAGAGGAAATGCTGAAGAGCTTGTTATTCCAGATTCAGTTATATACATAGGCAAAGCTGCCTTTCATAGGATACCCGATTTAAAAAAGGTCATCATTGGGAATGGAGTGACAACCATTGAGAGTTTGTTGTTCGGTGGATGTGACAAACTTGAGAGCGTCGTCCTTCCAGATACTATTACAACAATTGATGACCATGCTTTTACGGGCTGTCCCATAAAGAAAGTCGTAATTCCACCAAATGTCAAGGAAATAGGTTTCAATCCATTCATTGCCACCAAGAAACTGGAGTGTATGTCTGAGGATTTTGTATTTGAAGACAACACCCTATATACAAAGAATAAGAGAGAACTCATCCTTTGCAAAACCAGAAAAAAGAAATTAAAAGTTCCCGATGGCGTGCAAGTTATCCGTCCTTTTGCCTTTTATGACTCAAAAGTAGAAAGTGTCGCATTGCCCGAGAGTATTCATGAAATAGCGGACAATGCATTCTATTTTAGCCAATTAAAAACCATCAATCTGCCGCAAGGAATAACTACTGTAGGTGATTATGCTTTCTCTTTTTCACATCTGGAATCTATTGATTTGCCTGACAATATTACCAGAATTGGGGAACATTCTTTTGAGTGGTGCGGAAAACTTAAGGAAATCCATTTCCCAAACAATCTTGAAGAAATCGGTAATGATGCTTTCTATTTGTGTCAGGAATTGTGCAATATTCAACTCCCTGAGAAGCTGAGAATCATAGGAAATTCTGCGTTTGCAAAGTGTAATCGTCTGACAGAGATTACCCTGCCGGAATCAGTTGAACTTATTGGCTCGAACCCATTCATACAGATAGAGCATTTAACAATATCCTGTTTAACGAAGAACTACAAGATTGAAAAAGATATTCTATATTCAAAAGATGGGAAAAATTTGATATGCCTTATTGGGAATGATGACAAAATCCAGATACCAGATGGCGTTGAGGTTATCGGAGCAGATGCCTTTAATCATAAACATATCACCTCCCTCTCCTTGCCCTCTACTTTACGCAAGATAGAGAAAGAGGCTTTTACAGGATGTGTGGAACTGAGTGAGATTCATCTACCGAACACTGTATCATCTATCGGAGAAAGCGCCTTCGAGTCCTGCAAGAAACTGAGTGAAATCAATCTCCCAGATACTATATTAAGTATTGGAGAAAGTGCTTTTTCGGACTGTGATCATCTCAACATCAAGTCTTTACCCAAACATCTTAAGGAAATCAGCGCAAGCACATTCTTTGGTTGTGGCATTACGGAATTAGCACTGCCAGAAGATTTGGAAGTTATAGGTGACAATGCATTTTCAGGTTGCAGGAATTTGAAGAAAATTGAGATTCCGCCCCGGACAAAAGCCATAGGAAAAGAAGTTTTTAATGCGTGCTTTTCGTTGGAATCTGTTATCATACCACAGAGTGTAACAGCTATAGGTGAGGCAGCATTCAGATATTGCACGAGCTTAAGAGAAATAAAGCTGCCGCCGCTTAAGGAACTGGCCGATGCTCTATTTGAATATTCAAGTTCCCTCACAGACATTTACATTCCTGACACTGTAGAACGTATAGGGAAAAATGTTTTTTCAGACGTCAAACCCAACCTGGAAATACTGTCACCCCACATCGTTGAGATACTGTCTCCCCATATCAAAAAAATGGAAGATGAGGAGATTTTTATAGGTTCGGATTTCTGATGTCCTCTATATTCGTCCTAATATAGTTTCCGAAACTTTGTAGTTTTGGAAGTTTGTCAGATAGCTGATACCATCTGACTATTATGCGAAGCAACATATCACCAGTAGATGTAAAGGGTAATAAAGATAAAAGGCGTATTTCAGCCATCCTCCTTTAATAAATCCTCGGTGTCCATTATAGCTAGTGCAGATGAGTTCTAGTCGCTAATAGGCCACGTAAAAAGGTATTTTATGCCTTTATTAGTAAAAAAAACAAAAAAAAAGGCTTTCTTTCCACTTTTTTTGTTTGGGATGTCATTTATGTCCCAATTTATATGTAATTTTACAACAAAATCTCCACAAGAGATTGAGACATAAATTGCTTATTATCCTGTCGCATTATCACAGACGCAAAGGTACTGAGCAAAAACCGATCATCGTGAAGTGTGCGCAACGGTGCAGACTTCCCCGTAGACGATAAGAGGCTGCAGTAGTTGGAAATCATCTAATTAACAAGTAGAATTAGAGTATTTGACATTCAACAATTGGATGCTCCCTGCTATTGAAAAAGAATATCATGGTGTTCTATCACAAAAGTTTCATTAAAAGGATTTCGATTTTTAACAATTTAATTTGTAGTATATATGGAAAAAATATTGGATAAAACGTTCTTCTCATCTGTGGTAAAAGATGATAAGATGAATATTGTGGAAAAGGGAGGAATGCTATTGTTAGGAGGCATTATTAAGGGGTTTGTTGAGCCTGCGATGACGGGAATGAAGATTCTCAAGGACAAGACTGGTGTTGATATAGAAAAGAAAATGGTTGAGAGCCAGGAAAAGGAAGAAGAATTACGTAAAAAGAATCCCACGAAGTGGGCTGCAAAGAAATTGGCAAAAGGTACGGCTAAGGGAATTCTTGCGGGAACTCTGGGGATTAATCTTTTCGATGGAGATTCATCAAAATAATCCAAACATTAACAGAATTGCAAAAAGCGATACCTATGAGTAAGAAAGAATACGTTTCACCAGATATGTGTTGTGTGAGGATTGACAGTGTTGGATTCCTTGCCGCATCACATTCAACTATAGTGTCAGATACGACACATTGTGAAAACGAAGAAGACGACGATGATGATATGATTACTGTTAGCGTTGATTCTCTAGGTTGGCATCCAGACACAACAGAGAAGATTCTTGCTGCTCATGCTAACTGCAAGTTTATGAAAGGCGAGGGAAAAGAAATGGGAAAGGCCTTTGGTAGAGTTTTGTTCCAAGCAGAAGAGTTGACTCAACAAAATCTTATATGCTGCGTAACTTCAAAGAGGGTGATTTTTATTCCACAAGATAGCAAGCGAAATACTCAAATAGCAATTGGATTAGTCAGTAATGTTGTTGGTCTAGATTTCTTCTCAAAGAAAGTTGCAAAGAATATTTTTACTGAAGGTTGGTTGAATGTTCCGCTTGAAGTTAAGCGTAGTCAGATCTCATCCTGTAAATTATCTACGATTCCCATAGGGAATATTGTCATAATAAACACTTTGGAAGGGCCAATTTATTTAGGTTGTGATGAATTGCAAGACTCTTTAGATATTAATATTACAATTGTTCAGCCAGATCTTTTCATGTGATTATATATATAAGTCTCTAGCTGATTAATATGGTAAAACTAAATATAAGAGCCGCTGTATCCTTCTATGGAGTTGTCAAGAAACTACATACCCCATTGCTGTGAGGTGATGGTAGCATTGGATTTTGCAATTGTTTCTATAGCCTTGTACTACTTGGAGAAGATGGGAAATGAAAAGTTGGTAACAGCCTTTTGGCTGTGGGAAGACAATGTCTGGAGTGGCATCAGTAACAGCGAAGAATACAAAGCCCTCTGCAATACGCCCATATCAGACTATGACTAGAAGTACTAACTTGCACCCTTCATTTAGTAGCATCTTTATTACTATCTTCCAGAGAAGAATAAGACGATGACTGATGAAGAATATGATAAGAGAGCGAATATAAATGAAGAAAGAGCATAGATAAGTATGTCTGATACATTGGTATCACAGATGAATCATTTTTTGTGACACCGACTGGTAAGATAGAATATTATTGTCAATTCTAAAAACAAAACACGATGAGCATATTTAGGAAAATCAGTAAGATGCTGGAGCGTGAGCACTATGATAAAAAGCTCTACCAACTGCTTAACATGGATAAGTACAAGAGTCTTTCATACGTAGTCCAAGATTTAGGTGAGGGTATGGCTGTCATCAATGAAAGCATGTGTGGATGGTGGAAGCCACGTTACCTTTTGAACCACAATACCGAGTGTGCCTACGAATTTATCGATGACAACCAGCGTCTATTGACCGTTACAAAAGATGATATTGACTGGGAGTCGTTAAAGAATCTACCCGAAAATGCCGTAGCCACTGCAAGAAAACTCTCTTTCCAATTCCCTTCATTCATACGCAGTTTTGAAAACGGAGTGGCGGAAGTCAGTTGGCAACTCAATCCCGATGGACAATACTATATGGATGATGATGGTTATGGTATGACAGGCGATGAGGAAGTGGAAATCTACGGATTCATTGACCAGAATGCCAAAGTTGTGGTCAAATTCAGGGATATTGACGAGTGCGATGATGAATTAGACATGATGCGTAAGGAAGCAGAGCAAATAGTAAAACAATGAGAGAAACAATATCGTAAGAACAAACCGTCACGGATGGAAATGCATATGAGTTTGGTATATAATAAGAAATCGGAAACCAAGAGACCTCTCAAAGCCACGTATTTATTAATTGTTGTACAGAAAACTCCAGATGAATTATTGAAGCCCGTGGTTATGAATATGATACGTAAACTGAGTGCACAAGGAGAATTGTAAGAAGAAGAGATGACTAAAGATGTTGAATTCTAATGCAGCTATGAAATAAGTAATTGAAATTACAGAAAACTGGGTTTGGATGGTTGAAATATACGCAATCTTTGTAATATGAGTAACTTTCATTGAAAAAAACAAAATCACTAAACACAAAGATCATGCCCACTTACTGGATTATTTCAATCACGTTTTAGCACACAAACTCCATATCGCCATCAGATGCAGGGGATAATATAGGTAAAAGGCATATTTCAGCCATTCTCCTTTTATAAATCCTCGGTGTCCATTATAGCAAAGGCAGATGAGTATCCCGCATGCTGTTCCAACGATGCCATATTCCATAACAAGGGGAAAGCCGAAGAGAAAACATAGAAATGGTTTATCCTTGAAAAGGAAAAATACAAGCATTAAACCTATGCCATGCCATGAATAATCCGTGTTTAGCCATGCAGATATGAGACTTATAATACAAAGAGGAACGACCTTCAACAATGAGTTAAAGAGAATCATGTCTGTCATGGAGATAGCAATCAGACCAAGCAACAAGGTAAACAATACGTTATGACTGTCATATTGACCCAAGAGAATCCAGGGTATTTCTGAGATGATGGCAGCCATATATAATACTACCATATACCTTTTCAAATTATGTGTGTGTCTGAAGCCTTCAACTACAAGAAAGGCAAAGATTGGAAATGCTAGCCGGCCAATTCCTCTAAGTACATCATATAGCCAGTATTCTTGCATGCCAAGATGCCCCGCCATGACATAGAGCGCCACATGGTCTATAGTCATGGAGATAACAGCAATTACCTTCAACGTACTGCCGCTGAGAAATTTCAGATTTAAAAGATCATAGTTCATTTGCGTCTCCTCTTCTTGCACAATAGTCTCACAGCCGCCTTGATACCGGCTTCGAGTGCAAGATTTGAGGAAACAACCCTTTTCGATTCACGAATCAGTCCATCCTTCCTTCTGATGACAACGGCAAAATACCCACCTACCTGGTCAAAGAATACGTCCCGATAGACAAGGACATCAATCCGTTTCCGTCTGCCTAGCCACACCTGAATCTCCTGCAAGGAAGGTGCCGAGACGACATCACTTTCCTTCAGACCGTTATAGTCCTCAAAAGCTGAGTCTCCTTCATCAAGGACACCATCCCTGTATTTAGCAAACACAGGTTCCCGGAATCCAAGGTCTCTAACCTTAGTCGCCAAGTCAAGACTGGCAATTGGTAGGATTGACTTCATCATTACCCATTGTATCAGAACATCAGGAACAGGACAGTCCTTTCGATAGTAGAAATTTTCCAGATTTCGGCACTCGGACCCTGACAGCTGATGGTGTCTAATATTTAAGTGTAAATTAATATGTTTTATAATTTATAACTAATCCGTTCTCGCGGAAGTCAGGGGATGCTCCCAGTCAATGCCCCCACCTATCTCTGCTGCCAACTGATCAGCAATAGGACGAAGAGCGTCCAGCAACTCCTTCTCCCTCTTCCGTGATCTTCTTCCAGAACCTTCATAAACAGTTTTGCTCAGATAGGCATCATATGAGACGGCATAGTCATCATCGGTAAGATGTGGGAAGAAGTTAACGGCCACCTCATATCTGATGGTTCCGTTTTCAGAATCGGAAATCAAGAGGACCGACACTCCATGACGTTCAGTTCCGTTAAAGGTACATTCCCCTTTAAAGAATTGTTGATACACGTTTATAGTTGCCATAATTCATAAATAATTAGTTACAACAGTTCTATAGCAGAGTCTAAGTCTTTCTTGAAATCGTCTTCTACACCATGTAGTTTTGTGAGAATGTCGTCCCTGAGAACGTTAAGTTTTGCCTTCACGATACTGTTCAGGGCATAGTTCTTGTCAAAGACCTTCTCATCCTCAATGTCGAAGTTCTTGGAAAACAAAGCTTCCAGGGACACAGACTTGGAATAGAACAGGATAGTTGACAGCAGAAGAGGTGAAAGGATGCTTTCACCTTTCTCCGTGCGGTATATCATTAACTGGGAGGTTTCAAGTTGATTTGCCACCTCCGTTTGCGTTAGCCCCAGGTGCTGACGGATCAGTTTGAATCGCCTGCCTAGCTCCTTCATGTCCAGTTTCTTGCCAGATTCTTCCATCCTATATAAAATATGATGCAAAAATAGAAAAAAAATGTGATATACAAGCAAATTATATAAAATAATTAATCACGACAACTCATTTCTCCTTCAACAATCATTCATCTTTGGAATTGACAGCATATATCACACCATAGAAGCCCGTTCTATTACTTCGAATACTAGGCTAGATCTTTTTCATCTCTTTGTTGAGTTGCTTAACTATCTCGATATACCTTTTCACCCACTTCTCTCCCAAAAGGACCATATTCTTCAACCTAAACGATCCTGCTTTCTACCATTCCCAAACAATCAACAGGATGACAAGCTATCTATGAACTCCTGATAAGATAGATTCTTTACCATATAAAGGTAAAGTTCTATGCAAACCTCGCTGCAATGCAAAAAACACTTCCAAGAACGGCAGTTGTTTGTAGTCTTCATATAGCTCCTTGAATAGTATTTCTGAGGCATCCGGATGATAGAGGTCGCTTTCTAGTATGCCATTTATTTTCGGGTCATCCGACAAATGCGTAGTTTTTGTGCCAAAAAGATAGATAGAAATGAAGATAGCTAAGATTTTATCACTACCTTTGGTTACCCCTAACTAAAGCGTAGAAATATGAATCCCAGCTATCTGTATCACGCATTTGGTGTCCGTCACCAAGAATGTACCAAAACCGAGTACAAAGGTAATCAAAATATTCATTATATTCAAACACGCAAGGAGAATTTGTCCTGCCCTGAGTGTAAAAGTCGCAAGATAATCCGCTCAGGCAGCATATATAGGGATATAAGAAGCGTTCCCGTGGGTCACAGGGAAACGATATTGCGAATGAAAGTGCAACGTATAGAATGCAAGTCATGCGGATGCATCCGTCAGGAAGATATCCATTTTGTGACTGGCAAGCGGAGCTACACGAACAAGTTTTTTTTCTAAGTTTATTGCCATTCATAACTTGTATACATTAATTGTAAACTAATAATTGTAAAAACTCTCTATTATTATATGGGCAAATGGTCCACACCGCATTATCCAGGTACACATTATGTGTTTTGCCATATTCACCCTTACAATAGTTATCTTTTTCTTTTTTCGTTTGGTGATAGGACAAAGTTGCAAAAATTCTTTTATTTATCACTTGTGTTACACGATTATTTTTTAGAAATTGTTTATTCCCAGACCTAAAAGGTTAGGAATAGGTTGGCTACAATAAGGATAATCTATTGGGCGTGGATGGTGGTTGCCCACCACGGTTTTTTAAGGAACTAGCGATACTATCACTAACGGCCTTTAAAAATATTTCCTGACACTATTTGAAAAAACTGCAAAAAATCTCCTATTATATAGTAATATCGCCAATGATCATAACAACAATGGCTCAACATTAACCACTAAAGTTCCTGGCGATAGGTAATAGGTGAAAATAGACAATTATATAATAAAAGGAGAAGAATTATGATTAACTACAGATTTGCTTCGAAAGCCGAAGGTCAGCGGCTGATTAAAGAGAACACAGCGTATTATAACGGAATGACCCAGATGGATATCGACTGGCGCCTGGAAAAGAAAGGTGGCAGGCTCGACGAACTGATATCTCGCGCTCAGGAAAACATTCAGGACTTCACTGAGAAAGAGCAGGCTTACGTCACCTTGGGCATTGGAGCCATGGAAGGAATGGTGAATGCCTTAGGCTGTAGGCTACCTCTACCTGAGGAGATTGTTTTCATCAAATCGACGCAGGAAACCGAGGGACAGGCTCCTGCTTACACCTTAAAGAATCAGATTGTCTTGAGCACCAGATTATTGGCTAGGAGTATCTCTGACCGTAAGGAAGAAATTGATATGCCGTTCACACGCATTCTTGTCCACGAAATGTTCCACATCATCACCCGCCACTCACCTGAATTCCGCAAGAGGATGTATTCATTGTTGGGTTTCACCGTCATGGATCACGACATTGAGTTTCCTCAGTCCATGAGGGAGAAGATTGCGTCAAACCCCGACGTGGAACATCTTGACAACTATGCAGAGTTCACGATTGGTGGTGTGAAGCGCAAATGCGAGATGGTGGCATGTTTCAATAAGAGTTGGGAGGAAACAGCCGCAGAGAATGGATCGGCTGACAGTTTTCTCCACCATATCCAGTTAGGACTTGTCCCTCTCGACAATCTTGAGGAATACTTCAGTATTGATGAGGCTTCCGACTTCTGGGACAAAGTGGGACGTAATACACATTACATCTGGGCACCGGAGGAATGCCTTGCTGACAATTTCTCCTATGCCCTCACCTACGGCCCGTGTTTCAATTACAAATCCCCCAAGTTGATCAGGGGCATTCTGGCCGTACTTCAGGACTTCTCGTCCTGAAAGCGTATCTTACGACCTTGATTCGTATTTGGGGGAAGGCGATACGGCATATGCCCTATTTTAGGTCAATATACGGGTGAAAGTCCACTTTTATGTATCGAATTTACACCCCGAAACTTTTCCTTCAAAGGTAACAATAAAAAACAACTTCAGCACCCCATTAATGAGGTGCTGTTTTTTAAAATTGTCCCTCTAGTGTGAAAGTAGGAAATTCTTTAAAGAGTGCATAGTAGGAAAAACGGGAACCTCATCGTCGACGACATTACAAACATCTACAAGTTGCCCCGTTGAGACAATCCATAAAAGAGTCTTACCAGTAAAGTCCATAGCCATTACGTATTTGTCATCTTCACTCATCCTGCAAACCTCCAGTCGCTCCTCTGCACCTATCAGTCTTTTTAGGATTGTGCCTGAAGACATGTCATAAATCCTCACAATCCCATCCCAACAGGCCGTACACAGGATTTTTCCATCACTGCTGAAACAAGAACTCATTACCAGATTATCACATGTATCTGACCATAGTTTTCTTCCCGTTCCCACATCATATACAATTAATTGATCACCTTCTGAAATGGCTATTTTTTTGAAGTCTTCAGAAACAGAAAGAGAAGAATATCCATTCTCCCATTGCCACTTCAATCCCGATTTGATAGTTTTTACAGGTTTTTCTCCATTATATTCAACTATCTCTGCCTTTCCGTTTTTGCCTTTTTTAATTCCCCTATTTGTATTTCTGAACTTAATTTCATCAAGTGCCTTTTTTAGAACAGAAGGTCTGCTCCACAAATACACACTGTTGATTGACATAAAACACATTTTGGATCCATCCCTGTTGAAGGTCATTTGGTATACAGGATTTATGTTCATATTTTTAACTATCTGACCAAGAGGGTAATCTGAAAGGTTAATACAGTGAAGATCCCCAATGTTAGAAAAGAATAAGTACTTGCCATTGGGAGATAATTCCATTGAGGAACGAGAAGACGCTGTCATCATCGCTTTGGCCTTAATAATTCTATCTTTAAGATCCCAAACCTCAATGTCAAGATCCAAATATGATTCGTTCCCATTGGGGATAGCAATCGCGATTGTAGAGATGCTATCATCCAGGCATGCATCGGCAAATTCCTTGCCAATGTTCAATTCCCTCACTATCCTATTTGATTGTGTATCACGTATGGCATACCTATTACCAATCCTAACAACGGCCGCCTTCCCATTATGACTCCTGCAGATTTCGTCATCAAGATTGCCTGTTTGGAGAACACTCTGATCAGCAAGATTCTTCTTCATGACGTTATCCTGATGAGTATATATATTAAACTCGTGTACAACAGAATCCGAAGACATATATTGAAGTAGCGTATCACCGTCAAAATCAAGAATATAATTTAAATTCCTTGGAAGAATGATGGATTCCTCCTTCTGTCCTGTCTCTGTATCGTACTTATTCAGGAAAAGATTCCCATCATTTAAATACAAATAGGACCCGTCGCTATTGAACCACGACGCATAAGGCGATCCTTCACTCAAAATAGCAGTTCCATATATTTCCTTTCCGAACTTTAAACGATACCAATATCTCAATGCTTTCTCTATTTCAAAGATTTCATCAACATTCGTTTCTTGCCCCATATTTTGAAAGCAATCTCGGATGACCTGTTCCGCTTTTATAAGTTGACCGTTCTGCATCAGTTCCATTGCATATTGGGCATTGTTCTTTGCACTCGACAGTTCAAGTTTTATGTATTGCTCCTTAATCATATTGTTTTGTTTCCAGATGTAAGTGGCTACACCGATCACCGACAAAACAAATAGTGTCAGTAGTGACAAATAAACATTCCTTTTCTTTTTCTTGTCACGTTCATAACGTTGCCAGAGAATGTCAAATCTCAACTCCATCATCCTGGCAATGACTTTCAACGCTGCCGCCTCTCGCCCCATCGTATCAATGCTAACCCCAAGCAATTCCTTTTCTTTCGGCAATGACAGAATCGCCTCTGGGAAGCATTCCTCCTCTGGATTTGAGGAAAAGGGTTCTCCTTCAACTATAAATGGTATAATTTGGGGCAACCTACCTAGAGAAAGAAATGTCTCAACTTCTTTGTTTACCCATTCCGACTTCGCCGAACGAGGTGAACATATAAGAATTAGGAACTTCGAATGTTCAAGTGCCTTTTGTATCTGATCAGGCAGATTGCCTGGTGTCAACTCTGTTGTATCTCTGAAAATTGGTCTTATTTCCTTTGGTAAGTCCGTTCTTCCGTTCAAATTTGAAGGCAATTTAAAATGCTCCAACCTATGCTGAAGCCATCTCGCCCATTTTTCATCCTCTCGCTTATAAGAGATGAAAGCATAATATTCATATTTTCCCTCTATCATCTGCTTTTGTTTTTAAATATTGGTTAATAATGTTACAAAATTACAAATAAATTGAGATAAAAACAAGAAAACAAACAAAAAATAGCAAATAGAAGGGAAATGAGTTCACGCTAAATGGCTTTATTATAACGAGCGGTAAAACCATTTCTTATGTCGAATGCCAATCCCTGGCGGAGAACGATTATCTAAGTAGACATGATTTCTTTCTCTTCGCCACAAAATGGGCATGTGAGGATCTGGGGATTACCTGGCATCATAATTTTCTTATACCGTTCATAATAGGATATGCAAATGTCCACACTGCTATTTTTCGTTTCATAGTATTCTGACATCGTCAGTTCACTATCATATATGTTGTTGATGATATCGAGAGATTCTTCAACTTCTTCTACAGAGGAGCTATCGCTATTCGCAAGATTTCCGAACCCTCTCATAGCCTGATACAAATTGAATGCTATTGCCAGGCTGCATGCCAGCTGCATCCAACGAATCCTCCCTTTATAGTGTTCCGGAAGATCCTCCTTCATCTGCAGCCTCTGCATTGTCCTTTCCGAAAAGAAAACATTCATAGTCCCAACATTTACTGTTTATGACTGAGTTCCCTTCACGTGCCAGGGGTAATCCCTCCGTAATTCCTTTACCCTACGATTGATATCTGCCTCAAGGGTATGGAGCGTGTAGAACCAATCCTTAGGTATTTCCGCCTGGAAATGAGCCGGGATGGCGTCATCCAATGTTGCAACGTACACCTGCATATTGGGTTTATCGAAGTAGAATGACAATTCATACACGTCATCTGCAATCTCCTCCACCAAAGATCTTTTGGTATACTCAAAGCCATCCAGAGCACTGCCTGTCATCTGATACAGTTCATCATCTTCTCCAATATAGAATAAACGCTCTGGAATATAAAAGCCATTTTCATAAGATTCAATGCGATAGTGTCCTCCACATTTTGCCAGAACCAATCCTATCACATCAGACCATTCCTCATCAGAATCCAGGGACTTCTTGGTTGAGATGGTGATACCTTTCTGTTTAAGATCCAGAAGAAGCTCCTGGTACGAGCCACAATGATGATCAGCATTGTATCTGATGGCGTCAATCAACGCGCTGTTATCCCACAAGATGGTGTCACCTTTTTTCCCGACAACCAACCTGCCGATTCCACCTGCAATACACCCCTCCTCACGAACCTCCCAGTCGTCTTCAACGATGGGATACGTCATATACTTTCCACAATGATACTTTTCCCTCTCCTCCTCAGTTGCCTCACAAATCAAGACCCCTTTGAGATCATAGAAAAGTGCATCCAGCCTGATAACCTTGTTCTCATGCTCTAGTTCCACTCTGATTTTCTTATCAATATCTTGTGTCATGTTTTTCTCTATTATATAACTTGAACCATGTTGCAAAAGTAATAAAAAAACTTGTACTATTCGTATTCCCCTTCTGTTTTTCTAAAAAAACATCAAATATATGTCACACATTATACAAAGACGTCCACGATACAGCAGATACAATTTGCGGATATAAAGACTATATGCTGGTGGAATCCGCAATAGTCCTCGCATACCACCACTCCTACAACCATGAAACCGAGGAGCACGACTGCTTCTCGGTTCATGTATTACCTTCCCCCCCCTTATAGAAAGGAAGATTCCTCTTCCGGAATCCCAAGTACGATTACTCTATCCTTTTCCCTGCATCATTGAGGATAATGCCATTTCCGTGGTCATCTTTGCAGAGATATTTGTCAACACCGATGGCCGTGATTGTCGAGAATGAGGGAGGAGAAACAATGGTACCATCCACCGACAGCAAACCATACCATCCATATTCTGCCTGGTAGCGTTTGCAATGTGCCACCGCCTGCCGCATCGTAGGATTAGTCCCTTCTGTTTTATTGGTCACCTTCCCTTCTTCATCATATTCATATGATGCGGTGTATTCGATCTCACCGGTGTCATACAACAACAATTCTGTTCCTGTAATCTTATTGTCATCCGTCAATTCACCCCGTACATTGTATGTTCGGATGGTATGGTCACTCATAGTCGCTTCTATTTCATTTCCGTACACCGTCAGAGAGGCATTTATGAACGGGATCACCGTAGACAGGTTCGCCGCGAACACAGCTTGTTCCGACCCCTTGCCCACCACAAAGAACGAGTCGGCTACTTCGATGGAGGAATAGACTGGTTGCAGTACCCAGTTGCCCTGTTTGTCGACAAGCCCTACTCCACCGCCACGGTCATTCTCCATGATGCAAAGGCCATGATGGAATACAAGTCCGTCCATTCCATCCTTGTAAGGGATGTGAGGATCGAAGGCCACCTCACCTGAGGAGTCGATGAATTTGATGTAGCCATCCTCCTCGACAGAAGCCAGGCCATCCGAAAACACCCATGCATGCTTGTATCTCGGTTTGATCATCACTTCCCCCGTGTACTTATTGAAGTATCCCCGTTTCTTGCCGTCGCTGTACACGACAAGCGAGTCATCACCCAGAGGCATCGATATCCACTGCACTCCCTTGATGAGCTTCTTTCCGTCGTTTGAGAACACATACCCGTCATTGCTGGAGTCGTCATGATGATAATTGACGGCGGAAGAAAGGATCCTCTCTTCATATAAAGACTCGTTGTCGTATCCTAATCCCAACCAGTTCATTCTATAGCATGTTTCATAGCCGAATCTATATACGATGGCTGCCGTGATCAACAGCGTCACAATGGTGAGACATGTCCCAATCACCCTGCAGAGCGCTACTGCATACTTTGAATTGCCGTTTATGCCGAGGATTGTTTTTAACCCACTGACGACACTGGCCAGGATTCTTACTACACCCTGCCAGATAAGTTTGATTCCTTGTTTCATAGTTTTGTTCGATAATTATTGTTTCTAATGATTCAGGGATGAGAGCCACCCTATCTCGCAGGGGGCTCTTACCCAATATTAATTCATGATATGCTGCTGGAAGTCCTTTTGACCCGGACATCCCGGGCATATCGTCATCACTCCAGCCCTTCCACAAAGTCTCTGCCATGTCCATGCAGGAGAAGAGAAGTAAAGCTCCACGAGATTCGCCCCACAGTCCGGGCACACCTTCTCTGTGACCCTTACCTTCTCCGGTTTCTTCAACATGCTTGCAAACACATCATCCCAAGGGAAGTAGACACGGCCATCATTCCCTTTCTCCTTCATCTCTGCGATGATACCTCTTATCTTTTCTCGTTCCATAGATACTATTTCACATTTTGTTTGTTTCTGGATTCACGGAGACTCACCTCAAGGAAGAGCTTCAGGAGCCCTGTTGAAGCCACCTCCTGCATATAATGAACCTGATGCCCCAGGCATACAGATTCAGGCATTTCCACGTTCTCGATGTCTACTACCACTAGATGACACGACGGTTTGATCAGATCGAGCAGGTCGGCCACCGGGAACACCTTCAGCGAGGAGCCTACTACCACGAAATAGTCCGCCTCTCTTGTCGCCTGAACCGCCTTGTCCCAGATACGCCGATCCAATTCCTCGCCAAAGAAGATGACATAGGGACGTATCTGCGAGCCGTCGGAAGCCTTGTCTCCGATATGAATATCCGGGTTCTCGGGATCAATGTCGATAGGATCGTATGGATGCAGCGTGGAACAGTTCTTCAAGGCTTCGCCATGCAGGTGAAGCACCTGAGTGGAGCCAGCCCTCTCATGGTAGTTGTCTCCGTTCTGTGTGATGACTGTCACCTCTGCGATCTCCTCGAATCTGGCGATGGTCTCATGCCCTTTGTTCGGAGACTTCTCCAAAATCATCCGACGGATTGGATTCACGAAGTCCAGCACCTGCTGCCGCCGTCTGGCAGCATCGTGGTATCGTCCGCAATACCACGAGGACTTCGACGCTACGGCATCTGCATCTATCTCATCCCAGATGCCGCCCTTCCCTCGGAATGTCGGCAACCCGCTTTCTGCCGACATTCCCGCTCCTGTTAGGAATACTATTTTCTTCATAGGCATGTCTTTAGTAAAAAACAGCATAGTTGTATTCAATATCCTTCTCGTCACACCACCGAGTAATATATTCGTCTGCATCTCCCCGATGTTGTTTATAACGGTTATAGATTGCCTGCAGCAGGTCCCATCCGTTGTGGGTGCCAGTACGAAGCATCATCTTCTTCGTGTTCTCCTCGTCGAAATGCCAGTTCATCTCCACTTCTCCCTCCCGGGAGCGTGCATAGTCGTCCTCTGCGCCCCAGTTCGTCTTAACCATGTAGAATTTTCCATTCAAAAACCCTGCAACGAGCAAAGTTCCCATACTAGCGCGCTTATCCCATGAATCATCTTGGAATGTCACGCTATAATATTCCATCGGCTTCTTAAAGCCATAATACTTCTTGCGTCCCATATTCTTTATTATTTTACTTTTTATCCTTTTCTGTCATCTCAGGGAACAGCGATTTGTCCCCCATCAGGTGTATGTTTCCCAGGAGGAACATAAAGACATCCCAGAACTCTTTCAACTTCATTTCCAACCATTCAGCAGTCACTTCCACATCCTTTCTGATAATATATGCAGGGGAAGCGAAGTATGGAACACCATCGTTCCAGCCACCGGAATAGCATTCATACAAATCGTCAATCACGTCAAGTGCAATGTTCAGTGTCTGCTCATTCAGGCTGCCATTCGTGTCAAAGACATATGTGCAGATAGCAAAGGTCCCGTCTGCCTCATTGACGTTCAGCAGCATGACGATGCCTTTGTATTCCACCTCATGGAAGCTTCCATGACTTATCAGATCCACTCCCATCTCTTGGAGTGCCGCTCTCAGTTTAGAGAAAACTACGTTCTTTTTCATCATCTTATCTTTTTTATTATTATGTAATGTTCGACAGTGCCTATTTAAAAAGAATCCCTCTGCGGCAGCCAAGCCCCGTCTATTCTCTGGTAGCTCACCTTTGCCTCAATCAAATTGTGAAGTGCCATCTTCATCTGGAACAGAAGATCCTTTTTCCCTAAAAAGTAAAATTCAGAAGATACGACGACACGCCCTTCCATCGTATAGAATTTCACCTGTAGCTCCTTTGCATTCAGGTCGTGGCAGTTCATGACAACCTCCGAGAAGTTCTCTTCTGTCACATCTGCAAAGTCCGGGAGTACCATTGACACGAAATTCTCTACACCCATGGTGGCAAAGATGAATATCGCGTTCATCTGGTAGTTGATGACGAGGTTTTCCCCGTCATCGTCTACCACCTTGTACTTCTGCTCCTGGACGATCTTACGTACCAGCTCATACGTCCTGCTCATCCGTCTCCTCGCTTTCTTTTTCTTCAGTATTGTCCTCGTCTATGCATACGCCCCCGTTTTCCACCAACTGGCAGAAATAGGACACCATGGCATGAAGTAGGGACAGGTTGACACCAATCAACTCCTCCAAGTTCTCATTTCCGTAGCAGCGGTGTTCGGAGCACGCCCACACATAGTCGTTATAAATACACACCTTACCGTATTTGATGGTAACGTTTGTCTCGTTTGCCATCTCCATCAGATATTGTCTGTTCTCCTCCGTCACATCGTAAAGATTGGGAACGGCGAAACGCACAAATTTCTCGTCCTGCTCCTCTGGCATGTAAAGCACAGCCAGATCCTCATGAAGAAACATATATCCCGCCTTGGAGACCTTCTGAAGTTCAAATCCAAGTTCTTTCAGTTTCTTAACCATTTCTTTCTTGTTCATAGCTTCATTGTTTTAATTAATAGTTTATCGATTAGCACTTCTACATACAAAGAGTGACATTTTGGGAAGAATCTTTCATCTCAGTAGCAAAAACCGATCTTTCTACGTTCATTTTTATTGTTATTGAGGTATTCATCACGCATTCTCTCGTAGCGGAGCACATCTGCATCAGATACGGAAGGGCGGGTTACACTGATGACATCGGCCAGCATCTTCTGGTTGATTTTCACCACCCTTCTGCCTCTTGCTTCGAGGCTTGCCTCAAACGCATTCCGAGACGTTTCCTTCACAATGTACGAGATATCCGCAGACGTATACCCTTCCGTGAGACTAGCCAGCTTCTCGTAGTCAATCGTTTGTTCATGAGGACGCTTTTGCAGTTCAATCTCGAACAACTGTCTGCGGCATTCCTTGTCAGGCATCCCGATATAGATCACCTGGTCAATGCGCCCCTTGCGTATCACCGCCTTGTCTATGCGGTCCAAGCAGTTTGTCGTTCCGATGACATACACATTCTTGTTCACACAGTCATTGAGCTGAACCAGGAACTCCGCCACCTCCCCGGCCTGCTGGTCGCGGTTCTCCGACGTCCTCTTCGGTACGACGGCATCAAACTCATCGATGAGGACCAGGCATCCCCGCTCACTTTTCTTCGCCTTCTCTATGGCAGTATTGAACAGTTCCATGATCAGTCGTTGTGACCCATGCAACCATATCGAGGCAAGGTCCGACGGCGCGATGGAGCACACCTCCATTCCACACTCCTCGGCCAGTTTCATGGACAGAAATGTCTTCCCCGTCCCCGGGGGTCCATAGAAGAGCATGTTCGGTGGGAGGATGGAGAACTTCTTTGCTAGTTCCCTGTGTGACACGATATCCACGAAATCACGTTTCAGTCTCTTTTTGAGATCCACCATGCCGGCAACCCCTTGTAACCCCACACCCACGTGACGCGCCATCTCCACATTGAGCATCTGGGGAGGCACGGCCTGTTCTTCACGTTTCTTCCTCCCATGCTTAGCATCCTGGTTAAAGACGAGGACGGTACCCGGTTTTTTCCTGCCACGGACGGTTTTTACCTTCTTCTCATTGTTTCCTACTGCATTTGTCTCAGCCATGGCATCGATGACTTCCGCCAGTGCAGTCTCCATGTCCTCCACATTCCTGAAGCGATCACAGGCCCTTATGCTCAACGCCTTCCTGGTGAATTCCTTCAATTCATCCGGCATCATCAGGTTTGGCTCGTTCAATCTCACCACCTGGTTGACTTCCGCCTTCGTCATCTCCTCGTCGATATCGAAAGGATACGTTCCCTGCAGTAAGTATGTCAGCACCATTCCCATCGCATAGACATCCGTCTTTTCAGAGAATCTTCCTAGAATGGTCTCCGGAGGACAGCAGCAGTAGTTAAGCGTCCCCATGTCAAACTTTGCCCTGCCACTGCATGGCTCCGCTGCATGTTCCAACCCCACGATATGTGGCCGATAGGAGCCATCCCCGTCCTTGGTGATGATGATATTATCCGGATTGAGATTATAGTGGCCACCCCCCTTCGTGTAACAGAACAGTTCCTTCAGCCCCTCCAAGACACGGCGCACCACGTCAAGTGCATCCTTCATCGGCAGTTTCCCTGCTACCGTCCTGATGGAATCACCCTGGAAGTATTCCGCTATCATGAATGACAGCCATGTCTCACCACGGCACACGGCACCTCGAGAGAGGTGGTTTGGGAACACCTCATTAGTCAGGTTGTATACCGTATCGAACTCCCGGATGGTGCTTCCCCTGAGACATAGAGGCATTTCGTTGTCATCATAGACGAAGAGGAACACCTTCTTCTTGTTTTTGTCAAGGCATTCATATACCTCCCGATAGGGGCAGTCACCCTTGACCAGCGCTGTTGGAATAAAGCCTGCGAAAGGCTCGTTTATCTTTAAAATCATAGGTCTTACTTGATTATTAGTTCATCATGAAGCCATTTTACCCCACCACGTCCGGATGGCGGAATTGAACTTCTTCTTCAATCGGAAATACCGTATGTCCACCCAGCAGCGAGAGTGTCCCAGCTCCCGTGCCAGCTCCACCGGTGACGTCTGGTATATGAAGCGGCTGCGCCAGATGTATTTGTCCTGGTTGCTCCAATCCATCCTCTCTGAGAAATCATGCAGGAAGCAGATTGTCTTCTCTTGCAACGCCTCTTCTGAAAGATTGACGCCCAAGACATCCGACAGCGGACTGCCACCGGTCCTGGCTCTATCCCATTCAAATACATCCGCTAGGAAATCCGACGAAACCAGCGTGACATGCCCCTTCTTCATGCGAATCATATCAGAATCCCTGTCATCGGCCGTGTTCAGCATGGCTCGCTTCAATGCTGCTTCCGCCTTCTTCCTGGCATCATCATAATCACTCCCCGTCATATCCAAACGGGCCATCGTCTCCTCCTTGGTGAGCCTATCCACATAGATGGTATACAGCAAATGATAGTACTTGCTGTCCGCCATCAACTCGTCCAGCAGTTCCTTGCATCTTGCTTCTGACTTCGAAAGCAATGACAGTCTAGTATTTCCCACGGAAAATATCTTGGTGGTGCTGATGCCGAATTCCTCTTCCACTCTCTGATAAACGGCATTTCTGGCAACTTTCTTCAACCATGCGAAGAAGGATCCTTGCTTTTTATAGGTATCCAGGGGTGCCCATGTCCCCTCTGCCCATAAGGCCTGATAGACGATACTAGCGATATAATCTTCACGGATATCGACATCATAGTGGTACAGCAGGTCGTTCCGTAGCTTAGACCGCATTCCGGCAATATTGCACTTCTTTCCGTTATTTTTCCCATAGAAGAAGTTGCGGCAGAACTCCGGGTCGTTCTTTAGACTCCTGATGATCGTGTCTGCTTTCTCTTCGTCGCAGAACGCTTCTTGCTTGCATTTCATTTCCATATTCTCCTCTTTTTTTTGATGACACGAAAAAGCCCGTATTTTCGAGCATGTATTCATGCTGCAAAAATACGGGTAAAACGGAAATGAAATCGGAGAGTGGACAGCCGCCTAAATAAAAGCCATCAAGAAACTGACAATCAACGACTTACATGATTCATCAACTCCAAATTTAACATTTTAATACAATTCCAGCCTGTTCAATAGAGTCCGATAGTTCAATATTCTCATGCTTGATGGCAAGCGGCATATCCTCCTTAATGAAATAGGGTGAAGGGTTCTCATCCAAGTCCCGGAAAGTCTTTACCAAGCGGTTCTCGATTTCGTAGAATCTGCTTCTTAGGTTACCCGAATGTACACTTTTTTTCATCGTCTCGTGCACAAACAACTTGTCAAACTCTTTCTTGATGGAGACATCAGTCTCATGATACATCGCATGGTAGACGGAAAAGAAAGCATCCTTGTTCTTCAAGAGATCCAAGTTAGGTGTTGCATCAGGATTCCGTTTTCTATTAATGAGGAACAATGTATACAGCACCTGCGTCGTTGGGCTGAACTTCAGAGGATATAATTTCCCCTTTTCATCTTTCAGGTAAGTGCATAGCTTACAGTCCAGTCCGAACTGTGACATTTCCTTATCCGAGGTTATTGGCTTTATCAGTACAGCCAACTTACTACCGGCACCAATGTCCTCACGTGATACCGTTGCCCTAAGGATCTTTTTAATATCCAAAGGCCGGGAGTGCTTCAACAATTCATAGCAAAGGTGTCCGCGTTCCCGTTCTGTCAATGAATACCACAGCTCAGCAAACGCCTGCTTTGCTTCATGATCTTCCTCAGATCTCATCCGTTTAGAAATCTCTGGCAATTTCTTCAGTTGGTTGATGCGTTGTTGATAGCTCAGGTTCCTTTTTTCTATTCTCTCTTTCTTCTTTTCCAGAAACGACATCGCGTCTGGAATAGCGTTTATCATCCCCCCAAATGATATCGTCGCTCCAACTATTGGCCCTCCTATTGTTGGGATGCTGGAGACATCACCTTCTGAAGTATCTGGGAAGTCTTCCCCAAAGCCAAGGTTGGCCAAAGCCATTTCTGCACATGCCTCGCTGATAGTATGCGCTTCCGTGATCATGAACGAGGCAGCATTCTCCAACACATCTGCATCAACCTCTTTTACCATCAGGTAGCATTGTCCGTCCCTGTCCGAAGTACTCACAGGCAGCAAAAGCTTGCACTCATGAAAAGGAGACTCAGCCGGCCACTCGTCCTCGTCTATCAATTGCAACCGATAGTTCATGTTCATGACCTCCATGGCTTTGCTTCTGGAAATTTTCTCCCGGGCTATCTCGAAGGCACTCTGCCATTCTTCCCCACCATTTCTAACATAAACGATGCCGTCTTCCAAGTTCGGTAAAGGTTCTGACACAAAATAGCAATCAATCAGTTTGCCGAATTTTCTTGTTTTCTCGATATCAACTTTCATGTCTTCGTATGATGATTATATATTAAAAAATTCTTTTTCGTCTGCTTTGACATAAGGCAGCATAGCCTGATAGTACGCATGATATTCTGCCATCAACCTGTCCAAATAGACTGGCTGGCCTGTCTTTTTCAGCTGAAGTGCGACTTCAACACCATGTCTGATAAAGTTGGCGCGAAGCCATCCCTTGGGGTGGTCGTTCGAACCCCTAGTGTTCCTTAAGCCTTCAATCACATTGCCGATTGACTTGATGTCAAAGAATCCCGCCCGTGTCCCCATCAGGAAATCTGCTGCGAGCTCACTCTGCCAACAACCGTTATTCGGACCTTCGAACCTGACACCTTGCAATGCCCTGTGGGCAGCTTCATGGGTCATAATCAATGAGAATGCATCCAAAGTTCCAACATTCAAGTTAGCCAGTTCATGCATATTATAGCATATGACGTCATCCCCATAGCTTTTTGGTTCATAATTTACAAACATCGTATATCCCCCCTCTTGATTCGTAAGGTCCCGGATAAGCACAGGGGATGGGATATGGAAGTACTCACATGCAGAATTAATCGCATAGAGAATCTGATTGTTCGAAAGCGAAGACAAATAGCTCTTCCTGGCATTAGTCAGAAAGGTCTCCATGCTAATTCCCAATAGATTTTTCAAAAATGTACCTCTATAGTTCATGAACTGATCTATTTGCTATTAATTAATTGGCGCAACTCGTTTTGCATTTTTATTAGTTGATTTGTGTATTGATGTACTAACTCCAGTTGAGATGAATAAACACTCCTTGATGTCGTATCTATTCCTTTCAATTGCATCATTCGTATATCACATTCTGCTTTTTCAATTTTTTTTTGCAAATCACTGACAGATTGTTGCAACTCTGCAATAGCATGTTCTCGGCTTATAGTAGGATTAGGCATTTGTATACCTCCATAGACATCATTTGCCAGGTTCGTGCCAAGATGCATGGGAACGTAGCATTTCTGACAGATACCAGTACCATTACATGCTGAACATGCAGAGATCGTATGATTGTGAATATCTTTAACTGTTCCTGTACCATTACATTTTATACAACGATGACTACCATGGCATTCAGGGCATTCTCCACGACCATATATTTTAAGATTCAAGTCCCATCGCTTTTTTATCTTGTCATTTTTTCCGAGAATGGCAAAAAAATCTCCTTGGCACCAATCCCATCCGCATGAGTCGTAATTGAACGTAAAAGACTCGTTTGGTTTTAACTTTAAATGTCGACGGATTTGGGTCGGCTGGTTTCCTGTACTATCTATGATTGCACAGTCAAATGTTTCTGGCAGCAACATATTTTTACATGTCAAGGTAAATGAAATTGCTCTCTTTCCACCTTGATGTAATGATGTAAACCATTCAAATCTACCTCTGAAGCCCATGTCTTACTTTATCTCAAATATTACACCTTTTGGGAGCAGCTCTTAGTTACATCGAGCATATTCATCATTTCATATGTGTTACAAAAAAGGAACTTATCTTTTGTCCATAAAGCATAAAATATGCATGACTATTTAAACCCATTCCCTATACCTGTTGGCCCTCCTCCGCTTGGATATTGTCTGATAGGAATGTCACACTTTTGACAAACACCAGTTCCACCACATGCAGGGCATGTCTTAAATAGTTCTGGACGACCAATCGGATAGACGAATCCTTCCCCATGACACTTGCGGCATTGCTTCGTTCCATGACAGTCCGGGCATTCGCCTGGTCCGTATTCTTTCAGGTTTAACTGCCATTTTTTGACAATCTTATCATTCTTTCCAAGGATAGCGAAGAAATCATGCTGACACCACGTCCAATTCTCAGTATCAAAATCAAAGCGGTAAGAGCGCCTCGCCTTCAGTTTTAATCCTCGAAAATAAAATGGCTGTCTACCGAATTCGTCACTTATCATACAGTCTACTGTTTTACTGCCAAAAAAACTAGTGTTCTTTAACACAAATGAATACATGACAGTCCCAACTAACCTTTTCTGAGGATATAGTTCAAATTTCCCTTTAAAGCCCATAATGACAAAATGATATGTTAAAAACCAGGTCCACCAAAAATGTGATCAGAATCCATATGATCTTCTGCTGCACGATCGTATTGATCTATTAATAATTCAATTGCATCTGAAGGTTCAGCTATTTTTCTCTTAAACTCATCATATTTATCACCTAATAACTGTTCATAGCTGAATAATTCAACACCCAAATCCTCATATGGACCAATACCCATTTTGTTGAGCAGCCAATCATCAACCATGTCTTGATTATCCAAGAGATAATATATACAAGCAATAAATAAACAAATACGATTGCTCTCCTTATGCTGACCATATAATGACTTTTTCCGATAATCTCCCCATTTCCATGTCTTAATAGAACGGACATGTATATAGTATGCAGCAGATAAATCAGATATTACCCTATTGAAAACGGCATGATAGTTTTTTTCTTTTTCAATGTTGCGGCATGCATTCACAGCAGAATCTATATGCCCTTGTACAACTTTTTCCAAGGGATGTTCCTTCGTATATATGCTTACAATGGCTGAAGAAAGTTTAAATACTAATGATAGGCTATCCATATGTATAATTCATTAAAAATGATTATTTAAATCCTTTCACTTTCTGGTTTCATAATAGTAAACTCTTTCACAGATTTTTCCCAATCAGCAAGAGTCTCTTCAACCTTCTGGCGTATTTCTGGAGTAATTGATTTCTTGACTCTTTTGTAGGCAAAATAAATAGCTGCGGCATTATCGAAGACACCTAAGATTCCATAGTCTTCCGTAGGGAAGAAATCATTAGGAAGAACTTGGTATGCTAATGCCACACCTATTAAAAGTTTGTTGAACTTAGTTGTATTGTCATTCATCATTACGAAATATAACTCCAACAAGGTTCTTGTTGATTCTTGGCCCCCTTTTACTGCTTGCTTCTTGATATACTCCAAAATCAGACCTGCATTGTTTATGATTCTGTCATAATCAATGTTCTTAAAAAAATGTGCTATATTGGTGATGGGATTCTCGCTATTCATTTTTTCCTTATTTTCTTTTTAATACTAGCTTTTTGTCTTCCTTACTCTGAATTTTATATTTTTCTCGTAATGTTTTCAAGGCACCTATTCCACCTGCTGCTACGGCAACAGTTAAAGCCGTTATCGCAGCGGGCCCTAATATTGCTCCAGCTGCACCAGTGCTAACAGCTCCACCTGTAAAGCTAATAGCACCTCCAACTCCTCCTGCAGGTGCTGTTGCGACAGTCGCATGTGGTGTATGGACTATAGCAAAAACGCCTATTCCGAGGGCAGCGGCTGCTACTCCCCAAGCCACCTTGCCGGTAGCCTTAATTCGAACTACTTTTTTTGTCAAGTCACCTTCCACAATAATAGTGTCTTTTTCTTCCTTGATTGCCTGTCCCAATTCTTTGGATGTAGTGACAATTGTCGGGGCCTCATTTTGATTTTTTGTTTCCATTGTTTAATAAATTTATACAACCTAAAGATTGACCATTATTACATTATCTTTCACTTGAATCCATATTTTATATGTTTGTTCGATTACTTGTACTTGATCTCAAATAACATGGCTATCTATAATTACGAAACATTCAATAACTTATTAACAACATCTCAAGTCATGTTCACTGCAGAATGATTATTGCAAATAGACAATAAGTATGTTAGAGTACAATTAGGCTTCACTATATGATATCACAATGTTATCAGAGAAAAAACATCTAATTTCATTACATCGTTACTTATTGCAAAGATACACATTATTATCGTAAATATCTATTCTTTTAGTTGTTTTTAAGAAAAAAACGCAAATTATTATGATATGTATAGATAACAACACTATTAAATACACATATAGTATCATCTCATAATAGCAATATATACTAGAATAAAGAAAACACGGTATAATGGCAACTATTTGCCAAACGATATTATTCGTTTTTGCCGGTTTTCCCAAGTAGTTCTGCAATCATTTTATCTACTTCCTCATTAACACGCTTAAAATTGCGGTTCAACATAATCTCCTTCTCTTTCTCAGATGCAAATGAATATACCTTCGGCAGTTCCACGTAGAACGACTCTTCCTGCTTGATTCGCTCCATGTCGAAGTTCGTCTTGCAGAAGTATTTCGTCGTTTTGAACTCCTCCGACTCCTCGATGTTGATGCCGTTCAGGGCATTCATGTCCGTAGGTGTAAAGTCACGGGCCGCCTGTCCTGCCAACCATCCCGTCGCCATATCTGCAATCTTTGCTGCAGGAACCAGGTAGTCCATCTTCTCAGAAATTGATGTCGACACCTTTTGATCATTGATAGTGATTGACTTGGAAGTCTGCTTCGCCTTTCCGAACACATCATTCTGTGCCCATTCCAGTGTCTCTTTGTTACGCGCTGCACCCATGAAGATATTACCACAGGTGGTGATAATCTTCTGCATGCCGTTCTTTCCATAGTCCGCTTCCAATTGTGGCAGTTCCTGGAAACCCAGAGTCACCGCCACCTTATTGGATCGAGCCGTACCAATCAGACGGTCAATCTTATGGAAATAAAGCGTTGGCAGCTCATCCACGATGATTGACACCGGAAGATTTCCCTTGCTGTTCACACGAGTCACCAGACGATTCAGAATCAGCGCGTTCAGAGAGCCGATAACTTGTTCCTTCTCCGGATCGTTGGCAATGACCAGATACGAAGGATAATCCCGGTCGGAAATTTTCAGGTCGAAGTCATCCCCTGTGAACACCCAGTATGCCTCTGGCGACACCAGGCGAGCCGCATTCACGCGAAGCGTTCCCACCATACCTTCCAGCTGGTCCATTGCCTTGTTCTGCCATGCCGACTGGAACGGAGCCATCAGCGACATAATCTTTTCGTCCTGCATGAGGATGTCGAAGACCTCTCCGTATGACCTTCCCAGGAATGACAATACATGTGGCATGTCGGAGTATTCCCCTGTAATTGTGTCTGGCGTTACAACGTTTCCCTCGTCATCCTCATACCATGACCTCTGTATAATGATCAGGTTTCCTTTCATATCCATATAGCTGAACCCATTCAGGTCTACGAACATCCCGTCTACATCCGTTGAGACATTCCGACTCAAATTGTCCACAAAGTCCAGAACAACCTTCCCACAGGCATCTATCGCCTGATAGTCCGTCCAGTTGCGGATCACCAGCTGCAGTTTCTTTCCTTCCCAAAGAATGAACCGTTTCAGCTTCTTCCCGTTCTTGAATCCCGTGGGATGGAAGTTCACGAAGAAGTAGATGATCGATGCCAAAAAGTTCTCTGCTGAGTTCTGGAAGAACGCCTCCGATCCACCTTTCTTATCACCGCCTTTGTTCAGCGAGGACAGCAGCGTTGCCGCCGTCTCCGATGCTCCGGCCAGGTCGGGGATATACTTCCTCTGGATGGGGTTGATACGGTTGGAGTATTCCACGTCCGTGAAGTTCACGATGTTGAAGGCACAATTCTCTGGCAGATGCCCGTATTTCTTGTTCTTGCAATACTGGTAGAACAAGTTCTTCGCCAGCGTCGGGAATTTATAGTCGTATACCATCATGGCAAACCCCTTAGCCGCATGCTGGCGGATGAATGGGTCTATGATGCCGAAGGATTTTCCCGATCCAGGCGTACCCAACACAATCGTTCCACGAAAGGGATTGATGATGTTAATCCATCCCTTTCGCATCCTTTTGTTGAAGTAGTACACCATTGGGATGTTCACCGAGTAGTCGTTCTCGTTCTTCTCCTCCGATTGCTCGAACGACTCGTTCTCGAAGTTAAACCGGTCATCACCCAGTTTGTAGTTATAATACCGTGCGATGCCGTCCAATCCCTGATGCACCAACATCGTTCCGATGATAGACGTCAGCGCATAGAGCACCCTGTTCGCAGGAAATCCCGCGAGGATGCCACCCCATGTCCCATGATGCACAGCCATACATATGATGATCATCGTGAATCCCGCGATGACGGGATAGAGCACCATCGTCTTCAGGTTAAACTTCAGGCTCTTCTTCGCCCTGGTACCGATGCAGGTCACCCCAATACAAATCAGCTCTATTACCTTGCATGAGAGCACGCTGTTGAACACCTGAAACCGTCCAATCAGTTCCAATATGAACGCCGTCACCTTGCTGTCTGCCGTGACAGGTAGGTTCATAACCAGTTCCACAATCAGGAAAATGTATATGCAGCTCCTGAACAGGTTATACATCTGTTGCTGCTCCTTGGTCTCTTCTGTCGCCATCGTCTTGAAAAGTTATGAGGGCTGCCACGGGAGAGCCCATGACAGTCCTCTCATGAACCAATAAAATGAAGTTAGAACGGAATCTTTATACCTATTAGCAAGCCGTTTCGGAAGGTGTCCCCATGGAAGAATCCCACCTGGTTCTTCTGGATGACGGAGAGCTGTACCCTGCTTGGAAACACGTAGTTCAGCTCGAGCCCCCCTTCCACGGCAAAGAAATAATCTCCAGTATGGGCACCACACTCCGGGCCGAAGCGCAATCTCAAAGTTGCATTCTTATACCTCTTCAGATTCCGTTTGTAGAGGACTCCCCCACCCCAGTAATAATCCTTCTTGAACATATCACTGTAGATGCCTTCGCGCTTAGGATTATGGTGCCACCGGTCCCCCACCTCTCCAAACAGCTCCAGCGCATCGGAATAGGACAGCTCACGCTCATAGCCCACTGTGGCGTTGAGCGTACTGTTGAACAGGAATCCCCCGTTCACGCTCAGGTATTGATCACCGTCCCCGGCATGCACCGTCAGGACACCCAGCAGTGTCAGACCCAATAAAACAAACTTTCTCATAGCCATCATTTCATTTTAAACGGAAGTAAGTTCAGGAATTTCTCATCAAAGCAGTCCGCATTGAGGACATCCTCATATTCGATGGGGATGTTGATCACGCGTCCGGATATCTGGTTCTCCGAGATTTCCAGACGCAGCACCTTCTCGTTCGGGAACGTCAGCTTGTTGATGACGATCACATTCCGATAAGCCTTCTTGAAGCTCTTTGCCGAGTTCAGGGAGTAGACCGGTGACAGCTCAATGGTCTGTGAGTTCGTCGCCTTCGCCTCCTTCTTATCCGTCAGCTTGATGCGCAGCTCGTCGATGTCATACTTGATCTTCGTCTTGTTATACAACGAGAAGTCGATGAAGAAGTAGTCGTTGATGGTATAGATATTGTTCACCACCGCCTTGATGCCGTACGCAGCGCTGTGGATGTTATGGAACTTCTTCCCACTCCCATAGATTGCCCAAGCGTAGTTCGCCATCTGACTCTCCGGCATCAGCACGTCGGGGTTCTTGTAAGGATTCATCTCCTCGATGGAGATAGGGTATACCGAGTTCGCCTTTGCAGGTCCAGAGGTGTATACCACGTCAAACTGTGCCATGTGCCGTTCCCCGATGACAGTGATCGTCCCTGCCATCTCGTTGTTGTACATCCGACCGGCAGGCTTGATTCGAACGATATTATCCGCACACTGGTTGCCAATAATCTTGTTCGTGGAGATGTCCACGAGCTTGATGTTCTCAGGCATGACGACATGTGTCGTCACCTCCTCGTTCACAAGGATGATGTTCTTCCTGAACGGGCAGTCATAGATATACGGCTCCGCCCTCTCCATGTTCTGGATGTAGCGCACCTTCGCCGTGTCAGCCTTGATCTCCCCGTACTTCTTCTGCGCCATGGCCTGCATCGTCCATGCGCCAAGTGCCACAAGGGCAAAAATGATTCTTTTCATAGAGTTTCTGTTTTATGGATGAATACTAGTACCCCGATAAGGCATCCGCATTGATCAGGTAGAC
Source organism: Prevotella sp. (assembly GCA_017428925.1). GTDB lineage: Bacteria > Bacteroidota > Bacteroidia > Bacteroidales > Bacteroidaceae > Prevotella. Next base: position 148,568 of record JAFRPY010000050.1, on the reverse strand, counting down.
AATGGTGTTGTACTTGATCTTAGCCTTGTTCTTACGGATGTTGCCAGAGATGGCGTTGGACGCCGACTGATACATGTTCTGCAGTGCCTGGAGGGCGATGGCCTCGCCGCTCAGCTCACTGCCATAGCCACCGCTGAAAGAGAGATTACTCTGCATGGCCTGCGCCCCCGCATCCTTCATCATATCCCTGAAGGCCGACTCCGGGACGTAGAACCCCTCCATGCCGTCGTTATCGAACACCGACAGGTTTACCTTCACGAACTTATCCTTCACTAGGATGCTCGTGATAGATGCCATCACACGCTGCTGTCCGAATCCCGTCACGATACCATATAGATACGTTCCCTTCTTCAGCTTCACATCCCGGATCATCACGTCATCCAACAACTTAAACCGCAGACGCGTCCCCTCATGGGCCTTCGTCGTCTTGTCTATCATCGCCTTGATAAGCGGCTCATCCACCTCCCGTTGCTGGTCAATGGTGTTGAACTTCTCCGCATTGGCATCCACCACCTTCTGCACCACCTCTGGCTTCATCTCCTTTCCCTTTTGTCCATTCTCAGGCTTGCCTGCCTCCGGATTCTTTCTTTCTGCATTGCTGCCATCGGAGATGTCCAGGGACTCCTCGAAAGCCTTCTGCCTTGCCCTGCTTCGGTTCTGGATTTCCTCCAGCTCACGGGCATAGGCTTCCATCTCCTCCTGCCGCGAAGTGCCACGACTGCCTTGGGCATAGCGTCGATCTGCGCCACCGCTGCTGGCATAGCCGTTGATGTGTCGTCGGGACTCCGCCAGGCTTCGTTCCAGCTCTTCGAGTTCCTTCTGCTTCTTCTCGCGTCGGGCATTCTCCGCATCGATCTGGTTCAGCTCATGCTCCCCATAGCCACTCTGCGTGCTGTCCTGAGAAACCTTCTCGTCACCCAGCGCCCCGATAGCCGTATAGGCACCATCCTCACTGAACCGTTTGGTCATCTCTGTCATCTTATCACCCATTTCCTGATTGGCAGCATCCGGCAGGGACATGTTGATGTTATCCGTCACCACACCAGACTTTGCCGACTCGTCACTGCCTCCGAACAAGTTCGTTAGCGTATATCCCAGGAACACCAATGGCAGGAAAATGACCAGAGGCAGGATATACTTCGGCTGTTTGAAATTGATTTTCTTCATGTTATCTGTTTTCTAAGTTGTTCACGATCAGTTCCAGTTGTCTGTGCTTGATGATGATTTGAAGCGAGTCATCATGCGACTTCAGAGGAATGCGTATCAGGGAGTCCAGCTCATGCTTTAAGGCCTTTCCCCGCATCGTCAGGCTCTCCACCTGCGACAGCTGATACGCCTTGTTGTCCTGTATCTGCTGCAGCCCCTGAAACATCGGATTCACCACGGCGATGCCGTCAATGACGTTCCCCTGAGGTTCATTCTCTTCCGTGAATATCATCAAGGAGCCGATGACCAGCATCACCAGTAAAGATCCGATCGTCATTGCTGCTGTCCGTCCCTTGTGCTGTTCTGCCCATCGGTTCGCCCTGGCAATCCTCTCACGGAACCGCGTCTTCTTAAAAAGCTTCCAAAGGAAGATCCGGAACACCCTTGTCGCTTTCGACTCCTCGTTCTTTTGTTTCTTTTCGAATAGTCCCATCATATCAATAGTCTAAGTCTTTGTTCTCCAGCGTCCTCCAGTTGACAATCAGCAGGCCATGCGGATTGTTCTGTGTCCGAGGCACGTTCTGTATCTCGCCCACCGTAACGATGGAACGTTTCATATCCCTTGAACGACGCTTGATGAGCTGTGTCCCATAGTAAGTGAACCTTCGCTCATGCTCGTTCAGGTTGATCGAGTCGCAGATGATGGTGCAGACGGCAGAAGAGGAGATCACATCTGAGTAGAAGCCATTCTCTTCCATGGCCTGCTTCTGCTTCATCGCTGTTCCGTCAGCCATGTACATCGCCTTTCCCAGTGTCCATTTGATGTAGTCGTCATCGGGAGGCAGGTTGAAGAAGTACTGGTGGAACAGCTGGATGTGTGCCTTTGCCTCCATGATGAAGTTCGCCTCCTGCTTGCTTCGCTCTGCCAGGAAGGGGATGTCCCCGTCGATGACGTATATCTGGCTCCTCTCCTCCGACACCAGCTTCGCACAATAAAAGATGCAGATGCCACAGATGACCGTGCATCCGATAACCGTCAGCAGCACTGTGAACAGTGCGAGCCGTGTCTTTTGTTCTAAGTTCTGTATCAGCATGGCATCATCACTTTTTGTTTCCTGCAAATGGCCACGAACTGCTGAACAGGCTGAGAATCCGTGATATCAGCAGTTCCTTCTCATCGTCATCATATAGGAATTGCACTTCCAGACCAGTCATCATAAAACCACAGAAGAAGCTGGGCCGAGAGGATTTTACATGACACCAGCTGCCCAGCCGGGAGTTTATCTCCGTCTTCACCCTGTCCAGGTTTCCCTTGACAAAGAAAAGTGTCGAGAAGATACATACTTCCTTGTCACCGTCTTTCACCGCCTTAACTAGGCAGGCACGAATCGTCGTCAGGTTTTCCCTGGCATCGGTATTCTTTACTTCAATCGTTTTCATCATTACATATTTTTATTGATTGTTGCCTATTGTCCCGAACTAGAATAAGACGGGGACTGTCCCGTCTGCCTGTTCAGGCTACTGTTATAGATGTCCTTGGTCATAGACGCTGCCGTAGATACAGTTGCACTTCCTGCTGCCAAGCCTGCTTGGCCAACGACTGGGGCCACGACGCTTCCTGCGGCGACGGCACCCGAGATGGCACCACCCACTGCCCCAGCTGCCACGCCTCCTGCCACGGAGCCGACGCTTGAGCTCACTCCTCCGGGAATCAACCACGAAGACACCTCCGGCACGAAGCGGATGACATACGCACCCACGAGCATACCCATGGCGTACATGCAGTTCGAGCCGATGCCCTGCAGTCCCAGTGCACCAATTTGGCTCCATGAGCTCACCTCTCCCTGTAGTAGCTTGCTATATGCCGTGATGTCCTCCTGTAGGTTGTATAGCAGGATGAAGTCGATGTAGTACAGACACATATACACCACGAATCCCCATAGCGACAGGGACAGGTATTTCGAGATCCACTGAGACCAGGCACTGTTCCACGGAGGCACGATCGACATCGCGAACATGATTGGGGCGAACACCCCCAGAACAGTCAGGAAGATGCGCTGTGCCACCAGCATGCCGTAATAGCTCATTTGGAAGATCAGCTCCCCGATGAACCGGATGATGTCATTGATCCATTCCGACACCTTCGTCTCCGCTGCCACTGCGGCACGCTGTGTATAGTTGTTAATGGTAGAGCCCAGGTTCTCCATGCTATAGATCAACTTGTCCCACCAGTTGGCATCCTCGCCAATGGCCTGTATCTGCTTGGCTGCCTCGATGCTGTCCTGCACCTCGCGCAGCCGGTCTAGATAGGACGCCTGCTTCTCCGCCACCTTCCTCTCCAGTGCTGCCACCTCCTTGTTCTTGGCCATGGCCATGGCCTTCGTCGTGCTCTCCAATGCCTTCCCCGGAGCCTGCAGCTGGCTGCATATCCAGGAGCTTGACGTGATACACATCGACAATGCCACGATTCGCAATAGCTTCATCACGTCTACCGCCCTCCGTCCCAGCATCATCATCCAGCACTCATACGAGCCTACGCACAGCGCCAGGCACAGCCCGATGACACGGGCGTAGCCGATGGCACTGCCCAGTATTGCCGACTTCGGGAACGACTCCATGGCCACGAGCAGCTTGTCCAGGCTCTCGTCGATGGCAGGCAGTCCCATCGTCAGGAACAGGTTTGATATGTTTAAGAATAATTCTGTCAGCATAGTCTTTCGTTTACATTATTGATAATACGCCTGCGCCATTCCCACCAGATGTGCCACGCGGCTCACTAGCTTCTCCATTTCCTTCTTTGCCTCCATGTATGCCTTCTGCCGTTTCGCATTCTCCAGCTCGTAGCCGATGCCCTGCCGGTGGATGTACTCGATGTTCTTGCATACGATGTCGTTTTGGCGGGACAGCTCCGTCACCTGATAGTTCATCTTCCCATCGGTCTTCTGCTGTACGAACAGCAGGCCTTCCGCGATACGCTCCTGCATCCTATTGAAGTCATCCTTGAACATGTTATACATCAGGTCTACGTTCCTGTCCGCAGCCCGTTCAACCTCCTCCTGATGTAGCTCCTTGACCAGCGCCATCTCCTCTTCGACCTTCTTCTCCTTCTGCCGCTGGGTCTCCTCGGAAATGACACGGGTAGGCATGATCCGCTTCACGTTAGACTTCGACTCCTTGAAGCGGACGTGAAGACCGCTCTTGAAGCCACGCCAAGCCCAGTAGGTCTCGGCACCGCTGTAGTCCTTGTGAAAGAGATAGTAGTACCAGTCCGGGGCGAAGTCCCACGGGCCGTTCTCCATCGACCTCCACTGTTTCTCCTTCTGCTCGTCATGCTGGATGACCTGAGCGTTCACTCCTGCCGTCAGCAGACAAGCCACGAATAGTATTCCAATTCTTTTCATACGCTATACCATTTATTGATAATGTCCTCTGCAATCTTGTCTTTCACCTCGCTGTTGAGGATGTCCCAGATGTAGTCATGCTTAAAGCCGCCGACGGCCACGATGCTGCACCATGTATAGGCATGGTCGATGATGCCATGCATATTGTCGATATAAGTCTTCAGTTGAAACAGCATGTTCATCTTCTCGTCCATGGAAGCCTTCATGATGTTGATATCGCTGGCAGACATCGTCGCATAGAGTGCTTTGATGTTCTTGATCTCCCGTGTGCAGGCATATACCGCCTCTGCATAGTACCATCCCACCATCGGCTTGTTCGCGAAGGTACTCGCAGCCTCTCCCGTGAACATCGCATAGTCCCTGATCAGCTGATAGAGACTAGTGGACGTTGATGCCAGCGTCGCTGCCAACAGCACATAGGAATAGGCATTGCTGAGCTTGCTGTCCAGCGTTGTACGCGCATCGTTGAACAGTTTCGCTCCCTTGGTGACGACGGACTGTTCCCCGAAGCTCACCGCTATCTTCTCCATCGCCTTGTCCTCCTCAGCCTTCATCAGCTTATGCAGGCTGATCAGTGCCTCGATGGTCGGCAGGTCCGCCGGCATCTCCACGTCCGCATGGACGGGATGCAGCCATGCTGTAAGTCCAATGATGACAATTAATAACTTCCTCATACGCCCAATGTGTTCCAGTCTTTGACAATTCCCTCCACGATATTCTTCCCAGTGAAGTACGCAGCCCATGACTGCACGTCAATGGCCATGAGTACGTCGTGGATGCCATTGCAGAACTCACACATCATGCACATCGCATCCATCTTGTACTTGATCTCCAGGAGCCGTGAGTAGATCCTGTTCGCCATTGTCAGGCGCTCATAGCGATTGAGGAAGTTGTAGCCGTCCCCCTTGCTCTCCTCCTGAGTCATCGCCTCCGACTTCCACCCACATTTCAGGCATGCATAGGAAACCTTCCCATTGCCGTCCGCGACTGTCGTCTTCAGCCTACCGCCGCAGACCGGGCACTTCGTGATCTTCGTCTTTTCCTTCAGGGGATTATTGACCTTCCCGTTGTTCACGATGTCCACGAAGTCCGCCACCAGCCCCTCCGTCTCCAAAACTATATCACTCATCTCGTTCACGCAGAGGACATAGTTCTTCACGGGAGCCTTCGCGAGGTATTTGAGTACCGTCGGCACCTCAGTCATGATGTCAAGCGTGATCTGGCAGATCTCAGCATAGTATTTCGTCTCTTCCCCGAACCCAGAAATGTTCTGCATCGAGAGCACGTACAGCTCTTTGATGGACTCCATGGTCGTCGTATACTGCATAATCTTCTGCTGCTTGGCGTTCATCGAATCCAGCCTTTCGTTATGTTTCTTCTCAATAAGTTCCTGAGCCGCCGTGTTCGCCGCCACCTGTGCCGTCGTCCACGGATCCGTGACCACTGTCCATGCCCTGCCGGGCAGCGTGGCCGTCAGCATCAGCATGACCGCCACCAGAATTCTCAATTTTCCCATAAACTCATGATCTTGTTATGTTGGTTTACTAAAACGGCAAAGTCGAGATACTTGCCGACCTTCAGCTTCTTCCGGTCCTTCTCGATCTCGATGATTGCCCTCTCTATATCCCCCTGATAGTGTCTGGCATATACGTTTAGGGCCTCCTTCTCTGCCCGTTCCGTCGTGTATGCCCAGTAGCATTCCGGGGGTTCCTCCACGCCATACACATCCGACACCTGTCCCCGGCATATCCACACCTCCTTGAAGTATGACCTGCCATCATGGTTGTTCAGGCTGTTGATGGTGAATATCTGCTGTTTCTGCACCTCCGTCAGTCCCAAGACGGCCGCAATCTTATCGTACCTGTCCTTGAATTTCGACTGGTCCATCAGGATCTTCACGTCCGAGTTGTTGATGATCGCCTCCTTGACAATCGGCGAGTCTATCACGTCGTTCAGCTCCTGTGTGACCACTCCGGCGATGCCGTGGAACTTCCGCACCGTCTTGTACAGGTACTTGATATACTCCGCCATGGTCGGTGATGAGATCGCCTTCCATGCTTCCTCGATGATCAGAGCCTTGCGGCCCTTCTTGATCCTCATTTTCTGGAGGAACACGTCCATGATGATGAGTACGACGATGGGGAACAGCACGGGGTCATCTTTGATCTTGTCAATCTCGAAGACGATGAACTGCTCCTCAAACAACGAGTCGTCCACGTCGTTGTTCAGCGTCTGCTCCAGCTCGCCACCCCGGTAGAACTGCTCCAGGATCGCTGCGAAGTTATCGATGTCGAAGGCAATCTTCTTCTCGGACATGATCTGCGGGATGCGTTCCAGCGCAAACTCATAGTACGTGTTGAATGACAGAGCTGACACCTTCATCTTCCTACGCTGTGCCTCCATCTTGTCAATCTTCTTCTCAATGCGCACCAGGTACTTGTTCTCGATGAGCTCCGGCATCAGGCGCATCAGTTGGTTGTTCGCAGCTATCTTCTCACCATCTGCTGCCGCCTTGTCCCTTACCAGCATGTGCAGCTTCTCCACCTGACGGCGTACCTTCTCATGATGATCCTTCTCCTCCTTCGTAAAGACGAGCCCTTCCTGACCCGTGGAGGCATCTCCCTCCAGCTCCTCGATACGGTAGTCATCCCCGTATTTCTCCTCCAACTTCTGCTCGTACTTCTCATACTCCCCGTTCTTCTTGTCCTCCAGTAGCAGCCGTTCGCGGAGCTTGGTCCGCTCCTCGTCGGTATACCGCTCAAAGGGATGGAAGTACTCCTCGTAGTATTCTACGATGGTCTGGTTGATGATCTTATCCTCAATCTTCGTCGGCTTGTCACTGCCCTTGAAGATCAGGAATATCAGCGACTTCAGGAAGTTCTTCTTCTCCCCGAAGTTCTTCTCATACTCCTCCGTGGTCACCTTGAACGGGTTCATGGAGATCGGATGTTCCTTCGAGTAGGTGATATACGTACCGTGGAACGTGCTGCAGATACGCTCATAGGAGTCTCCCGTGTCCACCATCACCACGTCCGTGCCCTGTTCCAGCAGCTGTCGCACCACGCTGTTGATGTTGAACGACTTTCCACTTCCCGAAGGGCCCAGGCAGAAGAAGTTCGAGTTGTCCGTCATCTTCACCTTTCCTTCTTTTCCCGTGATGTCGATGGCCACCGGCAGGCCCTGCCTGTCCGTGTAGAATGTCGTCAGCGGAGTCTCCTCCGAGTGCTTCAGGTGTTCCTTGAAGAACAGGCACAGGGCAGCATCCGCCAACGTCAGGAACAAGTCATAGTCCTCCGAGAAGCGGTATGCATTCCCCGGGAAGGAGTTCTCGAACAGCTCCAGCTGGTTATATGCCGTGTCGGAGGGGGCGATGCCGCACTCGTACAGCTTCGCCTCCATGTATGAGGTGACTGCAGCCAACTTGTCAAAGGCACAGCTCACCAAGATGTTGAAGTTTGAGTTGACCAGCAGCTTGTTCTCCTTCGCAATTAGGTCCAGTACCACCTCGATGTCCGCCTTTGCAATCTTGTTCGAAGGATCCGGCATGGAGCCGTGCCGCTTCGCCTTTCCCTGCAGCTTTCGGAGCAATCGCCGCTGCTGCGGAATTTGTACCACCTGGTTATACACGATACAGTCCACGTCCGGCACCAATGCAAGGAACGCGAACAGATCCGTAGCGATATGATAGCCGTTGACTGAGGTAGACAGATATGGCCTGACGAACGTCGGCAGGTTGATCACGTCCACGTCCACGAGGTTTACCGACTTCACGATCCTGTCCCCCATGTTCAGGTACTCGTCCGTACTCTTGAAGTTCCGCATGGAGAAAGGTCCTTTCTTGAACTGGAATGCCATAAAGCGGTGCAGGTATTCATCCACCTCCTGCCAACTCAGCTTCCGATGGCGGATGTTCCGCTCAGCCAGGATGTCCATCACCTTGCCCACCTTCACATGGAACTCCTGCCATGCCTTCGGGTCATACTTCACGAAAGCACTCTTCACCGCCTCCTGCGTAATAATAAGATAGGTGGTAATCTCGGTATATGGTCTTCCCTCGAAGTATTTGAAATAGCATTTCGAGAGGAACGGCATGTCCTCCGTGACCTCATGGTGATACGACTGCTTGCAGAAGATGTCCTGCTTTTGCAGCGCATATCCCTCACCAAGCGTCTGGACGATGTTGTTCAGCACGTCCGTGAAGGCGAAATATTGGTCTGCGTCCGTACAGTACTGCTGCACGGGATTCTCCACCTCAATGATGACGGAGCAGTCTCCACGAGCAGAGAACAGCACCGTATTGAGGTGTCTTCCCTGATCGTCCTTCACATCCTGCAGCTGGGCGAACAGACCATTCAAAGGTTTCTTTTTCCAAAACATCCTCGTATCGTTTAGTGAGAGTAAAGACACTTGTAAACGAAGATTCCCTTCTGACGCTTCTTCGCATGCAGGCCGCTTCTCTGCTTGACGTAGATGGTAATAAGGCTGGTGATGGCGATGACGAGCATCGCAATGAACCCTGCCAGCTTCCCCATGATGATTGAGAAGGCGATGAACCCCACGAAGGAGCAGCCGATAGCACCTGCGGCGAAGGTTAGGAATCTTCCTCGAATACCCATGAACTCAAGAGGTTTCTGTAGTCCCTTGAACACGGGATAGCCTACATAGTTGATTTCCATTTGCAATCTTGTTAAGGGGGGAGGTGTCCCCAAGGAAGGAACACCGTCCCCATGGCATTGATGATACCTTCCTTACTTGAAGAACAAGGGCAAGGCTTCCGACATGGCGATGAAAGCCACACAGCCGCCGATGGTCATCATAATCGTCTTCTTGACGTCCTGGTCGCCGTTCTGCATCTTGAAGTACACGTTGAATGCACCTACGAGCACGATGACGGCAGCGATGGCCTTCATCAGGTTGGCCACAGGAGTCTGGTACGAGGAGATTTCCGTCGTTGCCTTCGTGAAGCCGCCGGCACCCGTGCTGGTTGCCCACACGTTAGACAGAGACATACACATGGCAACAGCGAACATGGTTGCCTTCTGAGCGAGGCTTGAAGCCATGATGGCATGGATAAAAGCTCGGACACCAGCCATCAGTCTCTCAACGAATGCGATGAGAGAAGATTTAAGTTTTTGGATCATTTGAAACATTTTTTCCTTTTCTAAGGGAAAACATACATGTTACAAATAAAAAGAAGAAAGTCATGCAGCATTGGAGGCACTTTGCCCACCAGTCATCGGCCTTGTCTTCCGATGTTCAACCCGCTGCACCGGGATTGAAATCACGCCGCGAAACACGGCTACAAATAAAAAGAAACAAGTAAAGTCTGTAATTAGGCAGCCTGGTCGTGGATTCTCCAGCAGTCCATCACCTCAGCAAAGCCGCTCTTCTCACCCTTGGCAGCCAGGTCCTCCAAGGCAATCTTCACACCTTTGAAGTCAATGCCGCCCGTCATCTGAGCTACGTCAGCAGCAGGAGAACTATAGGCACTCATCTGGGACACCTCTTTGCTCACCTCGATCGGATGGAAGGCCAACACCTCGTCACTGATATCTATTTCCTCTTCTTCCATTCTCGGAGAGGCGTCCACGATCTCTTTCGAGAAGAAAAGGTCATACAGAATCATCCCTGCATACACCAGAATGTATGCAACACACAGGAACATCATTACCGTTGAAAAGTCCATTTCTATATCCTTTTACTATTGATTACACAGAAAATCCACAGACCATAACGGATTACAGAACTGTGGACCGATCGCCAGATTGATGAGATATTTCCTGACACCATATGAAACGGCGTGATCACATCTACATTGCAGGTGCCAAAGGTTCTGGAAAATACCTATCGAAAAGCAACATATATATGAATCACGCCGTTAATTGATATTGACAGCTTACAAGACCTCCCCCTAGAGGAAGTCCATTAAGCAGCCAAATCCGTATACGTGAGAGTTATATGAGTTCCTTTTCCGATGTAAAGTTTGAATTTTCCAGATTCAGGCACACCAGGCTCCCTAAACGCTCAGTTGTCACTCCTTCTTAGACATCCCACACATAGACGTCGGAAGCGACGATGCAAAGATAGCAAAAAATAATTACCTAACAATAGTTTATAAAACTTTTTTAATAATCATTCCACTAAATAGCAGTTTTTTCCATAAATAATCATACTTTTATATATTGCGAGATGATATTTTGACCATCAGGGAAGAGAAAATAGTCATAAGAAAGAATACCGCGCGTCCTCAAACAGAACGGCATTGTGCGCATCACGCCTTCTCTGTTTCAGAACCACCAACTCCTCTGACAGCATGGCGATATGATTGATCAGACTTCCAGGAACCATGGATTTCAAGACAAGCCCCCAGCCAGTCTGTGTGAGGTTCCCGTACTTTTCGAGATATTTGATGAACCCCATCTCCATGGACAGATCTGTGCGAATATATCTTCGGTACAGCATTTCGTATTTGTCGTTCCAGCCTTCATCTTTTTTCAGAACATTGATTTTATTCTCACACTCCACAACCACCTTGATGGCCACCCGTTCCTTTTCTACCAATAGCATGACACGCCTTTCATGCTCCTTCGGATTTTCCACCTTCAAATCGTAGAACCAGCTTTTCAGCACCTCTTCCATTCCGTATCTATAGGCAACATCCAACGCCTTGTATAGGCTGGCGGCTTGTCTGACTTTCTGGGGCAGGCTAAGAATGTTTACCCTAATGACATCCCATTGCCTGTGAAGATCCATGTCATTTAATTTAAAGAACCATTTAATAGGAATCGCTATCTGTCGTTTGTCAATGACCAGAGACCTCGCTTCCTCATAGGCAGAGGAAGGTTCAAAGAAATTCCTTGAAACGACCAGATACCCTTCCGGAATTTGATGTTCCTCTGCATAGAACCGTTCATGCTTATCTTTATACTTGAAATACTCAGGCCACCACCATCTTTTTGCTTCCATGGCAATAACAATGGGCGAATGATGGCGGTAGTCATGATTGAATATGTCGTCTCCATCATAGCATAGAGCATTCATCTTCTCGTTAAATGCAATATCATCGGTTCTCATGACAGCCAGTTGTGTTGATAAGGGCAGGCAGCCATGAAGACCGCCTGCCTACAAGGTTACTCCCGGGACACACTCCATGCACGGTTGCCTCCGTACCACTTCCCGTCCTTTTCCTCTGCACGGGTATCGAAGCTGACCGTGAGCACATCCCCCATGGAGATTCCAAACTCATTGATCTTGTCCTCTCCTAAAACATCGAAGAGAAGGCGTTTAGGATATTTGTCATCCGTTTCCAGAACATACTGCTGGCTTTTCCAGTCACCTTTTGCCGACGTACCTGACTTCATGGGCAGTACGGCGATAATTTTTCCTTTTAATTCCATAAAATTGATATTAAGTTAAACAATCATTCTGTTTCCCATAGTTCCATCTGGAAACCTACTGAAACAGCGTATGCTTCAATATGCTCAAAGCGTCTCATCGTGGGAGAATGATAGGCAATCATGCTACCGGAGATGACAATATAGCCATGCTCGGCCAACATGTGGAACACCCGCGTTCTGACCTTATCCTTTCCGATGAACCTGTTCGTTCTCTGCTCTAAGCCAAAGAGAATCCTCCTCTTGTCGCTTTTAATGACTTTCGTAACACCTCTAGAGATGATCATCGACCTTTCGTCTTTGGAAAGCTTCAGCTTTAGCCGCTTAGAGATTCTCCTGACGGTTCTCTCCGAGACATGTGCTTCCTTGGCAATCTCCTTGTTGGAATACTTCCCAAACATCCTCTCCACGGTATTCCAAGCTTCAAAACAGTTCCTGCCGACAGAAGACTTTACGAGTTCCATTTCGTGAGCCTTCCTTCTCATCGTGCTGACGCTCACCTTCAGTCTCTTTGACAGGACGTTGTCCGATGCGATGGCATAGTTCTCGGCCAATTCCTCCAACATCTGGTCCGTCCATTCAATCTTCGGCCTTGCCATAACAGTCATCTTCAAATCTGGTTACACATTCAAACTTCCGGCATATCCTGTCACGCCCCTCAGACTTCATATCGCATACAGGATTCACACAGCGGCTGCATGTCAAGTGATATTTCAAAGAGCACTGTGGGTAGAAATAGCAGCAGAAGCAATACTGCGATAGCCAGTCTGTCTTCTCGAAGTTCCTGACGGCAATGTCTTCTCTTGCCCTGCAGAGCAAAGCCCAGACAAAAGCCCTTGTGCCGCCACCTTTGAGATATGGAGCCTTTGCAAAGTTCCGACGCCATATCTGACAGTTCTCCTCGATATACTTCTCTGCCGACACACCTTTCTTATCTAGGAAGCGCTCGATGTGCTTACTATGATAATAATAGGTCACCTGAATTCTCAGATATGCCAGCATCCTTATCAGGACGAGGCACATCAGGAGAATTGCCAATAGTTGTAATGTCAATACTATGATATCCATACCTAAACTTCGCTATTTTTCAAGTGTTCTTCCATCACACATATCATTTCGCGCAACCTCCCTGACAAGTCACGCGCCAAGGAGTCTCCTTCCGGACACTCCTTCTTCTTGCAAAAAGAGAACACTAGATTACAAAGGATATTCGTTTGTCTCAGCAGATTCCTTTGTTCTTCTCGCATAAAGAACCATCAGGGAAATAGCAGTCATCCTTGACTTGAACTAGGAACTGGGACGTTGACCATGCCAGGATCTCATCTTGTTTGAAATCCAGACCGTCATAGCCACGAAACACCTTCTCCTTTTGATAATAGATACCATTGAACAGACATCCGTCAATCGTCACGAAGACCACTTCCACCTTTTCGTGACCATCCTCCGGCACGGGCAGTTCATCCATGCCGTGCCATTTCCAGCCTAGCCTCCGGTGTCTTACTAGATAGTCACCGTAGACAATCGTCATGACGGCAGTAGCAGCTTGAATAACATACAGGATGAACATCCATACCTTTAGAGATTCCTTCCCAGAAACAGCCGGTTGGAAGGTTATGAACGTCATGTAGTTGAGAAATGCGCAGCACGCCGTGCAGCACAGAAAGGCGATACCCGCCTTTGCGAAAAGATAATTCTTGATTTTCATAAAGCACCTTAATTCGATTGATATAATTTTCCAGATTATATTGTTTTAATTGCTGCCGACGTCAGCACTGCCGGCAGCATCGTAGTCAGATCAGCGACTTCCTCCTTGTCATATGTCGCCGCAGTTCGTCCGCGTTCTCGATGATGAAAGCCCGGAGGATTGAGTTGACCATAGTCGTTAAAGACATCTTATTGATGTCGCACTTCTTCAAGGTCTCGTGAATCTCCTCATCGATGTGACACACTTTCCTGTCCTCCAGCTTTACGCGATATCCATATTGCTCGCTGCATTTTATGAAAGTATTCCACGAATCAGACGTTGCAGTAACCTGGCTGAAAGCATCATTCTTCTCGTTATCATCAGCAACAGGCCTCGTTATCGTTTCCTGCTTCCTGATGTCCTTGATCATCCCGTCGATGTCAGGCAACATCAGCAGATCATCTTCTGTCGTTTCCCTTTTGACACTCATGATTGTTCCTCCTTAAAGATATGTTTGCAAATAAAGTCGAAAGTAGGCATCACCACCGGGAGCTGACTCTTCATTACCTCCATGGTATTGTATCTCTGCATGTCAGCTTTCACCTCTACCTTCGGCGTCACATAGCCATATTGACAAAGTTTGTCGTCAGTCTTTGACCAGAGAGCAAGTTCTTTTTTTGTTCCGTACCGCTTGTCGTGTCTGTTCACAACAAAGAAGATCTCAGTTCGCATCTGTTGAAAGCTCTCTTTGAGTTTTTCCAGAAACAGGATAAAGGTAATCGTTGAGTTCACGGATGTCGTTTCGTATTGGAACGGACAAACCACATAGTCAGACAAAGCAAATAGAGGAATGAGACCCTGCTGAGCCAGGTTTCCCGGAGCATCAATCAAGATAATGCCGTCCAGTTTCCGCAGGTTGTTCATGAGATTCTGGACATGCTCCACATTAGAGATGTTGAAAGACTGTACATTGTACGGGAACTTAGTGTCCGTGTACTTTTTGTAGTCAGCTTTCCTTTTCTCCGTAATCGTCTGCTGATTGTCACAGTCGACCACTAGCGTCTTCTTTCCCAATGAAGCTAGGTAGTTGGCAAACAAAGTACACAAAGTCGTCTTGCCCACACCACCTTTTTGATTTCCAAATGTAATAATCATATGCTTAAATAGTTGAAGTGAATAATAGCTGTCGTCATCCTACTTCCCACACAAGCCTTCGTAACCACACTGACATCATGAGATGACTATGCAGTACGGAAGGAGTTCTCCTGAACGATGTAGGACAATTTTGAAGAATCATAAAAATAATACTTATTCCAGATGCCCTCCACTATTGAAAGGTATAAACAAGCTCCTTTTTGGTAGGCCAATTATTGGAGGAGTCGGGCCCAAGAATAAGTATTCGTTGACGATGTACCTCTCATCACACACACAAGATGGTCAACTATTTCGGTGCAAAGATAATAATTATTTTTGAAATTATTCAATTTTACATATAACATTTTAAATACATCTGCTCTATTTTTCCAATTATCATACAAAATACATAATAATTTTATATAATTTTCTTCTTTGTTGAATACTGGTAAGAGCTCATATAATAGTATTCATTTATTACATGAAATTTATTCTCATTGCACCAAACCTTTGGTAGATAGTATGATTATATTGACAGTAATTACTAAAGATACTCTATAGGAAGAATCAATAGGAAGATGGTATGATGATGATAGCAATCAATCTTTTTATAACATTAAACATTAATTTGTTTTTTCTGCACTGTTTATAGTTCATTATTTACTTCTTATGCAAAAAAAAGTAGCAGCCCAAGGATTTAATGAAACTAAAGGTAGATGTTGTTAATATTTTTTTGACGAAAAACAATCTTGCAATTTAGAAGGCTACAATTACAAAAAAAAATCGCCAAAGCCATCATTAATGGAAATTATTACATTTCAAAGCTTTCTTATAGGATAACAAAAGTATTAACTATAACAACAGGAAGAAATGAATATTAGAAATGGAACAGGTCCTCAAAGATGCGTGCGGTGTCTGAGAGACAAGAACGAAGCTATACAGGAGCATCTTCGAACAAATACTCCATGTTGTCCGCAATGTCCACTGGGTTCCGTCATCAATGAGGCATTGGCAAATCGTGGTTCGTATACTTATCCAAAGGAACAGGATAACCCTAGTAGTCATGAAGTTATGGAAATGATTTTGGGCCCCATCCTTTGGGCGGCTATCGGTATTCCCGTATATTATCTCGCATATGAGATATGGGAATGGGAGCAAATATGGGCCATCCTTACGGCAGCATTCTGGCCTCTGGCATTAATTTTTGCTGTTTATTATTACATCTACAAACTAATAATCGGATTATTTTAGCGCTATGTTCACTTGGGACACATCCAACAATCCATCTAGCAGTCTTCGCATGTCTGCTAATGCAGAATCTATTGTCTTGGAGCACTTGCCGGAAAACGGTCGTTACAACAAGATAATGATAACTATTACTGGACCTGACGGGAATGAAGTGTACAGGCAATATTCCGTTAAGAGGAACAACACTGTCATCAATCTAAGAGGAGTATATGACGGCAATTACTTCCTGAATGTCTATTTCCATTTTGGTGATGCCTATTGGTCTTATTACCCTAGTCATCAGCCGACGATAGTAAAGAGCGGCAGCCGTTGCTGGTTTTCCTCACCTCCTTTGACAACATATAACAGCATTCAGATGCATTCGTGGCCTGTCACCTCGGATTTCCTAAAAAGAAATCTGGTCTCTACCAGCCAATACCAGTGCAAAAGACAAGCTATCGTAGAATGTGCCCAAGCCATTACCCAAAGAAGCCTCTTTCCATATACCAAGATGATGGCAATACACGACTTTGTTGCGCAACACATCGCTTACGACATGGATGCATTGTCTACAGGTAAGTATCGGTATAATGACAATAGCGCCCTGGCAACATTACATCATGGGAAAGGTGTTTGTCAAGGATATACAAACCTATCGATAGCCTTGCTCCGCGCACTTGGTATTCCCGCTATGGAGGTTGAGAGTTATGCGCTAGGCCAAGATACGGCAGGAGGTTGGGAAGATTCCAGAAATAGTTCTGCCACCAGTGCCAATCACGTTCTCACTGCAGCCTATGTGAATCATCGTTGGCGTGTCATGGATATCACCTGGGACAGCGACCTTGTCGTCATTAACGGGGAAAGGACCAAAAAAACTGGTACTGGTATTTCCCATCGCTATTTTGACACAACACCCTCCATGCTATCCCTTTCACATAAGATTATACAGAACACGTAATACATATTACATGGGAAGTAGCTTTCCGTCTGCTATGTAACACAACATGGGGGTATGTTCAAAATTTGAACTCACCCCCATGTTGTAGGTAAACAGATGACTTTAAAGTAAATCTTCCAGTTCTTTGTCATAGTCTGTTTTGGCCATAAGTTTATTGATCTTATGGCGGAACCGGCGCAATAGGAAACTCTGCTGGGCCTTGACAGATTCATTTTCTTCTTCATCTTCTTTCATCAGAGAAAACAGTTGCATCTGTTCTTCTATATAGATTTCATAAAGGCGAAGTACTTGGAACGACCATAGTTCGGAGAGTTCTTTGGTCACATACTCACCTTGTCTTTCCACACTGATAAGAAGGCATACTCTACAATCATCTTCCGATGATGTCTGCTCATCCTCTTCAAAGTACAATTCGTATTTTGAGGAAAACGAGGCAAATACTAATTTTGCTAGCAAGTCCCAATCGAAGTCATCATATAAATCCTCTGGGACAACAAGCTTAAACGGCAATTCAAACTTTGAGAGATAGTCTTTGTAGAAAGGTGTCTCGTAAATGCTCACATTGTCTTGTGGGCCATAATACCTAGAAAAGTCTTCTATGATTTCCTTTTTCTCATCTCGACTTCTCAGTTCATTGATAAATTCGTTGTAATCAAAAAGCATAATCGTGTTAATTAAAGATTAAACATATGTTCACTCCACAAAATATTTATTCACAGAACGAAAGTGATAACTGTTCGGATTCGGGGTACAGATGCAATTGACGAATAACATACCGTTTGTCAATGACAATCGTATGGGAAGGACGTGTGCCCACCTTTATCATTTCTTCTTTGAGGACATTGCCCAAAACAGACTTGAGACCTCTTACACCCAGATTCTGTTTTTCCACGACCTCAACTATTTGCTCTGCCCCCTCTTCGGTTAACCGGATAGGGCAGTCGTGTAAGTCGAAATAATTCCTGTATTGAACCAATGGGGATGAATACTCGTTGAAGATTATTTCGAGAAGCATTTCTCTTGTCATATTTTCCACGCGCACGAATTGCCCGATGCGCCCGAGGAGTTCGTCTGAGTTGAACAACTTGGAAAAGTCTTCTTTCATGACATGCTGATAGAAGTTCCCTGTGGTAAGTGCTTGAGTGCTGGTAAACCCTACATTGCACACACCCATCCTTTTGTTCACGATCGCCTCAAGTGTATCAAATACCCCTCCGACGATAATCGTTATATTCCGCGTGGGGAATTTCATTTGAACAGCATCTCGTTCGAAAGAGGACCGGAAAGTTACTTCACCATTGTCATCAAAGAGATTTAAGCACTCCCTTTGTATCGTTTCGCTGTAATAACTCTCCTTAAACAATTTATCAAACTCATCGAAAAATATAATCAGATTTTTAAGCTTCTTGTTTTTAATGTAAGCTCTCGTAATCGCATCAGTAATATTCTCCCCAATGATACCTTGTTGAACTAGTATGCAACAATTGGCGATTTCAAAATCAATATTTAACTTCCTTGCCAGGACTTGTGCTCCAAAAGTTTTTCCGACACCAGTTGGGCCATATACGAGTAAGTTCATCTTTGGGTAGTTTCCATTGGGGTTTTTACTTCTGAGCATGTGCAGATAGGCACATAAGGCCAAAGCATGAGAGTATTCTTTCTGGCCTACAACATTCTCTTCTATCATATCCGCAATCGATTGAGGAGACAAATAATCCCAACCGACATCAGCGAGGCGTATGCCCGTATTTTCGGTAAGCGAGAGTATATCAGAAAGTGTCACCGTAAAATAATTCTCACAAGCCTTGATTTTATTCCTTATTTTATCACACATCATTTCGTAGAACTGCGGAGAGGAAAAATCCCGAGCGTCCTCCTTGAAGTTTTCCATGTGCTTTTTCAGTATGCACAACAGTTTTTTCTTGTCTGTAGTAGATTTCTTGCCCAGAGTGGCAATAATCTTCTCAAACATGTTCGCATCCAACGACGGATTAATTAGCTGTCTCATGATCGAATGATCCAAATAGTTGTCGTATTTAGCCATAATATTATAGTTTATTGTTCAGGATATCCCCTGCATTTCTTATACATATTACATTAGTTCCAAGTAATCACACGCCCCCTATAACAGGGTAACAGTACTTTTGTCTGAATACCCGAAAAATGTTTTGTTTTTAGATATTAACAAAAGCGTTTCAACTTTCACAATATAGATTGAGCACAGTTTTATAAGCTTCCGTAACATCAAAGATTGGCCAGCAGCTTAATTCCCTATATTCCTTTAGCCTTTCCTTCTGTTGGATATGCAACTTGCTGATTTCCTCCGGGTCGTCTTCCAAATAGTTGTCAATTTGTTCTTTCATATAGAGTTTGAACAGTTCTTGTACCATTGAAACCGTAAGTTCGTCGAATGTCGTCACGAAATCTGGTTTATCTTTCCCGTCAATCATAATAGTCAGTTTTGTTCTGATAACAGGTTCCGGGTTAGCCAGCCATGCATCACTCAAGCACAACTTGTATTTTGACGACAGGGAACCGAATATTAGCCTGAACATCAAGCTCAATCCCCGGCATACGGGAACATCGTCATGAGAAACGTGTACGATAGGCTTGTCCACCGTTTCAATGGTCATTGGATATAATGGGTTGAACTTACTTAAATAATCCTTGTAGAAAGGATGTTCTTCTAGTCGTGTGTCCACATCAACGCCATTTTTTCTCTCATATTCTTCGATCCATGCTTTTTTAGCGGGATCTTCATGACATTCCCGAATGAAATCAGGGAATGAGATTACACTATTCTTCATTATTCTTACTTTTTTATTCGGCATGGCGATCATCCCATTCTGTCTTGCATTTGCAATTAAGTCTGTTCCTATCGCCACACCGATGGATTATATTTCTTTAATTCTAATCTGGTGATTGTTCTTTGGAATGGCAAAGCCTTCAACCAGTGAAAACTATTTCCCGATTACCAGTCCTTTCTTGTTGATTAACACCGATAGCCCCTCCCCTTCATAGTAATGTCCTGATTCGTCGTAGAAACACCTGAAACAATTAGCGTTAAGTGCTTCAATAGACGTATAGATGGGAGGCGTAATAGGTAGACCATCCGGTCCTAGAAGGCCAACTTTGATAGAGTCCTGAGACGTATATGTCGTCTGGTAAGCCTTATATGGTGAAAGTTCCCACTCATATTCTTCCAAATCTGGATCTACCACCTTGGACTTATAATAAAGGTCCCTAACATCCGTGTACATAAATCCCTTTAGGATAACTCCATCAAACGACATCAGCTGCCTGGTATAGTCTTCCTTCAGTACCTCAATGCCGTAATCAGCGACCAGGACTCTCTTGTAAGATGGGTTTACCACAACTTCTAATAGATCATTCAGCACTCCTTTTTTGCCGTTACTGTCCACAACCCAATAGTCCTTTCTCGTCGGGATAATGTTGTCATATTCAGGGATAACGGCCCATTTTCCAGTTCTATCTATCAGCCCCCACTTATGGTTATCCCCTCTGACTGGACAATAGCCGTTTTTAAAGAGATAACCCTGTTGGTCTGGAAGTGATGCATATCTGAATTTCTTGTCGATAACCACATCACCAGTAGGGTCGATGAACTTCAGGATACTATCCTGTTCCATGACAGCTGCCAGGCCTTCTGAAAACACCCAAGCCTTTCTGTATCGATCGGCAGGAATTGCAACCAAGCCGGTATTCTGATTAAAGTATCCACGGAATCCATTCTGGGCAAAACACATTAGGGAATCTTCTTTTCCTATTCCGCTAAGCCAGTTAATGTTTTTGAGGACCTTCTTCTTGGTTCTGTTCTGCATGACATAGCTGTGCGGTCCATTTTCATAGAACCTGTAATCGCCATTGATTGACAGATTATAGTTATACATGTCATGCAGGTCATCAAGGACATAGGCATGATAGCAATACTTGATGCCATAGACACCCCAAAACCCGACATAATACAAGCCAATGGCGAGTATTACTATACCTAAAAGACCAAGGATACCGGCAAAGATATCGGTCTTCCATTTCACATACATACGCATGATGCGCATTTTCGAAAACATTTTTTTTGTCATAGCTTTTTCTTTTTTTGTGAGACATTTTTTTGTTTAACACATTCCTATAAGAAGGGGCTAATCGTTAAAATTTTCCATTTCTGATATTTTTTTTCTACAATCAGTCTTTTTTTTTAAAAAAAGAGCTATCTTTGCATCAAAAAGGAACAGCCTATGAATGCAAAAACAAGGAAAGACAGGGAGTTCATCTCTAACCTTATCAAAGACAGGGAACGATTCCAGCCCGTCTTTGTCAGGAGATTCCGTGATAGGGTGTTTAAGATTATTGACTTGACTAATAAAAAGATTGACCCGTCCGCTCCTCTCAGCATAGAAAAGAAGTATTCTCTTTTGAATGACCTCATTGACAACCTCTTCACCAAAGAGACGCATCAGCTCAATGATTTTCTGATCGGGAAACGCCTCGTCGTGGAGGACAAGAAAGACAACAAGTACGTTCTGGTCAACTTCTCCGAGATATATGGAGACCTGCCCAAGACAGACGAGGAAGATCATCCCACTCTCGAGTGCTGGGTTTATGTGAAAGCCTGTATTTTTGTCCGGACCAAGTTGCTGGTCACCGGTCTCGTCAGCAGGAACATAAACGTAATAAGAAGCTTCCTTTTAAAGACTAATGCTCCAAGCTGCCAGCCGATCATAAGTGACCTCTTATTTGACTATAAAATAGTTGACATAAAGCCCCGAGACGTGGGTAATGATATTGCCAGTGACTTGTTCAAGAATGATTCTCTACTAAGAATAATCAGTAATTACAGGTATGAGACCGACTTCTACGGTTACGTAAAGAGATACCTTTTGATAGGATATATATCTGGACATTATAAGGAGCTGATAGGCAAAGTCCAGAATCCTATCTATATTAAGAAGAAAAAGAACCATGACCCTTCCTCAGACAGGGTACTCAGGGAAGATCTGAAAGATCTATATGGGCTCAAGGATCTCCTCCCGGACAACGTGGAAGAAGTTCCGAAGCTTAAGGAGGTGCTAAAGGGGACTGAATATTCGTATGATCTGAAAGAAGCCAACAGACGTAGGATGGAGCTGAAGGAAATAGAGTATACGCTGCCGGATTTTAAAATAAATAAAAGTAGCATAGTCAGTTACAGTGACGATCTGAGTTGGGTTCCTGGTGATGAGGTTGAGGAAGACGTAGACTATGCCTGGATGCTCAAAATGGTGTTCGAAAGGATGAGTCGTACCGCTAAGGGAAGAGAGCTGGTGGAGATCCTCAAGAAGCGGCACCTTCAAAAGATTCGTGGAAAGGAGGTCGCAGCCATCATGGGAGTTTCTGAGTCCAAAATCAGTAAATTAGATGCCAAAGCAAAAGAGGTTGCCAGGGATATAGCTATAGAGCTTAATTTTGACAAACATTTTGAATAACAAGTAAGAATATGGCAAAGATTTATATATCAGATGAGCTTCTTGCTCTTTTCCTTGAAGGAAAGACGACGGTTGAAGAGTCTGCGGCTATCCTTGCGGCAGCCAAGGATAACCTAGATATCCGTTATACGATAGAGACTGCGTTGGAGGATGGCATTTTCTGGAGCACGGGCATCTCCGAGAATCCCGCCAAGAGCGTCTGCAAGCTGTATGAGATGAGGTCACAGGAACATCCCATCCTGCGTCTTGCTGCCAGCAGCGAGACGAATGACTGCGTCGTCAAGTGTGAGCAATATGTCCTCGAGGCCTTTGACAAGGAGACGCAGTACGAAAAACTGCTCAACGATGCCCGCCAGCATGACTGGCTCAGGAAAGACGGTACACCTTTATATAATATAGGAAGGCTGCTGGAGATGGCACAGTTGTCAGTTGCCAGAAGGCTCGACGGCACCCTGGAGCTGCTCAGGAGAGACCTGGAGGGAGGCTGTTCCGTCATCGTGGCCCTGAATGCCGAGAGACTGAAGGATGCAAGTCCCGGCACAGAGGCAGTGGCGAACCATGCTGTCGTGGTGTTATGTGTGAACGCCTCCGAGGGGTTGGTAGAGATCTTTGACCCACAGAGTACTTCCGAGTGCGACATCTATTCCTTTGACGAATTCCTCCGCGCTTGGGAATGCTCCGAGAACTTCTGGGTGAGCATTGTTGAACGGGGCGTGCGTCCCTATGTTCCTCATCCCGAGGACGTGGAACATATCAAGCTGGACGAGGATATCATGCCTATTGCCGACATGCTGGCAGAGAACGCCCATGAGATATGGGCTGTAGGCCGTCAGAAAGAGGCGAAGGGAGATAGAGTGAAACTTGATAAAGACCCATATATGAAACCCTTCGGTGAGCTGTCAGAGGAAGACAGGGTGTCGGACTATACGACGGCCCTGAACACCATCAAGCTCCTTTACAAGCTGGGGTTCAAGATCACTTGGGAACAGCGGCAGCTCGTGCAATATGTCCCGAACACGAGGAAGGCGGGAGAGCCCTATGTGCCCAAGCCCATATTCGCCGATGATGTCGTCCTCCCGGAGAATGTCGTCCAACTGACAGAATATATCGCTGAGAACGTCCACGAGGACTGGTCAAAGGACAGAATTGAAAAAGGATGGGTCTATGCACCTGTGACCGACAAGGACAAGAGGGAGTCTGCCGACCTCGTCCCTTATTGCGAGCTCCTCGACAGTGAGAAAGACTATGACCGTAAGATGGCGATGAACACGCTTAGGGTCCTCTACAAGCTGGGGTATAGGATAGAGAAAGTAACAAAGTGAACAGCCATGCAGCTAAAGGCTGCGTGAGAGTTCGCTAACAGTCATTCAGGTGAGCAGCCTTTGGCAGAGGCTGCTCACCTGAATCGTTCCATGGCCTTCTCAACATCGGTCTTGCACTTGGTGAAGTATCTGATATATGAGTTATGTCCTTTTATGAACACCTCCAATGCCTCCTCCTGCGCATTAAGCTCAAATAAGCGCTGACCTATCCTTGCGTAATACAGCAGTTGGACACGCAGGCCATAACATTTGAACATATCTCCGTTCAAGACTGCAAGGAGATACCCGAAAGGCTCGTCTTCGATGTCCTTAAGCCACTCATAGGCATCACCGATCTCATCTATCAGGTCTCTGTCCGCTTCATCGAGTGCTTCCTTGTCATCCCATAGGTAAACAATCTCTTGCTCAAGAAGCGAAGACATGACAGGGCAGGCTTCCTGGAACCGGGTTTGCTTGATGAGTATCACTGCCTTTAAGAGCTGATATGGGATAAGGAGCAACGGCTTATCTCCATAGCGATCTTTCAAAATATGTATGCAGTCCTCTAATTCCAAGAGCTTTTCATCAAAGGACGTATCATCTCTGTTGCAGAGCTCAAGCCTGGAAGAGATTGTCAGATAGTGAGTGGCACCATAGACCTTCTCTCTTTCCGATAGCACACTGCGGAGACATTTCAGTCCCTCTTCGCTGTTCCCCATCTCGTCCAAGACGATTCCAAGCATGCTTCGTAGCTCAATGGTCATTGGGGCGTCTTCACCCAAATATTTATCACAAAGCTCTATACCTTCTGTGAATTTCTCTTTAGCCTCCTGAAAACATTCCTTTTGCATGCGCCAGTTCCCATATATCAGATAGTTGATGGGAAATCTCTTGTCCTCCTCAAAAGGAAAAGCGAGCTCCGCCAGATGCTCTGAGGCGCCCTCAAATTTACTGAAGAAGAGGGCTCGGGCCATTAACAGCTCAATGTGGGGAGGAACATCCACCAATCGCTTGAACAATTGCTCAATTCTATTGAACGCCCAGAAGAACTGACTGTTTGCTGAGCGGAAATCTCCTTTGCGTCCCGAGATCTCAACTTCTAAGAGTCTGGCACGAATATACAGAAGCTCA
The DNA here is from genome assembly GCA_017428925.1 of Prevotella sp. Lineage (GTDB taxonomy): Bacteria > Bacteroidota > Bacteroidia > Bacteroidales > Bacteroidaceae > Prevotella. The sequence goes on along the minus strand of JAFRPY010000050.1, from coordinate 123,709 downwards.
TTGGCAGATGCATCAATCTTCATCTTGACCGTATTAACCAAAGCCGATGCGTCCTCGAAATTGCCGCGATGCAGCTCCAGACTGCTTCTCTCGAGGAGTGTCGTCAGGTAGCTGGCACCATAGCTGCCACAGGTCTGGAGGAAAATCTGTTCTGCTTTCTGAAGGGCTCTGTCCCCGTCAGAGAATCTCCCGACTTCCACATATGAGGCCCCCAGGCACAACAGCGTTTCTGCCACATCCTCTGAAGGGTAGGGATATTTCTCACGTTGCGCCGGCAGTGCTTTCTCCAAATGAGGAATGGTTATTTTTGGAACGCTAAAGAAAAGACCGTATTTCCCGAGCCAGAAAGAGATTGTAGCCACCTCCTTGCTGCTTTCCCCATACTTTTTTAATAATTTCTCTTTAGCATTTAAAAGGTCATCAAGCGACCGGCCTGGATCCCAATCTAGCATCAAACACTCTGCCCCCAGACATATCGACGCCAGCTTCTGCTCATCATTATTAGCCCAGTCAAAAGCAGAGTTTGTGAACCAGGCGGCCAGGTCGTAGTCGTGAATCCTGGCTTTCAAAAAATCTGCGACATGCATGTAGAAGTCAAAGTCAGCATTATCGGCAGTAAAGAAGTGGGAGATATTCAGCTTTTCGCCAGAACTTTTCACCCATTTCCAGGCACTATGCAGCAGATTGGGGTCTCTGTTGACCACCAGGATAAAGACATCAGGATCCTTTATGAGTGAAGCGACGACATCAACTTTTCCTGCAAGCATATAATGGTATAATGCTTCCACCTTCGTCCGTTCCGTATCCTCTTTGAGAAGCCATTCCCCTAATCTGAGGTGTATGCCGTCTTGCTCCTGGGGGATAAAGAAGCTTTTGAGGTAATCGTGGGAAAAAGAGACTAATCCCATGTTGGAAATGAGATAGCGGTCGAAGGCGTGTGAGAAATCACTCCACTCCACAGGGGGCAGGCCGGACAAGCCGATGATGTCCGATTCGGTAAGCCCGCTCCTGGACAGGGCCACATACGCAAGGGCCTCCATGCAGGCATCGCCGAACTCCGTCCGGTAGTCCTGGAATACCTTCCGATAGAAGCCCTCGTCAGTCTCGGAAAGATATTCTTGAATCTTTTCATTAATAGTGACACTTCCCCATGTGATAAGTTCGTCAAGTATGATGCGCAGCCTCAGACAGTTCTCGGCTATACGGCTTCTCGCCAACCTCTCTGCATAGCCATCATCCAGAGACTTGCCGAACAGGGAAAGATAACTTGTTATCATCTCCATCCGTTGCTCTTTCTTCAACGGCTCTATCCTATACATGGCATAGCCCCTGTCCCTGAACTCCTCCAGCGTCTTGTGTCCTTCCCGTATCGATAAGAGTATCTTCACATTCTCCGGACACTCGACAGGGAGCGGAAAGGCGCTCTGATGATTCTCCGGGAGGTCTAGCTGATCGACTGCATCGATGATGATGAGTAATCTCTTATTGGGGAGTTTCTCAACCTGTCTGAATATATCCTTCAGCGACTCATTCCATCCCCCATCATGAGAGATGTCGATGTTGTATAGCGCTGTGACCTGCCTGGCCAGGAGCTCAGAGACTGCCGGCCATCCATACTGCCCGCTTCCGGCGCCAACAGAACAGTAGACACAATCGTAAAGGCTCTCTTGTGACATCCAGTTAGCCAGAAGAGCACTCTTCCCACAGCCTGGCTCACCGAAGATGACCAGGTGCGACTGTGCTTCATCTTCGAGCCATCTGTCCAGCACCTCATAAGACACAGTGTCCTTGACGTAAGATTTCTGCAGACGATGGACATACGACTGCTGCATAAAGCGGTTCTTCTCCCAGGGCTCAATCCCTTTGTCTGGAAACAGGGCGTCTAAGAGAGAGAGAAATGCTGACTCAATCTTACTCCCCAGATCTTCCGGAGAAGAATAGTAAGCTACAGGATACCGGTTGTTGTTTAAGATTGCCGCTTTGAGCGCGGTGATTTTCGCGTCAGTCGTCTCTTGATCTTCCGACTTGAGATAGAAGAAAGCATGCATGTCTTCTTTTCGGTCAAGCACACCATACTGTATCTCCATCTCCGTAATGCTTAACTGATGGCGGAGATATTTTTCTATGATAGGGTAGCTTTCCAGGGTCCTGTCAGGAATGTCAGCCGGTCTGGGAACCCATCCATACCTGTTTCCCACTAATCCTATGAAGAACGGTATGGAGTTGTCTATCTCTCGCAGACAACCCTCAAGAGCCTTGCCGCTAATGATGTCTTCACTGGGGATGCCCCAACGCAGGTCTACGATGGTTGCTATGATGTCCCTTTCTGCCGCAGCCTTTCTCAGTTTGGGGTATAACCGTCGTATGAGATAGTTGCGTTCTCCATTCATATCCTGGAATGTGGAACTGAGAAATATCCTAATATGTCGTTCTTTCGCGAATTTATCCATATCTCAAGTCGTTAAGTCGCCTTAGGAGACCAGTGGTCTTCAAAAAACGTCATGTTTCATGAACATCTCATATTTTTTCACCACAAAAATACAAAATAATTATTGAAAATGGAAAGATTTCCGAGATAAAATTTCTCTTATGTGTATGAGAGCGGACGAGAAATCACGCTTGCGGTCTTTGACATGGTGATGACAACAATGACGACAGACGGAAAGTAGGAGGGCGAGACTACCATCCATGACCCCTCCGAAGGGCCGTCACGACAGGAACAACGAGTCCCCACCGGGGGGACGGACTATAGGCTCATGCGTCTCAGGCGTGTACGGGTTCGAATCCCGCATGAGCTACATATCATTAAATAATCCTATTGTAAAACTTTAAGAAACACAAGTATCATGGCAAAAGAAAAGAGATGTCCTAAATGCGGCGTATATATGGATGCCCAGGACGAAGAGTATGATGTGTTCGGATCGTTCGTCACTTACGAGTGCCCACGATGCGGATATAGAAAGAGATCATATGAAGTGAAAAGTCCTAACTATTAACACTTCTATTATGTCAAAGAGCTACGGAAAATTCAAATCTGTTGGAGCCTTGCGCGGCTCCAATACGGAGTTCTACAGAAAACGGAACCAATACATGAGAAGGAAGAACAGGTTCATACTGTCCAACCTACTCAAGAAGTTCTCTATTGATGATGTTGCCGACTATTACAGCGGGTTCAGACTGCCTAAGAAGGATACATGGGCAGAGCCTACCGACGGCACGTTAAAGATCGATGCCAAATGGCTCAATGGGTATGAGCTTAATGGCCTCTACACGTACAAAGGCAAGTATATCAAGAAGTGATATATCCCTGTTAGTGCTTTTGAGCCTTTCGTGGCGATAAGAGCAATGTCAGAAATGATTAATTAAAAACTATTTACATTATGTGCTACTGCGAAAAATGTGGAAATGATTTCCGCCGTCCCAGACTGGGCCCAAGGAAGGTGTTGGAATCAGGCTTCTTCAAGCCTACGGTGTATGCCCTGGAAGTTCAGCATTCGTTTTTTGAACATGAAACGTATGTCAAGGACTATTACTACAAACGGGACCTCTTTTGCCCTAAATGTGGAAGATTCTATGAAAAGATGGATTACTATTGGGCAGAAGAGTTCGGAGAAATCGCTCCACGCTATATAATCACCAGGTATTTTGAGTACTGCAGGGACCATGGATTGATCCATGAACACTTTTGGGAATACCATAATTATCCTGGCAATGCCGTGTGAAGAATCAATATTACTAACTATTAACTATCAATGTACTATGGACTGGTTTGAAAAACTAATGAGAGCGGGCACACCGCTGACCACTTATCCAGACAATGAAGACTCCAAAGCCGTATATGACATCGTCTACGGCACTAACACGTCCGGATTGGATGATTATTATGACGTCGTCTTCTCTGTTGGAGGACGTGGGATAGAGCAATGGTTTGAAGATGAGATCACGCTCAGGCATATCACAGGATGGGAAGCCAGAAGGATCAGCAACCAATCGGAGTATGACATGCAGGATTGGTACAAAGACCATGGCGGAAACCTTGAAATCTGGGTCTCATCAATTGAAATCAAAAAGAAAACGCGTGCCAAGGACTAAATCTGAAAATATTATTGAAAAAATCGTGAGAAATGGAAATTTTTCAAGATCAAAACTCCACTTATGTGTATGAGAGCGGACGAGAAATCACGCTTGCGGTCTTTGACATGGTGATGACAACAATGACGACAGACGGAAAGTAGGAGGGCGAGACTACCATCCATGACCCCTCCGAAGGGCCGTCTCGACAAGAACGACGAGTCCCCCGCGGGGGGACGGACTATATGCTCATGCGTCTCAGGCGTGTACGGGTTCGAATCCCGCGTGGGCTACGAACAGCGGGCCTAACATGGTTTCTTGCTGGAAAAAGAATATTAACTAAAAAGTCAAAGGATATGGAAAGAGCAATTGTAGGCGTATCAAGCGTCATCTTACAACTAGTAGGAAAGAAAATGAGAAATGACTATAAGAATGGTAAGATTTCAGGGAGTAGGGTCCTGGCGAAATATGCTAGGGACAAAAAGGAGGCCGACGCCTTCTCGCTCTACGGATACAGACAGGGCGACATCAAAGACCTGCTGAAGGAGACGCACAACAATGTGCTGAAACAGAAGCTCCAGGACCGTCTTGCCGACATGAAACGTGCCAGTCAGAAAAGCGCGGACCAGAACAGGACAAGTCTCGATAAGCTGGAAAGGTTCAAAAAGGAGGCCTGTGGCATCGGGCTGAGAAAGGTCATCAAAAAGATGGATGCTATCGCACGGAAGAGCAAGGACCGTCAGGCGCGGCTGGTGCTGCTGCTCTTGGAGACCGAATACGCCAACCTCTCTGCCAAGCAACATCGGGGCAAGCTGAAGGGAAAGATTTACCAGCGTAAGGATCTCCTCTTACTCCAGATGGCCGACTACCTCGACAAGCTCAACTGGAAATATGGCATCAATGACGAGACGGGTAAGAACGCCAACCATCTTGTGTATGTATACCTGCCGAATGGTGTGCAACTCACCTGGCACTGTAACAGTTTCAGCATCTATCAGCGTTATCCCCCAATCGATGCTCAATGGGACGGTCAGGTATGTATGACGATGGACAAAATCCTCTCATACATTGAAACTGAATATTTAAAAGACGAAAGCATATGATCATCCGACAAGCTTCAGGGCCTACTCGATGCACGCTGTGTCTCCAAGATGCCGACGAAGCAATCAAGCGACATCTTCGTGAAAACAAGCCCTGTACTCATCCCTATTGTCCTCTTCATAAAGTTATCAGCGCTGCACTAGAGCATCAGAATTCTCCAAGGATAGTCTTTGGAATCTCACACGAGCATCCTCCTATCACCTTCAGGCGGGAGCGTGCAAGGTATCCCTCTATGATTCACGTCCTGTCAAAAAAGACAACATTCGAGAAGTTCTTTCATCATATCATTAACCAATTAAAAAAAATAAGAAAACTATGGGAATCTTAAGTTCAAACAGGTACCACGAAGGGTACGAAGATGGCTACGCAGACGCCTTGGCCGGCAGATCAAAATCATATCTCAGAGCTACCCACACACTGCGAGAGAGTGCCTTTGACAGCTATGTCGAAGGTTACGATGAAGGCTACCGCAAAGGCTGCTATGACAGAGCAAACAAAAATTGCAACTATTAATCTCTTTGTGCTATGATTATTAAAGAAGTCATCCCAGTGAAATCGCTCCCATTATCCATGGACACGATTTCAATACTTTATCCGAGCCCTGATGAGCATCAGGAGGACCGCCAGGTACTGTCCTCCGTCATCAAGGTCTTCTCTGCAGAACCGAAAGCCTTCACTGAAGACTATACATTCTATATTGTGCAGACAGCTTTGGACAAGTTCCTGCAGCATGTCAACCATGTATATGAGGAATGTGGACACGAGGCGACAGGTCTCTTCGTAGGTTATTATCTGCACCATCCAAAAGATGAAGGCAAGAAAATTGCCGTAGCCACAGACTTTCTTCCCTCTTTTGGGAACTCATCTGTGGTGACGTGTGAGATAAGCTACGAGGATGCGGCACGAAACGCAGCCTATTGCATATCACACAAGGTCGTTTCTCTTGCCCAAGGCCACACCCACCCGTTTCGTGGGCATGTGCTGCGCTTCAGCTCTGTTGACTCCAATACGTTGAGAACCAATTTTGCGGCACCTCACCAGATGTCCTTTGTCTGCAACAATCTTAGCAAAGAGTTTGTGGGCTACAAGATTATTGACAACGAAGAGCGTAACGAGAGCCTATACAGCATCGACCTTGAGAAGTCCCTGGCTACAGACGATTTCGTTTCAAAATGCCTCTACCAAGCCGTATTGAAGACAGAAAAGGATGGCAAGAACACTGGCATAGGACAGGAGGCTGAACCCTCTTTGATCCAGCAAGAGTCGGAGCCAACTGAGCAAACGGCCATCAACAATCCTAGTCTCCTGCAATTCAAGAATGTAAAAGCGCTTCTTTGCGGTATTCTTCTCTTACAAGTTATCGAACTGGCGCTTATTCTCTTTCCTTATATCAAATTCAACAGCCTAATCAAGATGCTCATCATAGGAAGCCTTGTAGAACTGCTGTAATCACAAAGAAATAAGGTTTGTATCAAAGCTATCGAATGACAAAAGACAATACTATTTTATCAACGGGCTGAATAAGCCTATATTATTAACAATTAAATATTAAAAACTATGTCAAAAATTAATGTAAACATTGCATCGACAGGAGCCATGGTTCATGCCGATGAGCTCGACTTCGGTCAAATCACACCCGCCCTGCTGATTCAGGAGCTGATTCGTATTAATGAACTTTCTGCTCCTCAGCCTGGCCACCAGTACCGCTTTGTCGGTAAGCAGAATGAAATCCTCGAAGGCTCCGTCACTCTCAAAGAAGCCGGGTTCAACGACGGCGACACCATTACCCTCGTTGACAAGGCCATCGCAGCGAGCTACTACGACAGCGAGAACGATCCTGCCGACAACGACCCTGGCACGGGTGCTTCCTCTGGTGAAGAATAAACCCACTCTCTTTTAGGACTTTTTCCATATGCCATAACGGCTAATGGATAATTTACAAACTGTCAGGGTCTGCTGTGAAGCACGCCCTGATTCTCAAAAAAAACAACTATTAAACATATACGATTATGTATGAAATAAGATTGAAGAAAGAGTTTAAGCTTAACAGGATGCTTCAAACCTCTGAGGTCAAGGATTATATCAAAATTTATTATAAGGAGCGCAACGGACGTGATGCTCATTGGAAATCAATTATGACAGATCCTACAAGTGAGCTCTATCCAAATAGTTACAAGATAACATATCGGTTTCCGAAGATGTATGTTGGCCCGGACCAGTATGTACGCAACTGGGAGAAATCTTTCTATTGCACGATTGATGAGCAAACCCTCATGAACCCCTACCGTCCTTTTACACTACAGATTGAAGGTGGCTGTTTTAGCGACGGGGAGCTGCCATTCTGCCCTCACACGAACAAGTATAACATTTGCACAGGGTCGGCATCGTCTATCGCAAAGAACTTTGGTGTAAATTACTACTTCGCTCTGGTCGGAATGATCTTGAATATGGACAAATCCATTGTTGACACAGAAAGCGGACACTATAATTCCGCTGCCTTGTACTGGTGGAGAGATAAAAGAAAATATCAGACCAATAACAACATCAAGTGGCCACTTGACTTGAATGAACGCCTAGCACGTCAGCTTCGGAGTAAGCCAGAACCTACGTCCATACCTACGATCCGCTTTGGAAAGCAAACAGCACCTGCGATTCGCTTTAGCCATAGCAGTCCCTCCTCGTCAGGATCACCCGTAAGAATAAAATTTGGTAATAAACAATAAACTAGTAGTATATGAATGACTATTTTGCAAGACAGAATCTCCTGCTTCCACCTGAGGTGGGACGGATGATTCCCAAGACCAAAGTCCTAGTTCCTGGTACAGGTGCCGTAGGCAATGAGGTGTCAAAGAACTTAGTACTTATGGGGTTTCAGGTTACCAATGTGGACTTCGACTATGTGGAAGACTCCAATCTTTCACGTACTGTTCTGTTCCGCAAGGAAGACATCAGAAAGTCAAAAGCCCTTGTGGCAACAGAAAGGCTTAAGGAGATGGCTCTTACTGACAATCCTCAGATAACAGGCCTTCATGGCAACCTGATGACAGATTTCGGCAAAGGTCGACTCTTCATGGATCATGATATCGTTATCTCATGCGTCGACACCATGCAGTGCCGTGCCTTTATCAGCGACTGGTGCGTTAGAACTGGCACGCCGTTTTTTGAGGTCGGTGCAGAAGGATTAGACGTCAACGTCGCTTTCTATGCGCCACCAGAAGGCTATCAGCAGATATCCGATGGTAAGATCATTGAAAAACTCCCCTCCTCAGATGGTTTCTTCCCCAAACCATTGAACAAGTTCACGGTATGCCTCCGGGAAGAAATCGGCCAGGGATATTTCGATGGTCAACGAAACAGCTGTTCTGGCTTCAAGATGAAAGACACATCCCTACAGAAAATCCCAACTATACAAACATCTTCAGCCATGGCTGCAGCAATCGTCTCGACTGAATTGATTAAATACCTTAGTGGTAAGGACACCCTTCGCAATAAGGTTCTGTTCTATTATGGACTCCATCACGAAACACTGTGCTGTAGTTACACACCCAACGAGAACTGCCTTATTCACAAAGAAAACATTCCCATTCGTACACTGGAAATCAAACCAACCGACACGATGGGTGATATCCTGTCAAAGATCCGCGACCAATGGGGAGGCGAACCGCTTATGCATGTGCCGTCATTCGTTTTCTCAGGACATTGTGCATGCTGTGGTAAGAAGATGAAGATCAACAACCGTTCATCAGAGATATATGATGATGAGAGGTGGTGTGACGAATGCCGTTCACGCTATGATGATTATGTCATGCGCCAGGACTATGCCAGCCAGTGGGACCGTACCCCAGTAGAATTCACATTATTCACAGCGGAACGTTTCCTAAAGATGCACCCACAAGAAATCGGGATTCCACAAGACGACATTGTAAAGGTTGTGATTGCTGGAAATGACCGCATGGAACAGTTGTTCGTTCGGCTTAAACCAGTGTTAAGATAAAAAAACAAACTGGGCAGATAAGAGACTCCGTAGAAGTACTCGACATCACAAGCCGATATATAATTTCAAGGCTAAGACATAATAGCTTACACTGTCCTTTAAGATGACCACCTTTCACGCCGCCGGATTTGTCAGTCATACCTCTGACGATTTCGTCGGCAATGGTGGTCATGTAATTGTCGGTGAAAAAATGCTACTTTACGCGGGTCACTCTTCTATAATGTGGTCTGTCCGGATACAGGCAAAAATAACACAGGAATCATTAAAGGTATTTTTGACAACTTCATAGTCCAACCCACGGCTAGATTCGTCAAAGCCGTTTTCGGCATCAGCGGAGAGAGCATAGGGAGTGAAGATGTGAATATCCCCGATTTCGGGCATTTGGGAGTAAGAACCATGCCGTCGAGGTATGGGGTAAATCCGGCAACGGGGGAGAAGATCGTTTTTCCGTCACATCAAAAGTTTATTTCCGGGCATCCGACAAGATGTGTGGGTTTAAAAAGAAATACTGCAAAAAGACAAAATAGCAGGTGGTATGATAAAGATTTTATTCGACTCGTTCTACGTATAATTGTGTTAAGAAATTCCAAAAAATGCAAGTGTTTTGATAAAAATGACTACATTTGCAAAAATAATCGAACAACATGAATTATTTTCGTTTTGAGAGCCATCTAATTGAGAACCGTGAGTTGCGTATATTCCTGTCATCCACATTCTCAGACATGGATGGGGAACGAACGGCGCTGGTCAGGCTTTTCCACAAGCTGAAGCTAGAGGCCCACAGGCGAAATGTGTACCTCTCGTTAATAGACCTTAGATGGGGAATCACCTCTGAAGAGTCGCGGACTGGAAAGGTACTGTCAGTATGTCTTAATGAGATTGAGAACTCTCATCCGTTCTTCATCGGCCTTTTGGGCAACCGTTACGGATATACCCCCGAAGCATCTGCGCTGGAAATGAACCCAGAACTCAAGGAGCGCTATCCGTGGATAGGGAAAGACATCGCATCAGGGATGAGCATCACGGAAATAGAGATGCAGTACGGTGCATTGAGAAACCAGGAGAACGTAGATGCGGCATTCTTCATTAGGGATAATAGTGGGATGGTTCCGGATGATGACGAAAGGCTTTCAGTTCTTAAAGCGAAGATTCGCACGCAAAAGCGCTTCCCAGTATATGGTTTTGATTCCCCAGACCAGCTTTGCGAGCAGGTAGAAAAGATGGTGATGAGTCTATTGGATAAATACTTTGGTAACCAAGACAATACCCGTCTAGCTAGGGAGCGTAATATCCAACAGGCATACATCAACAGTCGACATCGTTTTTATATACCGCAGCAGGAATGCTTCGACAGATTGGACAGCTTCCTTGGTGGTAACGAGAAGTATCTGGTGGTGACAGGAAAAAGTGGTACAGGTAAGAGTGCTCTGTTAGCCAACTGGCTGAAGCGTCTGAGCAGTGAGGCTGAGACCGATTACAATGTCATCTGTCACTTTGTGGGTAACAGTTTGGGCGGCAATAATTACCATGAGGTGCTCCGGCATATTTCAGATGAATTGTTTGATCTTTATGGAGGGCTGGAAGTTAAAATAGGAGACAACGAGAGCCCTGAAGAGAAGGCCCAACGGTACATGACGGAAGCCGTGCTGAAGGGAGACAGACCAATGCTCATTATCATTGACGGGATCAACCAAATTGACGGTCACGATCAGGCCAAGTTGCTCAACTGGTTGCCGCAGTCAGTCCAGAAGGTGAAGTATCTATTCTCAACACTCCAGGGTGATGAAACTATGGAGACATTCATTCGAAGGGGATATCCTGTATACACAGTGAAGCCTCTACGAGAAAGGGACGTATTCATCAAGTCATATCTTTCATTGGTGGGCAAAAAACTTGACGAGAGACAGATGGAATGCATCCTGCATAGCAGGATTACAGAGAACACGCTGGTATTGAAGACGTTGCTTGATGAGCTTATATGCTTTGGTTCTTATAAGTACCTTGACCAACGCATAAATTTCTATCTCGAAGCCAGCTCTATACCTGATTTCTTCATCCGGATGCTACAGCGCCTGGAAGATGACTATGGATGCGCGCGTCAGGTCCTAACACTCATAACTGTATCCGAGCATGGGCTGTCTGAAGACGAAATTGTCATGATGACGGGAATCCGGCAGATGGATTTCCACCTTTTCTATTGCGCTGTCTCACCCCATTTGGTCAGCCGAGGGGGACTGCTCATCTTCTCACATCAATACATAACAGATGCCGTCATTTCCAGATACGACCTGACTTGCCCTGTTGCCTCCCAAACCCATCGGGAGCAGATTATTCGCTATTTCTCTAGGGAGAACATAACCAAGGACTGCCGTCAGATATCGGAGTTGGCTTTCCAATATTACCATCTCAATGACAGCAGTAATCTGTACAGGACAATATTGAGCTTCGATGCCTTCAAGTATTTCAGTTCAACTGCAACGGGCAGTATGCTGCTGGCTTCCTATTGGCGCAGACTACGTGATATAGGGGACGGTAAATATCAGCTGAGAGATTATCTGGACTTGCCATATGAAGACATTCCTCTGACAGAACTGCCGTACCTTTATATAGGATATTTTTCACAGAATTACTTAGCCGACACCGATACGGCGCTCATGTATATCAAGACCTATCTGATGATGGCGCAACTGTATGGTGCGCAATATTCGCCTGTTGTGGGCACATGCTTCAACGACATCGGATCGATGTATTTGTTGAAGGGCAATTATGAACAGGCGCAAGAATACCTAGAACAGGCCCTGGATATTTGGGAAACCATTCCTGACATAGAGGATACAGCAATAGCCACAACCTACAACAACCTTGGGATGGTCCATGAAAACAGAGATAACTATGATAGAGCCATAGAGTATTTGCGAAAGGCCATGGACATCTGCATGAAGGTTTATGGTAGGGACAACCCTAAAACAGCTATGTCCCTTGACAATCTGGGATTAGCCTACCGGGGAAAAGATGATTTCGCTATGTCACTTCAGTGTCACCTGAATGCAGCCAGTATCTTTGAGAATGTGCTCGGGACTGAACATCCCGACACGGCATCCTCATATAACAACGTTGGGTCAGCCTTCGATGCCATAGGCCAATACGATAAGGCAATGGAATATCATCAACAAGCATTAGCAGTCCGAATGAAGATTCTGGGCCCAGACCATCCCGACACGTCTTACTCCCTCGTTAACATCGGACGTGTATGTCATAATCAGATGGATTATGAACAGGCTCTGAAGTTTTATTTTGATGCCCTGAAAATCCAGGAAAGGGCACTTGGCCAGAAGCATCCGGATATTGCGAAAACCTACAGCCATATAGGGTCTTCTTACGACCATTTGGAAGAGTATGATCAGGCACTGGATTATTATCAAGAAGCATTGTCTATTCAGGAGGAAGTGCTGGGTGAGCATATCGATACTGCTAGCACATATTATAATATTGCATGTGTCCATGGTTTTCAGGGGGATTATGATATGGCTTTAGATTATCACCTAAAAGCCCTGAGGATACGTGAAAAGAAACTGCGGAAGGATCACGCAGACCTGGGAAGATCCTATAACAATATCGGGAATTCATACTTGCTGAAGGGTGACCTCAAACAGGCATTATCGAATTACTTGACGGCGGTAAGGATTCTTGAACAAAGCCTTACTCCTGCTCATGAGGATACCGTCACGACCTTCTATAACATTGCAAATACTTATGCGGGAATGGGAGAAATGGATAATGCAACCAGGTGGTTCCAGAAGGCGGCAGAACAGGGAGATGAGGAATCTCGAAGGGTTCTTCAATTATTAAAGTATATAAATTGACCTCAAAAGAAGGGCTTCCGAGATTCTTTCATTTTAATCGTCATAATAAGTACAAACAATGAAGAAGAGTATGGAAAAGAGGGCAGTTCAACTGCCCTCTTCAGACAGGTTCTTCCCGAAACACCTCGGATCTTATTTGAAGAGGTCTGAGGTGTTCTTTTTAGAACTGCCCGTACCGATGGCAAAGCTGTCTATAAGAGACTGTAATTCCTCTGCTGGCCTGAATTTACAAGTCCCTCCTTCACATCTTTCCACTTCAACATCATTTCCTAGTCCATGTAGGCATTTGACTGAAAAGCAGAAAAGCATTCTGCTTATTCAATGGCAGCGGTATCTACTACCAAGCTATCGGCTTCTGCTATGCCAGACAGTTTGTTCTCAAAGAAATCATAGTCCTTGATTCTCTTTGATTCCTCCTTCACGTCTTTATATTCATCGATATTCATATCCTTGACCTGTTTGATGTCTCCCCACAGAGCAAACACATTGTCTTTCTCCATGGCCACCAAAGCCCTCTTGCCATTTTTCAAAGTAACCACGACAGCTCCGTTATTTTCTTTCTCCACCTTACCCATGTTCTTAAACCTTGATGCCAGTTCATTGAAGACATCACGAAGTTTAAGCCTAAGTTTTCCAGAGTTGTCAAATTGTATTTTAAAGGATTTAATCCCGGCATTCGTATAAGAGATGCCCGTCGGGATTTTCTCATCATGATACCAGTACCAGTCTCCATACGTGTAGTCAATCACCCTTTTAGAGCGGTAGTTGCGTTTGGCGATATCACCGCTGAAGTTGACATATATATCTGGCATTACACCCATGATATCTTTCCAATACCTCAAATAGTCAACCCCAGTGTACCAATATGGATCTGTGCTGGAATGATCCTTATCCCCACGCCAACATGCATCCATCGTTGCATAGTATTTTACAACCTGCAGGGGAGTCGACTTGAAGGAAAGGCCATCGACACCTTCCTCGCTGATATTAAAAGATGAAACCAGTTTTTTCATATCAACATAATCACTTTCCACAAACATATCACCCTCGCTGAATCCTACGTGCACCATATCCGGCAGCTTCTCTACCTGCTTGCCACTCAGGTCTACGATAGAAAACATGCTTGAGCTAACCTTCACGATGGCATGAGAGCCATCCAGCATATAGAAAGGATAGGCATCGTCGTAGGTGTCAGAGCCGATCATCTCATCCTTCATATTGATATATTTGAATTCCTGGCTACCACCATCTTTCTTGGTCATGGCAACCATGATTTCATCACTGGCGAAGTAGAGAATGTCGTATTTAGCCCGGATGACCGTCTCACCTTTGAAGTTCATCACTCCCCATCCGTCACCATTGTTATAGGTGAAATAACTATTCCTTATCTGTCCTACCTTCTTGATTTTGGATGTTGGTTTGATGACCACTTCCCCCTTGTCGTTGATGATACCGCCACACTTCTCATTCTTGGCTTCCAGATACACGTCAAGGCAGCCATTCTGGAATCCTCCTCCAAAATCCTTGTATTTATTCATGGAAATCGAGAAGAGTACCTTTCCAGAAGTGTTGATGACATCAAATTTCAGGTTAGCAGCGCTATCCTTTTTCGCCTCTTTTTCGTATTTCTTATGCAAGGCAATAAATTTACCATCAGAGCAAGAGTACATTCTCAGATAGTCAGGATTGATGACCTTGTTTCCATTCTCGTCAATAACACCGAAATATTTGTCACTCTTGAAAATCGCATACCCTTCAGAATAAGGTTCTACGCCATCAACAACTTTACCGTCAACTTTATCCAAGACCTTAATGGTTTTTCCGTCCGTGTCAATCAAAGACACGCACTTTCCTTTTTCGGAAACCAGCGCCTTTCCGTCTTTGAACATACTGGCAAAGGCGTATTCTGAACCAATCTTCTGAGGTTTCTCATCGGCAGTGTAGATTTCCCACAAGCCATCGGCATTGCGGACCATGAAGCGATTATCCCTGACCACAGTCGGCTTCTCTTTGAATTCCTCGTTGAAGAGAACATTACCAGAGGGAGAGATCATTCCCCACAAACTGTTGTCAGATTCCTGGAAGGGAATGAATTGAACATTTTGTCCTTGTTCTTTGCTGCACGACATACATAACAGCACAATAGAGCAGAAAAGGATGTTTAGTAATTTCTTAGCCATAATAATACGAGTTATAAAGATTAATACTTGTTTTAATTGATAAGGGTATCAAAAGAGCCTTTAATGAAACAGAACACTATATACCCTTCATTATATAAAAAGGTGTAGACCACACTCTCTGAAGATGTATGGTTTTGGTTTTTGTAACCAATTCCCTTTACAGGAATTCTTTCCATGGTTTGGAGCATAGGTAGATTCATTTTCTTGTTCTTAAGTTATTATTTGAATTGCAAATTTACACATATTTTTGCAGTGAAAAAGGTTTCTCGCATAGCGCCAACAAAAAGAATTAACGAATTTAACCTCACAGGTTAACTATTAACCTATTAAGGTCTGCATAACTATTCTCTTATGACCATAATAATACTCCCACAATATGGGCACTTGAAACTGTAGTCCATATCATTCAGATCATGATACCCATCCATGAGAGCTGCCATAGGTACCTGTAAGGCATCAGCAAATTTTGAGAGGCCTGAAAGTGTAATGTTCTTCCTCTCATTAACGATCTCGCTCACATATTGGGGCGTGACGTCCATCTTCTCTGCAAGCATCTGGGTACTAATCCCACGCTCTTTCATAATCTTGTCAATTCTAAGCATATATACCTCCGTTTAATAAAATCAGATTCTGTTTGCAAAGTTCGACATGATTAGTGCAGTCAATCTTCATAGATAAAAGATTTTTCAACCAGATGTCGATTTTTTGTTTACAAAATTGGCCTTTTGACCTTTTTTTGACTAAAAAAACGTTATTTTTCTGATTCGGTTATCCCATCACGAAAAAAAATGCTTATTTTTGCATTTTATAATATAAACCATAATCAGTTATGTCTAACTCTAACAAAGACCTAAATCGCCTCAAAGTTGTACTTGCCGACAAGAAACGCACGAACAAGTGGCAGGCAGCACAACTGGGAAAAGATCCTGCTACCATTTCCAAGTGGTGCACCAACAATGCTCAACCCAATCTTGAGAATCTGATTGACATTGCAAGATGCCTGGAGGTTGACATCAACGAACTGATTCGAAAATAATCTATTGACTCATGCCTACCAACAAGAAAGCCCAATTACGTTACCAGATACTTGACCGATGCTTCAGTGACTTTAGCAGGAAATACGAGATACAAGACCTCGTAGACAAAGTCAATGACGCATTGTATGACCTCTATGGCACAGAGGTGAGTCTGCGTCAGATACGTGACGACATAAAATACATGCGTGACCGTGTTACCTATGATGCTCCCATCAAGGCATATCAGTATGATGGAAAGAAATGCTACTATCGCTATGAAGATAGGAGCTTCACCATATTTAATAATGCATTGTCGGTAGATGACATGAACAAGCTTCAGTCAACTATTGACATGCTGGGAAAATTCAGAGGGCCGGCGGCCAACATATGGTTGGAAGAAGTTATCTCTAGCCTAGAGTATCGCTTTGGTTTGAAGTCAAATGTAGAGCATCTGATCTCTTTTGAACAGAATGAACAGCTGAAAGGTATAGAAAATCTGGCTGACATTATTGATTCTACGGTTAATCATCAGACGTTGGAGATAGTCTATCTCACTTTTAGAGGTAAAGAAATACCGATGGTCATCCATCCCTATTATGTAAAGCAATATAATGGGCGCTGGTTTCTCTATGGTCTAAACGATGAATTGGGAAAGATTAGCAACTTAGCCCTTGATGGGATTCTGAAATTCCGGAAGTCGGACATTCCTTTCAAGAAAAATGAGCAATACGACTTCTCAACATACTTTGATGATGTAGCGGGGGTCACCATTCCTAATGATGAAGTGAAGAAAGAAACCATCGGACTGCGTTTCTCTCGTAGTCGCTTTCCCTATGTCGCAACTAAGCCTATCCACAGGTCGCAGATTATTGTGGATGAAAGTAAGTGCGAAATAGAGATTCAGGTAAGACCTACAAGGGAACTAGACCAACAGTTATTCTCATTCATTCCAGACGTTGAAGTCCTCTATCCGGAGTGGTATAGACAGCAAATCCAGAAAAAAATAGCAGATAATTTAAAAAAATATTCTTCTGTGCAGGATGGCTGCACAGATAATGCTGACCTTTGCAGCGACAATCGTGAAGATGGCAAAATTATGGATGTTAAACTTTAAACTTTTTGAGCATGTTACAGTTCGCAAATCTTTCCGCCGCAGGTCGCAAAATCGTAGACAGTTTTATTTCTGGTTCTATCTTCTCTTTGGGCAACAAGAAAAAACAGTTGGTTGTCTCCCTATATGCTCTACTGGAAGATTCAAATGCTGAGGTTCTTGATTGTCTTGAGTCATATCGTTGTAATCTGAATGATAGTTTGACAGATGATGATATCGCACTTCTCAAAAAAGAAAGCAAGGCTGTAATAAGGTATTGCTTCGAAAAGAATGAGCCTGATATGGGATACGTTCCCACGTCTGACAACCAACCGCTGATGATTCCGCAATCATTACTGGATTTGTGCGGTAAGATTATAGATGTTGACGCAGATGACGAAGTATTTCTTCCATATTCTTCATTTGCGCAATTTGCTTTTTTGAATCCGGATTGCAAATATGACGGGTTTGAGATAAATCCAGAAACCTGGGCTATCACCCAGATTTATCTCTATGCATTTGAGATCAGTACAAACATTAAATGTTCTGCAAATATTTCAGATGCCCTACCCGACGGGAAACTATATGACCTGATTTTCTCATTCCCTCCATTTATGACGGGCAGAGATGGCCGTAAGGTGATAGACAATCTCTATCATCTAGCTACCAAGTCTTTGAAGGAAAACGGCACGATGTGTTGTGTCCTTCCTCTAAGTTTTTGTTCGGCATCGTCTGGCTGGTTTGATTTGAGGAAGATTCTTTTTGACTACCACAATTCATATAGTGCGTATGTCATTTCTCTTCCCCGTTTGCTTTATCCATATACATCTGTGGAAACATGCCTTTTCATGTTATGCAAGGATGGAAAGGGTAAAGTCATTCTTGTGGATGCCACAAACGATAACTTTTGTGCTCAGCATGACGCTTATGGTGCAAAAGAATTTGTGTTGAAGCCGCAGAGTATTATTGAGGCCATAACGACCCCTGATGAAAGATATGTCTGGGGTGGTACTGCAAGAGACTTGTCAGACAACCTCAATCTTACCCCGTCTAGATACTTGATATTACAGCAGTTCCCATCACTTCAGGGGAATGGGAGTCAATCCCTTGCTAATTTAATTGACGTTGTAGATAGAGTACGTTTTGAGGTACCGGAAACAGGCTATAAGTTTATAGATGTCAAGGCGATGTCTACTAATTATCTGAGAAGTTCGATTCGTGGTACTGAGATGGAAACTATCACCATGCCTAAAATGACAGGTGTAAGAGTCCGTAAAATAGCTGACAATCAATCCCTGTTGTTTGCTTTCCGTGGGAAAAAAGCATTCGTTGGAAAACTTGAAGGTTTTCATGACAACGATACTGTTGCTGTAACTGGGCAGATCTTACCTTTTAAGGTAAAGAAAGATTCGGTTGTTTCTGAAGACTATTTGCTCCGATGCCTCTTGTCGAAGGATGTAGAGCAGCAAATGTTAATGCTGAACGGCTCTATTTCTGAGAATACTCAAATAGAGGATTTCTTGAGTATTAGAATCCTTGTACCATCGAAAGATGAGCAAGAAAGGCTCTGTAAGGATGATTCAAGGGTCAGTCTTTCTGAGGCTGATAAGAAATTGTTGGAGTCTGCCGAAGCATTTCGGCGAGATATTCACATGAAGAAGCATGCCATTGGGCAGACTATTTTCAATTTGAATAATTGGTGGAAACTTCTTCAACGCGCGAACAGGGAATCCAATGGATTACTTGATGAGAATGCCGTTGTTGGCAAGATACAAAAGGTATCTGTTAAGGACGTATATGGCAATATCCAACAAGCCATCGAACAATTGCAGATGCAAATCAGCAAGTTTGACCGAGGTAATGGCCTTGTAACGGAGAATATGTCCCTAACAACCTTCATTGAAGGGTATATCGAGAAACATAAGAGTCCGATCTTCCAATACGAGTATGATGCGGCAAGTCACCATCACTCACTCCCTGTGGATGTTGAGGAAATATATGATGACAAGGGCCAAATTATTGGGATGAACATTGGCAAAGAAGTGCAAGACGTGACCATGGAAAATGCCGTCTTCGCTTCAGAGGCATTAACCATCATTTTCGATAACATCATTAGCAATGCATGTTGTCATGGCTTTGTTGGAAGAGAGGACAACCCAGATGGTAATATCGTAAGGATAGAGCTGACAATGGATGGTACAGACTATGTTATCAGCATATCCAATAATGGTAAGCCTGTTTCTGACGATGTGACAGAGGATTTTGTGTTTACCTATAATAAATCGACTCAAAATGGCAAAAGCCATTATGGTATCGGTGGTTATGAGGTAAAGCGCTTAATGCAGGAGTTCGATGGTGATGCTGAGTTTATTTCTCAACCAGAGAGCACTTTTCCTGTAACCTACAAACTGATTTTCCATAATACTGGGGTCGTGCAAATTGATTGGGATTAATTAATCAACTATAATTTAGGTTATGATGTCGAACGAGATTGTATATAAAGTTCTTTGGGTCGATGACGATAAGGACATAGTAAAAGGTACGCAGTTGGATGCCGAAGAGTATGGCATCCAACTAGACCATTACTCTAATTGGGAAGAAGCAGAGATTGCCCTTAAAAGCAATTTTAAAGAATATACGGCAATTATTCTTGATGCTAATTGTCAGATCAAGCCAAATGAGCCTATCAAGGAATGGTTCATTACGACTGTGCTTCCGTCTCTGACAGGTATGTTTGGTGAAAATAAAAGGTATATCCCTTGGTATATCCTTTCGGCAGGAACAATGGATAACTTTTCTTTCATCGTTAAAAGTGCTGCAGAACATCATCTAACATCTGAGTGGGGACAAATGGTTTACCTAAAGGAAATCCCAGATGAAGACCCTCGTAGATCAAGTTCAAAATTTTTATTCCAAAACATTGAGAGAGTTGCCAAAACGCAGGCTAACAACATTGTTCTGTACCGTTATAAGGATACATTCTGTTATATGGGCACAGATAAACTTCTTAGTGAACTTGCAAGAAAGACTATGCTCTCTATGTTGACTGCTCTTTATTTTCCAGAAAACTATACCAACTATGTGTATGAAGGCAACCCGCTGCGCAAAGTAATGGAATATGTTTTCCGAGCAGCTTACAAAGTAGGCCTGTTACCCCAGGAATGTATTGAGCGAGACGACCAGATCAATCTACTGGAGTCAAACCGTTACATGTCTGGTATGAATACAAAACATAGCCTTTTACGCTATGGTAAGGCGGGAACAGAATCAGATGGAAGAGGTGGTGATACCATCTTCCCAGAATACCTCGGACATATAACGAAGGCAATCATTGAGTTTGGAAGTGTTGACTCTCACACGAATGAAGCGTTTCCTTACACCATTGACGATGCCGATTTGACGCTTACAGAGAATGAGAAAGAGCTATTCTTTAGCTATGTACTTCAGCTTTGCCATGTTATCAAGTTCTTCGGAAAATTTGTAGATCAACACCCAGATGTCTCAGCAAATAAGTCTATGAAGAAGATTGTTGGCAGCATTTCTGCAAACATATCAGATTACGAAGGAAAAATTTTTCCGATAGAACAGGACAAAAATGGAAATTGCCATTGCGGAGACTGTATATTAAATTGGGGTGATGCAAAAGATCATGTCGGAAAACAAGTGAGACTTTCTAACATCAAGCCTAACAAAAAGGAGAATACAAAAAAACAATATCCAATAAGAGCTTTTAAATTCGATTTAGAATAATTCTTTATAATTAGACGAATATGAATATAAACGAAACACAGTCGCAGCCACGCGACATCATGCACTATGAGAGCGATATTTGGGCGATAGCAGACTTGCTGCTGGCAGCCAGTGTAAAGCAGAGTGACTTCCCTGCTTATATGATGCCGTTCTTTGCGCTGATGATGCTAGAAGGGCGCATGCTCAATGCCATGAAGCTTGTGGAGGAAGAAGAAGGTCTGACGGTGAAGGACAATCCAGAGGACTTCAAAGAAGCTTTCATCGACCGAGACTGTGGCTACAACGAATATATCGTGATGCAGGGCAAGACGCTGCAAAACATCTGCAATAACGATAAGACGTTTGAACAGGACTTTACCAGCTACCTTAGTGAGTTCGACCCAACACTGAAGAAGTTGCTGGGTATAGAGCGTGGTAAGGACGAGAAGAAATTCCTCAATATGGACTATTACGTAGCAGAGCTTCGAAGCAAGAAGATTCTTCTGTCTGTAATTACAGCTTGGTCTAAGATAGACCTTTCGCCATACGATAACTCTGCCATCACTACGTTGGAGGAGCATATCAAGCGCAAGTGGGCTGACATCAGTGCTTCTACTGCCGGAGAGCAATATACACCTGACGACATTATCTCGCTGATTGCTGACATCGTAGCCACGAAGGTAACGAAACCTAAAAATCAGAACATCCATGTCTATGACCCAACCTGTGGTGGCGCAAACCTTCTTTTCGGTGTAGCCGATCGTCTGCACACTCAGGCTGGCTACCAGAATATTCACACTTGGGGCAGCGAATACAACGATGCTCTCTATGCTTTGGCAGCCATTGAAAGTCGATTCCGCAGCCATTCACATATTCACTATGGCAACACATTGACTACGGCACCGTTTATTGACAAGGATTTTGATGTGATTGTGGCCAACCCACCATACGGCACCAAGTGGAGTGGATATGAGAAGGAAATCAAGAACGACCAAAAAGGGCAGTTCCCAGGTGGCCTGCCTGCTGTGAGTGATGGGCAGTTGCTCTTTATGCAGCATATTCTTTGGAAACTGGCTGGCGGTGGTATTGCCGTTGAGGTACATAATGGCTCAACGCTGTTTAGCGGTGACGCAGGCAGTGGTGAAAGCAATATTCGCAAATATATCTTTGACCACGACTGGGTTGAAGCCATCATTCAGATGCCTCAGAACGAGTTTTTCAACACGGGTATCTACACTTATCTTTGGATAATGAACAAAGAGAAGCCATTTGAGCGTAAAAACAAAGTGGCTTTAATCGATGGAAGCAATCTCTGGAAACCTCTTAAGAAGTCAAAGGGTGACAAGCGCCGTGAAATGACTGACAAGCATCGTGAGGCTATAGTTAAGGCTTTGACTGATTTTGTACCAAGCGACATCTGTAAGATATTTGACCGCGAACACTTCTATTACAACAAACAGTCGCTCACTCTGACAGAAATAAGTGAAGAAGGACGCTATGTGGAGCAAACCGTATGCCCAGATGGTAAGGCATTCGCCATCAAGAAACCAGTTTCGCTGACGATTGGCGAGGATGTTTATGACGACCTGTCATTACTAACTCCAGACGACATCAAAGCAATAGCCAAGCGTGTGACCAGTGAAAGGCAAGAGCTCGCCGTGAGTGTCAAGACTGAGGACGATGGCGTTTACGCTTTCCTGCCAGAGCGGTGTACCATCATCCATACTGACAAGGATGGCAAAGAACACGACCTAGGATGTGGCGCCTTCTCTTTCAAGGCCAGTGTGAACAAGAAACAGGTAGTAGTACATAAGATTGCTATCGAGCCATTCCTCACCTCTGACTATGAGATTATTCCTCACCACATGGATGAGCACGAAAACCAGTGCGAGGTCGAAGCCTTTATGCAAAAGTATTTGTTTAAGCCATACGTACTTGGGAAAAACGTGGTTGGCGTGGAGTTGAACTTTAACAAGGAGTTCTATGTGCCAGAGAAGATTGATAATGTGAATGATGTGATGGAAGAGATTCGTTCTTTGAATAATGAATTAATGGGGATTATATTATGAGGTTGAAAGATTTCTCTGTTCTTAATCCTCAATACAAGGGGAAGAATATTGATGCCGAGGTCTCTTTTGTTCCAATGGAGAGCCTTCGCAATGGAATTATTGATTATCAGGACATCCCATTCAAAGAGGCGAAAGGTAAGTACACTTTTTTTAGCGATGGAGACCTTTTGGTGGCTAAAGTGACTCCATGCTTTGAAAATGGAAACATTGCGATTGCCAACGAGATGAAAGAAGGCATAGGTTTCGGAAGTTCAGAGATCTTTGTGCTTCGTATGAACAAAAAGGTACTCAATTCCTATATGTTTTACATCACACAAAGTAGCAATTTCCAAAACGGTGCTTGTGCAACAATGTGTGGAGTTGGCGGTCTCAAAAGGATTTCTCCATTGTTCATGCGAACATATGAACTCGACATACCTTCCATTTCTAATCAACAGCATATTGTAGAATATCTGGATGAGAAACTTACTAAGATAGATGGACGGATTGATGTTTTGGAGAAGCAACAGGATGCGTATGTGCGACTGAAAAAGAGCATTATTCATCAGGCTGTTACTCGTGGTCTTAATCCGGATGTCTCTCTCAAAGATTCTGGCATTGAATGGATAGGGATGATTCCTGAGCATTGGGAGGTGAAGAGGATAAAGGATTTATGTTCTTTTGTGAGTCGCGGATCTACTCCTGATTATGTAGATGAGAGTGACTTCCCTGTGATGAATCAAGCGGTGTTTAGTTCTGGTTGTATTAATCATGAGGTAGTGCGATATTCGTCTTACATGAAGCCTGAATCAAAGATTGAGAAAGGAGATTTGTTGATAGCTTCTACTGGAGGTGGCATATTGGGAAAGCTATATTTCTTTAACATTGAGGATGAACAATTCTATGCTGATACGCATGTAACAATCGTAAGAAGCCCCAAGAAAACATTCTGTGTGAAGTTCCTTTATTATCTTCTTTCCATTGGCTATAACATGATAAATTCATGCATGGCCAAAGGATCTACTAACCAAACGGAGTTGCAAAGAGATAAGCTTATTGCATATGAAATCGCTATTCCTTCTATTGAGGAACAAACAAGAATAATAGATTATCTCGATGAGAAGTGTACAAAGATAGATGCTGCAATTGAGAATATCAGTAAGCAGATTGATGCCTCAAAACGGCTTAAGCGTGCATTGATAAACGAAGTAATAACTGGCCAACGTGCCGTATAAATAACATAAGCTGCGTATGAACGAACTGAAGATACAGCATGACTACGTGATGGAATTCCTTTGCCGCCAAGAGGAAAAGGATGGCTTGGGCTATCGCAACGTGAGCAATATCGTGGTGAGTAACGATTTGTTTATCCCTTCCGTGTTGGGCGAGTTTGTCAAGAACAGCCAGCCCGACACCTGGACGCGGCTGTTGCCAAAGTTCGGTCATGACGAACAGAAACTGCAAACGGCCCTGAAAGATAAGGTGAAGGAGTCGCTTTTAGATTCACAGAACGTTGCTACATTCATCAACTCGCACAAGAGTATCACCTTTGAAGGTGAGAAGGTTTGGCTATTCTATGTCTCAGGAACGGAACTGAAAGGAGATGAAGAGTTCAAACAGAATATTTTCTGTGCGGTAGAAGAGTCAAGCCATACGCTGAAGGTGGATGACGTAAAGCTGTATGGTATCCGTCCCGACGTGATGTTCTTCCTGAATGGAATTTATCTGGGCTACATGGAGCTAAAGTCTGTTACTAAAGGACAGACAGCCCGCGATAATGGACGGCAAAAAGTGGCGAAGGACTATTTGGCTACAGTAAAGGCACTGACAGAACAGGAAAAGCGTGACCCACAATTGATGAAACAACGCAAGGAGGTGATGGCTATATTTGATAAAGCCATTCATCTGACGGCAACCGACTGCAATGAGACCTACGTGATGCGTGGTATCAGCCAATTCTTCGATACTGCACACCAAAGGTTTGCTGGAGAGGCGCCAAAGACAGTTGACGAATTGACTCCGCTCATTCTTGAACCTTTCAAGCCTTATCCTATCAGTTCTCTGTCGCTGGATGAAAAGCAACGCTTTGAGGAAGTGATGCGAGCTTTGTACTCCAAGAAGATGATTGAAAAAGAAATTCTCTACTATAATTTCATCGAATACAAATATGTGAAAAAGGATGGAGTCAAGGAACGTACATCTAATACTGGGCATTTGATTGCTCCACGTCCGAAACAGAAGTTCGGATGTGACAAGATTATGGGCCGCATTCAGGAAATGTTGGACCATGAGAAAGAGCCCAACTATTATATCAATAAACTGCGTAAGGAAATGCAAACACTGGGCATTCCGGGCCCAAAGATAGAAGAGTATATCCTGCTTCGTGAGCGCTATTGCAATAACAAATATGTCTATTCATTGTTGATGCAGTATGCTGCAGGCTTTGGCAAGAGCAATATTATAGGTTGGACAGCCTTACAGCTGAAAGACTACCGCTACGAGGGCAAATTAGCCTACGATAAGGTGATGATAGTCGTTGACAGGTTGCAGCTGCGCGACCAGTTGGATACCATGATGATGAACATGAACATTGACAAATCTATGTTCGTGGAAGCTGTTGACAGAGATACTTTCATCACCGCATTGGATAGCAAAATCCGCATTATCGTTGTTAATATCCAGAAGTTCCTTGACCTGCAAGACGCTTTGTCTGCAGCAGGAAAGAAGCTGAAGCAGATGCGCGTGGCATTCCTTATAGATGAGATACATCGCAGCAACTCAGGCGAGAACAATCAGGAGATGATTGATATCTTCGCCCGTTTGCAGCAGACTTTCAATGTTGGCAGTCAGACTGTCGTAAAGAAAAACCTGCTGATTGGTTTTACGGCTACTCCAAGTAAAGAGACGCTGAGCAAGTTCGGTGAGTTCAAAATGACCATGACAAAGCATTTCTGGGTGCCATTCGACTGCTATACGATGCGTGAAGCCATAGAAGACGGCTTCATCCTGGATCCGACAAAGGTTATCATACCTTATGCTGTTCCTGTAGATTTTCAACTACCAGAAGGTGTAGAGGATAGTGATGAAGAGGACATCGACATCGTTCTACGAAAACAGAAAATCTACGATTTGGAGGAACGAATGAAGAAGATAGCATCATTCGTTGTAGAGCGTTTGGTAAGTCTGGTTTATAAGAAGATTCGTGGTGAGGGTAAAGCTATGTTAGCTGTAACAAGCATACCCAATGCCATCAGATATTTCTATATCATCCGTGACCTGTATGCCAAGAAATGCGAGGAACCGGAGTTCAGGAAATACAAGGATGCACCTATCGCCATTGTTTATAGTGATGACCAGCGGCATGAGTCGTGTGCCACACTAAATGGCGGAGTGAGTGAAGAAAAGGTAATTCAGAACTTCCGACAGGCAAAGAACGGATTGATTATTGTGGTCGATAAGTTGCAAACAGGCTTCGACGAGCCGAAGTTACATACGCTATTCCTTGACAAAGAAATCAGCGGCATCAATGCCATACAGACCATCAGTCGTGTGAATCGTAAATACAACAAACACAAGGAAGACTGCCATATCGTGGATTGCTCGTGGAAGAACGTTAATGTTGCCAATATCAAAACGGCATTCAGGGAATACGAAGACATGGTTGTATCTGATTTCAATCCTGAAGGTGAAGCCAGACTAGTTGCACTTCTTTACAGACAGATGCAAGCCAGTGAACCTTCTCAACAGTGGTTCTCTCGTTATCAGCGCGAACGTGAAGACACACAGTTTGTGCTGGAGATGGAAGATGGGCTGCGTCGTTGGATTGAGCAGTGTTTCAATCAGGAAGCGGCAGCAAAGAAACACAACGAGGAGAACAACTTAAAGTCCACAGATGCCGACTATATTCCAGAAATAAATACAGCCCGTGAACTGCGTAACTCGGTAGGGCATTACTTCTCTAGCATCCGTATGTTGCAAGACGTTTTTGTGATTGACAGCAAGTATTACGATGAGGTTTTCTTGATGTTCTGGCAAATCTACTGTCATATCTACAGAGAGGTGGCAAATCGAAATATCGAAGAGCCATACGAGTTTGAAGTAATAGACAGCGACGAAGAGCCGGGTATCACATTGGTCGATGATGATGGCAGCGATGGCGGAGGTGGAGGGCATGGACCACGTGGCGGTTCTGGCCCTCAACGTCCGAAAGGAAAGAGTATGGAGCAGGTGCTGGCTATTCTGCAAAAGTTGCATGAGTCAGAACAACTGTCTGCTGAACAAGCTCAGTTGTGGTTGAAGGAAATCGGTCTGATGTTCCAATATATTAAGGCTGACCAGGAATTCTGTGCTTATGCTAAGGACGACAACTACACGGAAGATGAAAAGTTTGTAGAGTATAAAAAGGTACAGTCGAGATATCGTCGTAGTCTGAGGACTCGTACAGACTTTGTTCAGGTGGAACGTTTCAAGCAGATGCTCATCGACAATGCCGAACAGCTATTCGCTATCTTCTTGGCAGACTTGCACCATGTAGAGAATGGAGAGTCGGACTTCGACTACGATACCACATCTACGGGAACAGTATCAGGTGAGTTCTCTATGGAGACCCTGATGGAATTAGCCCGTCGGAAGATGCGTCCTGAATATAATGAGAAAAATCTCCGACAGAGAATCATTGAAACATTCGCTAGCCACTTCAAAAGTTTGTCACGGTATATGCGTAGCTTTAATGAAACCACTCGAAACCTCTTCATGGTGTTGAACACACCATCTTTGCCAAGTCTTGACGGCATGGATAGTGTGGTGAAAGAGTCGTTAAACATGGTGTGCATGGCAGAAGGATTATCCTTGACTGATAAAAGAATGTATCTGGACATGCTGTTGATGCGCTATGAGGTTTACCTAAAGAAGCTCTATTATTTAATACATGGCGAGGAATTGACTGCCAGGGAAGAAGGACAAGGTGCAACACTCTCAAATGCGATATTTGCATTCCCTGCACTAAAGGGTTTGAAGTACAATCCCAATCCCGCATTTCAGGAATTCTATCAGCGGCTTACGATGGTTAGGCAACTACGAAACGAAGAGTCGCACGGCAGCATTCATATTTCAGAGCAGGAAGTGGATGCAGCTCTGCGTATAGTCATCGACATGTATTTGTTTGTGACGGGTATGAATATAACAGAACTGGAGACTGCGGGGTATGATGCAGAGCAGCGAGATGCGACCGTCATTCCATTGCATCGTCACGAAGATGTGGAATTCGAGCCTCTGATGGCAGCGGAAGATATCTTTATATATGGAAGCATCCCTGTTGATTTGCCAAAGACAAATCTGAAGGATTTGATTGCTGAAAAACTTGATCTGATACTGATGTATGCCATCGGCCAACCACAAGCCCGTCAGAAAACAGAGGCTGCAGGAAAGATTGCTATAGGTATAAAGGAGGACTTATTGAAAGATGAACAGATGGCGGCATATAAGAGCTTGAAGTATCTGATGTTCCATTACTGGAGCAATCCCCAAGCTTATCGATTAATAAATGAGCCTATGTTGGTGGAGCCAGACAAAGTTCCGTCTGATTACCTCAAAAGACTGGAGAAAGATGCAGTCAAGTTCCTTCTGCTTGAGTATAATCCACAATGCCCATATGGTTTAGATAACATCGACATCCTCAAAACTCAGAGAAGAGGTGAAATCAGATATATGCCCTTTGTGACGACCATTGAAAGTATAACAAAAGAATGACGAATAATATGGAATACGGAATAGTTTATCTGCTGACAAATCCTGTGATGCCAGGTCTTGTAAAGATTGGCATGACGACGCAGGAAGATATAGACAAAAGGATGAAAGAACTCTATACCACTGGCGTTCCCGTTCCTTTTGAATGTAAGTTCGCGTGCAAAGTCAAGAAAAGTGACTGTCTCAAAATTGAGAAAGCCCTTCATAAAGCCTTTGACCCACAGCGCATCAATCAGAACCGTGAGTTCTTTCGTATCAATGTGGAGCAGGCACAAGCCATCCTGGAACTATTCCACCACGAAGATGTGACGGAAGATGTGAGCGAGGAGATCCAAAATGATCTCACCGACGAGGACAAGGCTGCCAGCTCGAAAGCACAGGCCAAGCGTCCACCGCTAAATTTCTACGAAATGGGTTTACAGAAAGGTGATATACTCATCTGGAAAGATGACCCATCTATTTCTGTAACCATCCTGTCTGAGCGCAAAGTGTGCTATGAAGGTGAAGAGACATCCATTAGTGCGTTGTCCGCAAAGCTGAAGGGCTACAAGGTCAAACATATCCAGCCCACACCTCACTGGCTTTTCAACGACCGCCTGTTGAGTGAAATCTACGACGAAACGTATCCGTTTGAAGAATAAAAACAAATAGAGATGTACGAAGCCAGCAATAAACCATTCCCGTTCTGGGGAGCTGAAACGACTAGTAAGACTGGTCGAGACCCTTTAGCTGTGCAAAATAGTAGCGTCGTCATATATGACAATATGGTTAAGGGCGTTACAAACATGACCGTACGGATTCGGTATAATGGTTTCTTCTGTTGGCTGATGACGTTTATTGCAGAAAGGCTTCAGGCAACCAATCCGTCAAAGATAGACAATCCTAAAGAACAAATCAAATATATTAGGCGAGGTGAACTGTTGCTAGCATATGCGATGCAATACAATTATCCTCTTGTCAATGGCGTTAGTGGAAGTATATTTGCCCAAAGAAACATCAATGCAGAGGTGCTGAACTTGGCAGAAGGAGCAGATATAGAAAACAAGCCGAAAGTATATTGGCAAAATAGGTTAGGAGTCTTTGGTCAGTACTTTATTGGAGTCCTTACTCAATTAAAACTGATATTCCTGCCAGATGCCAATCATCTCACTTATAGGGTTACATCTGAAGGGCTGCGCTTATGTGAAATCTTTCGTCAGTCACTCTCAAAGAAACAAGAAAATTTGTTCTGGGACTCTATCAGTTCTGGACTAATTGACAGAGATAAACTTGTGGAATTCAAATGTCTGGCTCTTCATCTTATAGACAATTCGGAAGAATTGTCAGAATACGAGAGTATATTCAGCAAACCAGAACGGCAGAATATAACAGGTAACGATATAAACCATAGAATATCGACCATCAAACTACTGCTGAGGTATATTCAGAATGAAGGGGCAACTGTTGATAGACGGCAATTTGTTCTGTCGTTCCTAAAAAGTAATTTCCTTTCTGCATTGGATTCTAATCTGGAAGTGACAGAAGAACAACTTTCATGGTTCTTGTATGAACTGAATGAACTCTCTCATGCTGCTTACGAAGGACACCACTTTGCCCTGTTGTATTCTACCACAGAAGAACCGCAGCCACTGGATGCTGTGCTTGACAGACTTGAAAAGGGGTACAACGATTACGATAATCCAACTATTGACAGTTACGGTATATATGAGCTCTACGAAGAATTGCAATCTTGCTATAAGGAGAAGGCTTATGGAGCAGTAGTATATGTGGCTTCAAAATTGCTGGTAGCTCTTTACAAATCAACCAACAAACATCTAAACAAATTGTTGGAATATGCGAATGACATATATGACGTTCATCATCCAGGCTTCGGTCCTTCACTTTTGATTAGGCTGGTTGGCGATGAGAACAAGAAATGTGACTGGTCGTTTGCCGAGGATTGCATTTATTCGGCTATCAATGAACATCTGCGGAGTTCATATTCCAAGTCATCTATAGGTCAAGGTATCGTGCATAATTACATGGTTGACGATGGCTTGATATGGCAACTGAGACGGCCAGACCCGATAAGGACTTCACCGCGTTTGCAGAATGTTCTGCAATACATAGAAGATATCAAGTGGATAGAAAAGAATGGTGAATACTATGCCATAACTGAACGTGGAACCCAAATATTGATGCAGCAATGATTGACCAGAGACAACTGATAAAAGAGATTCCATCAGGGAAGTTCCATTCTGCTTTGATGACTTCATTCTCAATAAACCTCTATTATTGGGAAATACAACTGTTGCGGTCTTTATCGGCAAAGGGTGTCAATTTCGTTTCTGCTTTGGTTGATTCTGATTGTCTTTCAGACCAACTACTGAAGTTCAGCAAAGCTTTCAGCGGAAGAAGGCCCTTGGATTTCAGCTTACATGGCTATAAGATGAAGGGAGCTTTCCATCCCAAAATACAGTTCTACGCAGGCAGGGAGAGCGTTTTGGTTCTGGTTGGATCGGGAAACTTAACGATTATGGGACATGGAAGGAACCTTGAAGTATGGTCACCTGTCATGGTTGAAAGTATTGAAAGCCCGGCATACCCTTTCATTCGGAATGTTTGGAGTTATCTCAAGAGCCTATATCAGGGTCTTGGGGAAGAGGCAGACAATATTATCTACTCGATTGAAGAGAACTGTGACCTTCTCAGGAATGACTATGACGAACCTGTTGCAGAGCATTTAATTGGGGAGGATAGTATTAGATTCTTCACTAACCAGTCCATCTCTCTATATGACCAATGTAGGGATTGGATAGGTGATGACAAGATAAAGAGTATAACTGTCATGTCGCCATTCTATGATAGCAAAGCGGAACTCATTAAGGCTCTGTATAACCAATATAAGCCCCAAGAGATTCGGCTGATTATAGAAGAAGGATTTGGATCTTTGCCAAAGCTTGGGAATATTCCTGATTATGTAAAGCTATACAAATGGGATAATATTATCAAAGCATCTGAAAGAAGATACCAGGATTATTTCCATTCTAAATGCTTTTTCTTCGAGGGAGAGGCCAACCATTATATGCTATGCGGAAGTGCTAACGCTTCAGTAGCAGCATTTGGTTTGCCTGGGGTTATACCAACAAATCATGAAGCAAGTGTGGGATTCAAGTCACCAACTACTGACTATTTCAAGATGACAGGTTTTGTCCTAACAGATCCAATTCGTACAAATGACATTAAGAAGACAGAAACGCAAGATACTACAAGTAGTCATGCTCCAATAACCCTATGGGTAAAGGAAGCTTCTTACTTGTATAACAACTATGACCTCACAATAGATAATTCTGCAGATGCGGTTGGTGCGACTATCACCTTCTATTCAGGGAACCGCAAAGCGTTACAAACAGTTCATAAGAGTATTAAGCAAGGGAATAATAAAATAAGTGGGATATTCAAAGACGCAGTAAATCCACTATATGTAGAGATAACAAATAGCAAAGGGGAACTGATCTCCAATCGTCAATTTGTTATTCCCTCTGAGACTATGGAAGTGAACAACCCTTTTCCTGAATCTGAATACAAGAGGAAAAGATACAGAGAAATCGAAGCTGGGAAGTTCATAAACGGCGAGGTTCTACGTTTCATTGAGCAAATACTGAATGATACCGAAACAAAGCTGTCAGCGAAGAGCAGTACAGAGACCATTGTTGAAAAAACGACAGAGAACGAAGACGGTCATGCCTTCAGTTCTTTGACTGATTATTTGAAAGATGACGGCACTGGCATAACTGGTGATAGGGGTATGCGTAAAGGAGAAAAAAGTGCGTCCCAATCCTCAATGCTTTTTGACAGTATGATTTCGTATATATCCAGAAGCTCAAAAGAGAAAGAGGATGAGGATATCGACGAAGAAGAAACAGAAGATGTACGAAAATCTGAAGGCAGAGAGAAAAACAAGTCTCAGAAGACTTCTGTCAGAACACAAAAGAACGCTTCGGAAACAGAACAACGGGTAAACAAGATGTTTGATAAATACATCACCCATCTTGAAAGTATTGCCCTCTCCGATAAAGTAGTCAAAAATGAAATTCCTCTGATGGAAACCCTGAAGAAATACATGACTGCCGTATTCTTCCTATACAGAACGTTCAGTTACAGGTATATTATTGAGAGTTGTGAAAGCGAGGAACGCTCACTGATTGAATTAAAGAGGTCTGCTTCGTACCGCAAAACGGCTACGGAATACTTCTATCGCCTGACTTCTCTGTTTGCATTGTATCTGATGAAATCCACTTTGCTTGCAGAAGAGAACAGTGTTATCAAGAAAAAGAATGAGTCATACAAACAGTACGCTTTTGAGCTTTGTCTTGCCGTATTCTCTATATGCGACTGGATTAATGAAGGTAACAGAGACTATCGGTGTTGGGCATCAAATTATAAAGCAGCATCCTTGTTGACAATACAAAAAGCTCTTGATGTCAAAGTTGACGAGAACACTCCTACAAATGTTTTCAAACGGTTAGACAGGGCTATTCAAGAGCTGGACGGATTCGATAAGGCAAATATGCAGCAATATATTCACGACAATGTGGCTCTACTCGCTGATTCCAATATATTATATCCTGATGGAGATATACTTTGGTCGGACAAATTCGGGTATGTTCAGCTCAAACGAATAAAGCGTAACATGGCTGCTCCTCTCACTATGGCCTACGGGTACAACAAATCGAGAGGAGAGTATTGCCCAGACTATCTCTTCCTCTATGACTCTCAGAGATTATTGCAAGTAAAACCATCTATTAAATGACTCGCATAAAAAATAGAGGAGATTAATAAAATGTAACGAATGTGTTAACCATTGAGACTAAATTCTCATAAAAGGTATGTTAAACAATTAAAAGTAACAATTATGGGTATATTTGATTTCATCTTTGGTAATAAAAAGAAAAAAGAAAAGGAGCTTTTGTTGAAGCAGCAAGAACAAGAGAGACTACAGCGCGAGGAATACTTGCGCCAACAAAAACTTGATGATGAAAGACGAGAAAAAGAGCGTGCTGAATGGTTGGCTGAAAATCACAAAAAGGCAACCGAAAGAAATGCACGTTTATCAGCACTTCGTGAACACATGAAAGAAGTAACCAAAGATATTGATGCTGAAAATGAAAAACGTAGAATAGAGCAAGATAAGAGAATGCAAGAAGAAAAAAAACGCCTTGAGAAGGAACAGGCAAATCGTATAGAAATGAGTCGTCGTAAGGCACTGGAACAAAGTAAATCAACAAGAGTACTTGTTCCACAAAATATCCAGAATATAATAGATGCTGCATCTATTGGATTAGTTGCAGCACAGAATGGTAATCATCGCATTGAACAAGAGAATTTGATTAACCTGTTTAATCTTACGCAAGACAAGTCGAGTCAACTTCTTCACATCCCTGCAGATAAATATAACTTGGTAGGATCGGGGTTTTGTCTTCTGCTGGAATATCCACAAGTACAGGCCAATGAAGATATTTCTCGTGCTATTGCAGATTATGCATTCTTCTGCATATCAAAAGCTATAGAACATGACCCGGGGAACAAAACTCTGTACCTTAAGCGAATGACTGTTGTAGCTCAGACAAGAGAGTTCTTCTTCTATACTGTTGCCAATGCTTTAGAGATACCTGATTCCAATCCATTTGATATTATGTTGAGCGCTCCTTTAATTGTGCGCACAAACGATTTCATATACGCTATGGGCAAATATGATTTCGAGAATGGAGACAATATCGTGTTTGTGGGGAAATTGAAGGAATTTCACGATCTTTGTTATGGTCCGTATGTTAGAAAGACTGCCAATGAAGGTAAGATTTACATTGATAAAGTCAATGACTATATTGCGAATTCAATCAGTAGATACTAACGGTAAGTAAAATCGAACAACAACTTATAAAGATAAAACTTATGGCACAATTTGACGAATGGCCTGCAATGCAGGATTTCACGTTTCAAGAGTTTTCCTTTAGAGGCAACTGCTATGAGATGTGGGAAGCAGGACGCAAAATACGTTCTGGTTTAACTAATATCAACATTCATTGCATTTGTAATGGTGGCGTCTACAATAGGACAAGTATTGATGTCAAACTTACAGGTAATCCCCTGTTCAATATTTTGATGTCTAATATTAGGTTTGATAGAGCTATCTGTTTACCTGATAGAATAATGTTTTATTCAACTGCCGCAAATACAAACGTTCAGCATACTACATTGGCGTTATTAGCCTCTAATGTTGGGTATACTCGCGAAAGCAAGTTTTATGAAGATAATGAGCCTATTGTTGCTAGTGTATTTACGATAAATCAAAGCATTGTAAAAGTCACTTTTTCATTAGCAAACCCTGATAGACTCATTGAATTCTTTTGATTTGCATTGATACAGCAGGATTTAATCGTCATTTTTCATTTATAATATAATTATTATATGGATATTCAAAAATACATGTTGAAACATTCAGAACTAGAGCTAAAGAATTTGGGAGTTCAAGGCCGTTTTGATTTAAGAAAGAATGCTTCTGACAACAAAGATCTAGATACATTACAAGATGTAGCAACATATAGATTTGTTAATGGCTCTGTAGCTATTTACATCGACTTGCTACCTGAGCTGGCATACCTCTATGGAAAAGCCAAACGTGTTAATGATTTGAAAGCTTTATTCAATGACTATTCTTGGGCGATGTTTGGTATTCCGCAATCTTGTATAGAGAAAACCAATAATATGTTTGCTATTGGCTACACGTTTCCATATCTTAACGAGAACCAACTTGATTACCTGGAAGAACTGTGGTGTAATTCAAGTTCATTCGAATGGATGGACATTATCATGTATGATAGTTATCTGTTACCAAGGAAGCTTAATAGGTTTGACAAATCGCAACTAGAAATCGTTCATACAGAGTTCTCCGATGAATTCTTGTATGAAATATACAATTTGTTTGATGAAGACAAAGACGAATATGACCTTCCCTGTTATGATCGTAAATCGAACAGCATTATCCGAAAGGACTACGAAGACATTGGAAGAGGTGAATATGTTATAGATTATTCTGGGACATATGACCAAGTGAGTAAGCATCTTACAGAAGAATATGGCGAAGAATGTGCCAATTATTTTGCAAAGCTGTTCATGGGTCAATTCTATTTTGAAGATATTGAGAAATTTAAGGCCTGCAATTACGTAATAGTACCACCGAGTTTATTTATTGATAAGGCTCGCCTTTACTTCAAAGATGGCAATGATCTTGAGAATTTGAAAAAATGGTTCGCAAAAGATTTCCTTAAGAAATGTAACGAACTATCATGATATTAACACTCAAAATGTCCTAAAAATTTATTCAATGGCAACGTGGCAACATACAGACATCATTGTTGAAGGGCAGACAGTAAGAGCACAGGCTCCCCCCATCATTTCAGCAAGTAGGAGTACCGACATCCCGGCATTTTATGCAGATTGGTTCTTCCATAGATTGCAGAAAGGATATTCTGCATGGACAAATCCTTTCAATGGAGTTAAATCGTATGTCTCTTATGAGAACACACGATTCATTGTCTTTTGGTCTAAAAATCCCCGTCCGCTGTTGCCATATTTACAAATCCTGAAGGAACGGAACATTAAGTGCTACGTTCAATACACCTTGAATGACTATGAAGAAGAAAGACTAGAACGAGTCCCTACTCTATCATCACGCATTGAAACATTCAAGTTGCTTGTTGAACAACTCGGTAAGGGTGCGGTCATCTGGCGCTTTGATCCTATGATTTTGACTGATGACATATCGGTGGATGACTTGATAAGGAAAGTCCAGAATATCGGCGACCAGTTGAAAGACTATACTGAGAAGCTTGTATTCAGCTATGCTGACATAGCCATGTACAAGAAAGTCAAGCATAATCTCGAAGTAAATGGCATCCCTTACCACGAGTGGGAAACCGAGCAAATGGAAGAATTTGCCGACAGGCTATCTACCATGAATCGGGAACGAGACTGGAAATTCCAGTTGGCCACATGTGGAGAGAAGATAGATATTTCCAAGTATGGCATTCTGCACAACCGCTGTATAGACGGAGACCTGATAACCCGACTTGCCTGGGATGACAAGGAACTGATGGACTTCATGAAGGTAAAGATCGAGGACGTCCCTTCTCCGACTTTGTTTGGAGAGCCGGAGTTGCCACAGGGTGCAATACTCTTGCCTCATAACCATTATTTCATCAGCACACACAAGAAAGACCCTGGTCAGCGACAGTTCTGTGAATGTATGGCATCAAAGGACATTGGGGAATATAACACCTGTCCACACCTATGTGAATACTGCTATGCCAATGCAACCAAGGATTTGGCAATTAAGAACTGGAGGCAGCATCAGCTGAACAAGTTTGCGGATACTATAACAGGAAAATGAAATGAACTATATAGAGCAACTGCATAACATCCAAAATCTGTCATTCAATTCAATAATTGAGTTGAACACTTCTCTCGTGCCCTTACAATACCGCTCATGCGCATGGTTATATCCAGGTCTAGATCATGGAACTGCCGTTCTGACAACAGAAGAGCAGTGTAATGCATACATTGCCGCATATGGCAATATGCACAAAGGAAAGATTAATGAGGTTCTTGATATAATCAAAACCAATGACTTTGCAAACACAGATCTCCAGATAATAGATTGGGGATGTGGTCAAGGTCTTGCAACTATTTGTTTGTTCGATTTCTTCAACAAACATAATGTAAGCTTAGACTTAGTTAAGAAAGTCATTTTAATAGAACCTTCAAAAGTTGCAATAGATAGAGCAAAGAACCATGTAAATGCATATTTACGGAACGAAAACAAGACTATTGTAATTGGAAAATACATTGATGACGTGACTGTAGAAGAAATAGTATCTGAGGAACCTGTTACCTTACATCTATTTTCCAATATTCTTGACATAACTTCAATAGATCTCCTTCGGTTAGCAAATTGCATAAAGACAAACTTAAAAGGCCTTCATTATTTTTTCTGTTGGGGCCCTCTAAATCAGGGTAATAACAGAATCGACTCTTTCTGGAACTATTTTAACGAGGCTGATTCCGTCTTTTTCAATACGCATAATAAGCAAGAATATAATGCCGAAGGTAAGCTGATAAAAAACTATAGTTATACTGCAAAGAACAGGGTTTTTAAGATTAATGGTGATGAGTGTGAATTGATATTTGTTGACTACTATCAGCCAAAACAATTCCATGCAGCTTATCAGCTAGACGCTGTATGCAAAGCCCTTCAGAGTGTTGATAAAAACAAGCTTGATGGTTTGTATAAGAACATATCTGAATTTGAGGTACAAACACCTTTTGATATAGGTGCAAGCATATATGAGGATGTACATCCTATTTTTGCTGTGCTTAACAACATAATCACTCGCGGACTACCCACAAAAGCTAGTCCATTTCTGGAAAACACCTTTGCGGATTTGGGAAACCAATTATTGGAAGATAGACTTGGAGGTATTGCTTACGACATAAATGGACTAAAAGGAGAAGATCTCTTTTTAGCAATGCACCTTATTGATCCCAGATGGCAAATCACCAAAAATAATTATAACAAAGATGTATTAGATAGTGACTTGGAAATAGCTTATATTACAGAAAAAGCATCTCCTATCCTACGCCAACTTCTTCAGCCACAAAGGGCACTGTCTTCAATCAGTTCCAATTCAACAAACCATTCACAACGAGTGGATTTTGCATTTGAATTTCCATATGCAACTAGTAATGGTAAAGGGACTGAATTTCATGGATGTGTTATTGAACTTGATGGAGAAAAATATCACTCGAAGCATAATCAGCATCTTTTAGATCGCCAGAGAGAACAAGTCCTAAATAACGAAAATTGGTATTGTATCCGCTTAAAAGAAGACGAAATCGAAAAAACTATTAGCCATTATAATCATTTAGGTAGTGATTATGTAAGGTGCTGTGAACAAGTCTATAATAAATCATTCGACAGTTCATGGGTAAATGTGTTACAGCTTGTGTTATCCCCAATTGCAACTGCTCGACTGGAGAAAACCATTTTAGAGGCTCTCATGACCGGGGTGTTGGACTTTAGTGCAACAAGATGGAAGGTGTTGGTTAAAGAACACGACGTTCCATGTGCAGCTTTGGCTTTCGAGGAACTTCAGGAAATGTTCAAACATATTACTCAGTTGAGTGCTGAATACTCAGATTTGAAGTTCCCAGATGTTGAACTCACAATTGTCAGCACAAAAGAGTTTGCTCAGTCTTCTTT
The DNA here is from genome assembly GCA_017428925.1 of Prevotella sp. Lineage (GTDB taxonomy): Bacteria > Bacteroidota > Bacteroidia > Bacteroidales > Bacteroidaceae > Prevotella. The sequence goes on along the minus strand of JAFRPY010000050.1, from coordinate 84,575 downwards.
GCACCTTAATCATAGAGTGTTGGTTGATGAGTACCGTTCAAATACAGAATATGACATGGTAATTGATTTTGCCATGCTGCGACGAAATGGCTTGGAAAAGATTGATTTTACAGACTACAAATGTAAAAACAAATGTTATTTCAATGTCCGTTCTGCACACCACCATCGAAACGACCGTCAAATCTATACATCTGATAGGATTCTGTATAAGCCGATAGCTATACAAAACAACCAAGGAAGATATGATGATATTGAGGATAATGTCAAGCATCTGCGATATTTCCTCCAAATGCTTTTCCGAAAGCAGGATTTCCGTCCAGGTCAAACACCCATTCTGAATCGTGCATTACAATACAAGTCCGTGATTGGTCTTTTGCCTACTGGAGGTGGTAAATCTCTTACATATCAGATAGCAGCCATGCTACAACCAGGTGTAACGCTGGTTATTGATCCTTTGCGCTCTTTGATGAAAGACCAGTATGACGGTCTTATAGGAGCAGGCATTGACTGTTGCTCATATATCAATTCGTCTATTGAAGTACCAGAGGACATTAAGGAAAAAGGATTTGAGGCGATTCGAAAGTATAGGATTAAAGAACGTGAAAGAAGATCAAAATGCTTAGAGCAGTCAGAACTCCTCTTTATGTTCCTTTCTCCTGAGAGACTATCGATTTTGAACTTTAGAGAGCGTTTGAAGAATATGCAAGAGACAGGAGTATATTTCGCTTATGGCGTAATTGACGAAGTTCATTGTGTTTCCGAGTGGGGGCATGATTTCCGCTTCTCCTATCTACATCTTGGCAGGAATCTTTATAGATATGTTCTTCCAAAACCAAAAGAAGGTGATGAAAAAGAGAATCACATCCCACTTTTTGGCCTTACTGCTACAGCTTCCTTTGATGTCCTCGCAGATGTTGAGCGTGAATTGTCTGGCAATGGTGCGTTCCCATTAGATGCCGAAACAATTATTCGAGAGGGTGATACTAATCGTTTTGAGATACAGTATAAAATTGAACCAGTTCCTGTTTCATTCACATTGAAACAAAACGATGGTTCGGTAAAACCAGATAAATGGGCGATATTTGATTCAAAGAAGGCTAGTCTTGATAGTCTGATATCGCAAATGCCTTTTTATCTTAATGAATTGTTAACGGAGCAATCTATTCAGACTATAACAGATGGGTATACGACTGGGCCAAGAGCAGATGGTCGAGAATTAAAGTCCCTTCAGACGGATATTCCTTCCGATTTCCTTTCGGCTCAAGATGTTTATTACTATGGCGGAATTGTATTTTGTCCTCATAAAGATAATACAGGTGTAGCCGTCTTTACCAATCAGTCCGAAGTAAATACCACTCATCCTGATACACTGATTGGGACGTTTGTCGGTAGTAGCGATGATGATAATGGCAATTTCAACCAGAATTCAGATCGAGATGAAGAGTCCTTTGAGAATCTTGAATTGTTCCGTGATAACAAGCTCCCTTTGATGATAGCTACAAAAGCTTTCGGTATGGGTATCGATAAGCCAAATGTTCGATTTACCATTAACCTGAACTATTCGAGTTCGCTTGAAAGTTTCGTGCAAGAGGCCGGCCGTGCAGGTCGTGACCAGCGGATGGCTTTGTCTGTAATAATGCTTTCTAAATATCGTATTGCTAGAGTAAAACCGGATTCTCTGTATTACAAAGCAAACAAAGATAAATGGTATGATGCCAATGACATAGAGGAACTTGCTCGAAAGAAAGGGATTCCAATCGAAGATTTTGAGATATGTGATGAGACTTCAGACCTTGTCAAGTTGAAATGCAAACAATGCGGTGATTCGTGCAAGAGATTTGAGAAAAACTGCTGTTCATATGCATGCACAAATTGTGACAAGCCGCAAAATGATGAAAACTACAGAAGTATTTGTTCCCAAAAGTGCGAATATTATGATACTTGTGAATTGGCCCAAGTTCCTACTGAAGATAGATGGTCTCATTATGAACATCTCTCTGTTTATAAAGAAAAATATCCCTTCATAACAAGTGAGAACTATGAGTTCTTAAATGCCGACTATGATACTGTGATGTTCTTCTATAACAACAACTTCAAAGGCGAAAATCATGAAAAGCTAAAAATGTACCAGCTACTTAGCAAACGCCAAATGGAAGTCGCGGTTGTTGATGGTCAGAATGAAATTACAAATACTATACACGGGTTCCTTACCACCCTACAATCTGTTAGTGTTGGTACGAGGGTGATTTCTTACATTTCTTATACAACTGGTGAATATGCTGATATTGCCAAAGCAATCTATCGAATGTGCTGTATCGACTTGATTGACGATTTCACTCAAGACTATAATAGTAAACGTTTTAGAATTGTCTCACAAAAGAAATCAGACGGACAATATTATGCTGCTCTTGAGAAGTACCTAAGACGCTATTATACTGTGGAAAGAGCCGCAGAGCTTGTTAGGGAAGTCCCATCGTATAAGGGTGAAAATGAAATACACAAATGTCTTGGTTATTTAACTCATTTCATATATGAGAAAATAGCCGTAAAAAGAAAACGTGCCATTGACGACATGTTCACTTTTTGTGTGCACGGTGTAGATGAAAACAAAGATTGGAAGACTATAAACGAAGAACTAAAAGACGAGCTATATTTCTACTTCAACTCCAAATATGCAAGGCGTGAATACAAAACTGAAAGAGGAGAACCGTTTTCTCTGCTTGTAGATACTGAAGAAGGAAAACGTTCATCATGGGAAACTGTACTAAGATTCATGAAGGTGGTAGACAACCAATGGATTTCCCATAATTCTGAAGCCGGATCTACTCAAAATGACAACGCCAAACATCTATATGGTGCTGTTAGACTGATAAGAAGAAATGCAGACAAGAATCCAACAATTGATTTGTTGGGGGCTTTCTGCTTGATGTTCTTAGGCACAAACAACAACCGCCTCTTGGAAAAAGAATTAGAGGATCTTTATATTTCTGGCATGAAAGAATTCTACAAGCAAAATGATAAGGTTATCTTCTGGGAACACATTTTTAAAGTATTCAATAACAATCCAAATGTTTCTGCCTACTTTGCAAACAATGGTGATTTATTGAAGTCAGCTGCAATGTTGGAGATACATAAATACGAATTGTCAATTATTAAAAACAATTACATAAAGTAACATGGAAGAAAGGATTAATAAAGCATTAGCTCAATTAGAGAAAGATCTGCAAGAGATAAACTCTGCTAGGGATCAGGTTGAAAGCACCGTAAAGGCAAGCACAGAGCTTCAGAAAGTAGTTAGTGAATATGTGTCATCTGTTCAAGCCCTCTGTGTTGGTCTACAGGCATGGGAATCTGAATTGAGAGCACGTGAAGGAGCTATTTCACATGAATATGAAGACGCTATTTCTCGGGTTAATTCAACCTGTACTGAAATTATCAATTCTTTTAGTACTGTTGTTAAACAGACTAGTACAGACTTCAAGGACAAGACAGGTAGTATTGTCGAGAAGTTTACCGAACAAAACAGAATACTCACCGAGCGTGTTCAAGACCTGAATGCGTTGAAGGAGGATATCAAAAAGGCGACATCTGAGATTCAAGAAATAAAAGAATCTCTTTCTCAGATTTCCAAGGATTTGAAAGAATCTCAGGAAAGCCAGGATGCTGTTCTTGAGGACATTAAGCTGAAGATCGATGCTATTCCGACCGCTATTTCTACCACAGCTGAAGGCATCAATGATAAACTTAGCTTCCTACAAGACAAAGCAGACAGTATTAGTTCCCTACTTTCTCAGGTGAATTCATTAGGTCTAGAAATCAAGTCTATCTCACAGCAGATTCAATCGACCCTTCAGTCTTCCACTGAATCCCTGATTAGCTCGATAGAGTCTTCGAGGAATGATACTGCTAAATCCATCAATATTAATAGATGGATTACGATAATAGCATTTGTCATATTGTTAATCCTATATTTAGTCAAATAGCGTTCCTGGATTATTTCGTTACGTCGTCAGGCTACGACCAAGATCGTTTCGTCGTTGGGAAGTTGTCTGAAATATGAACCAGAAGGCGTGAAGAGCTCCGGACTTGTTCAGGTTATAGCAGGCAACAGAACGCAGACCTCTTATAGCGGTAATACATTGGGCCGACCATTACTCCTGCCTGACGACATCAGCTATTATCATCTGCGAAGCGAATTAAGTCTGCGTACGGCGACACAATTACGTAACGCTACAGATTGGTGGGCAAAGAATCATCAGAGCGAAGTCAGAGCAGACAGTCTGCCAGAATGGTTAGAATTGCCAGGCAGAACCGTCATCGAGCCATCTGCACAGGGCGGATGGCAGGAAGATGCAGAACAGTTGAAGGCGCTGGCGGATAAGTTGTCGGAAGTTCTGGGTACATATTCAGAGTTTTCTTCATCACGTGTGGTAATAGATCAAAAGTATATCGACTGCTACCGCCCCACTTAGGGACTGAAAATGAGAACGCCATTCAAGCAGCTCAAGCTTCCCTTGTTTGCTGACTTACTGATGGCGAACGGAACAAAACTGAATGTGATTGATGGCTACAAATGCCAAATAATTAACTAATGCATTATCGAGAAGCAACAACCGTGAGGCCTGTTGCTTCTTTCTTTATAACAGAACTTCAGAATTCTGTTTCTACATTGCGCAGAGAAGATAACTCCATGAGCATGGCAGATTCATTTACAAGAAGTGAACTAAAATGAATTCTATTACATGAACATTGGCTATGAAAGGCTTGTGAAGAAGATTTTACCTCTTAAGCCTTTGTTCGTCATCGATATCATCATAGTTTCCTTTGCTGCCCACTTCCCACTCACGGTTGCTTTCAGCAGAACCACCATGCTGATTAACCACTTTTCTGATATTTCTACCTGTGCCATGGTCATTGATTTCTGGTTGTACCTTAGAATGAGATACACTGTCTCCTGCTTTTCGTGCATAGAGTCGTTTCGTCTCAAAGCCATATTCCTCCATGTTAATAATGCACCTGTTAACAAAGTCTATACAGAAGGTTTGATCATCTACTATGACTAATTTAAAGCCATCTTCATGAATCTTCTCCGTGAGTTCTTCGTCGGACGTGTCAGAGAAGATCTTCTTAAGCTGACTCACCGTTGTCTGAACCTTGCTGTCATCCCTTTTCTCTATGACGATTTTCTCTCGATGAGTATACTTTCCCATCTTGCACAGAATATCTCTTTCTAGAGGTGTTGAAGGACAGAATGATTGGAGCCATGAACGCCGGTCGTTTGAGCGCAGTGTTGACAGCACATGCTCAGAAAGTTGAAAAGAACTACCATTGAACAGTACACACCCATTCAAGATCTTAGAATGAAATTGTCTTCGGAGCATCTTGTTTAACTCCATAGTAGTAAGATTGCTGTTATCTTCCAGCATATCATCTATAAAGGCATCAATCCTGCTGAACCGTTCCTCCTGTGACATAAACTGGAGCAAGTCTTTTATTTTGCACACATCACTACCTTTGAATACTGTTTTAGTCTTATGATCGACAATCAAATACCCCGTTGGCTGATCCTTAGGGCCAATGAAAAGCAAACTCACACCAAACTTACTCCTCATCGTATCCTGAAGCTCTTTCCTGCCAGATGACATATCACGATACTTTCTCATGATAGCCCTTAATTGAACCTTTCTTTTCTTGTCAGGGCCTTCGTTTGAAAGCCTTGCCTTGATAACACTTTCAGGGACTTTCTCCAGAACAATTCCCCCACGTTTCAATACGATCTTGTCATTCGACATGTAACACTCATATCCCAAGGTCTCAAGAACAGCCATGAACTGCTGTACAGTGGAAAATCTATATTCCAGCGCTTCAGATACAGATTCACTCAGCTTTACAGACTCGTCAACGCCCATAATCCTGTTAATGACCTCCTGCGAACGAAGTCTTTCATGATGGTGGTTTATCTTCTTCCCATTTGGATCTACACGACTTGTTATGATGTGAATGTGATTATTGGCCGTGTCATGATGAGAATAAATGAGTAAGGGCTGTCCAGGGCTCCCATATCCCATGCCTTTCATATATTGGTGAGCGATGGCCACCAACTCCTCTTTTGAGTATTCCTGCCCTTTGCACGAGATGGCCACGTGAAATTGAGGTTTTACGATTCTTTTGTTAGAAGAGGAATAATCGGTTAGGAACTTGATGAGATCTCCGCAAGTATATGTGCTGATGTTTCCAAGGTAGCCAAAGTTGGTCATTTCCAAAAGTTCTGCTTTCCCTTGGGCCACTTTTCTCTCATTATACTCCACAGCATAGAAATTTGAGCTGGAAGGTAGTATCGTTGCTATCATATTACATATATATAAATAGGTGCATAGTTCAAAATTTCAAAAAGACAAATTTGAATATTTGCAATTTTCAAATAATCATCTTTGAAATATTGTCCCTTTGACATTTTCATCTTATGAAAACATCATAATTGCAATTATTCAAAAGTATAATAGATAAAGATTGCTGTTGTTGAAATAATAAAAAGAACAAAAAGAAAGACATTCAACAACCACAAATAAAGGTAGGGACTACAGCCTGATAAGCTTCTTGGCAATCTTCGTTTGCTCAGATTTCAGTTCCTCCAGGAACAAAAGAATACGCTTTGACTGCGGGATAATGACCTGCTCATAGTATCTTTGGTCAAGAGACTCACTGATGGCAAGCTCATTTGCCCGTTTCATTGCCTGATTGAAGTTGCCGCCTAACCAACTTAGATCCTGCTGATACTTTCTGTATAGTCCCGTCATATCATTTAAGGCTTCGATGCGTTTGACTGTACCAACATCGTTAAACTGGCTTACGGCATCGCGAATCATGCCGCTCATAGTCTGATAGCCAGAAGACTTCTTCTTGAAGAGTTCATACTCCTCTTTACTTAATCTTACCTTGCACAGGTATGTTCTTCTTTCCATATTTCCTATCATTATAATAATACGAGTTGCGAGTATTATCCCAGCTTTGCTGGCAAGTAAACTTTTGTGCCCGGATGACCGAAGGGAATTTGTGGCCACAAAAGTACAACTTGCTGCACGTTATTCCCAAACCCATTGTTTACCATCATGCAAAGTTATGAAAATAGCTTGACCTGTGTTCATCTTTCTCTGACTTTTTTGTGTTAAAAAAGACTTATTGAAAAATTCGTAAATATCTAATTTTCAATACGTTATATTTGAAAATAATTAAAAGATAAAGTTTTCAAAAATTGAATAAAAACAATTATAGAAAGATGTAATATAGAAAACGTTATATAATAAATAATTGAAATAATGCAAACGACAAATCTTGAAGAAGACAATAATATAAATTTGATATTTTCAATTATTCATCATCTCAAGATTATCATTTATAAAAGATAAATATTATACTTTTGAACATTTGAAAAGAGTGCTACTAATCTCACGATCGATAGCACCCAGCCTGATACTAAGAATTTCTCTTAGCATATATTGTATCTCATACTATCACTATTGGGAAGAATGCATGAAAAGTGGACTGCCCACCATGCAATCTCGACGCTCGGCAAAGCGCACACAAACACACAGTCAAGCAGCCCACAACGCGGGCTGTCGCTGTGCTTTGTTGTGTTGAAATTTGCCGATTTCGAGATTAAAGCACATCTTCCAAGGTCAAGAGCAGACAGCAGATTGCTCCATGACGCTGCAAAATTACAAAAAAGTGAGTGAAAATGCAAGAAAACGTCCAAGGATTTCTTAATCTTTTCACCTTGTGTCGTAACCCTGTATCTCATCGGGGTGGTCTAACGCATACCGCATGTCGTCAATCCTTCTTTCAAATTCTGTGATGGTCTCACTCATCTCTTTATAGAACTCGGTATTCTTCTTCCCTTTTTCAGAAGGGGAGTCCAAATAATAATCTCTGACGAGGAACTCGAAAGCATTCATCGCCCTGGCCATTGTCTCAATAATGAGGTCATCTCTTTTAATATAACTATTCTTATCCATACTATCTGCAAATATACAACCATAGTTTCAGACTGTTATGTCTTTCGCGGGTGGTAATTCTTATGTTCTTTGCAAAGATACTAATTCCTTGTCAATTATAAGTACAATCTTTTGAAAAGATTTCAAAAACGATAACTAATCATCGGACTTTTCCAGTCGTGACAAACTCACCACATAAGGTATTCCTTTCCTATCGAAAGAGTGTGCAGGACGATTGAAGCAATGGATATTTATATCCAGATTCTCTTTTAGGACATCTACTGTCAGATCGCTATGTATTCCATTCTCAATGCCCCATCCATGAGAAATACCTCCATCCGGACTGATTGACAGCTCATAAGTTCCATTTTTTATAATGAGGGTTCGAGCGTGCTTTGTATTTCTAACATGAAGGGAATAAGGATTTCCAACGATTTTGTCCATGCATAGCTGAAAGAAGCCATCTCTATTTTCTGGAAAAGAGAATTTCCTGTCTATTTTCAGAGTCTTATCGTCGAACAATACTCTGAAGTCCTTTCTTGACAAGACAATTTCAATTGATCGGAACTGTAGCTTAAATAAATCTCTTAAACGCCTGATAAACTGTGCCAATATAAGACACCCAATAGGACTGTTTATGTATCTGTCCTCATAGAGAAGATCCACCTGTCCATCCTGCATAAAAATCTCTTGTATGAAATGCCATTTATCGGAATGATATTCCATCAGGAGGTCAAGAAGTTCATCGCTGCACATGCCCTGGGTTACGCTGAAGCTAAAGGAGAAGCCGTCTTTTGCCATGCTCTGTCTGTTGAGCAGATGAACATCGATCGAGTTAAACACTAGCCTCTCTACAATGTTGACGATTCTCCGGGAATCTCCACTGTCCCAATCTGCACTTGCTCGGTGAAAACTTTCCGTAATCATCTTTGTGATTTTCTCTTTTTGGATAGGGATGAGCCATCTCCCTTCCATCGGTTCGTACATGCCCTCCATCTCCAAGGGCTCTTTTGCTGATTTTTTGTTCTCCATATTTTTATAATGATTTGATTGCCGGCAATATAACAATCATCATCGAATCTATTTCGATGATTCTATTTTTTCGCCATCATTTAATGTCTTTCACGAAATCATCTTTTGGTTCGCAGTCCGTTTGGAGAGTGATGATTTCCCGTGAGTAGCAGCAATAGAGTAAGATCTTAATAGTGACTGTTTTTGTTGTGCATGCTACGTATGTCATTGAAACATTCACTTACATCACCTTCAAAGTCCTTGTATTCCTGTTCGGGATGGTACCGATAAGACTTGATCCGGTCCACCTCAAAGAGTCGCAACAAGCCTGGTTCGTACATAAGCATGGCTACCAGATACCAATCTCTGGAAAACTGCTTTAGATAATATGGGTACATCATCATCTTTTCTAACAACGAGTTCTCTTCCAGGTAAGTTATCTCTATCGTCTTTTTCTCGATAATTGCAAAGAAGAGTCCTTGAAAACAACTTTTACCAAGTTTTCCAATGGACAAGTCAAATTCAAGGACAGGTTCTTGGCAATAGTTCAAGGGAACATCCATGCTGAAGCAAAGATCTTTCACCCACTTTAGTTCCGGGAACCCTTTACAACGGGATAGAAGTCGTAGGGAGTACCTGAGCTCACTTGATTGCTGAGCTGTCAATCCTGAATAAAAGATAGAAAAATCCGTGTTTTCATATCTATATCTGATAACACGGGAGTCATCTCTATCTCTTATTCGCATAATCCTGACATGATACTCATTTGCTATTTCCGTAATATCGCTCAGGATAGTGTCCTTCGTTCTGACTGTGCAGATACCTCTTTCTTCCAATCTTTCGTTAACTACTTGGAGCATTTCGTGTATGGTTACTCCTTCTCTTTTTCTAAGCAGGCCGTCAAGTACTTTTACTCTCAGGCTAAAATTCTTTGTATCAGGCATATATATTGATTTAGTCTATGTCTACTTAGCCAATTCCATTGGGGAGCAGAAAGACCAGGATGCACATCGGACACACCAGTCCCATACGTCCTGTATCGGCCATTCATGAAGCCGATATGACAATCAAAAAGAGCAAAGATACAATGCTATTGTGCAGTGATTCTGCACGAAAAAATAAATGTGAGTATAAGGACTAATTAGGTCTATATTCGCCCGAACAATATTTGCATATGTCGAATCTTTTTTGTACCTTTGTAGGTAGATCAAGCAATGGTCTAACTCGCCAGATTAAATAACAAAAGACAAAAAGATATGATGAGATTCGGTTTTTTCTTCGCGATTTTTTATGGTATCTTCCGGTGCATATTCCTGTTGATAGCCATGATATTGAATGCTATTGGGAAAGGGTTGCTGTTTTTAACTGGAAGCAGCAATCATACTACAGACAGCCGTAGCACTTAGTCAAATACTTATGTTACATACATAGAACAGAGGCAACTCGGCCTTTCATCGTTTCTGATTATGAACACCATGGCAAAGCCATAGTTCCTATATCTTTCAGTTTCTGCTTTCCAGATGCTGGAACAGATCATCATGCCTAATAATCAAGGCTGTTAACTTCATATTTCCACAAGAAAACACAAGCAGAAAGCAATACCCGAAGTTGTACTTCTTTTCCCCAAAAGTCCAAAGTTTCATAAAGCTTTATTTAATAATCTATTTTACAAGCTTTATTTACAGAATGCCAGAACTCCTTTGTTTCAAAGGGGTTTGGAACCGAACTTGCAAGGTTTTGCGCTGAACTTGCAAGGTTTTGCGCTACAACTTGCAAGGTTTTGCGCTGAACTTGCAAGGTTTTGCGCCATGACGACAGCATCACCATGGATCTATATCATTTTCCGAATACGTCACATCCAGCCTTCAAATTGTTAATAGATTTAACAAATACCTGATTTTGGAGTTTTCCCAAGAAAAAGTATCTTTGCATCAACATCTTCGTTGTTCTCTCGTGATAATGAGGAGTGCGGTCGGTGCCGACTTGCTGCCGGTGGGGTACAAACTGACCTAACCATATCAACAATCCGGTTTGTACCACGGATGACAGTTGAGTTTATGCCCAAACGAAGAACTGAGATATTACAGCTTATCGATCTTGCAAAGATCCACCATGAGAATGTCAGTTGGAGCAATGTCATCATTAACTCTCCAATCTCTTACAATCTCTTGGAACGCAGGGCTATGTATTTCCTTTCTGCAGAAGTAAAACACAAGTTCGTAGAGAAGGGGCTTGGTGTTCCCGAGAACTGGAAGGAATTGTACTTCTTTCTGAATGATAGAGACCTAGGAATCATAGGAGGAAAGAAGAATGTACCTCGCACCTACGAAGTCCTTTGTAGTCTTGGGAAAAAGTTCATTCCTATAGCCAAGACAATGCCTGACGGCAGCATCATGGAGGGTAAAGCGCACTGGGTGGATGCGTTTTTCTATAACCAGCGAGAAGACCATTATGTAGTCAGAATCTCTCCTGAAATAATGCCATATCTCATCAACCTCACTCAGGACTTCACTTCGTTTGATATTGGCACGGCCATGAAACTGAGATCCAAATACTCTCAGAAAATGTATGAGTTGTGTTGCAAGTATGGAGGTGATTTCAGGTATTCGACACCGATAACGAAATCACGTGGCATGCTTTTCAAGAAGAGGGTAATTCCGATTGAGCTTGAAGACCTAAGGAAACTCTTCAACCTTGAAGAAATAAAAGATACTAGGACAGGTAAAGTTAAGAAAGCCAGTTCCTTCCGGAATTTCAATTCCATAAGGTGCAATATACTTGAACTTGCCCAGAATGAGCTGCTTTGGATGTATCAGAACCAGGCTTCAGACTATTGGTTTGACTTTCAGCCTGGGCCGAAATCCGGCAGGGGAGGGAAGGTTCAATCTGTCTTCATCTATATCTATTCGAGATCTCATCCAAAGGAAGGTAAACTGCAGCCTTGGCATGAAGGTGATTTGCCGCTAGATCCATATGAGACAGAAAAGCATGAGCACAGAGAAAAAAGGACTCCTGCCCAGAAACTGCACTCGAATGTCTGGTATGGTCTCGAACATCAGGAGGAAGTTGTTTACAGGCTATTGTCCCGTTATCTGACAAAGAAAGAAGTTGCCTATTACATGATGAAGATATGCGAGCAGGCTAGTAGGTTTAAAGATAGTTATACCCAAGTGATCCAGGTCATTCAGGAGAAAGAAAGCCAGAAGAAGTTCAAGAATGGCACAAAACAGTATAAGAGGAACAACATCATGGATTATGTCCTGCTGAAGAATTTACAGGATTATGGATGGTCGATAGAACCTCCAACTAGCAGGAAGGAAAGAAAGGATGAGCTATGTCTGTTTGACCCAGATAACAAGAAAACCTCATGAAGAGTATTTCCAGATTGCCTCTATGGATTAAAATCTAAAGTGCCCAATCTTATGTTTCAAATTGAATGGGATTTTTGCCTATTGGTGAAAACAATAGCAATTCTACGGAAGTACGTGCAAAACAGATCCGTATGACTACACCCCCTTTGTCGGTAAGTACATGCAAATAGAAGAAACACATAAAAAATCCACAAAAAGAGAGTGAAAACCGCTAACGAAAGCAAAATCAGTCACTTTTATGATTTTTTAATCGTAGTTAATTGATTAAGGTGCTTAACCGATGAAAAATTGGGTTGGAATACCCCTGAAAATGTTCCCAAAATGTTCCCCAGATGTTCCCCGAAAAAAACGAAAAGTTGGGGAACATAGACAAAAAAGTCGCTAACCCATTGAGGATTAACGACTTTCATTTTGGCAGGTTGCGGAGAGAACAGGATTCGAACCTGCGAACCAGTTTTGCCGGTTACACGCTTTCCAGGCGTGCCTCTTCAACCACTCGAGCACCTCTCCAATGATATCTTTCCGCAAAAGCGCCTGCAAAATTACAAAGAAAAGTTGAAAAGAGGAAAGATGGCATGTTGAAATGCCGATTCGTTAAACAAAATTAACAATCGGGGCCGTTCTATAGCTTGTTTTTCCAGTCTTTTCAGCCGATAATCTCTTCTATCGCCTTACGTTTCTTCTGTTTGGGTTCGTCGGCAGGATAGCCGATGGGAATGAGCACGGCTGGCTCTTCGTTGTCGCCGAGTAAGAAGAGTTGCTTGCAGAGTGTAGCATCGAAATTGCACACCCAGCAGGTGCTCAGTCCTTGCTCGGCAGCAGCCAGGCAGAGGTGTTCTACTGCGATGGCGATATCAATGTCGCCGTGTGCCTTTCCGTCAGTGCGCACCCATTCTTCATCGTGCAGCACAGAGGCGATGACGTAGAGGGGTGCCGTCGTAAACCACTCTCTGTTGTAGCAACGCTGTAATAGCGTCCGATCGGCATCGCTCTCAACAATGCGGAACCGCCAAGGCTGACGATTCACCGCAGACGGTGCGAAGCGCACACACTCGAAGACATAGTCGAGTTTTTCTTTCTCCACGTTGCGGGGCTCATAAGTCCTACAACTGTAACGATTTTTTACTAGTTTCAGGAAGTCCATAGCCTATGAATTTTTCTGGTTTTACATTGCCTTACAAAGGGCTTTTCATTATTTCTTCCATGCGTTCACCACCTCACCGATATACATCGTATGAATGCCGGCAGGGAAGTGGCGATACATGTTCTTCGGCACGTCGCTCTTGAAATATTGCGGGTCGAAGGGGGCAGCATACATGGTCTTGCACTCGATGACCATGGTGGCTTCGGTGTAGTAGGGGGCTCCGTTTTTGGTATAGGCAGTATGCAGCCCTAGCGCCTTGGCCTTGTCGCCGTCGCGCCCGCTGTGTTGGCCCATGTAGCCAAGTATCTTGCTATCAGCAACATCGAAGGTCATCACTGTGAAATACTCATTCTGGTCCATGAACTCTTTGGTGTAGCGCTTCTCAGCCACATAGACGGTGAGGGCTGTGCGCTGCCAAAGTGTTCCGATGGATCCCCAGCCAATCGTCATTGCATTTGCGCCCGGCGAGTGGCTGCCGTCGTCCTTGCTGCCTGCCGCCAACAGCTGTGCATCGCGGAACCATTGGAAGCCGTTGTCGGCAAAGTTCTCAACTACGTTGAACTTCTGAAAGCCATTCTCTTCTTGAGCCGAAGCCGGAGTGGCAAGCATCATGGCGCATACCAGCATGGATGTAATAAAAAATGATCTCTTCATCTTTCTTTCGCTTTTATTGCTGCAAATATACTAATTTTTCCATGAAACAACAACCAAAAGCTGTATTTTTTTATTGGAAAGAATGCTGTCGTTTCGTGTCCTATTATCCCTGCAGAATCGTAAATATTTCGCTCTACACCTATTAATAAGGTTAAATACCTTTAAATATTCAATTTTTTTCCACAAAGATTTGAGTCTGTTGTACTTTATTCGTACCTTTGCACCCCCATTCGATAGAATAAGAGTATCAGCTCTCTGATATCATGGAATTAATCAATTAAAAATATATCGGTTATCAAAACAATTATGAAGAGATTTGTGTACTTAGCACTTGCCATGCTCATGCCTGGTATGCTATTGGCTGCGCCCGTAAAGAAAGACGCCGCCAAGATGAAAGCTGCAGCATTCTTGCAGCAGAAAATCGCCGCCACTAGCGGTCGACGTGCTCCTCAAAACCTCTCTTTGACAAGTAGCGAAGAGGAAGGTTCTGCTTATTACGTATTCAAAAATGGAAATAAAGGCTTTGCCATCGTGGCAGGCGACGACCGCTTCGGCGACGTCATCGGCTATAGCGAAGATGGTGTTCTCAACGGAGCTCAGATGCCCGAGGCTCTGCGCCTGACTTTGCAGGACTACGCAGCCGCTGTGAAGTTCGCACAGGAGAACAACATTGAAGTGAAAAAGGGACCGCGCAAAGCAGAGCGAAAGGACATTGCTCACTTTGTAAAATTCACCTGGAACCAAAGCGGTGTGTATAGTCAGAATTGTCCATCTGGTTGCTCAACAGGTTGTATGGCAGTGACCACCGCTATGATCATGGCTTACTACAAGTATCCTGAGACGCTTCCTGCCGTCTACAATTCCAACGTAACGGAGCAGGCATCCGCTGAGGCTTGGAGTCCGAATTACAATGCCTTTCTTTCAAACTATAGTTACAGTTCCGTTGGCGAGATGCCCCGTTTCATGCGCCACGTGGCTGACGCACTGAACACGAGCTACAGCACCGGCGGATCGGGTGCACTGGCCGGCGCTTTGGTGCCTGCTTTCAAGACCTTTGGCTACGACCCAGGCATGCGTACCATCATGCGCGACTCCTACAGTCAGGAGGACTGGGATGAAATCATCTATGAGGAACTGGCTGCCGGTCGTCCGGTATCTTTCTACGGCGAGCATAACCAGCTGGGTGGTCACTCCTACATTGCCGACGGCTATCAGGCCAGCACCGGCTTCTTCTACATCAACTGGGGCTGGGGCGGCACTTGCAACGGCTGGTTCGACATGGGCATCTTGAATCCTTTTGTTACTTATTTCGGCAGTTGGGCTGGTATGGGCTACACCTGCCCGCCCGCTGGCTTCACCGGAGGACTGAATGCTGTCATCGGAATCCAGCCCAAAAAGGAAGGAACTGTGACAGAAGAAGTTCTTGTACTGAACTGCGAGGATATGCGCCGCAACGGTTCCAGCATTCAAGCTGCTATCTTTAACCGCACAGGGTCTGGCTATCGCGGATCCATTCGCTGGGCTGTGCTCAATACCGACGGAACGTTCACGCTCGTCGATGGCAATGAGACTTCTTATGGATATTCCGACCCATATAAGTATGTCAACCTGAACCCCAACACACTGACGCTTGCCGATGGTACTTACCGCCTGGTTCCCGTTTGCAAGAAGAGCGACGAAACCGAATGGAATCTCTGCACGGGCTATCGCCAGCGCTACGTCGATGTCACGATTGAGGGTGGCGCCGTTACGACTGTTGATGTTCACCCCGTTCGCTATGTTAAGGTTGACGATGTGTGCTACTATGGCACTACGGGCTCTTCAGAAGACCAGTACCTGGAGTACATTCTGACGCTGAACAACCTGGGCGACGATGTTTACAGCAACCTGACGATTTCAGCCGTACGCAGCGATGGCACCCGCGTTGGTGGCTCGTCGATGTACGTGGGTCTGACGGCCGGTCAGAAGAAGACCATGTCACTCTTCCTCGAGAAAGGCTCCGGCTACAAATCGCTCACCAATCCTACTTACGAGGTGACCATCAAGTATAATAATGAGACCATCTGGACAGGCACCGTGACAGACGCAAATAACTATGCCAACTACACCACATACACCGGTGTCGACTTCGAGGATTATGAGTATGTCGATGACAATGCTTACCTATATAGCACTTCTTTGACAGGTTCAATTAAAATTATCAATAGCTCATATAACAGTTGGTCGGGGTCTTATAGTCCGTCTTACTACATCTTCAATGGCCCGGTTCGCATCACGCTGAAGGACGAGAATAAGGAAATCGTTGGCGAAACTGTTCAGCAGTTCGTCGTTCAGAAGGGTGCTGAGCAGGCTTATCCCGTGAACTTCGAAGGCCTGAAGTCGGGCAAGAAATACTATCTGACCTGCGAGGCCCTGACCTCTACCCGTAGCGGCAGTACCTACTCTCAGAAAGTAGACAAGAGCTACTTCTCTGATTTCGCCATCATGGTGAAAGTTGGTATTCCTTACTATACTGAAACAGGTGTTCTGGAACGCGTGACGCCCGAAGACAGTGGTGTTACAGATCTGCCAGAAAACACGGCTGCTGTCGACTTCAGCAAGTTCGATGCATCCATCGTCAACCTCACGAGCATCAGCAACCCCAACTGCCTCTATGTCTTCCCCGCTGGCGCTACCGTGCCTGCTGAACTCAGTGGCAAGAACGTAGTCGTGGGTGGTGTGGCTGATAAGATTACGCTGACCGATGGCAAGCCCGTCGTCTTCCCCGTTGACTTTACTGCAACAGAGATTACCTATGCTCGCACCTTCACTAACTTCAACAACGGAGGTACTGGCGGTTGGAACACCATCGTGCTGCCCTTCGAGGCTACTCCGACGCTCGATGGTGCCAACATCGATTGGTTCCACAGCAAGAACGATGCTAGCGGCCGTAAGTTCTGGCTCTATAAGTACACCAACGGCGTAGGCGGCACCGTCTACTTCGACTATGCTTCCGAGCGTAAGATGCAGGCCAACGTGCCCTATCTGCTGGCTGTTCCCGGCGACAAGTGGGGTGAAAAGTATGATCTCCACAACAAGGAGTTCATCTTCCGCGGCTCGAATGCTGCTGTTAAGGCCAATGTGGAGCCAGTCATCAAGAGTGGTGAGTACGTCTTCAATGGCACTTTCGCTATTGCTGACTGCAAGAATGCATACAAGTTGAATGAGGACGGTGACTTCTTCGAATTGCAAACTGAGAATGCCACCGAGCTGCCCTTCCGCGCTTACTTCGCTAATGCCGATGAGTCTACAAGCAATGCTGCCCGTGTGCTTCGTGTAGCTCGTAGCGAGACTGACGGCATTGTTCAAATGGAGATTGATGAATTGACAAATGAAAATCAGCCCATCTACAACCTCAATGGTCAGCGCATGCAGCAGATGCAGCGTGGCGTAAATATCGTTGGTGGCAAGAAGATCTTGAAAAAGTAACAAAGTAACCAAGAAACAAAGAAACAAGATGAAAAAAATGCAATATATCATGCCGGCCATCAAAGAGCTGAATTATAGTACTGAGGCCATTCTTGCCGGAAGTGGCCCAGGTGCAGGCGACGCTCAGTTGCCCGATATTACCGATGATCCCGGCAACGGTCCTGGTGCAGGTGACTATGGTGACACCCCGGGACTCGGCAATGCCAAGTTTAACAATCATAGCGTATGGGAGGATTAATATGATGAAGAAATATATTATCAGTATCGTTTGCGCACTCTGCGCAATCAGCGGAACTGCATGGGCAGGTCCCGTAGATAGTCAAGATGCTAAGCAGAAGGCTGTAGCCTTCCTGCAGAAGCAGGCCGTTCATGCCGGTAGCCCCCGCCGTGCTGCTGCCCTGCGTGCACCGCAGCTTAACGAGGTGAAAGCCTTTGGCGAGGCTCTCCACGTGTTCAACGTGGGTGGTGACAACGGTTTCGTTATCGTTTCGGGTGACGACCGCACCGAAGATATTCTCGGTTATGTCGAGGGAGGTTCGTTCGACCAGAACAACATGCCGGACAACATGCGCTTCGTGCTTCAGATGTATGCCGACCAGATTCGTTCGCTTGGCAATAGTGAGGTGCAGAAAGCCCCGCGTCGCGAGTCAAAGACTACCATCAATAAACTGATGACCACAAAGTGGGACCAGTCTGGTTCTTATCGTTGCATGTTGCTCGACGATGTTGATGAAGCAGGTGAGCCTGATAACCTTTCTTACTATAAGGAGCGCATCCTGACGGGTTGCGTGGCAACAGCCATGGCTCAGGTGCTTTACAACGAGGCCAAGAACTACAAGGCAAAGCATGGTTCATGGCCTGATTTTCAGACGAATGTGATTCCCGCTTACTCTCCGGCAGAGGGTTCGTTGACAGGCCATACACTGCCTGCACTGCCTTCCGTGACGTTCGACTGGGCCAACATGAGAGATAACTACTCGACCATCGTTGCCAATGACATCACTCCTGAGCAGGAGGTTGCCGTTGGCCGACTGATGCAGTATTGCGGTCGTAGCGTGAAGATGGAGTATTCCGACGTTTCGGGTGCTCTGGTCATTGACGTCCCACCAGCAATGAGCCAGTATCTGAACATGAATCCCTACGTGCAGAGTGTCGACCGCGCATACTTCAACTCTGAGGAGTGGGAGGACATGCTCTACAACGAGTTCGCCAATGGACGCGCTGTAGTCTATGGTGCGACGGTGGGTACATCGTTCTCTTCTGAAGGCCACTGCTTCGTGCTCGATGGCTATAAGGACGGTCTCTTCCATGTGAATTGGGGTTGGGGTCTGGCCGAGGCCATCAATAATACCGAGTACGATGGATTCTTCAACCTTTCCGTTTTGAAGCCTGCTGGTGCTGGTTCTGGTGCCGCTTCGGTTGTCGATGCAGAATATAAGTATAACCAACAAGCTGTGATCAACATTTCCTATGAGAAGCCTGCCGAGTTGAATGCATCGCTGAACTTCTATTGGAAGAGTAAGAGTTCTGTCTATACAAGTACCATCTATGGTTCTTCATTTGGTACTTACAACGTGTTCGGTTCTACGCTGAATTTCGATGGAGGCTGGGCAATCCGCAATGCTGATGGTTCGCTGGAGTTCCTGTATCAGGACTACAACAACAAGGCTTTCAATTCCATTCAAGTTGCAGATGGTGTAACGACATATATGTCTGATCTCGGCATTGCCTCCAAGGCAGATGGCGACTACGACTTGATTCATGTTTCACGCGTCACGGGTACTGATACTTGGTATGCCGACAAGGGGACCGACAAGAACTACATCACTGCCACTGTCGCTAGTGGTAAAGTTACTAAGGTGGAAGTTCATCCTGTTGATCCTGCCAATGCCCAGTTCAGTGTGACGAGCATCGATTTTATTGGAGACATGGAAGCCAATCAGGAGAATATTGTCCGCGTGACCATTAAGAACACTGGCGACGACTATTTCGGCAAGATCTCGATGGGATATGGCACAGGCACAACTGCTTCTACAGTGCTTTCGATGCTGGCTACGCTGAAGCCTGGTGAAACTACACATGATTTCACGGTAAAGGCTGCCAAGGGCGAGTACAACCTTTGGTTCATGTTCGGTGACAATTCTTCGAACAATGCTTTTGGCACTGGTAAGATGTTCATTGGCTATGGTGCTGATGCTAACAAGATTAAGGAGGATAAGCTTGAGTTTGATGGACAGGAAGGCGCTACTACACTTAGTGTGAAGAGTGTCAATGGCCAGCTGGCTCCGGTAACTGGTACGTTTGAGATTGCAAATAGCTCTTCGAGTACGTATACCAATACCTATTATCTTGCTGTCGAGAAGGGGTCCACCAAGTATGCCACAACATCTGTACCCGTAGAGGTGGCCGCCAATAGCACAGAG
The DNA here is from genome assembly GCA_017428925.1 of Prevotella sp. Lineage (GTDB taxonomy): Bacteria > Bacteroidota > Bacteroidia > Bacteroidales > Bacteroidaceae > Prevotella. The sequence goes on along the minus strand of JAFRPY010000050.1, from coordinate 64,513 downwards.
ACCATCCACTTCAACCTGGGAACAGTGACAGGTTTGACTTCTGGCAATACATACACCATCCGTCTTTACAAGAAGAATGGCGATAGCGAGGTGAATATTGCATCTAAGAGCCTTGGACTGCAGCCGTATTTCCGTTACTGGTTAGCGGATGGAACTGTAAAAGAATTCGCCCAGACTTCCTATTCTAATCAGCTGAGTGGCGATGGTCTTGATGCTATTGCTATTGATTGTCGCGGTATTTCAAAGGATGCTACAATGTATATGGATGGTGTGAAGAATAAGAATTGTATTTTCTACATCGAAGAGTCGCAGCGTCCTACTAGTAGCTCTTATTCAACCTATGGCCGCAACCTCGTTATCGATGGTGTGGCTGAGGCCATGAATATCGATGTAAACTACGGATTCTATGCTCCCGAAGCCTTTACGGCTAAGGAAATCAGCTACGTCCGCACGTTTGCAAACGGTAACAACAATAATGGTAAAGGATGGGAAACCATCGTACTTCCATTCACTGTGAACTCAGTGAAGAATGGCACGAAGAACCTGAAGTGGTTCAAGTCGAAGGACGATCAGCGTTGCCACTTCTGGCTGATGGAGTTCACTGGTGCTGATGGCGAATCGCTTACGTTCGACTATGCTACCACTTTCGAGGCAAATAAGCCTTACATCATCAGCGTTCCTGGCAATGCCTGGGGTACTAATTGGGACCTGACAAACAAGCAAATCACCTTCCGTGGTGTGAACGTCGAGGTGCCTGTGACGGTTCTTGAGCCCGTTATCTTCGGTGGCAAGGAGTTCACACCCACCTATGCCACCATCACCACCAACGGCTACATCATGAATGCCGAAGGTACAAAGTTTACTCAGGGTGAAGAGGGTGAAGGCACCGTGAATGGCTACAATGCCTACTTCGCTGCCGATGGCTCGGCTAAGTCGCTGAACATCGTCATCAGTGGCGAGGAGGCAACTGGCATCGAGGCCATCGACAATTCACAGCTGACAAATGGCAATGAGCCCATCTACAACCTCAACGGTCAGCGCCTCGAGCAGAAGCAGCGCGGCGTGAATATCGTTGGCGGTCGTAAGATTGTGGTGAAGTAATTGAATTAGCACACGATTTTATTATAATGTGAAAGAGAGCCGAGCGGAAACAACTCCGTTCGGCTCTCTTTGCTTTTGTCATATAAAAGAGGTGGGATTAATCCAAAGAGATAAAAAGAGGTGGGATTAATCCAAAGAGATAAAAAGGGGTGGGATTAATCGTGCGAACTATAAAAAAGGTGGAATTAGCTGACGAACAAGCAAGGTGTTCCTAAGTCCAGAATTCTTTCTCGCCAGTGAAAGACATCGTGCCGCGACACTTCGGGCAAGTGTGCATGTCCCATAGCTGTATTTTGTCGCTGCCGCAATTTAGGCAAAGGCGTCCCACCTCGCTTCCGAACGAGGGCGCCACATCGGCAATGATTCCGCCGACGACCAGTTGTTGAATGGTCTTGCACTCAGGACAGCTCACGGCCGTGATGTGTTGCCGGAACAACCCACGTCCTTCGTAGACGTCGGTCTCATAACCGCATTGCTCACACCGATATTTCTTCTTCCACGACATATCATGAGTTTTGTCGCAAAGGTACAAATTTTTCGCTGAAGCCAAAAGAAAGAGAGCCAATTCTTTACCGGTAGTTAGGAAAAAAAGTTTCATTCCTCTAAAGAAAACTTAATTTCTTAATACGTCTCGCCTTTTATTCGAGTATTTTATCTAAATTTGCAGCACTTTAAAAACATTATTATCATATTGAAGGTGAAAACGAGAAGAAACAAATGGATCATGGGCGTGGCGGAAGGTTTGCTTCTGCTTAGTTTGCTGATGGCTTCACCCTCAGCAGTGGCACAGCCCGCAACGGGCACGACTCCCCAGAAGGAGGTGGCCACAGCGAGTGCAGACAGCTCGGATGTGCTGGCCGCCGACTCCCTCTCTGCCGACTCTACCCTGATGCAGGAGATGGACAGTGTAAGCATGGCTGCCGAACTGGAGGCCGGCGAGCAGACTGGTGGTTTGCGCCAAATATTGAAGAAGAAGTTCTTGGAAGGCAATGCAGGCTTCATGTCGCTCGTTGCATTGGCCTTGGTGCTGGGACTTGCATTCTCTATTGAGCGAATCATCTACCTGACGCTCTCAGAGATCGACGCCCGCCGATTCTCCGACGACCTGAGCACACTCGTCGGTGAAGGAAAAATTGACGAGGCAAAAGAGCTGTGCCGCAACACGCGAGGCCCCGTGGCATCTATTTGCTATCAAGGGTTGTTGCGCATCGATGAGCCACTGGAGTCGATTGAGCATTCGATAGCCAGCTATGGTGCCGTACAGACATCCTTGTTGGAGAAAGGCACCTCGTGGATTCGCCTCTTCATCAGCATGGCTCCCTCGCTGGGCTTCTTGGGTACGGTCATCGGTATGGTCATCGCCTTCGAAGATATCGAGATGGCTGGCGACCTGAATGCCTCTATTGTGGCATCGGGCATGAAGGTGGCATTGCTCACGACCGTGTTCGGTATTATCGTTGCACTCATTCTTCAGTTGTTCTACAACTATATCAATACGAAGATCGACCGTTTGGTTGCACAGATGGAGGAGGCAAGTATCACGTTGCTCGATGCCATCGGCAAGCGGAAGGCTTCCTAAGTGTTGAAAGAAAAGAAAACCGGAAAACCAAAGGATTATGTTCAATACAGAGCTACTTGCCGATGTCATGCTGTTGCTGATGTTTGTGGCTGTCGTCTTGGCACTCGCTGCTGTGGCGTGGGCCACCTTTGTGGCGCTGCGCAAACGGAGTGGGGGAGTAGCAAAAATAGAAAACCACGTGCCTGCCCGTCGCATCGTCATGGCAACGCTGGTTGGCACTCTGCTTTTGGCGTTGCTGACGTTCCTGCTGGGCTCATCGGCTCCGATGCACGTCAACGGCCAGCTGTTTGACAATGGCTTCTGGCTGCGTGCGGCCGACATGTTTATCGTTACATCGGGTGTGATGTTGCTGGCAGGCGGCATCGTCTATGCCTATTCAGAATTGCGAAACAAGAAATGATCATCAAACGCAGACATCACAGCGTGCCAGGCTTGAACACAACGGCGACTGCCGACATCTCGTTCATGCTGCTTATCTTCTTTCTCGTGGCCTCGTCAATGGACCTCGATAAAGGATTGGCACGCGTGCTCCCGCCTGTCGATGATGAAGAGCAAAAGGTGGAAACGCTGGTGGAACGTGATCAGCTGTTCACCATTTCCTTGACCGCTAACAACCAATATGTTCTGAACGACCAGCCCGTCGACCTGTCGACGTTTCACCAGCAGGCAGCCGATTTCATGCTGAAGAAGGGCGCTGATCACATCATGATGATCGATGCCGACCCGGCAGCATCCTACGATGCCTATTTCGCTATTCAGAACGAGCTCGCTGCCGTTTATCGCGACGTGCGCAACACCCTTTCGCGCAAAACCTATGGCAAAGGCTATGCCCAACTCAACGAGTCGCAGCGCGAGACCATTCGGCAGCAATGCCCGCAGCGCATCGCTGAGAACCTGACGTCTGATAGTTCCCGATAACTCTGCTACCTATAGAAATGATTAAGCGCAGAAAACATACAGTTCCCAACCTGAACATGGCGTCGATGCCCGACCTGATTTTCACGGTCCTGTTCTTCTTCATGATTGCGTCCCACATGCGCAACTCTTCGCCATTGGTTGGTTTGCAGACTCCTACGGGCACCCAACTCATTCAGCCCGACCGAAAGTCTGCATTGGTTTATCTGTATGTGGGTCGCGACAGCAAGCAAGTCCAGGTGGGAAATCACATGGTTGGACTCAAAGGTATTCGTCAAGCCATTCAGGAGGAACGCCAGAAGCTGTCTTCAGAGGACCGTCGGCAGATGATTGTATGCCTGAAGGCTGATCGGCAGACTCCCATGTGGCTGATTTCAGATGTGAAGCAGGCATTGCGTGAAGCCAGTGCTACACGCATCATCTATGCTGCAAAAGATAACAAACTGACAGGAAAAAACGAAAAATAGTGACAAAATAGTGCCAAAGGTGTAAATAATTTTAATTTTCTATCGATTTCTACTTGTTTACTCTTTCAAATTCAAACTTTTTTTGTAACTTTGCAGAAATTCAAATTTTATATCATGGCACAACATCAATTAGATTCATTAGACAAGAAGATCCTCAAGATGATTGCTGAGGATGCTCGTGTTCCGTTTTTGGAAGTAGCAAGAGAATGCAATGTTAGTGGTGCGGCTATCCATCAGCGCATCCAGAAACTCACCAACCTTGGTGTTATCAAAGGCTCGCAGTTCATTATTGACCCAGAGAAGATTGGCTACGAAACGTGCGCCTATGTAGGACTCTACCTGAAAGATCCCGGCACGTTCGATACCGTTGTAGAAGAACTGAAGAAGATTCCAGAGGTGGTGGAGTGCCACTACACGACTGGCGGCTACGACATGTTCATCAAGATCTACGCACGCAACAATCACGACCTGCTCGAACTCATTCACGACAAACTGCAGCCGCTCGGCTTGTCGCGTAGTGAAACCATTGTGGCTTTCAATGCCGTTATCCACCGTCAGCTTCCTATTCAGGACATCTAATGTGTCCAATGTGCCCAGCCGATGAATAGTTCGGTTTGGATGTAGGAAATTACAATGCGGGCTCAAATTGGTTCAGACAGTACTGGCCAATTTGAGCCCGCGTGCTTTTTTGTGGTTGCCGCCGTCAGGCTTGTGGCGTAGACGCTTCCTGTGGCGTAGCCTCTTCAGCCGAGTTTTCCTTTTTCACATAGTCGACGAAAGCATAGCGATGTGCGTGGCGCTCATCGATGTCATGCTCTTCGCGCCATACTTCCTGCCAACTGTCCTCATAAGGCGGGAAGAAGGCATCGGCTTCAGCAGGAATGTCGTCGACCTCGGTCAGGCAAAGCCGAGTGGCCAGTGGCAGTGCCTGCTGATAGACGCTCGACCCGCCGATGATATAGACTTCCTCCTCGGGTTGGCAACTCTCAAGCGCTTTTCGCAGCGTAGGATAGCAATCGCATCCGGGGAAGCGCTCGTCGTTCACGTCCTTCACGCCCCGCGACAGCACGACGTTTCGTCGGTTGGGCAGCGCGCCCTTAGGCAGCGACTCAAAAGTGCGACGCCCCATGACGATGGTATGTCCTGTGGTGAGTTGTTTGAAGCGCTTCAGATCGTTGGGCAGCCAGTAGATGAGTTTGTTCTCAAAACCTATGGCACGGTTGCGTGCCACGGCGGCTATGATGTTAATGCTTTGTTTCATGGTGCAAATATACGAAAAAGTTCAGAGTTTTATGCGGTTTATACAAAGTTTTTCGTAACTTTGCGACAAAGTCGCGAAGTTACTACATCTCGGCAAAAAAAAGAAACAGTTTCTTTTGTTCTGCGCTCGATTTTTCGTAACTTTGCACCATATAGTGCTATTACTCTAATTTATCAATGACCATAAACATGAAAAGAATCATTACGTTCCTACTGATGGGCATGATGTGTTGGCTGAATGCCGATGCGGCTCCCATCAATCGGCAGGCGGCCATGCAGAAAGCAGCGGCCTTCCTGAAAGAAATGAAAGTCAGCCAGCAACTGTCGCCCGTTGTCGACGTACAGAAGTTGGCACCGCGGCGCAGCAGAGCGCTTCCTGCCGCTGATGTCGACCCATACTATGTCTTCAACCGCGGCAATGGCGAGGGATTCATCATCGTCTCTGGCGACGATCAGACCGAGCCTGTGCTGGGCTATTGCGACAAAGGCTCGTTCGACTATTCGCAGACGCCTGATAACATGAAGTCATGGCTGGCCGAGTATGAGAACCAGATCACCTATCTCTGGGAGCATCCGCAGGCCATCGCCAAGGCTGTGGAGAAGCATCCGAAGGTGCCACAGCTCATGACGTGCACTTGGAACCAGGGCGATCCCTACAACCAGAACTGCCCGAACTATTTCGGACAGGGACGTTCGGTGACGGGTTGTGTGGCAACGGCTATGGCTCAAATCATGTACTACCAGCGCGACAAGTCGACCGATCGCACGTTGGCTGCCATTCCTGCCTATGTGGCTCCCACGAAGCATGCCGTCTACGGACAACTGCATGTCGACGGAATCCCTGAAGGAGCACCCATCGACTGGGCAAACATGCGCGACAGCTACAACAGCAGCGCGACAGCTGTGCAGCGCGAAGCCGTTGCAAACCTGATGCTTTATTGTGGTGTGTCGGTGCAGATGGACTACACCAATTCCGCCTCAGGAGCCTATTCCTATCGCGTGGCTGAGGCGCTGAGGGCCTACTTCGGCTATGGTGCGTCTGTGCAGTACATCCAGCAGGGCAACTACACCAATGAGAAATGGGATGAGGTGTGCTACAACGAGTTGGCTAACGGCCGAGCCTTCTACCTCAGCGGCGCCAACTCTGAGGCGGGCCACGCCTTCGTCTGCGATGGCTACGACGGCAACTTCCACTATCACATCAACTGGGGATGGGGTGGCCAGAGCGACGGTTACTATCTGCTCTCCAACCTTTCGCCGGGACAGCAGGGCATCGGTGGTTCGAGCAACGGCTACAACTCAGGCGTTGAGGCCATCATCGGTATGGAGCCCGACAACTTCCAGGACATGCCCATCAACTTCAGTGATACCCGTGTGCGTACGCTGTGTGTAGAAAACTGGGATACCAATGGCGACGGACGCATCAGCTATGGTGAGGCTGCAGCCATTGAGGACCTTGGAACTGTGTTCAAGGGACAGACGGTGAAGTCGCTGAAGGAACTACGCCACTTCACCAACCTGAAGACGATTGCCGACGATGCCTTCAACGGTTGCATATCGCTCACTACGATCACCCTGCCCAAGACCGTCACCTCAATCGGCGCTCGTGCCTTCAGCGGCTGCCGTGCCCTTACCACTCTGCTTCTGCCTGATGGCGTAACAGCCATTGGTGATGAGGCTTTCAATGGTTGTAAGGCACTCACCGCACTGACGATTCCCGAGGGAGTCACCGCTATTGGTGCAGGTACGTTCGAGAATTGCGCTGCCATCACCGAGATGAATCTGCCGGCAGGCATTACTGCCATTGGCAGCCGCGCCTTTGCCGGATGCTCAAAGTTGGTGAAGTTCCGTGCCAATACCGCTACTCCTGCAACCTTCATGATGGGCTCCGACGTCTTTGCCGATTGCAAACTTGATGCTGCCACGCTCACCGTAGAGGAAGGTGGAAAGGCTCTGTTTGCGCAGGCCGATCAGTGGAATGCCTTCGGAACCATCAAGGAGTATCGCTCGATGCCTAAGATGCAGTTCTCAAAGCTCGTCACCGATCGTAAGGTTTACCTTTACAACGTAGGCATGAAGCGCTTCCTGAACAAGGGAGAGGCTTGGGGCACACAGGCCATTGTCGACGATGAGCCCATGCTCTTTGTACTCAAACAGGATAAGTCGATGCCCAGTGGCACGTACTATCTCTATTCCGACGACACGGGTAAGACCGGCAAGGTGCTCTTCCGTACCAACAGCGACAACACCGTCGGCAATGGTGTGAAGGCCTGCTTCGTCGACGGATTCCTGGGCGAGACCGCTTATTGGACCGTGGAGGCCGTTGGCGACTACTACCGTTTCCAGCCGCCAACGTCGTCGGCCGACTATGCCAACGGTCGCTATCTCGGCGTTCTCACCTCTCATGCCAGCAAGTTTGCCAAGCCCACCTATGGTGCTTACTACGACATCAGCTACACAGGCAACGAGGAAAACTGCCAGTGGGCAATTGTTGACTACGAGGCCGTCTATGGCACTTACAATGCAGCCACCCGCCTGCAGGAGCTCATCAACCTGGCAAACACGAGAAACCTCGATACTTCCATGGAACAAGATGTGCTCGACAACATGCAGAGCACCCTCGACGACTTGAAGAAGGCACAGCGCATGCTGCGCCGTAAGCTCGGCTTCATCAACTTTGCCGACGACCAGGTCTACGATGCCTGCGTTGCCAACTGGGACATCGACGTGAATAACGAGATCAGCCGCGCCGAGGCATCAATGATCACCGACCTCGGTTATGTCTTCTATGGCAGCGGCATCAACTCTTTCGACGAACTGCAGTACTTCACCAATCTCTCTACGATTGGCTATTATGCACTTGCCGAATGTCCGAACTTGAAGAGCGTGGTGTTGCCCGAGGCCGTCACTAAAATTTATTCCTATGCCTTCTCCAGCGATGTGTCGCTCACCGAAATCGAGTTGCCGCACTTCGTGTCATCGATAGGCACTCAGGCCTTTGCCGGTTGTACGAGCCTGAAGTCGTTCACCGTGGGCAATGCCAATCCCGAGGCCATCGCGCTGGGCGAGAACGTCTTCCGCGGTGTCGACCTGAAGTCGGCAACGCTCTTCGTGCCTCAGGGCAGCAAGGATGCCTATGCTGCAGCTCCTGTCTGGGGTGAGTTTGGCACTATTAAAGAGGTACGCGCGTTGGGTGAGCCTGCATCCTGGTCGATTGATGAAGGACAGATGGTCTATGTCTATAACCTTGGTACGGGCAAGTATCTCACGGCAGGTGAAGCCTATGGCACACAGGCCGTCGTTGGCACCAAGCCCACTCTCTATGCTCTTTATCATCCAGACAATACTCCCGAGGGTGTCTATTATCTTCAGGCATTCGAAACCGGACGCACCAACAACACACTCTTCCGTACCGACACCGATTCGCAGGTTGGTGAAGGTGTGAAGGCTTGCTTCGTCGATGGCACACTCTCATCGAAGGCTTATTGGAAAGTGAATCTCATTGACAATGGGACTGATAATTTCGTCTACACCCTGCAGGTTCCCTCCAACGATCCCAGCTATCAGGAAGGCCGCTATCTTGGCACACAGAGCAACCACGCCAGCCAATATGCTCAGCCTACCGACGGTGTTTACTACGATGTAGAGTATGAAGGAAATGAGAAGAATTGTCAATGGGGATTTGTCTTTAGGTTAGTTTTGGAAGATGCACAAGATGATCTGGCTCAGGCAAAGGAGTTAAAGAAACTGCTCGACGCAGCTCACGAGCAAGGCATCGAGGCAACAGCTGAACAGGCGGTCTACGATAATCTCGAGAGCACGAGGGAGGAGATTGCCGCCGCCATCACATCGCTGCGCAGCAAGCTTCACTACATCGACTTCATTCACGATGTCACCAAGACCACTTGTGTCAACAACTGGGACGACAATGACGATGGTGAGCTTAGCCTCGAAGAGGCTGCTGCCGTGAAGACAATCGGTACCATCTTCCGTCGCTGCATGATGAACAGCTTCGACGAGTTGCAGTATTTCACGTCGCTCACTTCGATTCCCGACAATGCGTTCCAGAATTGCACGGCTCTCACTTCGCTCTATATTCCCGACAATATCAAGGAGATTGGTGCCAATGCCTTCAACAGCTGCAGCAACCTGAAGTATGTTGCTTTGCCAAAGGCCACATCGCCCATCGTTGCTAGCGCATCGGCGCTGCAGCGCTCCGCAACGGTGTTTGTGCCGAAGGATGCGCTGGAAACCTATCAAGCCGACGAATACTGGAGCCGCTTCAGCTACGAGGAATTCACGGGTAAACCTGTTGTGCGTGGTGAGGATCAGGTTCGTCAGTATGGTCGTAACAACGCTGCGTTCAAGTATAAGGTAGAAGGTGCGCCTGTCAATGGTAAGCCAGAGTTCGCGATTTATCACACCGTAGATGCTACAGCACCTGTTGGCACTTACGATGTAGAGATCTTCTCAGGCACCATCACCACACTCAACGTGGAGTATATTGCTCCGAAGCTCATCGTTGAGCCGGCACCAGTCACCGTTACGGCGAAGTCTTACACGCGTAAGTATGGTGAGCCCAATCCTGAATTCGAACTCACCTACCGCTCCTTCCGCAACCGCGAGAAGGCTGAGGATGTGCTCACGAAGCAACCTGTCATTGAGTGCGATGCAACAGAGACCAGTCCGGCTGGCGACTACGAGATTCGCGTCTCGGGTGCCGAAGCCCAGAACTACGTCTTCGAGTATGTTGCTGGTGTGCTCACCATCGAGGGCGATCCCAGTGGTATCGACCTCCAGCGTGCCCGCACTGCCGATGGTTCCACCTTCGACCTGCAGGGCCGCAAGGTGAAAAATGCTGAGTCCTCAACGTCTCAACTTCCCAAGGGTGTTTACATCCGCAACGGAAAGAAGGTCGTGATTAGGTGAGAGAAAAACTGAACTCGTTCAAGTTCTTCCGAGCGTGAACGAACTCGAACGAAGTTCAAAATTGTTGTGAGGTAAGCAACGTGTTGATTATCAATGAGAAAAGCCCTCGGACTTCCGCAGTCCGAGGGCTTCTTTCGTTATCTTGTTTCCTTTTTAGGTAGGTGCAGTGGTTTCAGCAACTGCCGTCGGGCAGCTTATCCCTTATCAGTCATCAGGCAATTAATATGTAGGGACGCGGCGTGCCGCGTTACTGGAACCAGCTTTTCCTCTTTAGCTTTTCCCCGCCAGTAACGCGGCACGCCGCGTCCCTACATGCCTTTGAATTCCAACCGCATAGCCTTTGCGTTCCAACTACATAGCCTTTGCGCTCTAACTACATTGCTTCTGCGTCCTAACTACATTGCTTCTGCGTTCCAACTGCATTGCTTTTGGGTTCCAACTGCAATGCTTTTGGGGGGTCAACTGCATTGCTTTTAGGCTCCAACTGCATTGCTTTTGGGGGCCAACTACATTGCTTTTGGGACTTAGACGCTAACGTCGGCTTTGATGTGTGGCCAAGGGTTGTAGTCCTCGAGCTGGAAGTCTTCGTACTGGAAGTCGAAGAGCGACTTCACGTCGGGATTCAGTCGCATGCGGGGCAGTGGGCGAGGCTCGCGAGTGAGTTGCAGGCGGGCTTGGTCGAGGTGGTTCAGGTAGAGGTGTGTGTCACCCGTTGTATGGATGAAATCGCCGGCCTCATAGCCTGTCACCTGTGCCATCATCTGCAGCAGTAGGGCATAGCTGGCAATGTTGAACGGCACGCCGAGGAAGGTGTCGGCCGAGCGCTGGTAGAGTTGCAGCGACAGTCGGCGCGTCGGTCGGCCGTCGGCCGTGGTGATGGGAGCCGTGTAGAACTGGAAGATGGTGTGGCAAGGAGGCAGCGCCATGTCGTTCACCTCCGCTACGTTCCATGCCGAGACAATCATGCGACGCGAGTCGGGATTCTTCTTCAACTGGTCGAGTACCATCTGTATCTGGTCGATGGTGCCGCCGTCATAGTCAGGCCATGAGCGCCATTGGTGCCCATAGACGGGACCGAGCTCACCGTTCTCGTCGGCCCATTCGTTCCAGATGCGCACGCCGTGTTCCTGCAAGTATCTGACGTTGGTGTCGCCCTTCAGGAACCAGAGCAGTTCGTAGATGATTGACTTCAGGTGCAGTTTCTTCGTGGTGAGCAAAGGAAAGCCGTCGTCGAGGTTGTAACGGCTCTGCGTGCCGAAGATGCTTAGGGTTCCTGTGCCTGTACGGTCACCCTTCTGGGCACCCTCTGTGAGGATACGATTTAGGATGTCAAGATATTGTTTCATATTTCAATTTCAAGTTTATAGTTTCGAGTTTATAGTTTCAAGTTTCTGGTTTCAAGTTCTTTCTCCGCTGCGCTACGGAAGCGCCCCTGAGGGTCGAGCGTCTTGTTTCTAATCATCCTTTGTGAGAATTTGCGGAGGCGTGTCGGGTACATAGGTACTCTTGATGCGCCACTCCTTGGGGTATAGGTTGTTGGCTCGATTGCCGATGTTCTTGACGTAGCCAAGCACGTGTCCCTTATAACTGACAGCAACGATGCCGCGTGGCGTTTCAGCAGGTAGCACAAGCGCTTCGCGTCGCAGGAAGTTGATGGCTTGAGGGTAGGAGAGGGAGACTGGAGACCCACCTCCAGGAGACCCATCCCCCTGCCCCTCCCTGTGAGGGAGGGGAGTGGATACAATCTTCAGGGTGTTGGGAACCTTTTGCTTACTGGGCATTTTACTCCCCTCCCTCACAGGGAGGGGCAGGGGGGTGGGTCCTTTGGGTGCAGGCTTCCTCATCGCACACATAAACAACCCTTCGCCCCGTGTGACACCGGGGATAAAGCGATAAACGGGTGATGTGAAGCTGGGTAGCAGTGAGCCGGTGATGTGCCAGTCGGCCTGCGTCTCTACGGGCAGCACCTCGGCACCGAGTTCCTGCTGCATCCACTGGATGTTCTCCTCGTTCTCTTGAGTGTTAAGGGTGCAAGTGCTGTAGATCATGAGTCCGCCTTCGCGCAGACAATGCCATGCATCGCTGACGATGTCGCGCTGCAGCTGCCAGCACTTCTCAACATTCGCAGGACTCCATTCGCCAATGGTGGCCTCGTCCTTTCGGAACATGCCTTCGCCAGAACAGGGCACATCGCAGAGCACCACATCGAACAGCAACTTCGACTTGCGGTAGTCGCGCGGGTAGTTATTGGTGACGATACAGCCAGGCCAGTCCCACTTTGCAATGTTCTCAGCAAGGATGCTCGCCCGCTTCGGATTGGGTTCGTTTGAGAAGAGCATGCTGCCTTCGGGCAGTGCCGACCGCAGCAGCGTCGACTTTCCACCCGGTGCTGCACAGAGGTCAAGGGCCAGCAAGGGGCCTACAGTGGGTTCCTGCGTGGATTGCGAATCGGCAGAAGCGAATAGCTTGGGCAGCCATTGCCGCAACACTTCGTCGAGGAACATCGACGAGGCTTCCTGCACATAGTAGCATCCGGCATGCAACAAGGGGTCGAAGGTGAAGTTGGGACGGCTCGTCAGGTAGTAGCCGTCGCGACACCAAGGCACACGCTCGCCGCCTGCCACGCTCATTCCTACAGTCTTCGCAGGGTTGAGGCGTATGCTCACGGGCGCCTCCTGCTGGAATGCCTGCAGGTATTGCTCGAAGCGTTCCGGACCTAGGAGCTTACGCGTGCGTACCTTATATTCTTCTGGTAGTTGCATGATGATTTTTCTTTTTCACTTGCAAAAGTAAAAAAAAAATTGTTACTTTGCAACTAATTCCGTGTTGATTGCGTCAAAAGGATGTAAAAAGCTCAGAAGAAAGAGTCTTTAAGTTGAAAATTTTAAAAACGAAAATGAATATGAAACAGAAAATCGCCATCTTCGCACTGATGTTCGCACTGGGCACCATGTGCATCGACGCTCAACCGAAGCATCGCCATCATGACGTGGCAACTGCCGTTAAGGACACTGTTACTGCAATGGCTCAGGTTGATGATGCTGCTAATGCCGATGAAGGCATTGAGGCTTTCTCTGACACAACGAGCGTGGCCGACGACGCTCTTGATGACAGCCAGGCCGTGACGACCACCACTACCGTGGCCAACGACCCCGACTTTTTCGGCTTCGACGACATGCCCTCATGGCTGGAGTCGCTCATCGGAGGATCGGTCGGCGTCCTGGGAGGCACGGTGGGTGTGCTTATCGCCATCCTGGTGTTGTCAATTATCTTGCTGGTGCTCTTAGCCCCGTTCATCATCATTATCCTCGTGCTGCGCTATCTTGTCAGAGAGCATAACGACAGGGTGACATTGGCAGAGAAGGCCATGGAGACGGGACAGCCCATTCCCGATGAACTGATGGCCGTCGACAAGCAGAGTGATGAATACTTGCGCCGCCGCGGCATTCGAAACATCTGGATTGGTATTGGCATGGCACTGATGTTTGGCATCTGGGGTTCAGACATGCTCACGGGTATCGGCCTCCTTGTGCTTTGCTACGGCATCGGCCAGATCATGATTGCACGGTCGTCGACGAAGAAAAACCGAGATAATTTCCAGGATAAAGTGTAGTTCCAAGTAATCGGTATTCCGTAAAAGCGTGATAACGAAAGAGCGGTAAGTAGACAGCCATGGTAGATCCAAGTGAACTCTCTCTGCTAACACAAGTGACGGTGTTTCACAATAAGCGGGCCTTCGACCAGCTTGTTGTGAAGTACCAGTCGCCTGTGCGCCGTTTCTTCCTGAACCAGACAGGAGGCGACAGCCAGCTGAGCGATGACTTGGCACAGGACACCTTCGTGAAGGCATACCTGAACATTGCGAAGTTCCGTGGGGCATCGAGCTTCTCCACGTGGCTCTACCGCATTGCTTACAATGTGTTCTACGACTACACGCGTTCGCATAAGGTGACAGAGCAGATTGACCAGGCTGTGGCCTTGCGCCAGACCTCGAACAGCGATGCCTCGTTGCGCATGGACCTGCAGCAGGCACTTGCCATCCTCTCACCAGCCGAGCGCACTTGCATCACGCTTCAGCTCATGGAAGGTCAGCCCATCGACAAGATTAGCGAAATCACCGATATGGCCGAAGGCACGGTGAAGAGCCATCTGTCGCGTGGCAAACAGAAACTCGCCATGTATCTGAAGAAAAACGGCTACAAATAAGGTCGTCATCAAGAGTCGCTTCGCGACGTTCAAGGTTCAAAGGCGCTATGCGCCGTTACAAAGATTTAAAAAGAAAGAGTTATGGAGAAAGAGACGTTTGATAACAATCAGTTCCTGAGCGACGACGAACTCGTGGCAATGTTCTTCGATGAGAACAGGCAGGAAATCAGCGACGACGGCTTCTCGCAGCGAGTGATGGAGCAGTTGCCTTCGCGGTCGGTGCGGTTGAATCGCATCTGGACACTCGTTTGCTCGCTGCTAGGCATCGTGTTCTTCATTTGGGCCGACGGCCTCGCACAGCTGAAGCTCCTGCTCTTCAATGCGTTTGGCAACATCGGCGGCTTCCTCTCGTCGATCGACCTCACCGGTACATCGCCCCTCATGATTCTGGCTGCCATGACGGTATGCTCGATTCTGGTGGCATGGAACATCATGGCCGACAGGAAAGCTTTCTGGAGATAAGAATGAAATAACCAATGTTAAGACGCTACCAGTTGTCCCCTCCTCCTGGGAGGAGGGGTTAGGGGTGGTAGAGAAAAATAATGATATTACCTATTTAAATCAAAGATTTAGAAAAGTCAACCCTTCATAGTCGCTACCACCCCTTGCCCCTCCTTCCCGAAGGAGGGGACAACATAATGCCTCCCTTCTCTATTATAAATACACACTCGACTTTTTTCTCAACTTCTTACTCAATGAAGTAGTCGTAGCCATCGTCGTCGTCGAGGGTTTCCTCTTTCTTCTTCGGCTTAGGCAGTTCCTTTAGCTGTCCTTTCTCGTCGAACATGCCATAGGTGGTGCGCAGCACGGTGAACTCCGTACGGCGGTTCAGCTGGTTGCACTCCTCTTGTTCTTTCTCGTTTAGCTTCTGGATGAACTCCTCGGTGAGCACATCGCCCTCCTTCAGGAACTTATGCTTCGCCACCACTTTCTTATTCACTTTCTTCGGTTTCTCCTTACCGTAGCCAACAGGCGTCAGGCGGTCGGCGGCGATACCATGTTCGATGAGGTAGTTCACCACGCTTTCAGCACGCCGCTGCGACAATCGCTTGTTGTAGGCGGCAGGACCTTTGTAGTCGCAGTGGGCAGAAAGTTCGATAGTGACATTGGGGTTCTCGTTCAGCAGGTTCACCAGTTCGTCGAGTGCCTGTGTTGACTCCGGACGCAGTGTAGCCTTGTCGAAGTCATAGAAAATGTTGTCGATGAGCACGGGTGCCGTGATTGAAGCCAACGGGAACTGTAGCACATACTCCTCCGATTCCTCGGCCTGCTCCACACACAGTTCTTCCTTGTGGTTGAGGAATCCCTTGCAGGTGGCAAGCATCACATAGCTCACGCCAGGCGTGACCACATAGGTGAACGAACCGTCGCTGCGCACGGAGAGTGTCTCGTTGGTGCCGTCGTCGCCAACGAGGTGCACTTCGGCAGCGGTGAGCTCATAGCCGTCCATCTCGTAGACCCAACCCTTGATGGCCTGTACAATCTCTGGGTTCTCAAAGCTGTAGATATGGTCCCAGCCGCGGCCGTCGCCACGATTCGAGCAGAAGTAGCCGCGATTATAAGGACCCTCGAAGGTCATGCCGAAGTCATCGCCCTGCGAGTTAAGCGGATAGCCGGGGTGTTCCAGAACATAGCGGCGGGTCTTGGGGTCGATGGTTGCAATGAAGATGTCGAGACCGCCCATGCCCGGATGGCCGTTGCTCGAGAAGTAGAAGTCACCGTTGGGTCGGAAGGCCGGGAACATCTCGTCGCCCGGAGTGTTGATGGGGTCGCCAAGGTTTTCAACGCCTCCCATCCCACTGGTCGTCAGACGGACGCGCCAGATGTCGAGACCGCCCTTGCCACCAGGCATGTCGGAGCAGAAATAAAGCCATTGTCCATCGGGCGAGATGGCGGGGTGGGCATAGCCGGAAAGCGTGTCGCTGGATATCTTCACTTCAGAGGGCTTGCCCCATGAGGCATCCGAGCGGCTCGACTTCATGATTTGTGCATAGCGGGGGTAGCTGGGGTCGGTCTGGCAAACGGTGAGATACATCTCGCGTCCATCGGCAGAGAACGAACATGCTCCCTCGTCGTAATCGGTATTCAGTCCGCCCTGCACCACTTCCGGACGACTCCATTTCCCCTTGTCGTCCTTCTCTGAAACAAAGATGTCTGCAGGCTTTGTGCCAGTGATTCCACTGAGCTCATCGCCCTGGGCATCGTTGCGCGTCGATGTGAAGTAGAGTCGGTCGAAGTCGTCGCCAAAGAGCATCGGCGAGTAGTCGGCACGGCGTGAGTTGAACACGTCCATGCGCTTCACGGTGTATCGCGATCCTTGCTCCTTCCATTGGGGTGCATTTTGTGCCGATATCAGTCCGTTCTCAGTGAGTTGGGCGCGGTCGGTGAGTTTTCTGCTAGTCTCCCTTCCCTTTTGTGAGGGGTTGGGGGCAGACTCCCCTCTGTACCATTCGCCAAGCGCTTGCAGCGTGTCCTTCACTGCCTGCAATTCCTTCGCGGCATTCTTGTATTCGCCGTTCTTCAGCAGCAGACGTGCGTAGGCCAGCTGGTCGTCGAGTTCAGCCTGTTTGTAGCGAATGGCATTGCGATATCCACCCATGGCCGATTGTGTCTGGTTGATCTTCGCATAGCAGCGTGCCATCTTCAGAGCACGCTGTCCACGCTTCTCGCGTTCCTTTGTTGACGTGCTCTGGTAGGCCTTCTTGAATTCCGTCGCTGCATCGTAGTATTCGCCTATCGCCAGATATTTCTCGGCTTTCTTCATGTGCCGATCGGTGCCACACGCAATCACCGCCATAGCCACAACGACTACGGCGACAATATGGTATATCGTCGATTTTCTCTTCATCTTGATATAATAACGCAGGAAAACCTCTTTTATTGCATTCGCCTGGATTCTACGTAACCTCGTATCGTTGAAGGTGGAAAACTCCCTCCCTACAGGGGAGGGTTGGGGTGGGGCTATTCATCCGGCCACGGGCACGGCTGTCCCGTTGCTTTCATCACAGGTCGCTGAGCATTCATCTTGCGCAACTCGCGGCCCAGCAGTCGTGACAAGCGGCGCACGATGCTACGGCGCTCACTGGCAAGATTGTGCTCTTCGCTGATGTCGTGCTCAATGTCGTAGAGTTCTTTTTCGCGGGTCTTGTAGTTATAGATCAGTTTCCATGGTCCGAGCCTAATGGCACAGTTCAGACTGATTCCTGGACCTGTGTTTCCCCATACGTTGGGATAGTTCCAAATGAGAGGACGATGCTTCGACGGATCACCACTTTCTGTCAGCAAGGGCATAAAACTACGCCCGTCAACGGTCTGTGGTACTTCGTATTGGCTCACACCGCCCATTTCCAAAAGGGTGGGGAAGTAGTCTTCGATGATGAGGTAGCGATTGCAACGCGACTGCGCACGTACCTTGCCCGGCCAGCGCACAATCATCGGCTCGCGAATGCCACCCTCCAGCAGCGATCCTTTGCCGGAACGCAACGGGGCGTTCTGCGTGTAGAGAGGTTCATCGCGGTAGTAGCTGCCCGTGGCATAGCCGCCATTGTCGCTCATGAAGATGACCACCGTATTTTCGGCTTCGCCATTGCGGTCGAGCCAGTCGAGCAGTTCGCCAAGGCTGTGATCCATGCCCTCTATGAGCGAGGCATAGGCGGCCTCCTTCGTTGAGAGTCCTTTGTCGATGTACTTCTGATAGTAGCGCATGTCGCGATCAATAGGGACGTGTACTGCATAGTGCGACATGTATAGATAGAAAGGTTCTTTCTCCCTCCCTACGGGGGAGGGCAGGGGTGGGGCTTTCCACCCGTCAAGGGCATGTAGTGCCTCCTGTGTAAGTGCTTCGGTAAGAAAAGTTCCTGTGCCCCAATAGCGCTCCAAGCCGGGAGTTGCCATCAGGGAAGTTGCATGTCCCAAGCTATCGTGCCCGTAGTTTTGTTCGCTTAGGTAGGTGGCAAGGCCACCAGCTGCATGACCTGCAACATTCACATCAAAGCCGAAGTGCTCAGGCCGCTCGCCGGGAGTATCTAAAGCTCCCCAATGTGCTTTGCCCACATGTATGGTGTAGTAGCCGCTCTCATGAAGAATGTCTACGAACGATCGGCATAGAAAAGCGTAGTCAATATTTGGCGTTCCTTCCCTCTCGCCCTTCGGAGAGGGGGTAAGGGGGTGAGGTTCTTGATAAATTCCATTCACATTCCATGCGGGTGTTGCCACGATGTCGTCCTCGATGTCAGTCGATTCATCGCGACGCAACGTCCAGTTGGTAACACGATGGCGGGCAGCATTGGCTCCGGTCATCAGCGAACAACGACTGGGTGAACTAATCGGAGAAGCGTAGGCCTGTGTGAAAAGCATCCCTTCACGCGCCAGTCGCTCCATGTTTGGTGTTTCGTAGGTGTTGTTCAGTGGTGTTCGCTCGGTCCAGAAAGGCACCGACGTATCCTGCCATCCCATGTCGTCCACCATAAACAAGATGATGTTGGGGCGGTTGTCGGCAGGTGCTGGTACTACTGCCATCGATGCTGAGACAAGGAGCAGGGACCTCATGGAGTTTCTGGGTTCAAGTTTCTAGTTTCAAGTTTCTAGTTCCCCTCCCTACTGGGGAGGGGTTTGGGGTGGGGCTTCAAACGGTTGTCGCCACGAACAAGGCTCTTGAGGATCGTTCCAGCGCGAGCAACCATAAGCCGTGCGACCTTTGATGACATGTCCCTTGCCACACTGCGGGCATGGTTGTCCGACAATGCTGTCGCCGACAGTTGTCGTCTCGGCCTTTTTCACCGATTTGGGTTTAGGAGCCTGCTCGGCTTTGGGTGCCATCTTTTTCTTCAGGTCAGCATCGGTCAAGACGGTGACGCGACGATTGCTCGGATCGCTTAAGACCTGCTGTACGATTTCCGACACTTGTCCTTTCAATTCATCGATGAACTGCTGTGCATCGTATTGCTGATGTTCGATGTCGCGCAGTTTCTTTTCCCAGATGCCAGTCAGCTCAGGACTCTTCAGGAGTTCTTCATGAATCAGGTCAATCAACTCCATACCCGTAGGTGTAGCGATGAGGTTCTTGCGTTCCTTTTTAATATAACGCCGCTTGAAGAGGGTTTCGATGATGGCTGCGCGGGTTGATGGACGGCCGATGCCATTTTCTTTCAATGCGGCACGCAGCGTTTCATCCTCCACGAATTTACCAGCCGTTTCCATAGCACGCAGCAGGGTTGCTTCGGTATAGAATTTGGGAGGAACGGTCCATTTCTCAGTGAGTGTGGGCGTGTGAGGGCCACTTTCTCCTTTCACGAAGGTGGGGAGTGTTCGCTCCTCCGTTGTGCCCTCTCCTCCTTCGGGGGCATTGTGGGAGGCTCCCTCTTCTTCCGGTAGGCCCTCCCCTCCTTTGGAGGGGTTGGGGGAGGTTTTCTTAAATACCACGCGCCAGCCTGGTTTCAGAATCTCCTTACCCGAAACCTTGAATTCAATGGAATCTTCTTGAACCTTTTGAACCTCTTGAACGCGCGAAGCGCTTTGAACCGCGACATCGTCGCCTTGAACCTCTTGAATGCCCGCAGGGCTTTGAACCGCGACATCGTCGCTTTGAACTTCTCCAAGAACAGTCGTAGTTGAGAATTCGCAATCAGGATAGAACACACTGATGAACCGTCGTGCAATCAGGTCGAATACTTTCTGCTCCATGTCGCTCATTCCTTTAGGTACAATACCAGTAGGGATGATAGCATGGTGATCAGTCACCTTCGACGAGTCGAATACCTTCTTCGATTTCTGCAGTTTCTTCTCGGCTCCCAGCGTCTTCACCAGTTCTGCATAAGGAGCTTGACCGGCAAAGCGAGTTTGGAAGAGTCCGTTCAAGATTTGTGGACACTTCGGATAGACATCGTCTGGCAGGAATGTTGTATCAACACGTGGGTAGGTAGCCAGTTTCTTCTCATAGAGTTGCTGGATGAGGTTGAGCGTTGTCTCGGCAGAGAAACCAAACTTACGATTACACTCCACCTGTAGTGAAGTCAGGTCGAAAAGAGAGGGAGGTGCTTCACGACCTTTCTTCTTCTCCACCTTGGTGACCGTGAACGGTTTTTCCTCAATGAGTTTGAATGCCTGTTCACCTTCCTCCTTCGATGTGAACTTTCCCTTCGTTGCGGTAAACGTTGTGTCACGATACACCGTCGCCAGCACCCAATAGGGTTCTGGTTTGAAGTTTTCAATTTCTTTCTGGCGGTTCACGATAAGGGCGAGAGTAGGCGTCTGCACACGGCCTATTGAAAGGACTTGCTTATTCTGCCCGTATTTCAGGGTGTAGAGGCGTGTGGCGTTCATGCCTAATATCCAGTCGCCGATGGCGCGGGAGAGCCCCGCGAGGTACAACGGCTGGTATTCAGACTGGTCCTTCAGCTTGGCAAAGCCTTCACGGATGGCCTCGTCGGTCATCGACGATATCCACAATCGCTTCACCGGGCACTTCGCACCAGCCTTCTGCATCACCCATCGTTGGATGAGTTCACCCTCCTGACCGGCATCGCCACAGTTGATGATGCCATCGGCGGCTTGCATCAGTCGTTCGATAACGGCAAACTGTTGTTTGATGCCGTTATCCTCAATGAGCTTGATGCCGAAGCGCTGCGGCAACATCGGCAATGAACTTAGCGACCATCGTTTCCACTGGTCGGTATAGTCGTGCGGTTCCTTCAACGTGCACAGATGACCGAATGTCCACGTCACCTGATACCCGTTGCCTTCCATATATTGTTTGTGGTCGTGCGTTGCCCCAATAATCCTAGCAATGTCACGTCCCACACTCGGTTTCTCTGCTATGCAAACTATCATGCTATTTTTGTTTTTGCAAAAGTAGTAATAATCTTCGAAATATCAAAACATATTACTGTTTTTTAAAAACAAAGCAAGAGCGCAAGCCATCACACTTGCGCTCCCGCCTGTCCCTCCTCCCTACAAGCTCCCTCCTTACTGGGGAGACTCGCGGTGGGGCTCCTATCTCCCTTCCCTTTAGGGCGACTGGGGGCTTTAGAGCAGCCACCGGCGTGGCTGCAGCCCCACCGCTCGACCTCTGGTCGCTCCTTCGAGCCAATGGTGAGTCTGGAGAAAGGGGAGCAAATCCCTATTTGCGACGGAGGGCAGGGCAAGGGGTAGACTCAAAAAACAGCAGCTACAATCCTTTCGACTGTAGCTGCTGCCATTCATATAGATTTCGGTATTACTACCGTGATCACTCCTTCTTTCCCCTTCCATTTAGGGAGGGGTAAGGGGTAGGCTAGTCTTCCCAAACGTCGTTAATTGAGAGGTTCTGGCGTGCGTCACTCCCATCGTCTTCTCCAGCCTCACCGCCGTCACCAGGAAGAGGATTGACTGTGTTTCCACCACCACTGACAGTTTGTAGTAACGAATCAATCCTTACGTTCTTGATGATAACGGATGGCTCTATATAGTTTTTCTTTTTCATTTTGTTGTTTCTTTTCTTTTATTTGATAACCACTTTCTTACCATTCACGATGTAGACACCCTTACGAGCGTGGTTCACCTTCTGCCCCTGCAGATTGTAAACGCCCTCAGTAAAGGCTTCAATGAGTTCAATCGACTTGATGTCGTCAGTTTCCTGACCATCGATGACTGCAGAAACAGACTTGGCACCTGCAGCACTAGGATTCTTCTTCCAATAGCCACGGAAGCCTTTGATGGCATTGCCACCATTGCCAGTTACAGTCTTATATGCTCCACTTGAGAGGATAACGTCACCATTTGCAATAGGAGAGGTACCCTTAGCGTAGTTCTTATAGACACCTACATAGTCGTAGTTAGTGCCGGCACTGACAGGAGCTTCTGCTGGATTGTAGTTCACACCAGTGAAGGTAAGATCCCATGAATTTGTTACATCAGCATCTTCCTTAATCCAAACCATGTAAGGAACGTTTGCTTCCATTTTGTCTGTAACAGTCTCAAACTTCAGTGTTACATGATCGTCACCGCTCATTTCGTCACCTGTGTACTTCACAACTTCACAATTCTCACCGAATACTGAGAAGTCAGTAACCTCAAACGGCAGGCAGATAGGATTCCACTTGTTCACGAACTTGCGGGTGAGATTCACAACAGCATTCTCTGCAGCTCCAGGAAGATCTTCACTTCTTGCGTCGTTGAGTTCAATGACGTTTGCTTTCTTAATCTCAATATCTGAGAATACTAACTGATTCTGGCTAGTGGTATTCTCTCTGTAGAACGAGAAAATGTAATCACCATCAGCAGGAATAGTAAAGAATCCATTATATGCAGACCAGGATTCTACTGTCGTATGAGCCTTGTTGTCTTTCGCCTTTATGTTTGTTTCTGTAAGGAAAGTTGCTTCATTATCTTCATTGTAAACCTTAATGATACGTTCACCAACTTCATTCCAACCGCCATAGATGAACTTCAGCGAATAGGTACCAGCCTTAAGAGGCATGGTGTAACCTACTTCAGTACCGTAGACCGCAGTGAATTTAGCGAAGGCTCCTTGTTTACTACTCGTTGCATTCAGGCCAGCATTGCTATTGAAATCCCACATTAAGCGAACATTTGTCGCATTATCGTAGTTGCCAATACCATGCCAACCAATAGGCATCACATTACCATCATGGCTATACTCAGAAGCAAACGAACCATCGAAGAATGCATTCACTTCCTCCTCATTTGGAGTCCATGTGGCCTTTGTCAAGGCATCAATAGCTGCCAAAACTTCAGACTGGGCAATAGGATTCTCGACGTCAATAGCCTTAGCTGCAGCAATTGCCTTCATGCCAGCAACATTCATATAAGGAGCATACTCATCTTTATCGAAACCAATCTTGTAGGAACTGATGGCATTATTCAGAGCTTCGTAATCCTCGGCGGTAGCCAATGCAACGGTCGTCACGTTCACTGTAACGTCGAAGGCTGGCATCTGGAAGTTATAACCGGCATCTGTCTTTGCCAAATCAACATACTTGGTTTCTTCACCATCGACGTAAGTAACTGTTACATCATCAAGGAGATAACCTTCATTGGCTGTAACGGTCAGGGTCACGTTCTTCAGTGCAAGAGCCTCAGTCACTTGCTCACCATCAACTGTCGCAACAACAGTTGCATTTTCGACACCATCAGTAATGATGGCATATTCGGTAGAATTAGCAGGAACTTTGTAAAGTTCCATGTAGCCGATACCCATCCAGTTGTAGGTGTTACCCGTGATGGTCTTCAAGCCAATCTTCACTTCTTGCTCGGTATCGTTGATGAACGAGAGGGAAGCCTCGGTCAGACGGGCTGTCGTAACAGCAGAACCCTGAGTGTCATTAGCGTAGAAATATACACCTACGCTGTTTTGACCTGCATACTGATCCTGTGCGAAGGCATAGCACTTGATATCGAACGTACCAAGAGGCAGGGTAACCTTTTGATAGAGTGCGAACAAATTATTAGCCTTGGCAGGATTGCTCCAATACTCGAAGAAGTTGGTCTTTGTTCCGTCCTCTGAAGTTGCAGCTTCATTTACCATTGTCTGGCTGTTTCCATCTTCCTGATCGGTGTACCATCCCGGAACATCTGCACGGTCAGTCCAAGCTGGGAAACTGGAAACATCTGGATTCGTGAGCATAAAGGTAAGGTTGAACTTAGCCTCACCAGTAGGATTGGCTGCTCCTGCATAGGTGGCACCAGCAGCCCTCAAAGTCTCAGCTACAGCATTGATGTCCTCAATAGTAGTTTTTGTTTCCACTTCAGTAGCTGCATTACCAAGAGCCGTGCCAAGAGCTTCATGTGCTCCCTCAGTCAGTTCTTCATAGTTAGCAACATCATAGAGAGCCTGAACAAGAGTGTTGAGAGACTTATAGGAAGCGTAAGCACCCTGCTTTTCTTTAGCTTCAGTGATGGCGTTTTCAATTGCAGCAATAGCAGCAAGGTATTCAGCCTTGTTAGCGTGTGTTGTGTTTTTCTCTGTAACAACACCGTTCAAAACTGTATAAACAGCAGCAGGCACAGTACCCTCAACAGCAGCAGCTTCTGTAGCAAGTTCTGCCAAACGGGCTACATATACCGAGTAGTCGGGAGCACCATAGTACTTCAGTGTGAAGTCGCGGAAGATGGTCCACTTGTCGGTCTCGGTGTCTTGGTTGTTAATACCAATCTCAACATTGTCAGCTTCCTCAATAAGGAACTTCAAGGCAACCTTACCATTGCCATTGTTGAAATAGGTCTCAGCCGCAGCCATCGAATTCACAACAGAACTTTCCACTCCAGGAATGAGAATCTGATCCTCGCCTGCATAGAAGTAAGTACTATGGTTACCAGCACGGTGGAAACCAGTTACACCAAACTCCCAAGTACCTGGAGTCAAAGCGAGCGTCTGATAGAACTTGAAGTTCTGCTGATAGAATTCACACTCATTATTAGCACACTTAGCCCAACTATAACTTGTATTGGGAGTTCCCTCTATTGTCCAGTAATCGGTATTCTGACGAACAGATGCATTGTCAACCATAACAGCGGTGACGTCGATGTAGCCAGGATCTGTAGGTATGGTTACGTTGGGCAATTCAGTGAGGAAGTTAGCACGGAGAGTGGGGATGGCTGCGTCAATAGCATCAGTTGTGGTAGCAGACTCAACATCAGGCAAAGCAACATTAGCAGAGATTGCCAAAGCAGCATCTCTGATAGCGGCATAGCGAGAATAGCTGGGCTGCAAAGCCTTAGCTGCATCAACGAGAGCTGCCAATTCTGTTGATGCAGTGGAAATAGCCTCTTCAGTTGTAAGGGCATCCATGTCAATACCATCTGCATAGTTCTTTGCTGCATTGTAAGCAGCTGTGGTGGTAGTGCCTTCGAGAGCAGGAACAGCGTCAATCTGAGCCTGAAGGGATTCCTTAAGTGCAGTGAGGTCAACACCCTTGTAAAGGAGAACGAACGAGCGCCATACCAACCAGTGGTCGCCGTTAGCATTGTCGGCGGTCAGGCCAATTTCGAGGCTTCCACCAGCATGTGTGAACTCAAGCCGGTTTACGCCATTACCGTTGTTGAACCAAGTGTTGGCTTGAGTACGATTGTTAGCTTCGCTTGTGCTGGCGGTAGCGATATTCATGGTGTTAGAGCCTGCATGGAGGGTAGCCACATAGCCAGTGCGAGTAAGTGCTACAGCGATAAGCTCGTAGTTACCAGCGGGCAGGTTGTTCACAGTCTGTTTGATAGAGGCGCCACTTTTGTTCCAGAACTCGGCACAGACATTAGAGCCATCGAAAGTTGGGGTTTCGGAAACCGTCCAGCCGTTTGCGTCAATTACAGGAACAGAGTTTGTAATCCATGACTTGACGAGCTGCCAACGGCCGTAGTCGTCAGTCACCGCATCGGCGGGGCCCACGATAGTGTTGTCAGCACTGGCCGTCATATACGAGCCAGAACCGCCACCATGGTTTTCTGCAGATACGATGGTATAGACAGGACCATTGCTGGCATCGTCAACCTTCGTGAAAGTCCAGGTGGAGTTCTTACCGTTAGACTGGTCTGTATAGATAACAGGATCACTAAGGCGTTCCAAGCCCCTACCGTCGCCATTCACATTGGTACGGAGTTTGTAGGCACCGTTGTACTCCTCAACAATCACCGTCAGTGCGCTGTTTGCACTAACGCTAGCCTGAGTCCCCCAAGCATTACCACTTGTTAAGAACTGGCCTTTACCGACGTTGTAGAGGTGAAAGTTCCCTGCACCAACCTCGGAAGCTGTCCACGATTGTGCACTTGCATTTGTCCACCCTAACGTGAATAGGGCGAGTAATGCCAATAGTAATTTTTGTTTCATTTTGTTTGGTTTAAGTTGTTAATAATTATATGAGTTTCATGTTTCAAGTTTCTAGTTTGGAACCACAGATTTCACAGATCTCACGGATTGTTGTCACAGGTTGTCAAAGTTGTCTTCAACCTATTACCCACGGATTATGTTCGTCTGTCCCGTATGTCCTTTAACCACAGATTACACGGATCTCGTACCTTTCTTCAAGAATTAGAGAATAGGAGAATTACTCCTTTGTTTCTTCTGTCTCGTCTGTCTTGTATGTCCTTGTAACCACAGATTACACGGATTGTGCAGATTGTCTCGTATGTTTCTTCTGTACCGTCTGTCTCTTCTGTTCGTCAATTCGGCTGCAAAATTACTCAAAATATATTAGATGTTCGCGCGCGGTGCGCTGAGATACGCGAAAGTTTAAGAATGTTTAACTGTCGTTACTGGTCTGTGGAAGGGTATTCGCGGATATTTCTCTTGTAGCCCCTAACTGCCAGACTAACACAAAGGATACGAAATCTCCAGAAAAGCGAGCAAGAAATGTCCGCGTATCACAAGTATCTACACGGATTGTCATCAGTCGCCTCGGCGAGAAATCTCACAAAATCTAATCAAAATCTTTCAAAATAAGATATACAAAACTGACGAAAAGTAGTAGTTTTTCATACAATTTTGTTCTCTTACGATTTGTTGAAACACTATTCACTATTCACAATCTGGTATAAGTAATTGTCTGCCAGTGTGTTACAAAGGTGAATAGTACTCTGACTATTCACTGTGAATAGTCAGAGTACTATTCACCTTTGTAATGCATTGAAAATCATGTTGTTATTATGAAATGTGAATAGTGAATAGTGTTTTGTAATATATTTTATGAAAATGATGTCTTGAAGCTATGCTTTTGGGGTCTGGGAGCAATGCATTTGGGGTCTGGGAGCAATGCTTTTGGAGGCTGGGAGCAATGCTTTTGGGGTCTGGAAGCATTGCTTTTGGAGTCTGGGAGCAATGCTTTTGGCGTCTCGGAGCAATGCTCTAGACGTTACGGAGCAATGCTCTAGATGTTACGGAGCAATGCTCTATAGGGGTATGGAGCACTGCTCCGTAAGGTACAGAACAGTGCTCCGTAGGGTACAGAGTAGTGTTCCATATTTACAAACTGACACAAAAAAAGGAACGCAAGGCGGTAACCTTACGTTCCCTTTGGGAATTATTCTTTCCAGTAACGCGGCAAAGGCCGCGGGTAGGCGAGCGAAGAGAGGGTATCGCCGCGTCCTTAGAGTTATTCGTTGTGGAGGATGAGCTCCACGAGTGCCTTCACGTCGTTGGCATCGACACCCTCGACACCATCGAGATTGCCGGCAGCGGGCTGCTCTCCTTTCTGCAGGGCATTTACCAATGCCGTGACGTCGGCCACATTGACCTTGCCGTCACCATTGACGTCGCCCTTAAGAGCCTTCTCCTTAAAGAGTTCAAGGTTGGATACAACAACATTGTGTTTGTTGTCATCTGAACCAGGAGTCTGGAAGTTGATCACATAGTTGCCTGCTTCTGTAGTTGTAAACTTGACAAGGAACTGCTGAGGTGTTTCATCTGCATTATCTGCTCGAACACTTGTGTTCTCTGTCATGGACACTGCTGTGAATCCTTCCGGACCAGTGATGTTTATACGCAGAGGCTTACCTGTGCTACCCCATCCTGCGAAGTCAACTTTCACATAGTAGTTCGTATTTGCCTTTAAAGGCATGGTATAACCCGTTGTGTTACCATAGTAGTACATGGAACCACGGTTGCTATTTGTTCCGTCGAAGCGGAGGAAGAGTCCGGAATTAGTTTCGTTAAACTCAGCCATGCGCTCATCGCCAACAAATGCACGTGAATGGTAATCACCGCCAAGTGTGTTGTTCGACATGGTCCAACCAGCAGGAGCACCATTGTTCTCAGCACTGGCGAACGTACCATCGTAGACAGCATTCACTTCTTTTGTATTAGCAGTCCACTCAAGGGCATTGATGGTTTCAATAGCTGCATCGACGGTAGACTTCATAGCCTTGCCGTCAAATGCTTCTATTTCCGCATAAACCTTGGTGACCTCGGCTTCTGCGGCAGTTAGGCTCTCAACGTTGTTGTAAGGAGCATAGTCACCTTCGTCGAAGCCGAGTTTAGCAGTGGGCTGCAGAGATTCAGCTAATAGGGCGAGGTCTTCGTTGGTAGCATATACGGCTTTGTCCTCAAGTTGTGCGAGGCGGAAACGAGCTACGGAACACCAGTTATGGGCCGCTTCCGTGGCAGCTTCGAAGCCAATAACCACGTCCTTGGCCTCTGTCAGTTCGAACTCTAAATAGTAGTCGTTGAAACCACGGTCGAAGATGCCTGAACCTTCGGCAGCTCCGAAATGCTCCATGTCGACGCTCTTGTCGTCGGCCAGCAGCTTGAATGTAGTCAGATCATTGCTGCCGCGTGCTGATGCGGTGAGGATGTACTTACCTGGAGTGAGTTTGACGCTCTGCGTCATCTTGGCAGTCCATGATGATGCACCCCAAAGGTCACCACTGTCAATGAGGTTTCTACCCTTCGTTCCATCAGCAGCTGTGTAGGTGTCAGGATCGGAGCCGTCAGCATTCTTCAGTACAAATGTTGCGTTGCTACCTGTGATCTCTGCAGTCCAGTCGGCAATAGCATCCTGCTTAATCTTACTGGTCAGGTTGACTGCACCCTCAACACCTTCGGCGAGGGCATTAGACTCAACGTAAAGGCGGAGAGCTGGCATGAATGCATTGGCTTTAGTTACGGCATCCTCTGCATTTGTGGGAGCCTCGGCACCTTCGGTACTAGGCTTCTTGGCTGGATCAGCATAAGGAAGGGCTTCAAAGTTGTCGACCAGCGCCTTCTTCTCTGCATATAGGTTGTATGAAGGAGCGGCTGCAATGAGAGCAGCGGTGGCATTGGTAAGGGCCTCTGTCTTTGTTTTGTAGCTTTCTTTAGTCTGTTCCGGGACATCTGCCTTTGCGGCATTGACGGCAGTCAGTTCCTCGCCCGTTACGTTCGGGTTGGCAGCAATGGCAGCTTCTGCAGCAGCAACAGCTTCGTTCCAAGCTTCCTCGTAGCTTGAAAGATCAACCTGAGAACCATAATACTTCAAGGTGAAATCACGGAAGATAGTCCACTTGTCGGTCTCGGCGTCGTTGTTCACGATACCAATCTTCAAGGTATTGCTCTCGTCTTCAAGGGCGAACTTTAAGGCAACCTTACCATTGCCGCCATCGAAATATTCTTTAGCTGCAGTCATAGTATTCACGATATCATTAGCAACACCAGGAATGAGCACTCGGTCCTCAGCACCAGCATAGAAGTAGGTAGCATGATTTCCAGCGCGGTGGAAGCCAGTTACGCCAAATTCGTAAGTACCCTTGGAGAGAGTCAGTGTCTGGTAGAAATCGAAGTTCTGCTGATAGAATTCGCACTCCTCATAATCTACTTTACCCCAACTATAGTTTCCATTAGGAGTTCCCTCTATCGTCCAGTAGCTCGTATTCTGTCTGACAGTCGGGTTGTCGATCATGGCATTGGTCAGGTCGATAAAACTACCTTCTGCAACTTCTGCGGTAGGCAGGTAGGCGAGTAGGTTGGTACGCAAGGTTGCTACAGCCTTATCGAGAGCCTCGGTAGTAGTGGCCGCTTCAGCTTGAGCGTCAGCATCGGTGGTGCTGATAGTCTCGCTGATGCCAACAACAGCAGCTTTCACCGTCTTGTAGCGGTTGTAAGGATCCTGCATGGCCTTAGCAGTAGCTGTTGCTTCCTCAATGGCTGCTATAGCGGTCAGGTAGGCATCCTTTGTGGTATAAGTTTGGTTATTATCAGAAACCACAGTGGCAAGGGTCTGGTAAACGGCGGAAGGAACTGTTCCTTCTACTGCCTCAGCAGCTGCAACAGCAGCAGCGAGCAATTCCTCATAGGATGATAGGTCAATCTGAGAGCCAAAATACTTCAGCGTGAAGTTGCGGAAGATGGTCCAGCGGTCGGTTTCAGTATCGTTGTTTACAATACCGATCTTCAGGGTATTACTCTCGTTATCAAGAGCGAACTTCAGGGCAACCTTTCCATTGCCATTATCGAAGTATGTTTTAGCTTCTGCCATATTGTTTACAACTGAGGATTCTACACCAGGGATAAGCACCTTGTCCTCACCAGCATAAAAATAGGTAGCATGGTTGCCAGCACGGTGGAAGCCAGTCACTCCAAATTCATAGGTACCCTTGCAGAGGGTAAGTGTCTGATTGAAATCAAAGGTGCTCTGATAGAACTCTGTTTCACCATAATTTGTGGTCGGGCCAGAACTCCAATCATAAGGCCTTCCAACATTCTCGACATTCCAATAATCCACGTTCTCGCTAACAGTCGGGTTGTCGATGAGGGCATTGGTAAGGTCGATGGGCGCTTCTTCACTTGCTTCCGCAGTGGGCAAATAAGTGAGGAGGGCAGCACGCACGGTAACAATAGCCAAATCGACACCCTCTGCAGTGGTAGCAGCGTTAGCCTCTGCATCTGCAGCTGTGGTATCCAAATTACCGTTAACTGCCACACAAGCAGCCTTCACTTCCTTATAACGGCTGTAAGGAACCTGAAGAGCTACGGCAGCATTCACGAGATTAGCCAATTCTGTGGATGCAGCGGAAATAGCCTCTTCAGTTGTCAGTGCATCCATGTCAATGCCGTCAGCATAGTTTTTGGCTGCGTTGTAAGCAGCTTCAGTGGTAGTACCTTCGAGAGCAGGTACAGCATCAATCTGAGCCTGAAGGGCAGCCTTCAACTCGGAGAGGTCAAGACCCTTGTAGAGGAGTACGAACGAGCGCCATACCAACCAGTGGTCGCCAGTGGTATTGTCGGCAGTCAGGCCTATCTCGAGGCTTCCTCCTGCGTGGGTGAACTCAAGTCTGTTCACGCCATTGCCAGCGTTGAACCAAGTGTTGGCTTGAGCACGATTGTTAACTTCGCTTGTGCTGGCGACAGCGATATTCATAGTGTTGGTGCCTGCATGGAGGGTAGCCGTCATGCCTTCGCGGGTGAGTGCTACGGCGATGAGTTCGTAGGAACCAGCGGGCAGGTTGTCCACAGTCTGTTTGATTGAGGCACCACTTTTATTCCAGAACTCGGCGCAAATATTACCGGCATCAAAGGTTGGGGTTTCAGAAACTGTCCAACCGTCCGTATTAGTTACTGGCATGGTATTCGTAATCCATGACTGGAAAAGCTGCCAACGGCCGTAATCGTCAGTCACAGCATCGGCGGGACCCACGATAGTGTTGTCAGCATTGGCCGTCATATACGAGCCAGCACCACCACCATGGTTTTCTGCTGATACGATGGTATAGACAGGGCCATTGCTGGCATCGGCAACCTTCGTGAAAGTCCATGTGGAGTTCTTTCCGGCAGACTGGTCTGTGTAGATAACAGGATCACTGAGGCGTTCCAAGCCTTTGCCGTCGCCATTCACATTGGTGCGGAGTTTGTAGGCACCGTTGTACTCCTCAACAATCAATGTCAGGGCGTTGAAACCAGTGCTGGCTTGAGTTTGCCAACCGTTGCCTCTTGTTAAGAACTGGGCTTTACCGACGTTGTAGAGGTGAAAATTACCAGTTTCGACCTCGGAAGCGGTCCACGATTGTGCACTAACATTCGTCCACCCCAATGTGAGGGCGAGCAATGTCAATAGTAGTCGAAAATGTTTCATGTTTTAATAGGTTTTTAATTGTTTGTTGTATTTGTTATTTTAATTATCGGTTTATAGGCTTAGGGGGAATAGACAGTTTCTCCTTTGCACATCCTTGCAAAGGTACGGAAAAAGAATGACTTTACGCGCGCGAACATTTATTATCTACGCGAATTTATAGTTTTTTATGAAAGTTTAAAGATTTACTCTTCTCCGAGAGTGAAACGGAAACCGACTTGCAGGTTGGGGCTGAGGGGATGCTGTTTGAAGTAAGTGTCTACGTTGCTGTTGTTGTCGATGTACCAACGGGCACCGGCCTCGCCATAGAGGGCGAGGTGGGGGATGATGGGATATTGAAGGCCGACGGCACCCGTGAGCGACCACTGCAGGTTGTCGCGGTTTGCCTCTACCGGAACACCTTCTGTAGTTTGTTGCGCTTTAACGTTGATATCGGTCTGCCCGCCCGCATTGGCATAGAGGCTCAGTGACTGCAGGCGGAGGAACGTGTAGTGTAGTTGTAGAGGAATGCCGATATAATGAAGGGCCTGATGGGTGTTGATGGTGCTTGCGGGCATGATTCGTTGGAAGTCGCTGGTTGCACGTGTGTAGACCAATCCCGACGAGAGTGCTAACCTGTCGCCAAGCGGATAGCTTACCGACAGACCGATGGCCAGTGGCAGATGGTGTTGGGTTTCTTCCTTATAGTTGGAGAGATAGACATTGCTTTGCGGTGCACCCCTTCGATGACTGTTGGTATAAGCAATCTCACTGTTGCTGAATTGTTGGTAGTAGGCATTACTCATGAGCACAGGAGTGTTCTGCTGCTCAGCAACGAGATTGTTTTGGGCGTAAAGACTGATTCCCAAACCATGATTGTGAGAATTGTTGCCAGCCGTGATGATCCTTGTTGGATAGCCTGTCTCCAACTCTTTCTTCCGAGTGTTGCTTGCCCCAGTTGCCTCGCTGAGAGAGTGGGGCGTGATAGTTCTTTCTGTTGTTGTTGCAGACGTTTTTTCTTTCAACTCTTTTGTGTCACTTATCTCATCCTCCTTTGCTGATGTTGTCTCTTTTTCTGCCGAAATATCTGTTGCTGCCGATGTGATATCTGTTTCAGCCTGCATTGTTGTTACAGCTAAATTAGCCTCTATTTCCTGAGGAGAACGCTGAGCCAGAAGGTGTGAGGAAGGGGATGCAATGATGGCTTTGGGCAATGCAGATTCAGAAGACTGCTCTGTTGTTGATGAGGGTGTAGCAATGGTTGAAGTTGTGGCGGATGGTTTCAATTTGGTTGTGATGGGAGCGGTGACGGTTGGTGCTTGCTCATCGTGCATGAAAAGATATGCACCGCTTCCGATGAGCAAAGCTATTGATGCGGCGGCCATCCATCGACGCAAAGTAGAGCGGTGGGACACGGGTACAATGGCTGGCTGCTGAGGGATGTCGGCGTCGAGTTGTGCCTCGATGCGATCCCACAGTCCTTCGGGTGCAGGTTCCTGATGGTCGGCCAGTCGTTGGCTCAATTGGCTCGTCCAATCGTTGGATTTCATGTTTTTGTTGTCAGTCATTGTGGTTGATGCTTTCGTTGATCATTTTTGCCAGCATACGCTTAGCGCGCAGAAATTGAGAGGCAGAGGAGTCGGGCTTGATACCGAGTAGGGCGGCAATCTCGTTGTGTGAGTGGCCCTCGAATATGTGCAGGTTCAGTACGGCGCGATAGCCTGGTGGCAGTTTGGCGATGAGTGCCGTGAGTGTTTCGGGTGAAAGGCGTCCCACATCAGGCTCATCGTCCGGCAGATTCTGCAGCTGTTCTGGCGGGAGGTCGGCCTCGGTGGTGAGTAGCTGGTGTGTGCGTGACTCCTTTTTCAGCAGGTCGAGCGCTTGGTTGGCTGTAATGCGTGTGACCCATGCCCTGAGTGATCCTTCGCCGCGGAAGCCGAAAGAGGAGATGCTGGTGAGAATCTTCACGAACGCATCCTGCACCACGTCGGCAGCTTTATCGCGATCGGGGATATACCTCAGAGCCGTAGCCATGGTATATCCCACATAGCGGTCGTAGAGTCTACGCATAGCGTCGCGGTCGCCGCCGAGAATGTTGCTGAGTAGCTGCCGTTCAGTCTCCACTCGCCACCTTTCGTTTATTTGATTCGCTCTGAGCAGATATACATGATTCCGAGTTGTGGCTGAAAGCGCGCCACTGTCTTGTCGGCGTTTTGCAGGCTGTCGATGTTTAGCGAGATGCTTAAACTGCTATAGTCATTAGCACAGATTGCGTTAGAATTAGACATGTAGACTGCAATTTTGTGGACAGCTCCGCCGTAGCGTGTATGGAAGATGTAGCGCGGTTTGTCGATCTGCCAATAGAGCATGTTGTCGGAGTATCCCACCTCGCTGAAAGGGAAACTGTAATCGCTGCAGTAGGCATTCTCAGCTGCTTCGTCGGCCCGCTCTTCGGGTACTGCCAGTCGTGCCACAGCCTGTATGGGGAAGTACAGTGAGAAGGTTTTATCTTGGCAAATATAGGTGATTGAGTTTTCAGCCAGATGGTTCATAGAGCTACTTGAGTTACTTGACGAGAGGTCATTGAAAAACACCCATGTTCCTTGGTAAGCAGCCTGTACATGCAAATTGTAAGAAGGTTCAAAATTCATGACGTCTTCGTCTGATGTGGCGCAGGCTGTGAACAAAGCAACGATGAGGAAAAGGAACACCCATCCCAACCTTCTCACATGGGAAGGATAGGGAAGATGCGCGGTGCTATGGTTTTTGTATACTTTCATAACTATAAGTTTAATGAAGTTTCTATCGATGAAACGACCGGGCTGCCCAAACCTTGCATGGCGGGCAGCCCGTTTTTAGTTTCTTTAACTTCTGATGTTAAAACAATCGTTAGCCACAATCACTTGTTGAGATGCTGAACGTATTTCACAGGCGGCACGTCGCCCTTCAGTACGTCGGCAATCTGCTGAGGACGCAGAGTGACAGGACCGCGCATGAACTCAGGAATGTTGTAGCTCTTCATGAACTGACGGTGGAAGTCGGGGTCGGCACAAGGTAGCTCGAAAGGCTTTGTTCCGTGACCATCCTTATCCATGTGAGCAATGAACGGACGCGTGTAGACACCATCGGTGCGCCGACTCGAGAAGATGACCCACTTTCCACTGCTCGACCACGTGTGATAGCTCTCCACGTTGTCGGAGTTCAGCTCGTCGGCAGGACGCAGGATGCCTGCCTCTTGCAGCTGTGCTGGAGTGGGACTGAACGTCTGCGTAGTGTTTTCGGCATTGACACCAACGAGCTGGTCGAAGGCCTGCAGGTCGAGCATCCAAAGGTCAGCATCGCGATGCCAAATGTGGAAGCAACCCCAGTTGCCGAGAGCCACCATCAGCCAGCGTCCATCGGGAGAGATGCGTGGCAACGTGGCACTCTTGTCAATTCCTGCAGCGTCGAACACCATCTGTCGCGGACCAAATTCGCGTGTTTCCGGATTGAAAGTCTTTCGGTAGATGCTATATTTGATTTCCATACCGCGTCCGATAGCTTCAGCGGAGTTTACGGTATCGGCACTATAGACAAAGTGAGCGCTGCCGTAGTAGAGCCAGCGACCGTCGGGCGACCAGAATGGGAAGATTTCAAATTCGTGCGGGTCGTTCTCGATGTTCATCACTTCGTCGCGGTCCACGTCATAAACAATCAGGTCGCTCTCCGAGTCAAGCACTTCAATCTTGTTGATGTCGCGTGTGTGGAAACTCTGCATCGTCTTGTTTGTGCTGTAGGCGATGAGTTTCAGCCAAGGATGCCACGAAGGATAGACACCAGCTGAGAGGATGGAGTCGTTCTTCATGTTGACTTTCTTCACATTTCCATCGTAGACGACAACGGTTCCGCCATTCTTCTGGCGTGCATGGAACTGGAATCGGTTGGGGTTCTGCAACTGATAGTTGTGACAGTTGATGCACTGACCATTAATCTCGTCACCACAAAGCATGTTGTCGTAGATAACGTTCTCTTCGTAGTTCTCCAATGAGCGCTGATTGATGGTGAGCTCCTCATAGGTGACATAGGAAGGTGAGATGAGACGATAGCTGATGTAGGGGTCGATGCTATCCGGCGAGACAAAGATTTCGAAGGGCTTGAAACGCGTCCACTTTCCGTCATTCTCAGCATATACCTCTACGTTGATAGCTTTGCCGCTGGCCTTCTGGGCAAGCTGGTGCCACTGGTCGAGGTCGGGACAAGCCTTCAGGTCCTCACCGCCACAGACAATCTCTTCATCGCCGAACGAATAGCGAGCCACCATCTGAGTGGCAGGTTGCTGCAGTTCGAAGGAGAGCGGTGCGATGTTGATAGGAACAGTCACATTCGTGTACTCTGGATAGATGACTGGGAGCTTGTCGCTCTTGCTGAACGTCTCAGGCACCTTCACCTGCTGACAGGCGGCAAGCAGGATGACCAGTAAGAAATAAATATATTTTTTCATCTTTCTCAAGTTGTTTCGTTGTTTGAGTTTAATAGCTGTGCTGGTCGCGTGTGAAGAAATATTCGAAGTAGAATGTACCGCCGAAGCGATCATACATGAACGGCTTCATTTCCTGCTCAGACAGGTTCTTGTATTGCTGGGCGGCGGTCATGAAGTTATTGTAGGAGTCGATGACGTCCTTGTCGAAAGGCATCTTGCTGATATCCACTTTGTTCTCCAGATGACCATACAGGTAAGCGGCTTCCTGGATGTGTTTAGGCATGTGCTTGCCTGCATCCTGTCTGTTCTTCGCATAGCGGAAGAAACGACTCCAGAACGTACCGATATCCTTCGTTTGCAGGGCAAATATCATCGCTTGCTCTTGGAAAGCAGGATCGTCGCTGTCGTGATTAGCAAAGTGGTTGATGAGGAAGATTTCAACGAGAGCCTGGTCGCTGGTAAGCTCGTTGACTGGCGGCATGAGGTGCATGATGGTAGAGAACTCCTTGTCCTTCTTAACCAGTTCCGGATTCTTCACCATAGGCTCATACTGCTGTGCCCATTCGCGATAGTACTTCGTCTTCGACAAGATGTCGATGTACTTCTTTGCTACG
Source organism: Prevotella sp. (assembly GCA_017428925.1). Lineage (GTDB taxonomy): Bacteria > Bacteroidota > Bacteroidia > Bacteroidales > Bacteroidaceae > Prevotella. The sequence goes on along the minus strand of JAFRPY010000050.1, from coordinate 27,482 downwards.
ACATATTCGCCGTTCATAAGCGAGCTCTTCAGCATGAACTTATAGTAGTCGACGCGCCAGCCATACTCCACGCCGTCCTCCAGACACCAGCGGTAGCAGTAGTTCAGCAGGCCGTAGTTGTAGTAGAGCAGTTTTCCGCCACATTGGGCCATGTGGGCGCCGAAAGGTGCTTCGGGAGCAGCATCGCTGTTGCGGTAGTGATACATCTCGTCGCCCTGTCGGTCGAGTCGTGCGAGCGCAAGATTCTTCATCATCCACATCAGTCGGCTGGGATTGCTATCGTGGTCGCGATAGGTGGTGAGAATGTTTTCCCACTGGTGGTTGTCGGCATCACGATACATGCTCAGCTCGGTATGGAAGTTCTCGTCCTTATACCAGGAATAGTATACGCCATAGATCAGTGCAGCGGCAAGACATAGCTGTGCGAAACACCATAAGGCTTTCTTCTTCACATCAGTTTGGCGCTGACGCTTATAGAGAGCAGCCATGAGAACGAGGACCGCTACGAGCAGGTAGAATGGTATGTAGTAGACCATGTAGTCCTGGTCGATGCGGAAGAGCGGCAGAGCTGTGTAATAGATGTTGACGATGTGAGTCTGATAGTAGACCGTTAGATAATAGATGTATGGGATGAGGGCAATTGCAACGATGGCAACGCCGCTATCGATGACTCTGCGCAACAAGGAATAGTCGTCGAGTCGCCAGGCGAGGATGCCCATGAGCAGGGCGGCCAACAGACCGTAGAAGCCCAGGAGCGGATAGCCTATGGCCACAGCTACCACGATGAAGATGGAGCGCAGGAAAAACTTCTTCGGCAGTAGGCGATAGGCCCACGCCAAAGCGACGGCTGCTGTTGTTCCCATCGTTGCCACAAAGAAATGTCCGCGCAGCTTCAGGTAGTACAGCCAGTAACCCAGGTCGACATCGGTGATGAGCAGCAGCGCTACAGGGATGAGCACGACCAGAGCCCACTTGGTTGGGATGTTGAACGTTCGTTTTACAACAAACATCAGCAACAGCCACCACAGGCAGAGCAAAGCGACACCCATCCACTGGTGATAGAAGAACTGCGTGAAATACGTACCCAGATAGGTGAGTATGCCTCCGGACACGACCAGTTGTTGTTTGAAGAACAACGGGGTGTAGAGGAACAGGTTCATCTCCTGTACGCGGAAGAGGTAGTTGCTCTCGTAGGTGAGCAGGACCGCAGCCACCGCGATGAGTGCCACCACTGGTAATAGCCACATCCAGCGTAGCTTCTTGGCAGTCAGCTCAAGTGGTTGCCGGCGTGTCTCTTTTGCATTCGATGATGCCTTCTGCGGCATCTTCTTGCTTTTCTTATTTGCTTTCATTATCTTAGGTTTTTATTTTTCTCTTGTGGAAGCATCGATGGGAATGCCCCATTCGTAGGTGTCGTAGCAGACGGCGCGTGCCCCGAAGCCTTCTTTCTGGAAGATGAGCCTACTGTTCAGGTCGCAGCTGTCGCCTGCTGTTGATTTCCCGAAGTCTATGCAAACAGCATCAGCATAAACATTATGGAGGAGGTGGTCGAAGAGTAAGTCGAGTGCGCCTAAACGCTTGCCTTCTTCGCTAGCTGCAATGTATTGAGTGTGAACGACTTGCGTTGTTTCGTAAACGACCGTTCCTCCGATAGCCTTTCCGTTGTGTTCTGCTATGAATAGTCGGATGTTGTCAGGAAAACGACTCTTCAACAGAAGAATTTCCTCGATGGAGTGAACGGGCCGCGTGTGATGATGTTGCAGCAGGTTGTCGGTAAGGATTTTCCAGAATCCTTCGTAGTCGGAGCTTTCACCGACTATCATCCCTGCAGCAGTAGCCTTGCGAAGGCCCGAGCGGCGCGATTCAGTGAAAGGCAGTCGTGGTTCGCGAATAATCGCTGATGAGATGTCGCGTGCCGTCAGTCGTGCATGACACACCTGAGTCAGGGCATAGAGGTCTTCCTCAGCGGGAAGACGATGATAGATGTGGGGTGTGGGCCTGTAAACAACATGCCCGATGCCTTCCTGACGCAGATAGTCGTTGAGTAAGATGAACAACTCGCAGACGTCGGCGGCAGTAGCACGATGGTCGGTGATTAATCCGCCATAGGTAAGGCCGGCATGAGAGATGAGGCCGGTTGACTGGAGGGTGGCAGGCAACAGTGCATAGAGCCGCCCCTTGCGATAGAACGCCAGCGAGTGGTCGGGGAATCGGTCGGAATGATAGTCCATGTAGCGCCGGTCGAAAAGGAAGGTTCCATTTTTCGACGTTGCCACGAATTGGTTCCATTCGTCAGCCATCGTGGATGTATATCGCCTGATTTCCAGCATTTGAGAGGTTGAGAGGTTGAGACGTTGAGAGGTTGAGAGGTTCTTTCTCCGCTGCGCTACGAAAGCGCCCCTACGGGTCGAGCGGAGAAGTTTAGAGGTTGAGAGGTTTACGTGTTGGGTTTCTCTGCGACATAGGCGAGGAATTCGTCGTAGTCGTAGATGTAGTCGTCTTCCTCGTAAGGTTCTGAGGCGAGCACCAGGCAGACGGCACCCGACGAGAAATCGTCGAGTGTGCGCCAGGTGCCCGTTTCGATGATGAGACCCTGCCAAGGATGGTTGAGGAGTACGGTTTCGCGCTCCCGCCCGTTGTCGAGGGTGACGTGGAACGAGCCACTCAGCGCAATGACCAGTTGGCGCAACCGCTTGTGGGCATGACCGCCGCGACTCTCGCCGCCAGGAACGTCGTAGACCCAGTAGGCACGCCGTATCTTGAACGGTACGTCCTTCAGCTGTTCAGCAACGGTCAGGTTGCCGCGTGGGTCGGTGATCTTCGGAAGTTCAATGATTTTTCCTATCATCGGTTGCTATACATTTGGTCGTAGTATTTCTGATAGTCGCCCGAGGTGACGTTGTCGAGCCAGTCCTGATGGTCGAGATACCAACGAACCGTCTTCTCGATTCCTTCCTCGAACTGCAACGACGGCTCCCAGCCAAGTTCCCGCTGCAGCTTCGAGGAGTCGATAGCGTAGCGCATGTCGTGACCAGCTCGGTCGGTGACGAACGTGATGAGGTTCATATCCTCGCCTTCCTCGCGTCCCAGCAGACGGTCGACGGTCTTGATCAATACTCGGATGAGGTCGATGTTCTTCCATTCGTTGAAGCCGCCGATGTTGTAGGTCTCAGCCGTCTTTCCCTCATGGAAAATCAGGTCGATGGCGCGAGCGTGGTCTTCCACATAGAGCCAGTCGCGAACGTTCTCACCCTTGCCGTAGACGGGCAGTGGCTTGTGGTGACGAATGTTGTTGATGAACAGTGGGATGAGCTTCTCGGGGAACTGATAAGGGCCGTAGTTGTTTGAGCAGTTGGTGACGACAACGGGCATTCCGTAGGTGTCGTGATAGGCACGAACGAAGTGGTCGCTGGCAGCCTTCGCGGCAGAATAAGGTGAGTGGGGATTGTATTTTGTCGTCTCCACAAAGAACTCCTCGCCGTAGGCCAAGTGGTTCTCGGTGCTTGAGGCCGTCGTTGAGAACGGAGGTTCGATGCCTTCGGGATGTGTCATCTCGAGTGCGCCGTAAACCTCATCGGTCGAGATGTGGTAGAAACGCTTGCCCTCGTACTTCTCCGGCAGGCTCTCCCAATAGAGCTTGGCAGCCTGTAGCAGCGACAGCGTGCCCATCACGTTCGTCTTGGCGAAGGTGAAGGGGTCTTTGATGCTACGGTCTACGTGGCTTTCGGCAGCGAGGTGGATGATACCATCGACCTTCTTTTCCTGCATGAGCTGGTAGAAAGCCTCGAAGTCGCAGATGTCCATCTTCACGAACTCATAGTTGGGCTTATCCTCGACGTCCTTGAGGTTGGCAAGATTGCCGGCATACGTCAGCTTATCGAGGTTGATGATGTGATACTCGGGATATTTGTTCACGAACAGGCGAACCACGTGGCTTCCAATAAAGCCTGCACCGCCAGTGATAACGATTGTCTTCATAACTTTTTGGGGGTATTGTTAACTATTAGGGTTTGTTTTCTTGATGATAGCTATCAGTACGGTCGATGACAGCACGGAGATGAGGACCAGGAGGAGTATGAACATCTTCATGGAAATCACCTCAGCGACGAAGCCCATGCAAATGGCCAGCAGAAGCAGGGCTTCCAGCAGCGCGTAGAGTAATATGGCTTTCTTTCTTGACATATTCTTAGTTCTTTATGATTTACTTCCTAATGTAATAACTTCACAATCGGTCATTTTATTGCCTTCGACGGTCAGTCTGACCAAAGTTCTCTCCTGGTGCCAGCCCTGCATGCCTGCTGCACCCGGGTTGATGTGAAGGAGGTTCAGCGTTTTGTCGAACTTCACCTTCAGGATGTGCGAGTGGCCGGCAATGAACAACTGAGGTGGTGAGGCAAAGAGGGTGGAACGGATGCGTGGGTCGTAGTTGCCGGGATAGCCGCCGATGTGCGTCATCAGCACGTCGACGTCCTCGCACTTCCAGCGTAGCCGCTCGGGATACATGCGTCGCAGGTCGCCACCGTCGCAGTTGCCGCAGACAGCGCGCAGCGGACGGAAGGCAGCAAGCTTCTGTGCCACCTCCAGCGAACCAATGTCGCCTGCATGCCAAATCTCGTCGCAGGGCTCGAAGTAGTGTAGGTACTTCTCGTCCCAGTAGCTGTGGGTGTCGCTGAGGATGCCGATTTTCTTCATGACTGTTCAGATTGCGTCGGACTAGTCGGACCAGTCGGACTATTCTGACTATTCTGATTATTCTGACTATTCGGACCGGTCGGACAAGACTTTCTGATAAACTCGGCAATGAGGGCGGTGGCTCCGTCGATGCCCAGGCGCGATGAGTTCACGCAAAGGTCGTAACTCGCAGCATTTCCCCATTTCTTTCCCGTGTAGTAATTATAGTAGGTGGCACGCTGACTTTCGCCGTTTTCGATGATGTGGCGGGCTGTTTCTTCATCGCATTGTTTGCGTTCCATCACACGACTGATGCGCTCGCCCATGTCGGCGGTGATGAAGACGCTCACCACACCCTCTACATCGCGCAGCACGTAGTCGGCACAGCGACCCACAAACACACACGGTCCCTCGCTGGCAGCCTTACTGATGGCATCGGCCTGGAACTGGAACAGATTCTCTTCGGAGAACTCGTTCTGGTAGAAGTTGTTGATGGCGAAGCTGCGCCCGTGTCCGCTGAGCAAGGCGCGGAAGAACCCCTTGTGCTCGTCGTTCTGTTCGAAGATCTTCTCAGAGAAACCACTCTCCTTGGCGGCGAGGTTCAGGATTTCGCGGTCGTAGAGCTTGCAGCCAAACTCCTCGGCGAGCTTGCGGGCGATGATTTGTCCGCCCGATCCCAGCTGCCTGCCTACGCAGATGATGATATTGTTTGATTTATCCATGAGCTTGTTGTTTTAATTTCGGCATGAAGTAGGCCATACTGGCAGCTGCCACTACAGCTGCGATGAGGTCGCTGGTGGGCAGAGCTGCCCACACGCCGTCGAGTCCCCAAAGCATCGGGAGAATCCAGATGAGTGGCAAGAGGAACAGCAGCTGGCGCGACAGTGAGAGGAAGATGGCGATGCGCACCTTTCCGATACACTGGAAGAAGTTGGTCACCACAGCCTGGAAGCCGATGATGGGGAACAACAGCATGTTGAGCCTGATGCCCGTGATTGACTTCGCGATGAGTTCCTGATCGGTGGTGAAGATGCGGGCCATGTAGTAGGGGAACAGCATTGCCAACGCCCATCCTACCACCATCACTACTGTGGCAGCGATGATGGCCAGCGTGAGCACACGCATGAGACGGTCGAACTTCTCTGCGCCGTAGTTGTAGCCGGCGATGGGCTGCATACCTTGGTTGATGCCGATGACGAACATGAAGAACACCATACCGATGGAGTTTGCGATGCTATAGGCGCCTACCGCCATATCGCCGCCATAATGCACGAACTGATTGTTCATGAAGATGACGATGACACACGAGCAGAGGTTCATCAGGAAGGGCGAGATGCCGATGGAGATGATGTTACGGACGAGGTCGCTCTTCAGTCGGTAGATGCCCCGCTTCAGATGAATCAGCTGCGTCTTGTCGCTGAAAATCCACAACTGCCAGCAAAGCGCCATCGACTGCGAGAGGATCGTGGCCAGAGCAGCACCGCGGATGCCCCATTGGAACCACCACACGAAGGTCACCGCCAACAAGATGTTCATGCCTACGGTGAAGAGCACCGCATACATCGCATGTCGCGGCTTACCGCTTGCACGCAGCACAGCGTTCATGCCGAAGTACATGTGCGTGATCATATTACCCAGCAGGATGACCTCCATGAATTGGCGGGCATAGGGTATGGTGACATCGCTGGCACCGAAAAAGCGCAAAATGGGGTCGAGGAAGATGAGCGACACCGTCATGAAGAGCAGTCCTACGATGAGGTTCAGTGTCACGGTGTTGCCCAGCAGATGCTCGGCCGTCTGATAGTCTTTTTGTCCGAGCTTCACGCTGATGCACGTTGAGGCTCCCACGCCCACAGCAGCGCCAAAGGCGGCGCTGAGGTTCATGAACGGGAAGGTGATGCCCAAGCCGGCAATAGCCTCGGCGCCCACTACTTGTCCGATGATGGCTCGGTCGATGATGTTATACAACGACGAAGCCACCATCGCCACGATGGCGGGCATAGCATATTGCATGAGCAATTTGCCCACGGGCTCGGTACCGAGGGCGAGTGCTGCTTTCTTATTGTCCATTACTCGATGGTTTTATCATGCAAAGATACGTTAAACCCGTCGAATAACAAAATATTTTCCGTTGTTTTTGATTTCTTGACCATAAAAAGCACTCGTCGCCATATACTTCAGCCGTAGGCAGACAGTCTTTCTGAAGTAGGCAGGCAGTCTTTCTGAAATGAAAATATCTTGCGAATTATTTTGCATTTCTCGCAATTTACACTACCTTTGCAGAGAAAATTACTAATCTGATGAAAATGCGAATTAAAATCTTAGCAATCGCTGTCGCCACGATGCTGGCAACAACGGCGTGGGCTATGGGCGAGCGAAAGGCTTTTCCCGGAGGTCCTTGCCACCTTTATCGACTGCAACTGGCCGATAAAAACGGCACACCGTATTCACTCTCCCGCCCAGAGGAGTTCCTATCGATGAAGTCGCTGGAGCGCCGACGCCGACAAGGGCTGCAACTCGACTCCACCGACCTGCCGCTGTCGCCCCGCTATCTTGAAGCCTTGCGCGAGCGCGGTCTTCGTGTGGTGAGCCAGAGCAAGTGGAACAACACGGTGGTGGTGGCGCTGCCGCAGCCCGACGACCTGGGTACGCTTGCCGAGATTCCCTTCGTGAAGGGTGTCACCCATTTGTTCTCGGCTCCCGACACTGTTGAGGTCTCACAGCGCGACGAACTGATGGAGCAGAACCTCGAGAAGGTGCCTGTCGACAGCCGCGAACAGCTGACGATGCTCAATCTGCACCGTCTTCATGAAGCTGGCTACCGCGGACGCGGCATCACGATTGCCGTGCTCGACGGCGGTTTCATGAATGCCGATCGCATCCCGCTCCTTTCTAACGTGCGCATCGTGGCCCATCGCGACTACGTCTATCCGCCGTCGCCCGAGTTCTTTGGCGAACTCGATCACGGCACAGAGGTTCTCTCCACGATTGCGATGAACCGTCCAGATACGATGGTGGGCACAGCTCCCGAAGCACAGTTTATCCTTATTCGTACGGAGGACGGGCGTTCAGAAAGCCTTGCTGAGGAAGACTGGTGGGCTGCTGCCGTTGAATTCGCTGACTCCATTGGTGCCGACGTGCTGAACTCGTCGCTCGGCTATCACCACTTCGACCGCTCGCTGGGCGATCATCCCTATCGCGAGCTCAACGGTCGTACGTCCATCTGTTCACGGTCGGCATCGCTGCTGGCCGGCAAGGGCATGATTCTCGTGGCGAGCGCGGGCAACGAAGGGTTGGGAACGTGGAAGAAGATTAACGTGCCTGGCGATGCTGACGACATCCTGACTGTTGGCGCCGTCAACGCACAGCGTGTCAATACCGGATTCTCGTCGGTAGGACCTTCTGCCGACGGCCGCGTGAAACCCGACGTGATGGCGATGGGCTACCACTCGGCAGTCGTCAGCGGAAAGGGTACGCTCACCACCGCCAACGGCACCTCGTTCTCGTCGCCCATCACCTGTGGCGCTGTGGCTTGTCTGTGGCAGGCACTTCCGCAGCTCACCGCGATGCAGATCATCAACCTCGTGCGCTCGGCAGGCGATCGCTTCGAATATCCCGACAACGTGTTTGGCTACGGCATTCCCGACTACTGGAAGGCGCTGGAGTGGGGCAGGACCCGAGAATCCGGCAACGCTTTCAGAATGTAGAGTGAGTTGATTATCTGGTATTCACATTCAACGAAAGGCAACATCATCCCATACAAGATATGAGTATTGATTGGCAGGACTCAGGAGAATCTGCATCCCTCTTTGATCAGGAAGGGCAAGGGAGCGGGGCTACGCTCACCCTCTTCGAGCTGAACTCCCTCGTGCGCGACGTGCTCGAGACCACCTTCGACCACGACTACTGGGTGGAAGCCGAGTTGTCGGAAGTGCACGAGGTGCGTGGTCATTGCTACATGGAGCTGGTGCAGAAAGACCTGTTTGGCAACACCCCTGTGGCGCGTGCGTCGGCGAGATGTTGGCAGCGTACGTGGACGAAGCTTCGTCCGCGCTTCGAGCGGGCAACGGGGCAGACGTTCCATGCTGGGCTGAAGGTACTGCTTCGTGTTCATGTGAACTTCCATGAGGCTTATGGTTTCTCGTGGATTGTGAACGACATCGACCCAACTTACACGATGGGCGATATGGCTCGCCGTAGGCAGGAAATCGTTCGCCAGCTGAAGGAGGAAGGCGTGTTCGACCTGCAACGCGAGCTGCAGCTACCCATGTTCTGTCAGCGCATCGCCGTCATCTCATCAGCGAATGCAGCAGGCTATGGCGATTTCTGTAACCAATTGGCTGACAACGACTACGGCCTGCAGTTTCAAGTAAAACTTTTCCCTGCCGTCATGCAAGGAGAAGGGGTGGAGCAGAGCATCATAGAGGCGTTGAATAGCATCTACAACGCCCAAGCTGCAGCCCCCCTTTCGTCCCCCGAGGGGGACACAATAGCCTCAAAAGGTATAGAAGCCCCCTCGGGGGCAGTAGGGGGGGCTCCCTTTGATTGCGTCGTGATTATTCGTGGCGGAGGAGCAACGGCCGACTTGTCGGGTTTCGACACGTTGGCGCTTGCCGAGAATGTGGCACAGTTCCCGCTGCCGATTATTACGGGAATCGGACATGAGCGCGATGAAAGCGTGCTTGATATGGTGTCGCACATCCGTGTGAAAACGCCGACGGCAGCTGCCGCATTCCTCATCGACCACCTGGCTGAAGTGCTCATGCGAGTGAACGACTGTCAGGAGAAGATTACGCAGTATGTAGGTCGGCGCATGCAACTGGAGCAAGTGCGGCTGCAACGATTGGCAGAGCGAATCCCGACACTGTTCTCGCTGGTGAAGAGCAGGCAGACAGCACGCCTCGACCAGCTCTTTATGCGTGTGTCGGCGAGCGTGGCGCAGAAGCTCTCCACGCTGAACTATCGACTTTCAACACTCAGCGCCCAGCTGCCGCCGCTCGTCGAGCGTAAACTGCTGCGCGAGCGCCACCGCCTAGACCTGCTCAGTCAACGTGCCACGAGTCTCGACCCCGACCTGCTGTTGCGTCGCGGCTACAGCATCACGCTGAAGAACGGGCACACGGTGCGCTCAGCCTCCGACCTGCAGCCCGGCGACATCATCGAGACCCGCCTCGCTGGTGGCTCCGTCAGCTCAGAGGTGAAAGAATCGCATCCAAACTCATCATTCCCATAAACTCCCATTAATTCCCATAATTCCCATAAATACCCAACAACCCATGCAACAAATGAAATACGAAGAGGCCGTCAATCGCCTTGAGGAAATCGTAAAGAAAATGGAGAACGACGAGCTCGACATCGACCAGATGGCGCAGCAGCTGAAGGAAGCCCAACAGCTCATCAAGCTCTGCAAAGATCGCCTCACGAAGGTCGATGCCGACATCAAGGCCGTAATGGATGCGCAACAGTAAAAGATAAAAAATTTTCATTTTTCCTTTGCGCTTCGGAAAATATTGCGTATTTTTGCAAAAGTTTTCAGATAAGGAAGTGTTAAACCTTTCATAAAGCATTATTATTAATATGGTGAAGAACATTGACTGGGCAAGTTTGTCGTTTGGCTATATGCCAACCGACTACAATGTGCGTTGCTATTATCACAACGGCAAGTGGGGCGAGATAGAAATCTGCTCCGACGAGTATATTAACATGCATATGGCGGCCACCTGTCTGCACTACGGACAAGAGGCTTTCGAGGGTCTGAAGGCCTATCGCTGTCCCGACGGACACGTGCGCCTCTTCCGTCCGGACGAGAATGCTGCACGCCTGCAGTCCACTTGTCACGGTATCGAGATGCCCGAGGTGCCAACCGAGATGTTTGTAGAGATGGTGAAGAAGGTGGTCCTCTTGAATCAGGACTACATCCCGCCCTACGAGAGTGGTGCCACGCTCTATGTGCGTCCGCTCCTCATCGGTATTACCGCTCAGGTGGGCGTACATGCTGCCGGCGACTATCTGTTCATGATTTTCGTGACGCCCGTAGGCCCGTACTTCAAGGGAGGCTTCCAGTCGAACCCGTATGTCATCACACGCGACCACGACCGCGCTGCTCCTCTGGGCACCGGTTGCTACAAGGTGGGTGGCAACTATGCTGCCAGCCTGCATGCTCATAGCAAGGCTGCCCGTCAGGGTTACGCCAGCGAGTTCTATCTCGATGCGAAAGAGAAGAAATACATGGATGAGTGCGGAGCTGCCAACTTCTTCGGCATCAAGGACAACACCTATATCACACCGAAGTCGACATCCATCCTGCCGAGCATCACCAACAAGAGCCTGATGCAGATTGCTGAGGACCTCGGCATGAAGGTGGAGCGTCGCCCCATCCCCATCGAGGAACTCGACACCTTCGAGGAGGCTGGTGCCTGCGGTACGGCTGCCGTCATCTCGCCCATCTCCTATATTGACGACCCCGACACCGGTCATCGCTACGACTTCGGTCCCGAGCCTGGTCCGCTTTCGAAGAAGCTCTACGACACGCTGCGCGGCATTCAGTACGGCACCGTCGAGGACAAGCACGGCTGGGTACAGGTCATCATCTGATGCTGGGTGGATTCGGTTCAGACAGTGTAACATCTGAAAAACTACTGATATCATGTCGGCAATGCTCGTTGGTTGGGCATTGCCGATTTTTTGTTATCTACTTTCTGGCGCTCACATGTAGGGACGCGGCGTGCCGAGTTTTTGGAGAGGAAAAAGTAAATCCAGTTACGCGACACGTCGCGTCCCTACATTTCAGGGGACAATTTCCAGATAGTTTCCAATCTTTTTTACAGAGAGAATCAAGGTTTTCAGGCCGCTAAATTTGTAGGAATGAAGGAAAACACGTAACTTTGCAGGCAAAACGACGAGAATATGGGAAAAGGAAAGCTACAGAAGTTTGCGGAGATGGAGACGTTCGAGAATGTGTTCCAGTATCCGTTCAGCGTGATTGAAGAGCGGCCGTTCGAGATGACGGGTCGTTGGCACGAGGACTATTTCAAAAACGACAACCCCATCGTGTTGGAGCTGGGCTGCGGCAAAGGGGAGTACACGGTGGAGCTGGCGCGATTGTATCCGGAGATGAACTTCATCGGTGTCGACATCAAGGGTGCCCGCATGTGGACGGGAGCGAAGATGGCGCTGCAGGAGGGACTGAAGAATGTGGCCTTCCTGCGCACGAACATCGAGATCATCGACCGCTTCTTCGGACCCGACGAGGTGAGCGAGATCTGGCTGACGTTCAGCGACCCGCAGATGAAGAATCCCCGCAAGCGACTGACGAGCACGTATTTCCTGGAGCGCTACCGTCGTTTCCTGAAGGATGGCGGTATCGTGCATGTGAAGACCGACTCCAACTTCCTGTTCACCTATACGGACTATATGGTGAAGGAGAACCAGCTGCCTTTGCTCTTCGCCACCACTGATCTCTATCACGACGAGAGCATCGACGACGAGTCACGCCGCATCCTCTCCATCCAAACGTATTATGAACAGATGTGGATAGACCGCGGGCTGAATATCAAGTATATGAAGTTCAGGCTGCCGCAAGCAGTAGACCTACGCGAGCCCGACGTGGAAATTGAACTCGACGACTACCGCAGCTATCATCGGCCGAAGCGTAGCAGCAAGGATAAGGCGAGATAGAGGAGCCTACCCCCAACCCCCTCCCCATAGGAGGGGATTTTTGTGTGCGTAATAGTCGTTGTTAAAAAAAGGGGACACCAATTGGCTGGTGTCCCGAGATTTTATCCAAATAAATCAGAATGAGTTCCTGTTCCCGTGAATAGGAGTGTCAACTCGGTATCGTTTTGCTCCCAAATCAGAAGCCAGTCACTTTGTAGATGACGTACATCGCATTCAAATACCTAATGATTCGAACATTTCTTCTGAAGACGAGAATTTTTCTATGCGCCCGGCCTGCTTGTCTTCTTGTGAGCGAAGGTAGCTGCTTTTCTCTTTGGGAGAGACTTTGTGTACCAATACCCCAAGAGCTTTGAGGTAGGCCATCAAAGCTTTGCCACTTGATGAGCGTTCGTTAACGGTTATAGTATAAGTAGCCATAATTGTTTCCTATTTTAATAGTTTCTTTCGGTGCAAAGATAGCGATATTTTTTTTATTTCTTGCATTTTAATGAAAAAAATAGGTCGTTTTATACTTTTGCCCCCACATGTAGGGACGCGGCGTGCCGCGTTTTTGGAGGGGAAAAGCTAAATCCAGTTACGCGACACGTCGCGTCCCTACATTCTCAAGGCTAAATTCCGTGTAATTCCAAAATTACAACGGGAACCGGTAGTGTTGGCGCTTGAGGTTGTAGTCGAGGAGCCACTGGTCGACGATGATGTGATCGTCGAGGGCTTCGATGACGAGGGTGTGGGTGCCCATACCGACATACTGCGTCAGTTCGCGGACGGCCTGACCACGCAGCACCTGCGTCTTCCAGCGTTCTGAGCGGAAGGGCTCTGAAAGGCTGAACACCCGTTTTTCGCCGCCGTCGATGCTCACGGCAAAGCGGATGCCACCGTGATCGGTGGCCTGCGTGGGGATGACGGCCACGCGGAAGCGGGCCTCGCCGCGCTTCACGGTGTTGAACTTATAGGTGAGCGAAGCCCCCTTGGGCAGCGCCACCGCCTTCATGCTGTGTCCGAGCATGGGCACAATCTCTACGTCGTCGCTGGCCGAAGTGTAGTCGGCTGCATTACGGGCCACGCAGTTGGCATCCAGTTGCGGTTGTGTCTCATACTCCTCGGGTTGTCCATACTCGCTGATCTCTGCTTCGCTGAGCTTGTCGGGCAGTTCGCACGGGCCGAACACCGGCAGCTGGCGCGGGTCCATCGCCATCAGTCCATCCCATTTTCCGTCGGCCATCTGGCTGTTGTAGTATTCGGTGAGTTCCTCCAGCTCGCGCAGGGCCTTGATGCTGCGTGCCGCCGAGCCCAGTGCCTCGCTGTCGTTGTGGAACGACTCCTTGCGGGCAATGTGTCGCGACTCCTGAGCCTCCAGGTGCTTCGTGGCCATATCGGCAGCCGCGAGGACGGGATATTTGATGGCTGCGAAGTAGGCGTCTTTCAGCTCCGGACGAATCAGCTTCTCGATGTTCTCCACCAGTTGGCGCAGCTCGTTGTATTCACCCAGATAGCGCTCCAGCTCGTTGCCGAAGGCAAGGGCATTGAACTCCGTGTCGCCTGCCGGCGACAGTCCACGCTGGTATTTCTTCTTGTCGAGTTCCACCTGGCTCCATCCCATGAACTCCGGCTTCCTGACTGCCGTGAGCTCGTAGAACTTGCGCATCACGGGCAACAGCTTGTGGCCGCATTCCTTGCCGAACTGCTCGGCGAGCCACGATTCGAGGTGATGGTCCAACCCTGTTACTTTGTTACTTTGGTGCCCTGCTACTGTGTTAAAGTTCCACGCCATATCGAGGAACAGCGACAGCTGATAGGCAGCCACCTTCGGGTCGTGGACGTTGGCAATCCACATGCGGCGTGCTCCCTGCTGATAGGCGGTCGACATCTCGTGGTAGAGCAGGCCCGGCTGCGTGGTGGAGAGCCACAGATAGTCGTGCGGACGTCCCCAGTACGACAGGTGGTAGTAGATGCCGTGACCGCCCTTGCGCCGCTGCTCCAGCGAGTCGGGCAGACGCGTGAGGTAGCCGTAGTTGTCGTCGCACCACATGAGCATCACGTCGTCGGGCACGCGTACGCCGTTCTCATAGATGTCGAGCACCTCCTTGTAGGGAATGAACACCATTGGAGAGGTTGAGAGGTTGAGAGGTTGAGAGGTTGAGGTGTTGCGAGGTTGAGATTTTCTTTCCCCGCTTCGCTCTGAAAGCGCCCCTTTGGGCCGAGCGGAGGTGTTGAGAGGCTGAGATGTTGAAGGAGTCAGCATCTTGTATTGTTCGCTGATGACGTCGGTGAGGCCTTTCACCTTCTGTTCCATCGTCTGTGCACCTTCCATCGCACCGTCGTGGATGCCACGCATGCCCAGCGTGTAGATGGCCTGCATGTCGCGGGTTTCGTCGACGCGCTCCTGCCAGTAGCCGAGCACGCGCTGGCGGTTGGTGAAGAAGTTGTAGTCGCCCAGTCGCTTCGTGTTCCATTCGGCTACGTTGTTGCGCAGCATCGGCTCGCAATGACTCGAGCCCACGTAGATGTCGAACTTGCGTGCCAGCTCGCGGTTTCCCTTCTTCTGGAAAAATGCCGTTGTGCCCTCGTGCATAGCTGGCCAGATGGTGTTGGCACGCAGGCGCATCAGCAGCTCGAACAGCTTCTCGTAGGTCTTCGGACCGATGTCGCCGCCTGCCCAGGGGCGCAGGCTAAAGTCTTCGTCGTTGATGAAGATGCCGCGGAACTCCACCGATGGCTGCTGCAGCGTGGCGAAGCGGTCGTCCACCTCCAGCCGTTTGCGCTTCTGAGGCACTACGTCGCCCCACCATATCCAGGGCGACACACCCGCCATTCGCGAGAGCTCCAGGATGCCGTAGGCCGTTCCGCGCCCTTCGTCGCCCATCACCACGAGATGTCCGTTGTGCACCCCGATGTAGAATGCATCCTTCCGTGCGATGACCTTCTGATAGGGCAGCTTGCGCTTCTGCAGCTTCTTGAACTCCTTGTTTGTGAGCTCGCTCAGCTCGATGATCTCCAATCGTCCCCTGGCATCGGCTTTCGCGCGCTGTCCGGTCACCGCCAGCATGTCCTCGCTGAACATGTCGAGAGCAATTTCCACGACGGGCGAATAGTGCGATTGTGCCACATAGCCCACGTGCGTATGGCCGTCGAACCACACAAGAGAACCTGCATGCAACAGCGTGTTGCACGCCCAGATAGCCAATATGATAGAGAACAGTCGTTTCATTCGAGTTGTTTTGTTTTTTTGTTCTTGCTAAAGAGAGAACGGATGCTCCTTATTCGTCGATGCTCACCAGGTCGTACTGGCGTGTGCCCAGACCGATTTTCTCGGCCCACTCAATGGTGTGGATGCCGTGTTGCTGGTTGATGCGCTCGATGAGCGGTCGGTTGTCGTTGTCCTCGCTGGCCTGCATGTTGAAGACGATGTCCACGCATGCCTGGTCGAGTGCCACGGGGTCGAGGGAGGCGAGGATGCCGTAGTCCTTCAGCTTCACGGGCTCAGGCGTTGCCACGCAGTCGCAGTCGACGGTCATGTTGTTCATCACGGCAATGTAGACGACGCGCTTGCCCTCACCGAAGTAGTCGTGTACGGCCTGTGCAGCTGCAGCCATCGACTCCAGGAAGCCGTCCTGATTCTCCACGTGGTTCCACAGCCCTTCCACCACCTGCTGATAGCCTGCCGTGTGGATGTTCGCCTTGCCGTTGGCCGATGCCACGCCGATGCTCGCGTTCTTCAGCACACCGCCCAGGCCGCCCATCGGGTGTCCCTTGAAGTGGGCGAGGTTGATCATGAAGTCGTAGTTCTTCAGGTGCGAGCCCACGATGTCGTACTTGATGTGCGTGGAGTCCTTCACGGGGATGTTGAACTCACCCTCCTCGTCCATCAGGTCCACCTTGAAGCGGGGTGTGAAGCCGTGCTCCTTGATGGTCTGCCAATGAGCCTCGAAGGTGTTGCGGCGGCCTTCGTAGGCGGTGTTGCACTCCACGATGGTGCCGTTCACCTGGTCTACCAGCAGTCCGATGAGCTCAGGCTTCAGGTAGTTCGGGTTGCCCGACTCGCCAGTGGAAATCTTCACGGCTACGCGTCCCTCGGCTTTGCGGCCCAGTGCCTCGTAGATCTTCACCAGCGCCTCCGGCGTGATGTTGCGCGTCACGTAGACGGTGGCCTTGCCCGTCTGGGCAGAGTCGGCAGCGTTAGCGCCTTCTGCCGTCTGCTTGTTCTGTGTGCATGCTGCCAGGAGAATGGTTGCCAAAAGCAGCGTCGTTGCGAATAGTACTCTTTTCATGATCGTGTTCGTTTTATGATGATTATCTTGCAAAGGTAGTGAAAAAAACTGGAATACGTGTCAGATGCCCGCCGTTTTTACATTTTGTTAGTATATAGAGCTATGCTCCGTAGGATAAGGAGGCATGCTCCGTAGGATAAGGAGGCATGCTCCGTAGGATGTAGAGCTATGCTCCGTATGCACTGGAGCTATGCTCCATACGTGTAGGGGCAGCCCCCTGTGTCTGCCCGTTCTGTGTGGTGGGATTCGTTGGTGGTGCGGGCGATGGATTCATTATTGTTTGGTGGGTGTGTGGTTTACGGTTAAAGGTTTTAAGATTCATACTGTTTAGTGCAGTTGGGAGCGTGGCGAGGGCGGATTCTGCATCCTGACCGGTCAATTTTGGACACGAAAACGTCGTTGTCGATGCTTCTCAAATGCATTGCAAAGTTACGAAAAAATCTTGAAACTTACAAATTATAAGCAGAAAATTTTGGAAAAATTTTGCATCGGCGCGGTATGTTGTTATGTATCAAGCAGTTATAGAGCATGTCTGTTAAAACATTGTGTACAAGGTGGTTTCGTAGTATTTTGAAGGTGGTCGAATAGGCCGTATTTGGTACAGATGGCAGATGGCAGTTATTTTGGCGAGGGGGTATGATGGGCTATCTGCGCCGATTTTGGTTAAAAATATAAGTAATAATTTTTACTATTATATATATAATATTTATATTATATATAAATAGTAAGTATTCTATTACCCCTTTTTCGGTGCCGTGATGTGGTCCATAATATAACTGCCATCTGTACTAACTGTACCACTGTGTAAGAAAGGGGGTGTCAGGAAGAGGGGGATGGTGACCTGCAAATCACCACCCTGTTTAGGGGTGCTGGTTCTTCATAAGGAGGGGTGTCGCATTTCGCGACACCGTTTATTTATGAATTTTCCTTATGCATAAATATACATTTTGGCTTGTCTGCCCAAAATGTATAAATATGCGATTTTAGAGGTGCTCCACGTTCATAATTGGGTGAGGGCAAGGGCGAACACGCTGACGCGGACGTCGGGGGCTTGCTGCAACTCCAGGCAGCAGGCACTCATGGTGGCACCGGTGGTCATCACGTCGTCGACGAGGAGGACGTGCTTGTTGCGCAGGGCTTCGCCGTCGGCGAGGCGGAAGGCGCCTGCCACGTTTGTTTGTCGCTGCAGCATGCTCATTTGTGTCTGACTCTTCAGGAAGAATGTGCGCTCGAGCACTTCGTCCAGGACGGGAATGCCCGTGACGTCACGCATGCCCTCGGCGATGAGCAGGCTCTGGTTGTAGCCGCGCTCAAGGCATCGCTCGCGTGTGATGGGAACGGGCACGAAGGCATCGATGTCTTCAAGGAAATCGGAGCGAATGAGCTCCTTGGCCGCAAGCTGTCCGATGTATCGGGCGAGCTCGGGCTTATGGTTGTACTTCAGTTCCTGAATGGCAAAGCTCAGCGCCGACGAGGGACGATAGTGGAAGGCGGTTGCTGCCCGTTGCACATTGGTGCGTGCCCACAGCATGCGTGCCATGAGGTTGTCGGTGGGGTGCCGGGCGAAGTCGGTGCGCTCAGTCTTCTGCAGGCAGTTGGTGCATACGAACTGCTCGCCCTCGGAGAGCCGATAGCGGCAGCCCACGCAGAATCGCGGTGCTACCACGTCCTCCACACGAGTCCAGAAACCAGTCTGATGTTCATCATTTTTCGTCATTCCGAGCAGATTTCTATGCAAAAATACGAAATATTGCGAAAAAAGCATTACTTTTGCACTGGAAAAACAAAATTATAACAAGAAATGGAAGCAATCTATCCGAAGAAAGTGATGGAAGCACTGGCTACGGTGACGTATGCCGGTACGAAGAAGAACCTCGTGGAGAGCGAGATGGTGGCCGACACGCCCAGCGTGGGCTTCGACCGCGAGCGTGGTGTGTGGAGCACAAAGGTGGTGCTGCTGTTCGAACGCGACACCGACCCGTTCCTGCGCTCTACGGTGAAGGCCGCCGAGGCTGCCATCAAGTACTATTGTGGCAAGGACGTGGAGGTGGAGATAGAGACCGAGTTCAAGAAGGCAGCGCGGCCGTCGGTCGACAAGCTGCTGCCCGAGGTGGAGAACATCATCGCCGTGAGCTCAGGCAAGGGCGGTGTGGGCAAGTCTACGGTGTCGGCAAACCTCGCCATCGCGCTGGCTCGGCTGGGCTACCGCGTGGGACTGTTGGACTGCGACATCTTCGGCCCGTCGATGACAAAGATGTTCGGCGTGGAGGATGCCCGTCCGTATGCCATCAACAAGGATGGTCGCGACCTGATTGTTCCCGTTGAGAAGTATGGCGTGAAGCTGCTGAGCATAGGCTTCTTCGTTGACCCGCAGACGGCTACGCTCTGGCGCGGTGGTATGGCCACGGGGGCGCTGAAGCAGCTCATCGGCGATGCCGACTGGGGTGCTCTCGACTACCTGATTCTCGACACGCCGCCGGGCACGAGCGACATCCACCTGACGCTCCTGCAGACGCTCGCCATCACGGGTGCCATCATCGTGTCGACACCACAGCAAGTGGCGCTGGCCGATGCCCGTAAGGGTATTGACATGTACCGCAACGACAAGGTGAACGTGCCCATTCTGGGATTGGTGGAGAACATGGCGTGGTTCACGCCTGCCGAGTTGCCCGAGAACCGCTACTACCTCTTTGGCCGCGAGGGCTGCAAGCAGCTGGCCGAGGAGATGCAGGTGCCGTTGCTCGCTCAGATTCCCATCGTGCAGAGCATCTGCGACGATGGCGACCAAGGAACACCCACTGCCCTCCGATCCGACAATTTGTCGGGTCAGGCCTTCCTTGCGCTGGCGCAGAGTGTGGTCACGGTGGTGCGTCGCCGCAATGCCACATTGCCGAAGACGAAGATTGTGGGAACGAGTAAATAATTGACAATTAATAATTAATAATTTATAATTCTTTCTCCGCTGCGCTACGAAAGCGGCAAAGCCGAGCGGTGATTACCCACGCCCGCATGGGTCACATTTATTTTTATTGCAACCAACTGTAGGGGCAGACCCCCGTGTCTGCCCGAACAACAGGCAACGAACACCCAGCGTACTCCCCTCCTCCGGGGAGGAGGGGTTAGGGGTGGTAGCGATGAGGTTGCGATGAATCATCCATCCGTAGGGGTGTGATGCGTGGGGGTTACACGATGCGCAGCGTCTTTACACATTACACGAGCCGTAGGCTCTTTACACAATTTACCCGACGCGTAGCGTCTTTACACTTTACCCGACGCGCAGCGTCCTTTAACTTTATATATGATGACCGAGAAAGAGAAAATGCTGGCTGGTGAATTGTATTCGGCTGTCGACGAAGAATTGCTGCGAGAGCTGAATGCCGTGAAGGACATCATTCACGACTACAACCTGCTGCGCCCGACCGACAGCGAGGCAAAACGGCGTATGCTCAAGCAGTTGCTCGGGCATGTGGCCGACGACCAGATCATCATCAACCAGCCGTTCTATTGCGACTACGGCAAGCAGATCAGCGTGGGGCGCCGCTTCTTCGCTAACTTCAACTTCACCGTGCTCGATGAGGCGCCCGTCACCATTGGCGACGACTGCTTCATCGGACCCAACGTGAGCATCTATACAGCCTGCCACAGCACCGACCCCGTGGAGCGCAACTCGCGCCGTGAGTGGGCACTACCCGTCACCATTGGCAACAATGTGTGGATAGGTGGCAGCGTGACCATTCTGCCAGGTATAAAAATTGGCGACAACGTCACCATTGGTGCTGGATCGGTTGTCGTCAATGATATTCCAGACGGCTGCATCGCCGTAGGCAATCCCTGCCGAGTGGTCAGGAAGCTGTAAGGCTTTACACGATGCGAAGCATCCTTACACGAGCCGCAGGCTCCTTACTCGACGCGCAGCGTCTTTACACGAGCCTTCGGCTCCTTTACCTTGCCATTTTATAGATTTCCTCCATATCCTCAGGCTTCAGCACTTTGAAGCTGCCCTGCGTAGCCGTGTAGTTTCGGCTGCACTTCCGTACCATCTCGCGAATCTCGTCGTCGGTGGCTTCACGGCCGATGAGCTCATGGATGTTGATAGGCATTCCGATGGCGTGATAGAACTTCTCCATTGCTTCAATACCCTTCAGGGCGGTGGCTTCGGGATTGCCGAAGTCGTTGGGCACATCCATCACATTCACGGCAAACCGCACAAAGCGGCTCACATCCTCACGATACACATAGCGTGCCCAGCTGGGCCAGATGGCAGCGAGGCCGGCTCCGTGGGTGACGTCGAACATTCCGCTGAGCTCGTGTTCCAGCTCGTGGGTGGCCCAGTCGCCAGTGAGTCCACAGCCTGTGAGGTCGTTGTGGGCGAGGCTGCTGCCCCACATGATCTGTGCGCGGTTGCGATAGTCGCAGGGGTCTTTCAGCACGGCAAAGATGGCATCCTTCATCGTGCGTAGCAGAGCCTCGGCGAGTGCGTCGGTGAGCGTCATATCGTTGTCGTGCGAGAAGTAGCGCTCCATCGTGTGCATCATGATATCGGTGACGCCGGCTGCCGTCTGGTAGGGTGGCAGCGTGAATGTGCGGCAGGGATTCATAATGGCAAACTTCGGGCGCGAGAGGTCGTGGGAGTAGCCCAGCTTCACGTCGCCGTCCTCGTTGGTGATGACGCTGGAGTTGCTCATCTCGCTGCCTGCAGCAGGAATGGTGAGCACGGTGGCCAGCGGCAGCATCGCCTGCGGAGTGACCTTGCCCAGATAGAAGTCCCACACGTCGCCGTCGTAGGGCACACCGTAGCCGATAGCTTTCACGGAGTCGATGACGCTGCCTCCGCCTACGGCAAGCAGGAAGTCGACACCTTCGCGGCGGCAGAGGTCGATGCCCTCATGCACTTTCGACAGGCGAGGGTTGGGCACTACGCCGCCCAGCGTGACGAAGGGGATGCCCTCTTCCTTGAGCAGGTTGCACACTTTTTCGAGCAGTCCTGAGCGGATGGCACTTTGTCCACCATAGTGAACGAGCACCTTTGTACCGCCGTAGCGCTTCACCAGACTGCCAATCTTCTCCTCGGCGTGTTCACCGAACACCACCTCTGTCGGAGCATAATACTTGAAATCTTTCATGTTGTTTAGTTTGTTGGGTTGAGATTTATTGTTTGATAGTTATATACTTTTGTAGGGACGCGGCGTGCCGCGTAACTGGAATTAGCTTTTCCCCTCCAAAAACGCGACGCGACGCGTCCCTACATTTTCAGTGGACAAATTCTGTATAGTTTCCAATTGTTTTGCTTTTCTCTCGGGAGGATTAAGTTGGACACACCCGTTTGGTTAGAAATTCCACTTGGCACCCAGCGTCGGATTAACGAAGAACGACTTGTCGTTGTAGGTGTTGTAGACGAAGTTGTTGCTAATCTCAATCTCCGTACCGAGGCTGAAATGCGGCGTCACGTTGTACCACAGTTGTGGTTCGGTGAGCACCACGAGCTGTCCGTGACCGTTGGCTTTCTCTCCACGCCAGAAGTCGATGAAGCCCGAGAATGTGACGGCTCTGTTGGCGAAATTCAGTCCCCAGACGCCCGTGAGCTGGAAGCTGTTGTAGCCGCGGGTGTACTCATAGCTCTTGAAGAAGCGCTTATACATGAGCTGCACCGACCAGGTCTTCGAGAAGTCGGCATTGTGACCGTTATAGGCGGCACCCAGAAGGGCGGCCTGCTGGAAGCTGCCGAAGCGATTCAAGCCGCCGTTGTACTCCACGTGTGCGGCAATGGGCAGCTTCTTGCTCAGATTGATTTCGCGCGAAATCTCCGTGTAGGCACCCTCAGTGAACTTACGGCTGAAGTCGATATCGACGAAGTAGAACCACGAGCCCCACTTGTCGGCCTTGAACTGTTCCAGCGTCATTGTAACTTTCTGTCGTCCAGCTTCTTCGTCGGGATAGATGAAGCGTCCGAAGTCGTAGTGCAGCTGCACATTCTGTGCCTGCGCAGCTATGCTCATCAGTAGCAGCACGGCTGTCATGAATACCTTGTGTCGGTCTTCGTTGAAGCCGAGGTAGTTAAGAAAACATTTCATAACTGAAATTGAATGATGATATGATTTAAATGCTTTTTATTGGCTTGGGGAGCCTTCCTTAGAACTGCAATTCTACCACGTAGTCGATGTCCGAAGGCTTCTGGCCAAGCTGCAGGACGATGCCGCCGTCGACGCGTGTGAACTTCACAGCCTTGCGGCTGACGAACTCGCAGGCTCGCTTCACCTTATTATTCTTCAGGGGAAGGAACAGCCCGCTGTCTTGCAGGTCGAGGATGTGTACGAACAGACGGTTGTCCTTGCGAGTGGTCACTCCCCAGGGATGGGGCTCCACTTCGCCTCCACGGGTGCCGTAGATGGTCTCGCCGTACTGGCCCATCCACTCGCCGACGGCCTTCAGTCGGCTGACGGCTTCTGCGGGCAGCTCGCCATTGGGCTCGGGACCGATGTTCAGCAGCAGGTTGGCATTACGCCCGGCTGCTCCCACTAGCAGGTGGATGATTTCTTTGGGTGTTTTGTAGAGGGAGTCGGTGATGTTGTAACCCCACGTGCGGTTCATGGTTTCGCACGACTCCAGCGGCAGCGTCTTGCTCACGCCGTTCTCGCCCGAATAGCCGGCTTTGTTCTCGCCAGGCAGGTCGCGTTCGAAGATTTGTACATCCTCGCCGTCGAAGGGCACGAGGTGGTGGTTGTTGGCCACCAGGCACGAGGGCTGCAGTCGGTGGATGAGGTCGTATTGCGGCCGCAGCTGCCAGTCGAAGGGTGTGGCGTCGCTGTCGTGGTCCCACACGCCGTCGAACCAGATGGCACCGATGGGACCATACTGCGTGAGCAGCTCGGTCAGCTGGTCGTTCATGAACTTCTGGTAGTGCTTCCAGTCCTGCTGGTCTTTCGGGCGGCTCGTGCCAAGTCCTGTGCGCCCCAGCGGATAGTCGAGACGTCCCCAGTCGAGGTGCGAGTAGTAGAAGTGCAGGGCGATGCCGTGTCGCTGGCAGGCTTCGCTGAGCTCTTTCAGCACATCGCGCTTGAAGGGTGTGGCCTTCACGATGTTGTAGTCGCTCGCTGCCGAGTTCCACATTGAGAACCCATCGTGGTGGCGCGAGGTGATGGTGATGTACTTCGCTCCAGAGGCCTTGATGGCCTGCACCCATTCGTCGGCATTGAACTTGGAAGGATAGAAACCTGCGGAAATCTTCGGATATTCCTGATAGTTGATGTTTCGATTCTGCATCACCCATTCGCCTTGTCCGAGCATTGAGTAGATGCCCCAATGCAGGAAGATGCCGAACTTTTTGTCTTGAAACTCGCGTTGTGCCTGCTGTATTTCTGGCGACGGCTGATAGGTCTGCGCCTGCATGCTGAGTGTGCATGCAAGGATGATGGTGAATAGTATGCTTTTCTTCATATTTAGAAATGAATAAATAATAGTAACAACACAGAACGCAAGGAACCTCTCAACTTCTCCGCTCGACCCGCAGGGGCGCTTTCGTAGCGCAGCGGAGAAAGAACGCCTTTACAGGTCTACCACCGTGATGCCGGCGCCGCCAAACTGCACGTGTTCGTCGGCATAGTGGGTGACGTTGGGAACGGTGGCGAGATACTGGCGAATGAGCTGGCGTAGGATGCCGTTGCCCTTACCGTGAAGGATGCGCACGCGGCTCATACCCATGAGGATGGCGTCGTCAATGAAATAGGTGACAGCATTCAGGGCTTCGTCGCCACGCATGCCGCGCACATCGAGGTCCTGCCGGAAGTTCTGGCGGTGGGAGTCGATGGTCTCGCGTGTCTCGCGGCTGATGCTATAGGCGTTGAGGCTCTCCTTGCGGTCCTCGGTTTTCGATTTCGTCTCAACGGCAGGCTCCAGTCGTTCCAGGCGCATCTTCGTACGCATATCTCCGAAAATCACCGTTGCCATCTTGCCGTTGATGCTCTCGATGTGACCGACAGACTGCAGGCCCTTGATGCGTACGGTGGCTCCGACGACCAATGATTCTTCGGCAGCAGGCTTCGGCTTGTCGGCGGATGTTGTCGCACCTTCGCTGCTTCCTCCTTGCTGAAGGGATTGGTTCTGGCTCTTCTCCTTTTTCCTTTTCTCCTTGCGCTCCTTGCGGGCCTGCAGCTGAGCGATTTTCTTGGCAATCTTCTCGTCCTCGGCCCGTGTGTCCAAGTCCTGAATGTCGGCACGGAAGGCTTCCAACTCCTCACGGATGCGGCGCGTCTCCTCCTTTTGTGCCTGGCTTTCACGAATCTCGCGGATAGCGTTCTCTATGCGCTTGTTGCTCTCGCGCAGTAGTTCCTCAGCTTGCTCCCGGGCTCGCTGCAGAATTTCCTTACGGCTCTTTTCAATATCGGTGAGGTCGCTCTCGTATCGCTCGATGGTGCGCTCCATATCCTTCTCGCGTTGATGAATGGTCTGGCGCTTGCCTTCCCAATAGCGCTTGTCGCGAACGATGTCCTGCAGATATTTGTCGCTTTGTATGTAGTCGCGTCCCACGATGTCTGAGGCATCGTTGATAACTTCCTCAGGAATGCCCGTCTTGCGGGCAATCTCTATCGCAAACGATGAGCCGGGTTGTCCGATGCTCAACTGGAAGAGGGCCTGCATCTGGTTGCGGTCGTAGAGCATCGCACCATTCACAACGCCGGGGTGACCTTCGGCAAAATGCTTTAAGTTCTGGTAGTGGGTGGTGATGATGCCAAAGGTTCTCTTCTGCCAGAATTGCTTCAGAACAGCTTCGGCGATGGCGCCGCCGATCTGCGGCTCAGTGCCTCCGCCAAACTCGTCGATGAGCAAGAGCGTGTGTTCGTCGGCTTGCCGCATCATGTGCTTCATGTTCAGCAAGTGACTCGAATAGGTGGAAAGGTCGTTCTCGATGCTTTGCTCATCGCCGATGTCAATCATAATGTTCTGAAACACACCCAGTTGCGAGCGTTCGCTCATGGGAACCGACAGACCGCATTGCACCATATACTGCAAGAGACCGGCTGTCTTCAGACACACCGATTTACCGCCGGCGTTGGGGCCGGAGATGATGAGTAGGCGCCCTTGTGTCTTGCTGTCCTTCTCTTCTTTCGGGTCGTGCAGACGAATGTCGAGCGGCACCACTTGCTTGCCTTGTTTCTCCAGTGAGTTCTGCAACAAGGGGTGTATGGCTCGAATCCAATCCATGTAGGGCTGCTTGTCCACAACGGGCTCGATGGCTTGCATCTGTCGGGCCAGCTCTGCCTTCGCACGTATCAGGTCGATGGCGGCCAGGAACTGGTAGGATGCCAGGATGTCGCTCACGTGTGGGCGCACCTCCTTGCTGAACTCCGTCAGGATGCGGATGACCTCACGGCGCTCTTCAGCTTCCAACTCGCGAATCTTGTTGTTGGCCTCTACCACCTCGGTGGGCTCGATGAATACCGTACGACCCGATGCCGACTCGTCGTGCACAATACCCTTGATTTTTCGCTTCAAGCCTGGTGCAACAGGAATCACAAGACGCCCGTCGCGCATCGTGGGTGTGACGTCTTTATCCACGACGCCCTCGCTCTGCGCGGCTCTGAGGATTGCATAGAGTGTGCGTGAAATGGTGCCCTCCGTTCGGGCCAGCGATTGTCTGATGTGCAACAGCTCGGGTGAGGCATTGTCGCGAAGATGACCGAATTTGTCGAGCAGCTGGTCGATGCGACGAATGAGGTCGGGAAATGTGACCACGTCTTCCGTCAGCCGATAGAGGGCAGGGTAGGTGGGTGCTGCCGGACGGCTTTCAGCCTGCCAGTCTTCGCGCTGGTCTTTTCTCGTCCGAAGGAATTTCACAATGTCGAAAATGGTTTCCAAGGAGCGGCGCAGGTCGAAGAGCTCACTTTCCTCCAAGTGAGTGTTTTCCAGACGAATGCGGGCAATAGATGCTCGCACGTCAAAGAAATAATTCAGCGGGAAATCGTCTTCTTCCTCCTGAATACGCCGGAACTCACGAACCTGCAACAGCCATTCGTTCACCTCGTCGGCGTCGGCGGAGAAAGCAATCTGGTCGACACGTTCACTACCTAGTGTCGACAAACATTCTCCCCGAAGCAAGCGGCGTATCTCGGTAAAGCCGATCTTGTTTTCGAAATTCTTCGGATAAATCATGGTGCAAAGGTACAACTTTTCAGTGAGAGTTGAGAGGGTGAGCGTTGAGAGTTTTTCATCTCTTCCGTTAAAATTGCTTAAATCCGCAAAAACTTTGCATCACCTACTTTGCATTTTAAACGAAAAACACTACCTTTGCAACCGCTTTTCGACCAAAAGCCCAAACCAAGCAAACAAGGAGAGATGGTAGAGTGGTCGATTACAACGGTCTTGAAAACCGTCGTACCGAGAGGTACCGGGGGTTCGAATCCCTCTCTCTCCGCTGAGAGCAAAATTGATGACTTTTAGGGTAGTCAATCAGAGTTCAACCCAAATAGGTCGTTAAGTTGCCAAAAAACAGAAAAGCGTTGTAAGTCTTTGATTTACAACGCTTTTATTTTGCTATAAAAGTATCCTTCTCTACTTTTGAATGATGGAGTGACCATCGTCTGACTACCTGATATAGGGTCAAATAGTCATCTGTTAGTCAGTCTTGTGTTACACGTAGTGTTACACTTTTTGTGCTACAGAAAAATGTAACACAAGACTACAAAATGACTACGATATTGACTTCGCTAAATCTTTGAGCGTTAAATATTTATGTTTAACTTTGCAGTTTGTTTCGAGCACGCAAAAGTGGTTTGATTCTGAGTGTGTTCTGTAACACAAGACATCCATTGGGGCAAGAATAACTGCATAAAAAGATTTATGGTATGAAGGTGAAATTGAAAATCTCGTTCT